>NZ_JAHFZY010000020.1:0-1326 GCF_018603865.1 Actinomadura sp. NEAU-AAG7
CGCCCTGTCTGCGCGGCGTGAACTCCGGAACCAGCGGCTCGACGATCGCCCACAACTCATCCGGCACCAACCGACGCGCAAGATCCGACGACACGATCCCGCATTATCCCGCAGACCACACCCCACCCACATGAGACACGCTCTTAATGGCTGTGCTTAACCGGCCGGGTGGATGTCCGGATCCGGCGCCGGCACCGCTTTGTGCGGTGAGGTCCGGGTATCGGCGGCGGATTCGTCTACCGGGGGAGGTGGGCTACGCGATCGGTGCTTGCGGTCAGTACCGAAGATGCGGGCTCACCCCTCGAAATTATTCAGCGGGAAGAGTTGAAAATTGAGGTTTGACAGTGATAGGCATAAAAGCTACTCTTTGTCGAGTTTATCGATTTGTCCGCGCCGGCAGGGGCAATGTGGTCTGTTGTCTCCTGGGTGCACGGAAAGGATTCCTAATTCTAGGTAGGAGGAATCGCGTGCGTAAGGAAGTGTCTGTTCTCGGCGTGGCCGCTGCGGTGCTCGCCGTGACCGCGATGCCGGCCGGCGCTGGTGCGCGCCCTGGACAGGACCCGACACAAGTCGTCGTCACCGTCGCGTCCCTTCAAGGGTCCGGGTGCCCGCCCAAATCTGTTGACGCGAGGTACATCTCCGACATCCGTCAGTTGGAGGTTCGCTACTCCGCTTACACGGTCCAGGCCGGTGGCTCGTCGAGCCCTACCGACATGCGCAAGAACTGCGAGGTAACCCTGCTGATGTATGCGCAGGGCTTCACCTACGCGGTCACACGAGTGGATAACCGTGGCTACGCCCATCTGCAAAAAGGCGCAAGTGCGCTCCACAAGGGCACCTTCTACTTCCAGGGTGCCAGTGACAGAACGATGATCACGCACAAGTTGACGGATGCCTCCACAGGTCTTTGGGGATTCACTGACACCCCGGCGCAAATCGGCTGGCAGGCATGCGGTGAAAACCGCTATCTCAGACTACTCACAGAGTTGTCGGTTGACGCGGGGACATCGCAACCTACGAAGATCAGCTTGAATAGCATGGATGACACGGACTCGGGCATTAGAACCAGCTACCATCTCGCCTGGAAGAGCTGTCGGTAGCCTGCGTGTGGCTCTGTTGTGAGGCGATAGCTGAGCTGTTCTCGCGCGTGGAAGGCCTCGTCCAAAGAGTCTTGGAGTGGACTAAGAGCGTGTCTCATGTGGGTGGGGTGGTCTGCGGGATAATGCGGGATCGTGTCGTCGGATCTTGCGCGTCGGTTGGTGCCGGATGAGTTGTGGGCGATCGTCGAGCCGCTGGTTCCGGAGTTCACGCCGCGCAGACAGGGCG
>NZ_JAHFZY010000021.1:0-821 GCF_018603865.1 Actinomadura sp. NEAU-AAG7
TTCTTGTAGCAGGTGATGGCGGCGGCGAGGGTGAGGAAGGCGGTGAACAGGTGGCCGTGGCGTTCGTAGCGGACTGTCAGCCGCCGGTAGCCCAGCAGCCAGGCCAGGGTTCGTTCGATCACCCAGTGGTGGCGGCCCAGGCGTTCGCCCGACTTGATGCCCGGCCGGGTGATGCGCGGCACGATCCCGCGTCCGCGCAGCCAGGACAGGTGCTCGGCGGAGTGATACGCCTTGTCGGCGCGGACCTTGACCGGCCGCCGACGTCGTGGCCCACGTCGGGACCGGATCGCCGGTAACGCCATCAGCAGCGGCTTGAGCGCCCGGCTGTCGTGCACGTTGGCGGCCGAGACCGCGACCACCAGCGGCAGCCCGGCGGCGTCGGTCAGCAGGTGGAGTTTGCTGCCCTTCTTGCTCCGGTCGACCGGATTGGGACCGGTCAGCGTGCCCCTCTTGTCGCGCGGACGGCGGCGGCGTCCACGATCGCCGACGCCCAGTCCACCTGGCCTCGCGCGCCGAGCTCGTCCAAAACGGCCCGGTGCAGCCGCGGCCACAGCCCCGCAGAGGTCCAGGCGGAGAACCGGCGATGCGCAGTGGGCACGCTGACCCCGAACTCCGCGGGCAGATGCCGCCACGCACACCCGCTGGTCAGCACGTACACGATCGCGGTGAACACCGCACGATCGTCCACGGGTGCCGTCCCGCCGCCCTGTCTGCGCGGCGTGAACTCCGGAACCAGCGGCTCGACGATCGCCCACAACTCATCCGGCACCAACCGACGCGCAAGATCCGACGACACGATCCCGCATTATCCCGCAGACCAC
>NZ_JAHFZY010000022.1:0-663 GCF_018603865.1 Actinomadura sp. NEAU-AAG7
GGTTTGATGGTGGGGAGCATCGCGCGGGGGATGGTGAAGAAGGACAGGAGTTCCTCGTCCCACTCCAGGGTCTCCAGGTCCATCAGCATGGTGCGGCTGGCGTTGGTGGGGTCGGTGACGTGGACCCCGCCGTCGGTGCCGCCGGTCAGGTTCCACAGCACCCAGGTGTCGATGGTCCCGAACACCGCCTCGCCGGTCTCGGCGGCCTCGCGCACCCCCGCGACGTTGTCCAGGATCCACTGCACCTTCCCCCCGGCGAAGTAGGTGGCGGGGGGCAGGCCGGCGCGGTGGCGGATGATGGCGCCGCGGCCATCGCGCTCCAGCGCCGCGGCGATCCGGTCGGTGCGGGTGTCCTGCCACACGATCGCGTTGTGGTAGGGCCGCCCGGTCCGGCGGTTCCACACCACCGTGGTCTCGCGCTGGTTGGTGATCCCCAGCGCCGCCAGATCGGTGTGGGACAGGTGCGCCTTGTTCAGCGTGGTCTGGATCACCGCCCGGGTCCGCTCCCAGATCTCGGTCGGGTTGTGCTCCACCCACCCCGCCCGCGGCAGGACCTGCTCATGCTCCAACTGATGCCGCGCGACCTCGCCGCCGCCATGGTCGAACACCATGAACCGGGTACTGGTCGTGCCCTGGTCCAACGCACCGACGAACTCAGCCATG
>NZ_JAHFZY010000023.1:0-621 GCF_018603865.1 Actinomadura sp. NEAU-AAG7
CCAACCCTTGTGGGGGGAGCGGTCGAAGGTGGGGCCGGCGATTGGGACGAAGTCGTAACAAGGTAGCCGTACCGGAAGGTGCGGCTGGATCACCTCCTTTCTAAGGAGCACCAACTGGCTCGGATCGACCCTTGGTTTCACCCGGGGTATCCGAGTCGGTGGCCATCGTTGACGGCGAATGTTCGTCAGGTGGCTGCTCATAGATGTGGAGCACTGGTTATTCAGCTCACCACCTGTGTGAGCCGGCAAGTACCGTCCTCGGGGTTCGCTCCGAGGAAGTGGGAACGGCGGTTTCAGGTGGGTGGTGGGTTGGACACGCTGTTGGGTCCTGAGGAAACGGGCGTTTGCGCCTGGTGGCCTCTGGATCGCGGGACCATGACCTCACTCTTTCGGGTGGGGTTGTGGTGGGCCCGGTTGTTTTTTGAGAACTGCACAGTGGACGCGAGCATCTCTGGTGAACGATGAGACTCGTTGATGACCTTCCTCTTTTTGTGGGGGGTTGTTGTCGGGTGTTGTTGTTTATCTGCGATTTGTTTTGATCGTTTTGTGTGTTCAAGTTTTTAAGGGCATACGGTGGATGCCTTGGCATCAGGAGCCGATGAAGGACGTGGGAGCCTGCGA
>NZ_JAHFZY010000003.1:0-79509 GCF_018603865.1 Actinomadura sp. NEAU-AAG7
CAGGGACGCGCCGGGCGCGGCGCGCAGATGACCGACGAGCGGCCCGCCGGGGAGCGCCGCGCGGAGACGGCCGGGCAGGTCGTGTTCGACGGCGTCCACAAGTGGTACGGGGACGCGCCCGCCCGTCCCGCCGGCGCCGAGCACGCCGGTGAACGCGCCCGCCGCGCAGGCGCCGAGCGCGCCCAGCGCCCCGAGCGGCGCCCCGAGCGCCCCGCCCGCGTCCGGCCCCGCCGGCGGCGGTCGCGGTCCCGGCGCCGGTCCCGGCGCCGGTCCCGGCGCCGGTGCCGGCCCGAAGCCGGGCCCCCGCGCGCCCAAGCCGGGCCCGCGTCCCGGCCCGCGCCAGGGTGGCGGCGGCGGAGGCGGCGGACGTCCGCGTCCGGGCAACAACCCGTTCAGCTCGACCAACACCGGCATGGGCCAGGCGCCCAAGCCCGGTCCCCGTCCCGGCCCGAGGCCCGGCGGCGACCGCCCCGAGCGCGATGACCGCCCGCGCGGCGGCGACCGTCCGGGCGGGCCGCGTCCCGCGGGCGGCGGCCGTCCCGGCGGTCCTCCCGGCGCGGGCGGTCCGCGGCCGAACCCCGGCAGCATGCCGCCCCGGCCGGGCGGTCCGCGTCCGAGCCCGATGAACATGCCGTCCTCGCGGCCGCAGGGCGCCCCCGGGCGCGGCGGTCCCGGCGGCGGTGGCGGCGGCCGAGGCCCGGGTGGCGGCGGTCGCGGTCCGGGCGGCGGCGGTCGCGGTCCCGGTGGCGGCGGTCGTCCCGGCGGTGGCGGCGGCTTCGGCGCGCCCCGCGCGGGCGGCGGCGGACGTCCCGGCGGCGGCGGCTTCGGCCCCCGTCCCGGTGGCGGCGGCCGCGGCCGCGGCGGCACGCAGGGCGCCTTCGGACGTCCCGGCGGGCGGCCCGCGCGCGGACGCAAGTCGAAGCGGGCGCGCCGTCAAGAGTTCGAGAACATGCAGGCGCCCGCCGTCGGCGGTGTGCAGGCCCCGCGCGGCAACGGCAGGACCATCCGGCTGCCGCAGGGCGCGTCGCTGACCGACTTCGCCGAGAAGATCGGCGCCAACCCGGCGTCGCTCGTCGCGATCATGATGCACCTCGGCAAGATGGTCACCGCGACGCAGTCGGTCGACCCCGACGACCTGCAGGCCCTCGGGCTCGAACTGGACTTCGACGTCCAGGTCGTCAGCCCCGAGGACGAGGACCGCGAGCTGCTGGAGTCCTTCGACATCGAGTACGGCGAGGACGAGGGCGGCGAGGAGAACCTCCAGTCCCGTCCGCCGGTGGTCACCGTCATGGGTCACGTCGACCACGGCAAGACCAAGCTGCTCGACGCGATCCGCAAGGCCAACGTGGTCGCGGGCGAGGCCGGCGGCATCACCCAGCACATCGGCGCCTACCAGGTCGAGACCGAGGTCGACGGCGAGGACCGCAAGATCACCTTCATCGACACCCCGGGTCACGAGGCGTTCAGCGCCATGCGTGCCCGCGGTGCCGACACCACCGACCTGGTGGTGCTGGTGGTCGCGGCCGACGACGGCGTGAAGCCGCAGACCACCGAGGCGATCGACCACGCCACCGCGGCGGGGGTCCCGATCGTGGTCGCGGTCAACAAGATCGACCTTGAGGGCGCCGACCCGAACCGGGTGCGGGCGCAGCTCACCGAGTACGGCCTGGTCGCCGAGGAGTTCGGTGGCCAGACGCAGTTCGTCGACGTGTCGGCCCGCGAGGGCCTCAACATCGAGGGCCTGCTGGAGGCGATCGTGCTGACCGCCGACGCCGAACTCGACCTGCGCGCCAACCCCGACATGCCCGCGCAGGGGTCGGCCATCGAGGCCAACCTCGACAAGGGCCGGGGCGCCGTGGCGACCGTGCTGGTGCAGCGCGGCACGCTGCGGGTCGGCGACTCGATCGTCTGCGGCGTGGCGAACGGCCGCGTCCGGGCGATGCTCGACGAGAACGGCAACAGCGTCGAGGAGGCGGGCCCGTCGCGTCCGGTGCTGGTGCTCGGCCTCGCGGCCGTGCCCGGCGCGGGCGACAACTTCCTGGTCGTCGACGACGACCGGGTAGCCCGGCAGATCGCCGACAAGCGGGTGGCGCGCAAGCGCAACGCCGAACTGCTCAAGAGCCGCAAGAGCAGCTCGCTGGAAGAGCTGTTCAAGGACCTGGAGCGCGGCGAGCGCGACGAGCTGCTGCTCATCCTCAAGGGCGACGTGTCCGGTTCGGTCGAGGCCCTGGAGGACTCGCTCCTCAAGATCGACGTGGGCGACGAGGTCAACCTGCGGATCATCCGCCGCGGTGTCGGCGCGATCACGCAGAACGACGTCAACCTCGCGATGGCCTCCGACGGCGCTGTGATCATCGGCTTCAACGTGCGGCCGGAGCGCAACGCGCAGGAGATCGCCGACCGCGAGGGCGTCGACATCCGCTACTACTCGATCATCTACCAGGCGATCGACGAGATCGAGGCGGCCCTCAAGGGCATGCTCAAGCCGGAGTTCGAGGAGGCCCAGCTGGGCACCGCCGAGGTCCGGGAGATCTTCAAGGTGCCGCGGATCGGCAACGTCGCCGGCTCGATGGTCACCTCGGGGATCATCCAGCGCAACGCCAAGGCCCGTCTCGTCCGCGACGGGGTCGTGGTGGCCGACAACCTCACGGTGTCGTCGCTGCGCCGCTTCAAGGACGACGCGACCGAGGTCCGCGAGGGCTTCGAGTGCGGTATCGGTGTCGGCTACAACGACATCAAGCTCGGCGACGTCGTCGAGTGCTACGAGATGCGGGAGAAGCCCCGCGACTGACGCGGCGGCACGGCCCCGGCGCGTCCCGTCCCACGGGGCGGGACGCGCCGCCGGGCCGACCCGGTGAGACCAGTGATCGACTGATTCGGTGACACGGCGCCAGGCGGATCTTCTAGCCTGGCGTCTGTCATGTCCCGGTTCGTCCGCGTGATGGCGGCGCGTCCCGGGAACACGGCGGCGTACCGCCGTCGTTCCACCTATGCGAATTCCGAGGTGATCGACCAGGTGTACGTGGGTGCGCTGACACTCGACCTGCTGCTCGGCGACGTCCGTTCGCTGAAGCAGAAGCGGTCCGTCCTGCGGCCGATCATCGCCGAGGTGCACAGGCGCTTCCCGGCGGTGGCCGTCGCCGAGACCGGCGACAACGACCTGCACCGCAGGGCGGAGATCGGGGTCGCGGTGGTGTCGGCCACCGCGGCCAACTGCACCCAGGTGCTCGACCAGTGCGAACGGCTGGTGGCGGGCCGGCCCGAGATCGAGCTGCTGTCGGCCAGGCAGCGGCTCTTCAACGACGACGACGGCTGACCGCCGGCGCCGCCGCCCCGGGTGCCGCGCCGTCCCGGGAACGGTGCACCGGCCGGAGCCGCGGGTGCGCGGGGGACCGTCCCCGCGCACCGAGAACTTGAGTCCGCGACGCATCGTCGCGGGAACCGAGAAAGGGAGTGCGATCATGGTGGACGCAGCTCGCGCGCGCAAGCTCGCCGACCGCATCCAGCAGATCGTGGCGGAGATGCTGGAGCGCCGGATCAAGGATCCACGGCTCGGGTTCGTCACCGTGACGGACACCCGCATCACCAACGACCTGCGCGACGCCACCGTCTACTACACGGTGTACGGGTCGGACGGCGAGCGCGCCGAGACGGCCGCCGCGCTGGAGAGCGCGAAGGGCGTGATCAGGTCGGAGGTGGGCCGCAAGACCGGGGTCCGGCACACGCCCAGCATCACCTTCGTCATGGACTCCCTGATGGAGAACGCCGCCCACATCGACGACCTGCTCGCCCAGGCCCGCGCCAGGGACGCCGAGGTCGCCAGGGCCGCGCAGGGCGCCTCCCACGCCGGGGACGCCAACCCCTACCGGGAGCCGGGCGAGGAGGCCGACGACGAGGACGACGAGCCCGGCGGCGAGGACGCCCGCTCGGACGGCCTCGGCGCGGCCGGCGCCCGCGGCGGCGGGGACGGACGAACCAGGCCCCCGTCATCGTGAGCGGCCCCGAGGGGCGCGCGGAGACGCCGGGCACGGGATGGACGCGGCGCTGCTCCCGGCGCGACACGGGCGGGCACTCCGCGGGCGGGCACTCCGCAGGGGGGCACGATGTCGTCCCGCGCGGCGCACATGCCACGACGGCGCCCACGGCGCCCGCGACGCCCCCCGCGCTGAACCCCGGCACCGCGAACCCCGCCGACAACCCGGCCACGGCCGACTCCACCGCCACGAACCCGAACCCGGCGGCCACGGTGCCGCCCACCCCCGCGTCGGCCGCCCCGGAGCCGGGCACGGACCAGGGAATGGAGTGGGAGCGGGCGGTCGAGCTGATCCGCGCGGCCGACGAGGTGTGCCTGGCCTGCCATGTCGCGCCGGACGGGGACGCGCTCGGCTCGATGCTCGCGCTCGGGCAGGCGCTGCGCGCGCTCGGCAAGCGCTGCCTGGCCTCGTTCGGTGAGCCGTTCCGGGTCCCGGCGATCCTGCGGTTCCTGCCGGGCCAGGAGCTGCTGGTCGAGCCCGACCGGATGCCCGAGGAACCCGCGCTGATGGTCTCGCTGGACGCGGCGGGCCAGTCCCGGCTGGGCTCGCTCGCCGCCCGCGCCGGACGCGCCGGCGCGCTGATCGTCGTCGACCACCACGCGTCCAACACCGGGTTCGGCGGGGTGCGGCTGGTCGATCCGGACGCCGCCGCCACCGCCGTCCTCGTGGAGGAGCTGATCCGGCGGCTCGGCGTCCCGCTCGACGGCGCGATCGCCGAGGGCCTGTACGCGGGGCTCGCCAGCGACACCGGCTCGTTCAAGTACCCCTGCACGACCCCCGAGGTGCACGACCTCGCGGGACGGCTGCTGACCGCCGGGGTCCGCCCCGAGGCGGTCAGCCGCGAGCTGTGGGACCGGGCGCCGTTCGGCTACCTCCAGGTGCTGGCGGGCGCGCTCGCGCGGGCCCGGCTGGAGCGGGACGCGGCGGGCGGCCGCGGCCTGGTCTGGACGACGATCGCGCGCGCCGACCGCGACTCCCGCGACGTCCCCTACGACCAGCTCGAAGGGGTCATCGACCAGCTCAGGCGCACCGACGAGGCCGAGGTCGCGGTCGTGCTGAAGGAGACCGACAAGGGCGAGTGGTACGTCTCCACCCGGGCCAAGGGCGCGGTGGACGTCGGGCGCGCCTGCGTCGAGCTCGGCGGCGGCGGGCACCGCACCGCCGCCGCGTTCACCATGGGCGGGGAGCCCGCCTGGATCATCGACCGGCTGCGCGCCGCGCTGCGCCTGCCGGGCGACGCCGACTGACCGACCCGACCATCTGACCGACCGACCATCTGACCGAGCGTTGCGGAGCATGAGTGGAACCGGGTGAATCGGGGCTCGTCATCGTGGACAAGCCCGCGGGCTGGACGTCGCACGACGTCGTCGGCCGGATGCGGCGGATCGCCGGGACGCGCCGGGTCGGGCACGCCGGCACGCTGGACCCGATGGCGACGGGCGTGCTCGTGGTCGGCGTCGGCAAGGCCACCCGCCTGCTCGGCCACCTGGCGCTGACCGCCAAGGGCTACGACGCGACGATCCGGCTGGGCGAGTCGACCAACACCGACGACGCCGAGGGCGAGATCACCGCGTCGGCGTCCGCCGCCGCCGTGGCCGATGAGGCCCTGCGCGCCGGGATCGCGGCGCTGACCGGGCCGATCGAGCAGGTCCCGCCGCAGGTCAGCGCGATCAAGGTGAACGGCGAGCGGGCCTACAAGATGGCCCGCAAGGGCGAGGAGGTCGCGCTCAAGGCCCGCCCGGTGACCGTGCACGACTTCGCGGTGACCGGGGTCCGGCGGCACGGCGACGTGATCGACGTGGACGCCTCGATCGCCTGCTCGTCGGGCACCTACATCCGCGCGCTGGCACGCGACCTCGGCGCGTCCCTCGGCTGCGGCGGGCACCTGACCGCGCTGCGCCGCACCCGTGTCGGCCCCTACGACCTCGGCATGGCGCGGACGTTGGAGCAACTCGCCGAGAACCTGGAGATCCTCCCGATCGGCGCGGCGGTCGCGTCCGCGTTCCCGCGCCGCGACGTCTCGACCGAGGACGCCCGCGCGGTCGCGCACGGCGGGCGGCTGGAGGCGGCCGGGCTCGGGCCGGGCCCCGTCGGCGTGTTCGCGCCCGACGGGACCCTGCTGGCCCTGGTCGAGGAGAAGGACGGCCGGGCCAAGCCGCTCGCCGTCTTCGTCCCCTAGGCGCTCGCTAGGCGGCCCTCCTCTCCTTGTAGAGGAGCGTCCTGAGGTCCTTGGCCATGTCGGCGCTGCCGAACTGGTAGGGGAACAGGAGCCGCCCGGAGCCGTCCGGCCCGTAGGTCATGACGTTGCTGCCGTGCTGGACCTGGTAGTTCCCCTTGGGGTTCTTCGGCGCCGGGCTGACCGGGACCTTCGCGACCCCCGCCGCCCGCTCGATCGTCTTCCACGGGCCGGTGAGCCCGACGAACGAGGGGTCGAAGCGGCCGAGGTAGTCCTTCAGCGCGGCCGGGGTGTCGCGGGCGGGGTCGGCGGTGATGAACACGACCTGGATCCGCGCCCGCTCGGCCGGGGTGAGGAGGCGCAGGGCGCCCGCCGCGTCCGCCATCGTGGTCGGGCAGACGTCGGGGCAGTTGGCGAAGCCGAAGAACAGCAGGGTCACCTTGCCCCGCGTCCGCTTCGGCAGGTCGTAGGGGCGGCCGTTGGCGTCCGTCATCGTGACGTCCGGGAGCGTGTACGAGGCGGGCAGCATCGTGGCCTTGTAGGGCGAGGCGGGCGTGCTGTCGACGACCGCGGCGGGGGCGGGCTCCCCGCCGCAGGCGGCGGCGCCCAGCAGGACGGCGGCCAGGCCGATGGCGGCCAGGCCCGTGCCCGGCCCGGGACGTGCGGAAACGCGCATGCGGAACTCTCCACGTGAGAAGGGACCCGGCGCCGGACGCGGCGGCGGGTGAAGGCTGGGGAGTTCAGCGCGCGGGCGGGCCGCGGACGAGCGCGCGGCGGAGCGGCGCGTCCGAGGCGGGGCGGTCCGGACGCCGCGTCCGGACCGCCGGCGGGGCCGGGAAGCCGGCGGGGGAGGCGGCCGCGATCGGCCGCCACGGGCGCCCCGCCGCGGCGGAGACCCGCCGGGCCAGCGACCACATCGCGGCCTCGCCGCGCCGCAGCCACCAGGCGGTCGCCAGGGCCGCGCCGAGATGGGCGAGCGTCATCCCGCCCCCGCCCTGGGCCGCGGGGAGGACATGCGCCTCCCCGGTGGGATGCGCGGCGCCGCCGGACGCGCCCGCGAAGAGGGCGTGGAGGGCGAACTGGGCGCCCGCGAGGAGTCCGCCGATCGTCCAGAACGACCGCTCGACCCCGCAGAGCGCCAGCGCCAGCCCGGTCACGAGCACGAACCCGGCGGCCACCGCGAAGGGCGGCGGCACGCAGGCGCCCGCCGCGTACGCGTGGCCGGCGGTGGTCAGGGTCAGGCAGACCGTGGCGAAGACCACCGCGCGGGCAAGGCGGAAACAGGGCTGGACGAGCATGAGTGCTCCCATGGTCCCATGGGGGTGCCCGTGGTGAGCATCACCCCCGGAACACCATGCGCGTGAAGCTACTGTCGCGTAACCTACGTGACCGTAGGTTCGTTGGCGACGTTCGTTGGCGAGGAGCGACCCCATGACCACCGTGCCCGCAACCCCAGTGCCCGCAACCCCCGTTCCCACCGGCACCGGGACCGACCGGGCCGAGGCGCCGTCCCCCACCCGCCCCCGGCTGCGCGGCTGGCTGCATCTCGGCGCGTTCCCGGCGGTGCTGGTCGCGGGGCTCGTGCTCGTCGCGCTCGGCCCCACGACGCAGGCGCGGCTCGCGTCCGCGCTGTACGTGGCGACGTCGGGGATGCTGTTCGGGATCTCGGGCACCTACCACCGGCAGCGCTCGCACCGGCTGATCGAGGTGCTGCGCCGCTTCGACCACGCCAACATCTACCTGATCATCGCCGGGACCTACACGCCGTTCGCGGTGCTGGCGCTGGACGGCGCCGTCCGCGTCTGCGTCCTCGCCATCGTGTGGACGGGCGCGGTCGCCGGGGTCGTGTTCCGGACGACCTGGATCCGCGCCCCCCGCGCGCTCTACGTCACCCTCTACATCGTCCTCGGCTGGGTCGCGGTGTTCTTCATGCCCCAGTTCCTGTCCGGCGCGGGAGCGGTCGCGTGCGTGATGGTCGCGCTCGGAGGCGTCTGCTACAGCGTGGGCGGGGTCGTCTACGGCCTGCGCCGCCCCGACCCGTCGCCGAGCTGGTTCGGCTTCCACGAGGTCTTCCACGCCTGCACGCTCGCCGCCTACGTCCTGCAATACATCGCGGTCTCCCTGGTCGTCTACCAGTCGGCCTGACCCGGCGGCGCGGGGCCGCGCGCGCCGGGGCACCCTGGATGCGACCTCACCCGCCCGCGCATGGCACCCTTAGACGGCAGGGGATAGACCGGGCACTCACGTCCTACGCAGGGAGAGCATGGTGCGGCGCTGGTATGGCCTCGACGAGGTTCCCGCCGACTGGGGCCGTTCGGTGGTCACCATCGGGGTGTTCGACGGAGTGCACCGCGGCCACCAGCGCATCGTGGGCGCCGCCGCCGAGGAGGCGCGCCGGCGCGGGCTGCGGTCCGTGGTGATCACCTTCGACCCGCACCCGGACGAGGTCGTCCGCCCCGGCACGCACCCGCCGCTGCTGGCCTCCACCACGCGCCGGATCGAGCTGCTGGAGGGCCTCGGCACCGACGCGGTCGTCGTCGTGCCGTTCACGCTGGAGCTGTCCAAGGTGCCGCCGGACGAGTTCGTCCAGTCCGTGCTCGTCGACCGGCTGCACACCGCGCACGTGATCGTCGGCGAGGACTTCCGGTTCGGGCACCGCGCCAAGGGCGACGTCGCGCTGCTGACCGAGCTGGGCGAGAAGTACGACTTCACCGCCGAGGGCACGCCGCTGGTCGCCAACGGCGACACGATCTCCTCCTCCTACATCCGCGCGCGGCTGGACGCGGGCGACGTCGAGGCGGCGGCGACCGCGCTCGGCCGCCCGCACCGCGTCGAGGGCGTCGTGGTGCGCGGCCACCAGCGCGGCCGGGCGCTCGGCTTCCCGACCGCCAACCTGGAGACGCTGCCGCACACCGCGATCCCGGCGGACGGCGTGTACGCGGGCTGGCTGGTCTGCGACTCCGAGCGCTACCCGGGCTTCCGCTGGCCCGCCGCGATCTCCATCGGCACCAACCCGACGTTCGAGGGCGTGGAGCGGACCGTCGAGGCCTACGCGCTGGACCGCGACGACCTCGACCTGTACGGCGAGCACATGGCCGCCGACTTCACCGCGCGCATCCGCGACACCCTCAAGTTCGACTCGATCGAGGCGCTGATCGAGGAGATGCACCGCGACGTCGACCGCGCCCGCGAGATCACCGCGCCGGACGCCTAGGACACCCCAGGTCAGCGCCCTTGATACCCGGGCAGAACGGGGCGCACCCTGCGTGATCACGCCGTTTCCGCATCGTGACGGGGTGGCTTTCGGACATGGTACGGTGAATAGTCGCCGGGAAGGGCCCCGGCGCGGTTGGCTGCACCCTCATGCGGCTCACCACTCTCTTAACACGCACCATGCGGACCCGAGCGCCCACCGGGCCCGGGATCTGCGGGTGACGACCTCACTGAAGGAGCCACGTGTCGCTCGACACCGCCACGAAGAAGCAGATCATCGCCGAGTACGCGACCACTGAGGGTGACACCGGTTCCCCGGAGGTCCAGGTCGCGCTGCTGACCCGGCGGATCAACGATCTCACCGAGCACCTCAAGGAGCACAAGCACGACCACCACAGCCGCCGCGGGCTGCTGCTGCTGGTCGGCCAGCGTCGCCGGCTCCTGAAGTACCTGAGCAACAAGGACATCAACCGCTACCGGAAGCTGATCGAGCGACTCGGTCTGCGCCGATAGCACACCGAGGGAGTGGCCACGGCCACTCCCTCTCTTGCATCGGGCCGGACGGCCGCGCCGCGCCACCGCGCACGGCGTCCCCGTCCGGCCACGCCGGAGGCCCGGCCGTGTGGGCCGGCCCCCGGCGCACCGGCCGCCCGGCCCAGATGGCCGGGTGGGCCGCCAACTGGAGACAAGCCTCGCGGACACCGCTGGTGCGGGCCGGTCCTCGGTAGTGGCTTCCGGATCCGTCCGCCGCGCCGGCGGGCATGCGATCCGGATGCTTCGATCGAAGACCGGCAGCGTGAAAGCCACGGGAGACGGCCGCGGGGACCGACGAAGGAACCTTGAGGAGGTTTCCCGTGACAGAAGCCGTGCGCATCGATGGCGCGCAGAGCACCGAGGCCGTGATCGACAACGGCACGTTCGGCACCCGGACCATCCGCTTCGAGACGGGCCGGCTGGCCCGCCAGGCGGCCGGCTCGGCCGTCGCCTACCTCGACGACGAGACGATGGTGCTGTCGGCGACCACCGCGTCCAAGAAGCCCAAGGACAACCTGGACTTCTTCCCGCTGACCGTGGACGTCGAGGAGCGGATGTACGCGGCCGGGCGCATCCCCGGCTCGTTCTTCCGCCGCGAGGGCCGCCCGTCCGAGGACGCGATCCTCACCTGCCGCCTGATCGACCGGCCGCTGCGCCCCTCGTTCGCCAAGGGCCTGCGCAACGAGATCCAGGTCGTCGAGACGATCATGGCGCTGCACCCCGACCACCTGTACGACGTCGTGGCGATCAACGCCGCCTCGATGTCCACGCAGCTCGCCGGGCTGCCCTTCTCCGGCCCGATCGGCGGCGTCCGCGTCGCGCTGATCGACGGCCAGTGGGTCGGCTTCCCGACCCACCCCGAGCTGGAGCGCGCGACCTTCGACATGGTCGTCGCGGGCCGCACGCTGGAGGACGGCGACGTCGCGATCATGATGGTCGAGGCCGAGTCGACCCGCGACACGCTGAAGCTCGTCGGCGAGGGCGCGACCGCGCCGACCGAGGAGACCGTCGCGCAGGGCCTGGAGGCGGCCAAGCCGTTCATCAAGGTGCTGTGCAAGGCGCAGAGCGACCTCGCCGCGGTCGCCGCCAAGGAGACCGCCGAGTACCCGGTCTTCCTGGACTACCAGGACGACGTGCTCGCCGCCGTCACCGCCGCCGTCGGCGAGGACCTCGCGCAGGCGCTGACCATCGCGGGCAAGCAGGAGCGCGAGTCCCGGCTGGACGAGATCAAGGCCGGCGCCGCCGAGAAGCTCGGCGAGGACTTCGAGGGCCGCGAGAAGGAGATCTCCGCCGCGTTCCGCGCCGTGACCAAGAAGCTCGTCCGCGAGCGGGTCATCCGCGACGGGCTGCGCATCGACGGCCGCGGGCTGAAGGACATCCGCCAGCTCACCGCCGAGGCGCACGTGATCCCGCGGGTGCACGGGTCGGCGGTGTTCGAGCGCGGCGAGACGCAGATCCTGGGCGTCACCACGTTGAACATGCTCCGCATGGAGCAGATGATCGACACGCTGAACCCCGAGCGCACCAAGCGCTACATGCACAACTACAACTTCCCGCCCTACTCGACCGGTGAGACCGGCCGGGTGGGCTCGCCGAAGCGGCGCGAGATCGGGCACGGCGCGCTCGCCGAGCGCGCGCTGATCCCGGTGCTGCCGACCCGCGAGGAGTTCCCGTACGCGATCCGGCAGGTGTCGGAGGCGGTCAGCTCGAACGGCTCCACGTCGATGGGCTCGGTGTGCGCGTCCACGATGTCGCTGCTGGACGCGGGCGTCCCGCTCAAGCAGATGGTCGCGGGCATCGCGATGGGCCTGATCCACGAGGGCGGCGAGTACGTCACGCTGACCGACATCCTCGGCGCCGAGGACGCGTTCGGCGACATGGACTTCAAGGTCGCCGGCACCCGTGACGTGATCACCGCGCTCCAGCTCGACACCAAGCTCGACGGCATCCCCGCCTCGGTGCTGGCCGCCGCGCTCAAGCAGGCCAAGGGCGCGCGGCTGGCGATCCTGGACGTCATGCAGGAGGCCATCGAGGCGCCCGCCGAGATGAGCCCGAACGCGCCGCGGATCATCACGATCAAGGTCCCGGTCGACAAGATCGGCGAGGTCATCGGCCCCAAGGGCAAGATGATCAACTCGATCCAGGACGACACCGGCGCCGACATCACGATCGAGGACGACGGCACGATCTACGTCGGCGCCACCGACGGGCCCTCCGCCGAGGCCGCGCGGCAGGCGATCAACGCGATCGCCAACCCGCACATGCCGGAGGTCGGCGAGCGGTTCCTCGGCACCGTCGTCAAGACCACGACGTTCGGCGCGTTCGTGTCGCTGCTGCCCGGCAAGGACGGCCTGCTGCACGTCTCGCAGATCCGCAAGCTGCACGGCGGCGCCCGGATCGAGAACGTCGAGGACGTCATCGGCGTCGGCGAGAAGATCCAGGTCGAGGTCACCGAGATCGACCAGCGCGGCAAGCTGTCGCTGGTGCCGGTCGAGGTCGTCGACCGCGAGTCCGCGGCCGCCGACGAGGCGGGCGAGGGCCCGGCGGACGCGGCGTCCGGCGACGCGGCCGACGACGGCGAGGACGGCGGCGCGCGCCGGGAGCGCGGCGAGGACGGCGAGCGCCGCGGGGCCCCGCGCCGCCGCCGCACCCGCCGCGGCGGCGACGACGCCGGCCAGCGCAACTCCTGACGGACATACCGATGACCGACCGGCCTGCCCACGACGGGCAGGCCGGTCGGCCGTTTCCCATCGACGGAATGTGAGCGACACGTGACGCTGCCGGCGAGGGCGCAGGAGCCCGGCACCACCACCACGATCCACACCGAGGGCGCCGGCGCGGTCCGCCGCACCGTCCTGCCCGGCGGGCTCCGCGTGATCACCGAATCGATGCCGACCGTGCGGTCCGCCGCGTTCGGCATCTGGTCGGGCGTCGGGTCCCGCGACGAGGCGGTCGCCGACGCGGGCGCCAGCCACTACCTGGAGCACGTGCTGTTCAAGGGCACGCGCACCCGGTCGGCGCTGGAGATCTCGGCCGCGCTCGACGCCGTCGGCGGCGACCTCAACGCGTTCACCGCCAAGGAGTACACCTGCTACTACGCGCGGGTGCTCGACTCCGACCTGCCGCTCGCCGTGGACGTCGTGTCGGACATGGTGGCGGCGTCGGTCAACCGCCCCGAGGACGTCGAGGCCGAGCGCGGGGTGATCCTCGAAGAGATCCACATGCGCGACGACGACCCCGGCGACCTCATCCACGACGAGTTCGCGACCGCGCTGTACGGGGACACCCCGCTCGGCCGCCCGATCCTCGGCACCGTCGAGTCGATCAACGCGCTGTCGCGGGACCGGATCCACGACTACTACCGCGAGCACTACGTCCCGTCCAACCTGGTCGTGTCCGTGGCGGGCAACATCGACCACGAGGAGGTCGTCGGGCTGGTCTCGCGCGCGTTCGCCGAGCACCTGACCGGCGGCGCCGCGCCCGCCGCGCCCCGGCTGAACGGTGCGCCCGTGCCGGTCGCCCCGTCCACCCGGGTGATCGACAAGGACACCGAGCAGGCGCACATCGTGCTCGGCGGCGCCGGGGTGTCGCGCACCGACGACCGCCGGTTCGCGCTCGGCGTGCTGAACGCGGCGCTCGGCGGCGGCATGTCCTCGCGGCTGTTCCAGGAGGTGCGGGAGAAGCGCGGCCTCGCCTACTCGGTGTACAGCTACACCGCGCAGTACGCCGACTCGGGCGTGTTCGGCGTCTACGCGGGCTGCCAGCCGGGCAAGGTCGAGGAGGTCCTGTCGATCTGCCGGGACGAGGTCGCCAAGGTCGCCGGGGACGGCGGGCAGGGCCTCACCGCCGAGGAGCTGGAGCGCGGGAAGGGCCAGCTGCGCGGCGCGATGGTCCTCGGCCTGGAGGACACCGGGTCGCGGATGAGCCGCATCGGCAAGAGCGAGCTGGTGTATGAGTCGCTGCTGCCGGTCGACGAGGTGCTCGCGCGGATCGAGGCCGTGACGCTGGAGGACGTCCGCGCCGTCGCGCACGAGGTGCTGGACTCCCCGCAGGCCCTCACGGTGATCGGCCCGGTCGGCGACCGCGACTTCGCCGCCTGAACCCCCGAGCCGCCTGAATTCCCGCCCCCAGGAGCCCTGACGTGAGCACCGGCTGGATCTGCCATGAGCGCTACTTCTGGCACGACACCGGGACCGGCCCGCTCGGCATGCCCGGCGGCGGCTACCTGGAGCCGCTGCGCCACCCGGACACCCCGGAGGCCAAGCGGCGGCTGCGCAACCTGGTCGAGGTGAGCGGGCTGCTGGACGCGCTGGTGCCGGTGGCGCCGCGGCCGGCCACCGAGGCCGAGCTGCTGCGCGTCCACACCGAGGCGCACGTGACGCGGATGCGGGAGCTGTCGGAGTCGGGCGGCGGCGACGCGGGCGACGGCGAGTCGGCGTTCGGCCCCGGCTCCTACGAGATCGCCCGCCTCGCCGTCGGCGGGGTGATCGCGGCGGTCGACGCCGTCCTGGACGGGACCGTCGACAACGCCTACGCGCTGGTCCGGCCGCCGGGCCACCACGCCGTGCCCGACCAGGGCATCGGGTTCTGCATGTTCGGCAACATCGCGGTCGCCGCGGAGCACGCCCGGTCGCGGGGGCTCCGCCGGGTCGCGGTCGTCGACTGGGACGTCCACCACGGCAACGGCACCCAGGCGGTCTTCGAGTCCGACCCGGGCGTGCTGGCGGTCTCGCTGCACCAGGACGGGCTGTTCCCGGCCGACTCGGGCAAGGTCGCCGAGCGCGGCACCGGGGCGGGGGAGGGGTTCACGGTCAACGTCCCGCTGCCCGCCGGGTCCGGCTCCGGCGCGTACGAGGAGGCGTTCGAGCGGGTGGTGGGGCCCGCCGTCCGCGCGTTCGAGCCCGAGCTGGTCTTCGTGGCCTGCGGGTTCGACGCGGGCGCCTTCGACCCGCTCGCCCGCATGTGCCTGCACTCCGACGCCTACCGGATGATGACCGCGCGCGTGCTCTCCTACGGCGCGCCGGTCGTCGTCGTCCACGAGGGCGGCTACTCGCCCGAGTACGTCCCGTTCTGCGGCCTCGCGGTCGTGGAGACCCTCGCCGGCGTCCGGACGCCCGTCACCGACCCGTTCCTGGAGAGCCTGCTCGGCATTCCCGGCCAGGAGACCACCCCCCACCAGCGGGAGGCCGTGGAGCGCGCGGCGGCGGCGCTCGATCTCGACGCCGTTAGACCCCGTCCCTGACCGGGTATCGCCCCGGCGTGAAGATCCTCATCAGGCTCGTGATCTCGGCCATCGCGCTGTGGGTGGCGCAGGCGCTGGTGGACGGCATCGACCTCACCGCGGGGAGCACGGCCCGGCGGGTGCTCACGCTGCTGGCGGTCGCGGCCATCTTCGGCGTCATCAACGCCTTCCTGAAACCGGTCATCCAGGTGCTCGGGTGCGCCTTCTACATCCTCACGCTCGGCCTGTTCGCGCTGCTGGTGAACGCCGCGCTGCTCATGCTGACGAGCTGGATCGCGGGGAAGCTGAACCTGCCCTTCCACGTGGACTGGTTCTGGCCCGCGTTCTGGGGGGCGATCATCATCGGCGTCGTGAGCTGGCTGCTCAACATGTTCGTCGCCGACGAGGTGTTCGACCGCGACCGCGACGGTGAGCGGGGTTGAGGCGGCGGTAGGCTCGGGCGGACGCCGAGACGGGGAGGAACACGTGATCAAGGTCGGGGTGCTGGGCGCGCGGGGCCGGATGGGCGCCGAGGTGTGCCGGGCCGTGCGGGACGCCAACGGCATGGAACTCGCCGCCGCCGTCGACCAGGGCGACGGGCTGGACGCGCTGACCGCCGCCGAGGTCGTCGTCGACTTCACCCACCCCGGTGTCGTCATGGACAACCTCCAGTGGTGCGTGAAGCACGGGATCCACGCCGTCGTCGGCACCACCGGGTTCGACGCGGCGCGGCTCGACAGCGTCCGCGCGTGGCTGGAGGAGGGGACGGGCAACGTCCTCATCGCGCCGAACTTCGGCATCGGCGCCGTGCTGATGATGCAGTTCGCGCGGAAGGCCGCGCCGTTCTTCGAGTCGGTCGAGGTTGTCGAGACCCACCACCCGAACAAGGCGGACGCCCCGTCGGGCACCGCCCGCCGCACCGCCGAGCTGATCGCCGCCGCCCGCGCGGAGGCCGGCGCCGCCCCCTTCCCCGACGCCACGTCCACGGCGCTGGACGGCGCGCGCGGCGCCGACGTCGAGGGCGTGCGCGTCCACGCCGTGCGGATGTCGGGCGCGGTCGCCCACCAGGAGGTGATCCTCGGCGGGCACGGCGAGCTGTTCACGCTCCGGCACGACTCGATGAACCGCGAGTCGTTCATGCCGGGCGTGGTGCTGGCCGTCCGCGAGGTCGCCGGGCTGCCCGACCGCCTCACGATCGGCATCGAGTCGCTGCTCGGCCTGTGATGGACTTCGACGCCCGGCCCTGGGAGTACCTCGGCGCGTCGGAGGCGATCGACATCGAGCACCCGCTCGTCCAGACGATCGCCGCACGGCTGCGCACCGGCGACGACCTCGCCTACGCCGAGGCCGCGTTCGACCACGTCCGCGACGAGATCACCCATTCGCTGGAGGCGACCGCCTGGCGGGCCTCCGACGCGCTCGACCGGCGGACCGGGCTCTGCTTCGCCAAGGCGCACGCCTACGTCGCCCTGCTGCGCGCGGGGGGCATCCAGGCCGGGCTGTGCTACCAGCGGCTGGACGGCGGCCTGCACGGCCTCACCGCCGTGCTGGCCGACGACCGCTGGGTCCATCTCGACCCGCGCGGCACCGACCTGGCCTTCTCCGCGTCCGAGGACCGCCTGGCCTACCCGGACGCGCCGGTCCTGCCGATGGTGCACGCCGCCCCGCCCCGCGCCGTCCTGGACGCGCTGAAGTCCGCGACGCCGCCCACGGATCTCGGCTGACTAGCGCGTGCGCAGCGCCGAGGGGTGCTGCTTGTAGGAGATCTCCAACTGGCGCCGGGGCCACGCGTCCTCGGGCTCGAACAGCCCGGTCAGCGACGCGACCAGGGCCGCCTCGCCCCGGCTCACCCGCTTCTTCCCCGGCCCGTGCTCCAGCGCGTAGGCGAACTCGGTGGCGGCGCAGGCGAAGGCGTCCCGGCTGCCGGTGAGGCAGAGCGTCCGCGCATGGGTGACGGGCCTGAGCCAGTCCCGGAAACCCTGCCGCCCGACCCGTGCCTCCCAGGCCGCCGCGTCCCGGACGGTGCGCTCGCCGTCCGGACGCACCGACAGGGGCGTCCCGCCCGCGAGCCTCCGCCGGACGCCGGGCCAGCGCGTCGCGGGGAACCCCAGCGAATGGTGCGCCAGCAGCAGGTCCACGCGGCCGCCGCACGACTCCAGGAAGCCCTCGTCCCCGTCGATCGGCGCCCCGTCCCGCAGCGGCACGTGGACGAGCGTCCGCCGCGAGTACGCCGCGAACGAGAACAGCCCGGCCAGGCGCGCCAGCCCCTCGCGGTCGCCGACGAGCCATCCGTGGCCCTCGGGGTCGGACAGGGCCGTGTGCCGCAGCGGCCGCCACGGCTGGACGACCCGGTGTCCCGCGGCCTGGAACAGGCGCAGCCTCAGACGCAACGGTTCCTCCCTTCCGACTGAGACGCCGCACCCTCCCCGGAGGTTCGCCCGCGTCAGCCGAGGGACGTGAGGTCGAGGGCGGCGAGCCGCTCGGGGTCGGCGAGGATGTCGATGGCGGCGATCCGCCCGTCGGCGACCGTGAAGGCCAGCAGCGAGAAGGGCCGCCCGTGGCTGACGGCCACGACCGCCGCCGTGCCGTTGACCAGCGCGGGCGTCAGCTCGTAGGGCGGGTGCCGGAACGTGAGCGCCTGCCTCGCCACGGTCTCCGCGCCGCGCACCTCCCGCCAGCCGCCGGGCACCGCGCCCTGGTCGGCCCGCAGCACCACGTCCGGGTCGAGGACGGCGACGAGCGCCTCGAAGTCCCCGCCGGTCGCCGCCGCCTGGAACGCCTCCACGACCTCGCGCTGCCGCGCCAGGTCGCGTTCGGGCACGGGCACCGAGCCGCGCACCCTCCGCCGCGCCCTGCTGGCGAGCTGCCGGGACGCGGCGGGCGAGCGCCCCACGATCGGCGCGATCTCCTCGAACGGCACCGCGAACAGGTCGTGCAGGACGAACGCCAGCCGTTCCGCGGGCGTGAGCGACTGCAGGACGACCAGCAGCGCGAGCCCGACCGAGTCGGCCAGCACCGCCCGCTGCTCCGGATCGACCCCGTCGACCGAGCTGACCACGGGGTCCGGCAGCCGCTCGTCGAGCGGCGTCTCGCGCCGCGACGTCCGGGACCGCAGCATGTCCATGCACACCCGCCCGACCACCGTCGTCAGCCACCCGCCGAGGTTCTGCACGGCGTCGGCGTCGGTCCGGCTGAGCCGCAGCCACGCCTCCTGCACGGCGTCGTCGGCCTCGGCGAGCGACCCGAGCATCCGGTAGGCGACGGCCTTCAGATGCCCCCGGTGGTCCTCGAACCGCTCGGCCAGAAACTCCCGCTCGTCCATCGACCCCATCCTCCGTTCGGCCACGTCACAGCTATGACGCGCCCGACCGCGAGTATGTGACGGGTCCGGCCGTGCCGGATCCGGGACTCCCGCCCGGCCGGGAGGGCGGAGTGATCCCTTGTGCGGGCGGCGGGGCGGGCCTAGCGTTCGGCGGAGTGGGAGGGAGAGCCTGTGGACGACTCGGACGCGCGGCGGATGTGGACGGTGCTGGAGCCGCTGCACGTGGTGACGTACTTCTCACCGGAGAGCCTCGGGGCCCTCAAGGAGGTCGGGCTCCGGGGCTTCTGGATGGGGTATTTCGGCGGACGGGCCGCGCCGCTCGGCCCGGTGGCGGCGGGCGTGGTCGAGGCGACGTTCTTCGGGTTCCACCCGGCGCGGGTGCGGCGGGCCGTCCCGGACGCGTGGGGGTTCGCGGCGCCGGAGGCCATCCTGCGGGCGCGGAGCGAGGCGGCGGCGGCGAACCTGCGGCGGGTCGCGCCGGGGATCGAGGACGCCGCGCCCGAGATCGTGCCCCTGCTCGCGAGGGTCGTCGACGCGGCGGACGGCGCCGGGCGCCCCCTGTTCGCCGCCAACCGCGACCTCAGCCTGCCGGATGATCCCGTGGAGGCGCTCTGGCAGCTCGCCACGTCGCTGCGGGAGCACCGGGGCGACGGGCATGTGGCGGCGCTGACCGCCGAGGGGCTCGGCGGGCTGGAGGCGAACGTCCTGGCCAGCGGGGTCGGAGCCGTCCCGGGGGACATGGTGTCCAAGGCGCGCGGCTGGTCGGAGGAGGAGTGGCGGGAGGCGTCGGCCGCCCTCGCCGCGCGCGGGCTCCTGGACGGGGACGCGGCGACCGGCACCGGCCGGGCCCTCAGGGCGGAGGTCGAGCGGCGCACCGACGCGCTCGCGGCGCCGCCCTTCCGGGTCCTGGACGACCCGGAAGGGCTCTACCGGACGCTCGTGCCGTTCGCGCGGGCCGTGGCCGACGCGGGCGAGGTCCCCTTCCCCAACCCGGTCGGCGTGCCCCGAGTCGACTAGCGCTGGGTCGGGGACGGGAACTTCGTGGTCTCCACCGGGACCGTGACGCGCTCGATCCCCGCGGCCGCGTAGGCGGCCTCCTCGTCCAGCGTCTCGTGTTCGAGGAGGACGCGGGCGAGGGAGTCCAGCTTGTCGCGGTTGGCGCGGAGGGTCTCCAGGGCCTCGGCGTAGCACTCGTCCACGATGCGGCGGGCCTCCAGGTCGACCGCGTCGAGGGTGCCCTGGGCGGCGTACTGGCCCATCGGGTCCATGCCGTCGGCGGGCAGGATCGACAGCGGGCCGACCTTCGGGGACATGCCCCAGCGGCCGACCATGCCGCGGGCGATCTTGGTGACCTGCTCCAGGTCGCTCTCCGACCCGGTGGTGATCACGCCGAAGACCAGCTCCTCGGCGGCCATCCCGCCGAGCGCGCCGATGATGCGGCCGCGCAGGTAGCGCTCGTCGTAGGCGTACCGGTCGCTCTCGGGGGTCGACACGGTGACGCCGAGCGCGCGGCCGTGCGGCACGATCGTGATCTTGCGGACGGGGTCGGCGCCCGGCTGGAGCATGCCGAGCAGGCCGTGCCCGGACTCGTGGTAGGACGTGCGGCGCCGCTCCTCGAACGGCATGACCAGCGAGCGGCGGGTGCCGAGCTGCACCTTCTCCAGCGCGGACTGGAAGTCGGCCATGTCGACCGCGCCCTTCTCGCGCTTGACGGCGAGCAGGGCGGCCTCGTTGACCAGGTTGGCGAGCTCCGCGCCCGTCATGCCCGGCGTCATCTTGGCGACGGAGGTGATGTCGGAGTCGCCCGCGAGCGGCACCTCGCGGGTGTGGACGCGCAGGATCGCGACGCGCCCGTCCAGGTCGGGCGGCGCGACGGCGACCTGGCGGTCGAACCGGCCGGGGCGCATGAGCGCCGGGTCCAGGATGTCGGGGCGGTTGGTCGCGGCGATCACGACGACGCCCTCGGAGCCGGAGAACCCGTCCATCTCGGTGAGGATCTGGTTGAGGGTCTGCTCGCGCTCGTCGTGGCCGCCCATGCTGGCGCCGCTGCCGCGGGCCCGCCCGATCGTGTCGATCTCGTCGATGAAGATGATCGACGGGGCGGTCTTGCGCGCCTCGGTGAACAGCTCGCGGACGCGGGCCGCGCCGACGCCCACGACCATCTCGATGAACTCCGACGCGGCGGCGGAGTAGAACGGCACGTCGGCCTCGCCCGCGACGGCGCGGGCCAGCAGCGTCTTACCGGTGCCGGGCGAGCCGGTGAGCAGCACCCCGCGGGGGACGCGGGCGCCCATCCGCCGGTACTTGCCAGGGTCCTTGAGGAAGTCGACGATCTCGCTCAGCTCGGCCTCGACCTCGTCGATCCCCGCGACGTCGGCGAACGTGGCGCGCTTCTCGTCCGGCTGGACGGGCTTGGGGGACCGGCCGAAGCCGCCCATGATCCCGCCGCCTCCGCCGCCGGACATCCGGCGCTGGAGCCAGACCATCACGCCGATCCACAGGCCGACGAACAGCAGCGTCGGCAGTAGCGACAGCAGGAGGTTGGCGAGCAGCCCCCGGTCCTCGCTGACGGGCTTGGCCTCGACCTGGACGCCCTTCCGCACCATCTCGGTGTAGATCTTGTCGTCGGCGAACGCGGGGCGCAGCGTCTCGAACGAGGTGTAGGTCTTCTTCGTGTCGGCCTGGCCGGGCACCTGCTGGGCGTTCTTCAGCTTGCCCTGGATCTGGTAGCCCTTGGTGTAGACGTCCTTGACGTTGCCCGCCGACACCTGCTGCGTGAACGCGGTGTAGGGCACCGACACCCGCTCCTGCTTGCCGGTGATGTGCATCGAGGCGTAGCTCAGCCCGAACACGACGGCCAGGAGCAGCCAGAACAGGTAGGTGTTGCGGCCGGGTTTCCAGCCGCCGCCGAAGCCGCGCGCGCGTCGCTCCGGCCGCCGCTCCGGCACCCCTTCGGCCCGCCAGGGCTGCTCGGGGTCGTTGCGGGGCGGGACCGACTGGCGCCTGTCGGGTTCGCCGGGGCCTCCTCGGCGCGCCGCCTCGCTCGGCTGCGGCGCGGGTCGCTTGGACGGCACGACTGACCTTCCCCCCGTACACGTCACCAGGCCGGGGCCGGTGAACACGATCTTCCCGGGCGCGTGCCCGCGGGTCGCGGTTGCGCGCAAGCCCGGTTGCGGGCTCCGGGGGAGTAAACGGCGTACGGCCCCCGGACGTTCCCTCTTGCCAAAGCTAATCCTCTTAGCTAGCCTGTTGGCTAATAAGCTTAGCCAATTGCAAAAAGTCATTAGCCAAGGAGGCCGCCATGATCCGCCGCGTCGTCGTCACCGCCCTCACCGTCCCGGTCCTGGCCGCCGGCGGCCTGCTCGCCTGGGGCGAGCTGGCGCCGCACGAGGTCAGCAGCACCGTCGAGATCGCCGCGCCCGCCGACAAGGTCTACGGCATCCTCACCGACTTCGGCAGCTTCCCGGAGTGGAACCCGTTCATCGTCAAGGCCGAGGGCGAGCCGAGGAAGGGCGCGCGGCTCCGCAACGTGCTGCGCGACTCCGGCGGAAGCTCGATGACGTTCGAGCCGAAGGTCCTCGCCGCCGAGCCGGGCCGAGAGCTGCGCTGGATCGGGCGCCTGTGGGTGCCCGGGATCGTGGACGGCGAGCACTACTTCCGGATCGAGCCCGCCGGGCAGGGCCGCGTCCGCCTCACCCAGGGCGAGCGGTTCAGCGGCGCGCTCGTCCCGGTCGCGGGCGGCCAGCTCAAGATGGAGGACGAGTTCGCCGCCATGAACGCCGCCCTCAAGGCCCGCGCCGAAGCGTCCTGACGCGGGCGTCAGCGGGCGGGGCCGGGGCCGGCGAAGCCGTACTTGCCCAGCAGCTTCTGCGCCTCGGGCGTGCTCAGCCACGACACGAACGCGTTCGCCTCGTCCAGGTGGTGGCCGCCCCTGACGGCCGACGCCGGATAGGCCGCCGTGACGTTGAGGTTCGCCGGGATCGGGACGCTGCTCGCCGCCGCCCCCGCCGACCCCAGGTCGGTGATGTAGACGAGGCCGGCGTCGGCGTCCCCGGTGCGGATCCGGTCCAGGACCGCGCGGGCGCTGATCTCCTCCGACCTCCACCGGACGCTCACCCCGGCCCGCGCCAGGACCTGCCGGGCGTACCGTCCGACCGGGACGATCTCGGCCCCCGCCACGACCCGCAGCCCCGGTCGCGCGAGGTCGCGCACGTCGCGGATGCCGCGCGGGTTGCCGGGCGCGACCGCGATCGTCATCGAGTTGTGCGCGATGACCGGGCGGGGGCCGGTCAGGTAGCGGTCGGCCTTCCGCATGCTCGCCTCGTCCGCCGTCACCAGGACGTCGCCGGGGTCGTGGTCGGACAGCCGGCCCGCCATCTCCTGCGACCCGCCGAACTCCAGCCTCACCTTCACGCCAGGGTTGGCCTGCGAATACGCCAGACCCATCTCCCCGAACGCCTCGGTCAGCGACGAGGCCGCGAGGACCCTCAGCGTCACCGGGCCCGACGAACCGCCGCAGCCCGCCGTGAGGCCGAGCAGCACGAGAACGGTGAGCAGCGCGGATGCTCGGGGGCGGCGCCGGCCGGGGGAGTCGGGCATATGGCCCGATCTTAGGGTCCCGGGGCATTCGCTCCCGTGATTCCGCCCTGGCGTGTCAGTGCCCCGCACTAGTGTTCCGGATAGCTGGAGATCACTTCCCCGGAGGCCCGACGATGTCGCTCGACCTGATGGAATCGCTGCCCGGCGACTGGCGGGAGCGGCTCGACCCGCTGCTCGACCCGATCGCCACCGCCGCCCTTGAGGCGTTCGTGGCCGCCGAGTACGCCGAGCAGACCGTCTACCCCCCGCAGGCCGACCTGTTCAACGCGTTCAGGCACTGCGCGTACGAGAACACCCGCGTCCTGATCCTCGGGCAGGACCCCTACCACGGCCCCGGCCAGGCGCACGGGCTCAGCTTCAGCGTCCGCGAGGGCGTGCGGCTGCCGCCGTCGCTGCGCAACATCTACAAGGAGCTGGCCGCCGACCTGGAGATCCCGCCCGCGGGGTCCGGCGACCTCACCCGGTGGGCCGACCAGGGCGTCCTGCTGCTCAACGCGGTGCTGACCGTCCGCGCGGGCGACGCCGGGTCGCACGCCGGCAAGGGCTGGGAGGACTTCACCGACGCCGCGATCCGCGCCCTCAACGACAAGACCGACCGCGTCGTCTTCGTGCTCTGGGGCGCCTACGCGCGCAAGAAGGCCCGCCTCATCACCGGCCCCCAGCACACCGTGATCGAGTCGGCCCACCCGAGCCCGCTCAGCGCCAAGAAGTTCTTCGGCACGCGCCCCTTCAGCGCCGTGAACAAGGCCCTGGTGGACGCGGGCCGCTCCGAGATCGACTGGAACCTCGCCTAGGACGCCCCCGCAACGGCCCTAGCCGCCACGCGAGTGCGTAGCTGACCGGTGGGGCGAAGCCGAAGGCGAGCCCCACCGGGAAGATCGCGAAGCGATGCCGCACTCGCCAAAGGCGCGGTCACGGCCGCGAGCCGCCAGGCGAGCGGTTGGGGGCCGGGGCTTCGTGAGTACGGCCGCCACGCGAGCGGTCGTGGGCCGGGGCTTTCATGAACACAACCGCATGATCACCCCTGTGGGGGAGCCGGGCGGTTCCGGTTCCCCCGGCGGCGGGAGGCGGGGCGGCGGGCGTTCGGGCGAGCATGGCGGGCATGACCGTTTCAGCTCATCCGCTGCCGGGACGCGGCGCCGCCGGGGTCCCGGGCGCGGGGCCCGGACGTGTCCGCCTGGCGGTCTGCGTCGCGACCGTCGCCGCCTGCGTCCCCTACCTGACCATCAAGATCGCTTGGCTGTCCGGCAGCACGGTCGGCTGGAACGACGTCGACGCCGCGAAGGACTCCGCGCTCTACGTCGGCAACGCGATCACGATGGCCATGGACGCGGCGGCCGTGCTCGTCGCGCTGGCGTTCACGTTCCGGTGGGGGCTGCGGATCCCGGCGTGGGCCGTCCTGGCGCCGATCTGGATCGCGGCCGGGCTGCTCGCGCCGATCGTCGTGGCCGTCCCGCTGGGGTCGGCGTCGCAGACGCTCACCTCGTCGGAGTCCCTGACCGGGACCGACAACGGCCTCCAGGGCTGGGTCTACGCCGTCGTGTACTCGGGATTCACGGTGCAGGGCCTCGGGCTGCTGGCGGCGTTCGTCCTCTACGCGCGGACGCGGTGGCCCGACGTCTTCACCAGCCGGACCAGGGACCTCCCCGAGGGCGCGACCCACGCGCTCCAGAGACTCCTCGCGTTCGGGGCGGCGGGGCTGGCGGCCGTCGTCGCGCTCGCCGACCTCTTCTGGGCCCTCGGCGGGACGGTCGGGCTCACCGCCGAGGAGATCCAGGACCGGACCGTCCTTCGACACACGGTCGACGGCGTCTCAGGTCTGCTGACGGCCGCCGGGGCGGGCGCGCTGCTCCTGATCGTCCTGCGCGCCGGACGCCCCCGCGGGTTCGTGCCGCCGCTCGCCGCCGCGTGGGTGGGGTCGGGGGCGACGTTCGCCGGGTCCCTGTACGCCCTGCTGGTGATGCTCGGGCGCCCGGCGCACCTGGCGTCCGGCTTCACGGTCGCCGAGGCCATGACGGCGCTCGCCGGGGTGCTCGCGGGGCTCGTCATGGGCCTCACCGGCGCCGTCCTGCTCGTGGAGCGGGATGGTCAGATGGCGAGGCCGATCGCCAGCAGCACCCCGTAGGCGATCTGCAGCCGGCCGGTCTCGCCCAGCACCGGGATCAGGGCGGGGCCGACCGCGCCGTTCAGCACCTTCTGCGTGGGCGGCACCGACAGCGGCGCCGCCAGCAGCGCGATCAGCACCCACGGGTGCGGGGCGGCCAGCCCGAGGACGATCATGAACGGCAGCGCGGTGCAGACCGCGTATATGATCCGCGTCCAGCGGTCGCCGACGACGACGGCCAGGGTCCGCTTGCCCGAGACGCGGTCGGTGGGGATGTCGCGCAGGTTGTTGGCGACCAGCAGCCCGCAGGCCAGCAGCCCGATCGGCACCGCCGCGACCCACGCCTCCCACGGCAGCCCCTCCACCTGGACGTAGGCCGTCCCGACGACGGCGACCAGGCCGAAGAACACGAACACCGAGATCTCGCCGAGCGCGCGGTAGCCGTAGGGGGTCTTGCCGCCGGTGTAGTACCAGGCCGCCAGGATCGCGAACGCGCCGATCAGCACCAGCCACCACGTCGTCACGGCGGCGAGGACGAGGCCCGCCACGCCCGCGACGGTGAAGGCGCCGAGCGCGGCGGCCAGCACCTGCCTGGGCGGCGCGACCTTGGACCCGACGAGCCGCAGCGGCCCGACGCGTTTCTCGTCGGTGCCGCGGATGCCGTCGCAGTAGTCGTTGGAGTAGTTCACGCCGATCTGCAGGACCAGGGCCACGACGGCGGCGAGCAGCGCGCGCCACCAGACGGCGTGGTCCGCGCCGACCGCGACCCCGGTGCCGACGACGACGGGGACGAGCGAGGTGGGCAGCGTGCGAGGCCGGGCGCCGGCGACCCACTGGGAGAGCGTTGCCAAAGTTATCCCGGGTTCTCGTGCGATGACAGGGGACTATCCCTTCGATTGTCCACGATCATGATCACTGCTCGGGCGCAGCCGCAGCGACATCGCGAGGCCGAGCGCCAGGATCGCGGCGGTGGCGAGCGCCCCGTGCCTGGTCGCCACCGCGAGGCTGGCGTCGGCGGCGTGCGCCTCGGCGCCCATCCCCGGGGTGTCGTGCAGGTCACGTCCGTAGGTCCCGGCGCTGTCGCGCAGCTCGCGGGTGATGGCGGCCTGCCGCTCGGGCGGCAGCCCGGACCCGGCGAGCCGGTCGCTCATCGCGTGCCCGAGGCCGGTCGCGAACACCGTCCCGATCAGGGCGATGCCGAGCGCCGCGCCGACCTGGCGGGCGGTGGACTGGGTGCCGGACGCCTGCCCGGCCAGCGCGGGCGGCACGTCCGCCAGCGAGACGTTGGTGAGCTGCGCCGAGGTCAGGCCGAGGCCGAAGCCGTACAGCAGCATCCAGGGCGCGAGCCCGAACCCGGTGGTGGACGCCGACACGGTGAGGCCGAGCGCGAGGACGGCCGCGACCTCCAGCACCATGCCGATCTGCACGACCCGGTGCGCGCCGCGCCTGTTCGCGAGCCGGCCCGCGTACCCGCCCGACAGGAACGCGCCGACCGCCAGCGGCAGGATCGCCACGCTGATCTGGAGCGGGGACGTCCCGTGCACGCCGAGCAGGAACAGCGGCAGGATGAACAGCAGCCCCAGCTCGCCCACGCTGATCAGCGACGAGGCCACGTTGCCGTGCCGGAAGTTCGCGATGCGGAACAGCGCCAGGTCGAGCATGACCGCGCGCCCCGCCGCCGCCCGCGCCCGCTCGACCACGACCAGCACCGCGACCAGCGCGATCCCGAGCGCGAGGACGACCGGGACCGGCGACAGGCCGGTGCCCGGCCACTCGAACGCGCCGATCGACATCGGACGCGTCGCCGCCCACCAGCCGTAGGTCTGGCCTTCGATCAGCCCGAACACCAGCGCGCCGAGCCCGAGCGCCGACAGCAGCCCGCCGACCCAGTCGATCTCCCGCCACGCGCTCCCGGACCGGTCTCCTGCGGGGGGACGCCCCCCCACGCCTCCCGGAACGGCGGGTTCCACCCGCGTCTCGGGCATCAGGGCGAGAGCGCCCACCACGAGCGCGGCGCCGAGCGGCAGGTTGATCCCGAACGCCCAGCGCCAGCCGCCGCCGGTGGCGACCGCGCCGCCCACCAGCGGGCCGAGCGCGGCCATGCCGCTGATCAGCGACCCCCAGATGCCGAACGCGATCGCGCGGTCGCGGCCGGTGAACATCGCGTTCACCGTGGACAGCGTCGCCGGAAGGATCATGGAAGCGCCGACGCCCTGCAGCGCCCGCGCGCCGACCAGCGTCCCGGCGCCGCCCGCGAGCGCCGCGAGCAGGCTCGCGACCGAGAACACCGCGACGCCGAGGACGAACATGCGGCGGCGCCCGAACAGGTCGCCCGCCCGCCCGAACGGGATCAGCAGCGCGGCGAACACCAGCGAGTAGACCGAGGTCACCCACTCCGCGCCGGTGGTCGTGAGGTCCAGCCCGGTGACGATCCGGGGGAGCAGGACGCCGACGATCGTGGCGTCGACCACGATCAGCGAGACGCCGAGGCTGATGACGACCATGCCGAGCCAGCGGCGGCGGCCGGCGCGCGACGGCCCCGCCGAGACATGCGGCGGCGGGCTCAGGGAGGTGGACTCGGGCACGACTTCAAAGATATGGCCGGACGCCCCGTGCCCTTCACCGACCCCTGCCGAACGCCCCGCCCCGCCTACAGTTCGTCGGCGATGCCGGTGTGCAGGCGGATCTGCCGGACGGGCTCGCCCATGTCGAGCGTCCTGGCCGTCCCGTCGGGGGCCCAGCCCGCCGAGCCGAGGAACCCCCGCGTCACCGCGTCGTCCTCGAACGCCCAGGTGGTCAGCGTGCGGAAGCCGTCCTCGCGGAGCAGGTCCACGGAGGCGGCCAGCAGCCTGCTGCCGTGCCCGGCGCGGCCGTGCGTCGGGTCGACCAGCAGCGCGACGAGTTCGGCGTCCGCCGCCGGGTCGAGGTCGGCGTCCTCGGCGGGGGCGTGCGCGGCGAACCCGACCACCAGGTCGTTCGCCACCGCGACCAGCAGCCGGTGGCGCGGGGACGGGGGCGACACCGCCGCGTCCGCCCACCGCTCCCGCCAGGCCGCGAGCGCCTCGGGACCGGTCACCCTCGTGAGGACCTCCGGCGGGAGCAGGTCCCGGTAGCCGAGCCGCCAGGCGCGCACCTGGATGTCGGCGACGGCGGCGGCGTCCGCGCGCCGGGCGGGCCGCACGCCCACATCGGCCATGGCGTCACGTGTCCTCTCGTCCGGGATCACCGCTCACCCTAGGGGGACGCGTGAGGTCGCGCTCGCACCGGAGGTGGGTGACGACGTGCCCGCGCAGCTCCGTCTCCTCCCGCGCCGTCTCCGTCAGCCCCGCCCGCGCGTAGAAGCGCCGGGCCCGCGTGTTGGTGTCGAGCACCCACAGGACGAGCCGGTCGTACCCGGACGCGCGGCTCTCGTCCACCACCCGCTCCAGCAGGGCGCGGCCCACGCCGTCCGACCAGAACTCCGGCGCGACGTACAGCGAGTAGAGCTCGACGCGGGACGACGCGGAGGTGTCGCGCGGCCGCCGCTCGGGCCCGAAGGCCGCCATCCCCGCCGGGACGCCGTCGACCTCGGCCAGCAGCATCCGGCCGTGCGGGTTCGCCTCCGGCCACCGGCGCCGCCGCTCGACCTCGTCCGGGCCGGTGAGGTCGTCGATCACCGCCCGGGGGAGCAGCCCCGCGTAGCCCGCCCGCCACGACGCGGCGCGGGCGGCCTCGATCGCCTCGGCGTCCTCCGCCCCCGCGAAACGGATCGTCAGCACGGCGCGAGGATACGGCTCAGCGCGCGGGCGCCGCGCCGGCCGGGGGGCGGCGCCGGGCGCGGTAGGCGCGGGTCTTGGTGCGGTTCCCGCAGGTCTTCATCGAGCACCAGGCGCGGGAGCGGTTCTTGGAGGTGTCGAGGAACGCCCAGCGGCAGGTGTCCTCCTCGCAGACCTTGAGCCGGGCCCAGGTCCCGGCGGCCGCCGCGTCCATGATCGCCGAGGCGACGCGGGCGAGGCCGGCGGCGGCCGCCGCGGCGCCGCCCGCCGGGACGAGCGCCGGGCGGGGCCCGTCGAGGACGACCCGCAGGGGGAGCTCGGCGAGCACGTCGTCGAGGTCGCAGACCTCCTCGTCCGTCGGCCCCCGGTGGGCGAGCATCGCGGCGCGCAGCCCCTCGCGCAGGGCGATCCCCATGGCGAGGTCGGCGTCGCCCGCCGCCGTGCCGGACGGGACGAGCCCGCGCTCGGTGAGCCAGCGCGCGAGGTCGGCGGGCGCGGCGAACCCGTCGGTGCCGGAGTCGACGTCGAGCGTGTTGACGAAGTCCCGCAGCAGCAGCGCGGCGTCCTCACCGGGACCAGCGTCGGCCATCACCCCTCCTGCCTGTCACCGAGCACCCTACCCAACCCGCAACACCGGCATTCCTGCTTTGGTGGTTGCAGCATGAGCGACACCAGCGTTACGGTTTAGCTGGTGTCAACGATGGGAGACCGAATGAACGCCCTGCCTTACCTGGCGGACCTGGCGACGCGGCACGCGTGGGCGCGGCGGCAGTACGCGCGGCTGCACGCCGACCTCGTCGAGGCGCGCCTCGCCGCCCGCGCGGAGGCGCTGGAGCGCGCCGAGCGCAGGTCGAGACGCGTCCACGACCTGATCGGACGGCGCCGGAGCCGCGCCGCCGGCCGCCCGGCGGAGCCGAGGCGATGAGTTCTGCTCCTGCGCGGCCCGCCGAGTCAGGGGGAGGTCAGCGCGGCAGGACGGAGGCCAGCCGCCGGACGCCCTCGGCCAGCTCCGCCTCCGAGGCCGCCGTGCCGTAGCTGATCCGCAGGTGAGGGGCCGGGGCCTCGGCGGGGAAGAACGGGCGCCCGGCGCTGACCAGGACGCCCGCGCGGAGCGCCGCCTCGGCCAGGTCCACGTCGTCCACCCCTTCGGGCAGCCGCAGCCACATGTGGAAGCCGCCCGCCGGGCGGCTCGTCCGCACCTCCGGCAGGTCGCGCGCGATCGCGGCGAGGACGGCGTCGCGCCGCGACCGCAGCGCCGCGCGGACGGTGCGCAGGTGCCGGGGCCAGCCCGGCGAGCTGACCAGTTCGAGCAGGGTCTCCTGCAACGGCCGCGCGGGGAAGAACTCCTCGACGAGCTGCGTCGCGCGGATCCGCTCCGCGACCGGGCCGCGCGCGATCACCGCGGCGACCCGCAGGCTCGGCGCGGTGGCCTTGGTGAGCGAGGCGATGTGCACGACGCGGCCCTCGCCGTCCCGCGCGACCAGCGGCGGCGGGGGCGGGTCGATGCCGAGGTGCCGCGCGAAGTCGTCCTCGACCACGAACGCGCCCGCCGCCCGCGCCACCGCGAGCACCCGCTCGCGGCGCTCCGCCGACAGCACCGCCCCGGTCGGGTTGTGGAAGGCGGGCTGGCAGTACAGCACTCGCGCGCCGCTCATCGCGAACGCCTCGGCGAGCAGGTCGGGCCGCACGCCGCCCGCGTCCACCGGGACGGGCACCGGGTGCAGCCCGCTCGCCCGCGCCACCGCGAGCACGCCCAGGTAGGTCGGCGACTCCACCAGCACGGGCGCGCCGGGCGGCAGCAGCGCCCGCAGCACGGTCGTCAGCGACTGCTGCCCGCCGCTGGTGATCACCACGTCGGACGGCGCGACGCCGCCGCCGACCGTCCGGGCGAACCAGGCGCGCAGCTCGGGCAGGCCGCCGAGCGCGGGCATCTCCCACGCGTCCGGCCGCCGGGCCGCCCTGGCCGCCGCCGTCGCGAGCGCGCGGACCGGCTGGAGCGTCGGGTGCAGGTACCCGCCGCTGAGCGCGGCCGTGCCCTCCGGCGCGGGCGTGAGCAGCCACGACACCCCGGAGGCGTCGACCGCCCGGTCGCCGAGCGTCACCGCCTGCCAGCCCGGGTCGGACGGCTCGGCGGGCGCCGGGCGGTCGGCGGCGAACGTGCCGCTCCCCGGGCGGGTGACGACCAGCCCCTCGGCGGCGAGCAGCCCCAGCGCCCGCGAGACCGTCACCGGGCTGACCCGGTGCCGCTCGACCAGCGACCGGCTCGACGGCAGCCGCTCCCCAGGATTCAGCCCGCGCACCTCCGCGCGCAGCCGATCGGCCAGGGAGAGCACGCTGCTATCTTGTTGCATGAGGAATCACGATAGCGCTACCGCCTCCACGCCGGTAGCGGCCGGCGGGCTGTGGCTCGCCTCGATCGGTGTCCTGATCTACTCCTTCACCTTCCCCGGCACCGAGTTCGGGCTGGAGGGGCTCGACCCCTACGTGATCGGCGTCGGCCGGTCCGCCGCCGCGGCCGGGCTCGCCGCGATCGCGCTCCTGGCGGTGCGCGCCCGGCGGCCCCGGCGCGACCAGCTCCCCGGGCTCGCGGTCGTCTGCGCCGGAGTGATCTTCGGGTTCCCGGTGCTGACCACGCTCGCGCTCGACCGGGGCGCATCCTCCGGCCACTCCGCCGTCGTGATCGGGCTGCTGCCCGCCGCGACCGCCGTGCTCGCCGTCCTGCGCGCGGGGGAGCGGCCCTCCCGCGCGTTCTGGCTCGCGAGCGGGGCGGGCGCCGCCTGCGTCACCGGCTTCGCGCTCGTGCGCGGCGCGGGCCGCCTCACGGTCGGCGACCTGCTGCTGTTCGCCGCGCTGCTGGCCGCCGCCGCCGGATACGCCGAGGGCGCGCGGCTCACCCGCGACATGCCCGGCTGGCGCGTGATCTCCTGGGCGCTGGTCCTGGCCGCGCCGGTCACCGTCCCGGTGACCGGCTGGCTGCTGGCCACCACCGGCCCGCACTGGACGGGGCGCGCCGCCCTCGGCTTCGGCTACGTGACCGCGTTCTCCGCCTACCTCGGCTTCTTCGCCTGGTACGAGGGCCTGGCGCGGGCCGGGATCGCCCGCGCCAGCCAGGTGCAGCTGACCCAGCCCGTCCTGACGCTGGTGTGGTCGGCCCTCCTACTGGAGGAGTCGATCGACGCCACCACCGCGCTCGCCGCCGTCGGCGTCCTCGTGTGCGTGGCGCTGACCCAGCGGACGCGCGTCCGCCGGGACGCGCCGGCGGCGCGCGGCCGGGTCCGGTCAGTCCCGGACGATCTGTACCAGCAGCGTGACGACCCCGACGCCCACGCCGATCGGGACGGCGGCCCCGGGCGCGGCGGCGCACAGGGCGGCGGCGCCCACCGCGGCGATCAGGATCACCAGGGCGCGCGTGCTGAGCAGGGGTTTCGGTTCGGCCCGGTTCGGTCGTCCTCGCATGACGCTCGACCTCCATCCCGATGAAACGGGGTTCGGACCGGGCGGCTCACGCCTCGCAGCGGAGGGGCGCGGACCCTGCCGGGTCCGCGTCCGACGAACCGCCTGGTCACCACATCGTTCCGGCGGTGTCAACGGATCGCGCGCGCGACCCGCGATCCCGACCGAAACATGATCGTCCCGTGGCCGCCGCATGCCGTCCGCGTCCGAACCGCCCACTGATCCGCGATCATGGCGGGATGCGGCGATCGGGTGGAACGTCCTGGCGGCGGCTGCTCCTGCGCTCCCTGCGCTGGACGGCCTGGGCGGCGGCCTACGCGCTGGGGCTCGCCGCGATCACCGTCAGCGGCGCCTTCGTGTGGTGGCAGCGGGAGCCGCGCGCGCCCGGCACGGAGGTGAACGCGCTGTGGGCGCGGCACCAGTGGGTGGGGGAGCCGCACACCGACGCCGAGTACCGCGCGTTCGCGGATCTGCTCAAGCGCAACCGGATCACCGACGTGTACTTCCACGCCGGCCCCTTCGAGGCGGACGGGACCGTCCCCCCGGCCAAGTACCGCTACGCCAAGCAGCTCCTCGGGGCCGTGCGCGAGTACGCGCCGGGCGTCCGCGCGCAGGCGTACCTGGGCCAGATCCGGACGGTCGAGGGCCACGGGGTCACCGACCTCGACGACCCGGCCGTCCGCGCGCGGGTGCTGGGCAGCGACGCGGCGCTCCTCGACGCCGGGTTCGACGGCATCCACTACGACTTCGAGCCGATCTACCCCGACGACACCGCGTTCCTGGCGCTGATGGACGCCACGCGCGCCCTGACCCGGTCCCGGGGGCGGCTGCTGTCGGTCGCGCTGGAGCAGCCGACGCTGTTCGACGCGCTCCAGCCCGTCTACAAGGCGCTCGTGCCGCGGCACGGTCCGGTGCACTACCCGCCGCGTCCGACCAGGGAGTTCCTCCTCAGGATCGCCGACCGGGCGGACCAGGTCGCGATCATGACCTACGACGTGTCGCTGCCGACGAAGGCGCTGGCCGGATGGCACTTCGCCCGGCACACCCGCTGGACGCTGGAGCTGATCGGGGACCGCACGACGGTGTTCATGGGCGTCCCGACGTACCGGCCGCTGGTGCCGTGGGCGGAGGACCTCGCGGTCGCGCTCCGGGGCATCCGGCGCGGCGTGGACGACCTGGAGCGGCCGCCGGAACGCCCCTTCGGCGTGGGCGTCTACGCGGACTGGACGACCGACGACGCCGAGTGGGCGCGCTACCGCGCGGAATGGCCCGCCGGGACGGCCGCCGCCGGGGCCGCGCGCTGAACCACCCGCCGGGCACCCGATCGGGGTGCCGCGGGCAACGCCAGGGCGAGCAGGGTCATGTTATCCAACCGAGTCCGGGAAGTGGCCGGACTGACCCCGTAACGTCGCGTTTGCGTGCAACGATGTGGTGATGGAGCCGCCGCCACGCGTACCCCCGAGCGTGTGGCGGCGGATCCTCCAGAAGCGCGGCCGGATCCCGGCCGCCGGGCCCGTTTTCGGCGGTGCGCGGGCGGTGTCCCCCGCCCGGTTCCGGCCCGCGGGCGGCGGCCCGGGGCGCCAGGGCGGGATATTCCCTGACTAGGAGGGACCTGCGGGTCCACGCCGACCGGCCGGAACGGTACCGTTCGATGCATGGCACCCAGCACAACGACCGACGCGCCGTTCGGGCGGATGCTGACCGCGATGGTCACTCCGTTCCTGCCCGACGGCGGCGTCGACTACGACGGCGCCGCGCGCCTCGCGACCCATCTGGTCGACGAGCGGCGCCATGACGGCCTCGTCGTCAGCGGGACGACGGGCGAGTCGCCGACGACGAGCGACGAGGAGAAGTCCACCCTGCTGCGCGCGGTCATCGAGGCGGTCGGCGACCGCGCGGTGATCGTCGCCGGTGCCGGGACGAACCACACCGAGCACACGCTGAAACTCGCGCGGCAGGCCGAGACCGCCGGCGCGCACGGCCTGCTGGTGGTCACGCCGTACTACAACAAGCCGCCGCAGGAGGGGCTCGTCCGCCACTTCACGGCGGTCGCCGACGCCACCGGCCTGCCCGCGATGCTCTATGACATCCCGGGCCGCACCGGGGTGCCGATCCACAACGAGACGCTGCTGCGGCTCGCCGAGCACCCCCGGATCCTCGCCGTCAAGGACGCCAAGGGCGACCTTTTCGGCGCCTCCCGGGTAATGGCCGAGACCGACCTCGTGTGGTACTCCGGCGACGACGTGCTCAACCTGCCGTGGCTGTCGGTCGGGGCGGCGGGCTTCGTCAGCGTGGTCGGGCATGTCGTCGGCACCGAGCTCCATGAGATGATCGACGCATACCGCGCCGGTGAGCACGGTCGGGCGCTGGACATCCACCGCCGGCTGCTGCCCGTGGTCACCGCGATCATGACACGCACGCAGGGCGCCATCGCCGTCAAGGCAGCGCTGAACCTGCTCGGCCTCCCCGGAGGCGGCCCGCTCCGCGCGCCGCTGGTGGAGGCCACGCCGGAGTTCGCGGCACGCCTGCGTGAGGACCTGACGACAGGGGGAGTAAAAGTGCCCGAAACGATCCCGGAGGTCGCCCGGTGAGCCATCCTCACCCGGAGCTCTCCGACCCGCCCGAACCGCCCGCGGACGGCCTGCGCATCGTCGCGCTCGGCGGCCTCGGGGAGATCGGCCGCAACATGACGGTGTACGAGTACGGCGGACGCCTGCTCGTCGTCGACTGCGGCGTGCTCTTCCCCGAGACCGAGCAGCCCGGGATCGACCTGATCCTGCCCGACTTCGACTACATCAGGGACCGGCTCGACGACATCGAGGCCGTCGTGCTGACCCACGGCCACGAGGACCACATCGGCGCCGTCCCCTACCTGCTGCGCGAGCGGCCCGACATCCCGCTCGTCGGGTCGCGGCTGACGCTGGCGCTGCTGGAGGCCAAGCTCACCGAGCACCGCATCCGGCCCGTCACCCGGGTGGTCGGCGAGGGCGACCGGAGCACCTTCGGCCCGTTCGACTGCGAGTTCCTCGCCGTCAACCACTCGATCCCCGACGCGCTCGCCCTCGCGGTCCGCACCGGGGCCGGGCTCGTGCTGCACACCGGCGACTTCAAGATGGACCAGCTCCCGCTGGACGGCCGGCTCACCGACCTGCCCGGGTTCGCCCGGCTCGGCGCCGAGGGCATCGACCTGCTCCTGTCGGACTCCACCAACGCCGAGGTGTCCGGCTTCGTGCCGAGCGAGCGCAACATCGGCCCCGTCGTGGACGAGGTGTTCCGCACCGCGCAGGAGCGGCTGATCGTCGCCTGCTTCGCCTCGCACGTCCACCGCGTCCAGCAGGTGCTGGACGCCGCCGTCGCTAACGGCCGCAAGGTGTGCTTCATCGGCCGCTCCATGGTCCGCAACATGGGCGTCGCGCGCGAGCTCGGCTACCTGAACGTGCCCGAGGGCATCATGGTCGAGCCGAAGGAGCTGGAGGACGTCCCCGCCGACCGCCTCGTCCTCGTGTGCACCGGCTCGCAGGGCGAGCCGATGTCGGCGCTGTCGCGGATGGCCAACCGCGACCACCAGCAGATCCGCATCACCGACCGCGACACCGTCATGCTGGCGTCCTCGCTGATCCCCGGCAACGAGAACGCGGTCAACCGGGTCATCAACGGGCTCACCCGGTGGGGCGCGCGGGTCGTGCACAAGGGCAACGCGCTGGTGCACGTGTCCGGGCACGCCTCGGCGGGCGAGCTGCTGTACGTGCTCAACATGACCAAGCCGGGCAACTTCATGCCGATCCACGGCGAGTGGCGGCACCTGCGGGCGCACGCCAAGCTCGCCGCGCTGACCGGCGTCCCCGACGAGAACATCGTCATCGCCGAGGACGGCGTCGTCGTCGACCTCGTCGAGGGGAAGGCGAGCATCGTCGGCGCGGTCCCCGCCGGGTACGTCTACGTCGACGGCCTGTCGGTCGGCGAGGTCACCGAGACCTCCCTGAAGGACCGGCGGATCCTCGGCGAGGAGGGCTTCGTCTCCATCGTGATCGGCATCGACTCCTCCTCCGGCAAGGTCGTCGCGGGTCCGGAGATCCACGCCCGCGGCGCCGGCATCGTCAACGAGGACTTCGACGAGGTCCTGGCGCGCATCGACCAGGTGCTGCGGGACGCGGCGGGCGACGGGGTCAACGACCTGCACCAGATCAGCCAGCTCGTCCGGCGCACGGTCGGCAAGTGGGTGAGCGACACCTACCGCCGCCGTCCCATGATCATCCCTGTGATCGTCGAGGTGTAGGACCGTTCCGGCCATCCGGGCATAGCGGAACGGTCCCAGCAGGCCGCATATATCGGAACGTTCCGATATGTGCGGCCTCGGCGTTCCCCGGGGTCACGACCGTCACCGGCGGGGCGACACGCCGTTCGCTTCTCCAAGGAACCGCCAGGCTCCTTGGTTACTCTCATCATCATGGCCACACGTGCGTCCGGAGCGAAGAGCACCTCGCGTGCCGGGGGCAGCGCGGCTCGTAAGCCCGCGAGCTCCACCCCCCGCAAACGCCCGTCCGGCGGCGCGTCCAAGGGCGGCGCCAAAGGCGCTGCGAAGGGCGGGGCGAAGGGCGGCGCGAAGGGTGCGGCGCGCGGCTCGGGCGGGCGGCGGCCCGCGGCCCCGCAGCCCCATCCGATCGTCCAGGTCATCTCAGGGTTCGCCCAGCTCGTGTTCAAGCTCTACCAGCTCGCGGCGGTCTCGGTCGGGTCGCTGTTCCGCGCCTACGGCAACAGCGCCCGGAGCCTCGACCCCGAGCACCGCCGCGACGGGCTCGGGCTCGCGCTGCTCGGCTCGTCCATCGTGCTGGCCTCGGTCACCTGGTTCCGGCCCGACGGCGTCGTCACGATCGCGCTGGAGAAGGTCGTGCGCGGCGGGCTCGGGCTGATGGCGGTCGTGCTGCCGGTCCTGCTGCTGCTGCTGGCCTGGCAGACGCTCCGCCACCCCGAGCAGCACGAGGACACCGGCCGCGTCGTCATCGGCTGCACCGCGCTCGCCGTCGGCGTCCTCGGCGTGCTGCACATCGCGGCGGGCGTGCCGTCCCCCGCCAAGGACATGCCGGCCGTGCGCGACGCGGGCGGCGTCCTCGGCTGGGTGGTCTCGGCGCCGCTGGAGGCCGGGCTGAGCGGCTGGGTGGCCGTCCCGCTGCTGCTGCTCCTGTCGTTCTTCGGGCTGCTGGTCGTCACCGCGACCCCCATCAACAAGGTCCCCGAGCGGTTCGGCGACCTGTGGACGCTCGCGACGCTCCAGGGCCGTCCGGCACGCGACGCCGAGGACGGGGCGCCCGCCGAGGAGGCCCCGAAGAAGCGCCGCCGCAAGAGCAGGAAGGCCGACGGCGAGGCCCTGGAGGACGGCGAGCTGGAGGTCGGCGAGCACTCCAAGCCCTACGACACGCCCCTGCTGGAGGACGCGCCCCGCAAGGGCGAGCGCGGCGGCCGCGCCGACCGGTCCGGCCGCGACCTCGTCGACGACCTGTTCGAGCCCGACCCGTTCGGCGCCGAGGTCCCGCCGCCCGCCCCGCCCTCCGACGACGAGCCCGTCCCCGACGACCTCCCCGAGCTGCCCGACCTGCCCGATGTGCCCGAGCCGGCGGACGCCCACGCCGTGCCCGACCCGACGCCGGCGCCGCGCAGCTCCGAGCAGCTCCCGCTGTCCTCCTCCGGCGAGATCTACGCGCTGCCCGACGCGTCGGCGCTGCGGCCCGGCAGCGTCGCCAAGCCGCGCACCAAGGCCAACGACACCGTCGTGAACGCGCTGTCGGGCGTGCTCGACCAGTTCGACATCGACGCGCAGGTCACCGGGTTCACCCGGGGCCCGACGATCACCCGGTACGAGATCGAGCTGGGCCCCGCCGTCAAGGTCGAGAAGGTCACCGCGCTCACCAAGAACATCGCCTACGCGGTGAAGAGCGCCGACGTGCGCATCATCTCCCCGATCCCCGGCAAGTCGGCGATCGGCGTGGAGATCCCCAACGTCGACAAGGACATCGTCAGCCTCGGCGACGTGCTGCGCTCGCCCGCCGCCACCAACGAGCACCACCCGATGATCGTCGGCCTCGGCAAGGACGTCGAGGGCCGCACGGTCGTCGCCAACCTCGCCAAGATGCCGCACATCCTCATCGCGGGCGCCACCGGCGCGGGCAAGTCGACCTGCATCAACGGGCTCATCACCTCGATCCTGATGCGGGCCACGCCCGACGAGGTGCGGATGATCCTGGTCGACCCCAAGCGCGTCGAGCTGACGATGTACCAGGGCATCCCGCACCTGATCACCCCGATCATCACCAACCCCAAGAAGGCCGCCGAGGCGCTCGACTGGGTCGTCGGCGAGATGGACCGCCGCTACGACGACCTCGCCGCGTCCGGGTTCCGGCACATCGACGACTTCAACAAGGCGGTGAAGGCGGGCAAGCTCACCGCGCCGCCCGGCAGCGAGCGCGTCTACACGCCCTACCCGTACATGCTGGTCATCGTCGACGAGCTGGCCGACCTGATGATGGTCGCGCCGCGCGACGTCGAGGACTCGGTCGTCCGCATCACCCAGCTCGCCCGCGCCGCCGGCATCCACCTCGTGCTCGCGACGCAGCGCCCGTCGGTGGACGTCGTCACCGGGCTCATCAAGGCCAACGTCCCGTCCCGGCTGGCGTTCGCGACGTCCTCGCTGGCCGACAGCCGCGTCATCCTCGACCAGCCGGGCGCGGAGAAGCTCGTCGGGCAGGGCGACGCGCTGTTCCTGCCGATGGGCGCGAGCAAGCCCATGCGCATCCAGAACGCCTACGTGGCCGAGAAGGAGATCCACGGCGTCGTCGACCACTGCAAGGGGCAGATGGAGGCGAACTACCGGGAGGACGTCGCCGAGTCCAACGCGCCGAAGAAGGAGATCGACGAGGAGATCGGCGACGACATGGACCTGCTCGTCCAGGCGATCGAGCTGGTGGTGTCCACCCAGTTCGGGTCCACCTCGATGCTCCAGCGCAAGCTGCGCGTCGGCTTCGCCAAGGCCGGGCGGCTCATGGACCTGATGGAGAGCCGCGACATCGTCGGGCCGAGCGAGGGGTCCAAGGCGCGGGACGTCCTCGCCAAGCCCGACGACCTTCCCGGCGTCCTGGCGGAACTGCGCGGGGGCTGACCGCCGGCGGGCGGCCGAAGACCGACCATGAGCCGACCGCACCCGGTGTTCGGCGGCGCGTTCCCCGGAGGTCTCGCCGCGGAGTGCGGACGGTTCCCTCCCGTGGGAAGGGTGGCGGGCGGGGCGATGGCGGAATGATGCGAAATCTTGCCCAGTTTCGAACGTGTTGGCTGTCGCTCAGCGGGCATTGCGGTTCCTAGACTGATGTCACCGGATCGTGTGGTAGGCCATGGGCGCGCTCAAAGGAGGCTCGGCGTGAGCATCGGAGAGACCTTGGCGACGGAGCGTCAGCAGGCCGGTCTCTCGGTGACCCAGGTCAGTCTCCAGACGCGGATACGCGAGACCGTCATCCGCGGCATGGAGTCGGACGACTTCTCCACCTGCGGCGGCAACTTCTACGCCCGCGGCCACATCCGCAGCGTCTCCCGCGTGATCGGCATCGATCCGGAACCGCTGGTCGCCGAGTTCGACGCGACGCACGGCGGCGCGCCGCAACCCGTGTCGGCCGTGTCGGCGTTCGAGCCCGAGCAGCCGGTCGCCTTCCGCGAGCGCCGCTCCCCGAACTGGAGCGCCGCGATGGCGCTCGCCCTGGCGCTCGTGGTGATCTACGGGATCGTGCAGGTCGTCGGGCACGGCGGCGGGAGCGAGCGGCGCACCGCCCAGCAGGTCGCCGGCACCCCGGCCGCGCCGGCCCCGCCGCGCCCGACGACGGCGCCGCCCAAGCGCAGCGACCCGGTCGTGGCCGCGCCGCGCAAGCACGTCGAGCTGGCCGTCCAGGTCAGGCGGACGACCTGGGTCAGCGTGCGCGGCGACAAGGGCGCGCCGCTGTTCAGCGGCATGCTCCGCCAGGGCGACCACAAGCGCTGGACCGCCAAGAAGAAGATCAGCGTCGTGATCGGCGTCGGCGGCGGCGTCCGGATGACCGTCAACGGCAAGGACATCGGCTCGCCCGGCAAGGGCCGGGGCGTGCAGCAGCTCAGCTTCGGGCGCGACGACCCGAAGACGGCCTGACGGCCCGCTGGTCGGCCGGGGCTCCCGCGCCCATTACCTTAGGGGCATGTCCACACGGCGTAAGGTCTCACTCATCACGCTCGGCTGCGCCCGCAACGAGGTCGACTCCGAGGAGCTGGCGGCACGGATCGAGGACGCGGGCTGGGACCTCGCCGAGGGCAGCGGCGACGCCGACGTGGTCGTGGTCAACACCTGCGGCTTCATCGAGGCGGCGAAGAAGGACTCCATCGACACGCTGCTGGCCGCGCACGACTCCGGCGCGAAGGTCGTCGCGGCGGGCTGCATGGCCGAGCGGTACGGCAGGGAGCTGGCCGAGGCGCTGCCCGAGGCGCACGCGGTGATCGGCTTCGACGACTACACCGCGATCGGCGAGCGGCTGGAGGACGTCGTCGCCGGGCGCGCGCACCAGGCCCACACCCCGCGCGACCGGCGCACGCTCCTGCCGATCAGCCCGGTCGAGCGCACCGCCTCCAGCGGGGACGTGGCGATCCCGGGCCACGGCGGTGCCCACGAGGACGACGCGCTGCCCGACGGCGTCGCCCCCGCGTCCGGCCCCCGGGTGCTGCGGCGGCGGCTCGGCGGCGGGCCGGTGGCCCCGCTGAAGCTGGCCTCCGGCTGCGACCGGCGCTGCACGTTCTGCGCGATCCCGGCCTTCCGCGGCGCCTACGTGTCGCGTCCGCCGGCGGAGGTGCTGGAGGAGGCGCGCTGGCTGGCCGGGCACGGCGCCCGCGAGCTCGTGCTCGTCAGCGAGAACTCCACGTCCTACGGCAAGGACCTCGGCGACCTGCGGGCGCTGGAGCGCCTCCTTCCCGACCTCGCCGCCGTGGACGGCATCGACCGCGTCCGCGTCAGCTACCTCCAGCCCGCCGAGACCCGTCCGGGGCTCATCGAGGCGATCTGCGGCACCCCCGGCGTCGCGCCCTACTTCGACCTGTCGTTCCAGCACGCGAGCGGGCCGGTGCTGCGCTCGATGCGGCGCTTCGGCGACCGCGAGCGGTTCCTGGACCTGCTCGCCCAGGTCCGCGCGCTGGCGCCCGAGGCGGGCGTGCGGTCCAACTTCATCGTCGGGTTCCCCGGCGAGAGCGAGGACGACGTCGAGGAGCTGGCGGCGTTCCTGACCGCCGCGCGGCTGGACGCGGTCGGCGTCTTCGGCTACTCCGACGAGGACGGCACCGAGGCCGCGAACCTGCCCGGCAAGATCGACCCGGCGGAGGTCGCCCGCCGGGTCGAGGAGCTGACGGCGCTCGCCGAGGAGCTGACCGCGCAGCGCGCCGAGGACCGCGTCGGCACGGTCGTCGAGGTCCTGCTGGAGGAGGAGGCGGCCGACGGCGCGTTCGAGGGGCGCGCCGCGCACCAGGCGCCCGAGGTGGACGGCACGGTCCTCGTCCGCGGCGAGGGCCTGGCGGTCGGCGCGATCGTCCCGGCCCGCGTGACCGGCAGTGACGGCGTGGACCTGATCGCGGACGCGCTGACCGGCGCCGCCGCGGGCGCGCCGGCGGAGGTGTCGCGGGGCGCGGCGGCGGACGTGCCGTGATCGCGGGCGCCCCCGGCCCGGTCGCGGGGTCGTCCCCCGACCCGCCGCCGAGCGCCAGCGTCTACAACATCGCCAACGCGCTGACGCTCGTCCGGATCGCGCTGGTCCCGCTGTTCGTCTGGACGCTGTTCCTGGACGGCACCGGCTGGCGGCTCGCCTCGTTCGCGGTGTTCGCCGCCGCGTCCATCACCGACAAGATCGACGGTGACCTCGCCCGCGCCCGGGGCCTGGTCACCGACTTCGGCAAGATCGCCGACCCGATCGCCGACAAGGCGCTCATCGGCGCCGCGCTGGTCAGCCTCTCGGTCATGGGGGAGCTGTGGTGGTGGGTGACCGCCGCCATCATGGTCCGCGAGATCGGCATCACCGTGCTGCGGTTCGTCGTGATCCGGCGCGGGGTGATCCCGGCGAGCAAGGGCGGCAAGCTGAAGACGCTGCTCCAGGTCTTCGCGATCGGCTTCTACATCCTGCCGGGGCCGCTCGACCCGCTGCGCTGGGCGACGATGGGCGCGGCGCTGGTCGTCACGGTCGTCACCGGCGCGGACTACCTCGTCCGGGCGTGGCGGCTGTGGCGGAGCGGGGACGGGGCCTCCTAGGCCGCCAGGCGGCCTCAGGTGGCCGTGAGGGCGTCGCCGAGGCGCAGCGCGCCGGGGACGCGGGGCACGCCCAGCCGCCCGAACATGATCTCTCGCCCGCCGCCGAAGCGCTCGACGCGGTAGCGGCCGAGGGCGCGCAGCGGGGCGGGCGCGCGGCGCGCCGTCTCCTGGTCGGTGTTGATGATGACGCACCGGCCGCACGGCCTGACGAGGTCGATCTCCACGGCGTCCGGCGCGCGCCCGCGCAGGGAGGTGACGGAGTCCTCGCCGTACGGGCCCAGACCCTCAAGGACGATGTTGGGGCGGAACCGGTTCATCGGGAGCGCGACGTCCACGCGGCGGTTCAGGTCGTCGAGCGACTCGCGGGACAGCACCGACACGGGGTAGCCGTCGGCGAACGCCAGGGTCCCGTCGCCGGGGAGGGTGCGGCGCGTCCCGGTGAAGCGGACGAGGCGGCACTCCAGCCCGAGCGCCGCACCGAACCACGCCGCGGGCTCATCGCCCTGGTCGACGCCCTGGCAGGGACGCCCGTGGACGGTCACGTCGCGGGCCGGGCCGTCCGCCGCCTCCCACACCAGCGGCGCGCTCGCGAGCGGCGACTCGACGGTCAGCTTCGCGCCGTCGAAGCCCGGGCGCAGCAGCGCCAGCTCGGGCACCTCGCGCTGCGAGAGGTGCCGCCCGTCCGGCCGGACGAGCATGAACGCGCGGTCGTGCCGCAGCCCGGTCGCGGTCAGGTCGGCCTCGGCGAGCGCGACGCCGCCCGCGCTCTTGATCGGGTACACGGTCAGCCCGGCGATGACGGCGGTCATGGCTCGGACGGTACGGCGCCGCGCGGCGGCGAGGCCAGCGATCCGGACGGTACCTGACACCGATTCGTCAGGTTGGGCGCGCTGCGGCATCCTGGCGCCGGGAGGACGACGATGACCGCACAGGACTTCACCTACGCCGAGGTCGGCGCGACCTGGGACGCCGACCGGCCGGACGGCTACCGCCACATGCGCGTGCGCACGCTCGTCGGCGAGGGCCCGGCGGTCATGCGGAACGCGACCGACGCGCTGATGGAGTTCTGGATGCACCGGGCGCTGCCCGCGCGTGTGCGGGCGTCGGCGCCGCGCGTGGCGCCGGGGGTGAGCGTGGAGGTCGGGCTCGGCGCCGGCCCGCTGCGGCTGAGGGCGCCGTGCCGCGTCGTGTGGACGCGGGAGGAGGAGCACCGCGCCGGATGGGCGTACGGGACGCTCCCGGGCCATCCGGCCGCGGGGGAGGAGGCGTTCGTCGTGCACCGGGACGAGTCGGGCGAGGTATGGCTGACCGTCACCGCGTTCAGCCGCCCGGCGGGGGCGGCGGGGCGGCTGGCCGGGCCGCTCATGCCGGTGTTCCAGCGCGCCTACGCGCGGCGCTGCGGCGCCGTGCTGCGCAGGCTCGCGCGGGCCTGACCGACCCCCGGGCAGCAGGGGAGGTGGGCTGCGAGGCCGCGCCCACCCCGGTCGTGGCCCCGCAGCCCGGTCTTCGGGCCCCAGGCAATTATCCCTGTGAATGGGAATGCTTTGTGCACGGGCAAATGAGTTCTGACTCACAACGTCACGATCAGAGTCCGACAAGTCGGACACCACGCCCATGATCTTGCCGAGCACGTGCCGACGAAGCGTTCCTTCGGCCCGTTCCCGTCCGCGCGCCGTGAGTGATGTGTCTGTGATACAGCATGCAATGCGCGGCCCCCCGATTTCCAGCGCGACGAAAAGAGAAATGTGGGTGTGGCCCCTTGGGCACGTTCCGATTTTCCGCAGAGCGGAATGCGGCGTCCTGATCCGGCCGCGCGGCGGCCGCCGCGCCCGCGCCCGGCCGGCTGTCGGCGGCCCGCTGTAGATTCGGGTCGCTGGACGCGGTACGGCGAGGATGGGGGGCGTGATGCGGGTCGAACTGCTCACGGTCGGGGACGAGCTGCTCCTCGGCGACACGGTCAACGGGAACGCGGCGTGGCTCGGGCGGCGGCTCGCCGACCACGGCGTCGAGGTGACGCGCAGCGTGGTCGTCGGCGACGAGCTGGACGTCATCGTGGAGGCCGTCGCCTCCGCCTTGGGGCGCGCCGACGCGGTCATCACCACCGGCGGCCTCGGCCCCACCTACGACGACGTGACCCGCGACGCGCTCGCCAAGGCGGCCGGGGTCGGGCTCGTCCGCGACCCGGCGCTGGAGCGGCGGCTGCGCGAGCGCGCCGAGGCGTCGGGGCGGGTGTTGCAGCCGATGGCGTTCCGCATGGCGGAGGTGCCCGAGGGCGCGGGCCTGCTGCGCAACTCCGCCGGGACGGCGCCGGGCCTGCGCGTCGAGCTGCCGGGCGGGATCGCCTACGCGCTGCCGGGCGTCCCGTTCGAGATGCGCACCATCATGGACGAGGTCGTGTTGCCCGAGCTCGCCGCGATCGCCGGGCCGCCCGGCGTCGCGCGCCGCACCCTGCGCACCGCGCGCGTGTGGGAGTCGGTCCTCGCGACCCGGCTCGCCGAGGTCGAGGCCATGGACGGCGTCAGGCTCGCCTACCTGCCCGACCCCGCGGAGGTGAAGATCCGCGTCACCGCCGCCGGGCCGGACGCGCCGGGGCGGCTCGCCGCCGCCGAGGCGCGCGTCCGCGAGCTGCTCGGCGACGTCGTGTACGGCGTCGAGGACGAGACGCTCGCCCGCGTCGTGCACCGGCTGCTCGTCGAGCGGTCGGCGACCGTCGCGGCGGCGGAGTCGCTGACCGGCGGGCTCATCAGCGCCGAGCTGACCGCGGCGCCCGGCTCGTCCGAGACCTACGCGGGCGGGATCGTCGCCTACGCGACCGAGATGAAGGCGCGGCTGCTCGGCGTCCCGGACGCCCTGCTGGCCGAGCACGGCGCCGTCCACCCCGACGTCGCCGCCGCGATGGCGGCGGGCGTCCGCGACCGGCTCGGCACCGCCTACGGACTCTCCGTGACCGGCGTGGCGGGTCCCGAGCCGCAGGACGGCCGTCCGGTGGGAACGGTCTACATCGGTTTGGCCGGTCCTGAGGGAACGCGGACTGTGGTCAGCCCGAAACTCCCGGTGCCGGGCAAGGGGCCGGAGATTCGCGCGGTGATCCAGCGGATGACCGTCGTCCATGCCCTTGAGCTGCTCAGACGCGCCCTGCTCGGACTTGACGTGGCCGAGTGGAGCGAGGAGTCTCGACGCGATCGGGAAGAGTGGGGCTGATTACAGCGTTACGTTCCGAGCGAACACGAAATCAACGGTCTGCCACGGTCACCGTCAGGGCGGGTACGGTGGAACCGGCAGATGGTCCGAACTGAGGGAGGGAGCGAGACGATGGTCCTGCTTCGCCAGCTGCTCGGTGACGTACTGCGGCAGCTGCGGCTGCGCCAGGGACGCACCCTCCGTGAGGTGTCCGCGGCGGCGCGGGTTTCCCTCGGCTACCTCTCCGAGGTGGAGCGGGGACAGAAGGAAGCCTCTTCGGAGTTGCTTTCTTCTATCTGCAAGGCCCTAGGTGTGCCGCTGTCGCACGTGCTCAGGGAAGTGGCGGATCAACTGGCCCTCGCCGAGCTGCAGCACGAGCCCGTCATGGCGGGTGCGCCCGAACACGAGCGCATCACGGCCGAGAGCATTCCGGAGACTCCGGAAGAGATCACAGGGGAACTCCGCGCCGACATGGTCGCGGCCTGACCCGTCCCACGCGCGCCCAAGCCCCATCGGGCGCGCCCATGCCCGGACGCGGCGCTCCTCCCCACGAGCCCACGTCCGAGCCCGGACGGCCCGCTCGGGTGCCGTCCAGCCCCCGTTCGTCCACGCCCGAAACGACCTTCGGCCTGGGCGGACGTTCCCGCGCGAGCCCACGCACGAGACGGGCCGCGAGTGTGCGCGGCCTCACGTATGAGCCCGGCATATGAGGGGATCTAACCCCGTTGTAGCGGACAACCGTAACGACGCGGAAGGAGCCCACCATGGCGGAGGTCAAGAGCCCGCTCGGCGAGGACGCCCGGAAGACCGTCGGCAACGCCCTGCAGGGCGCCCTGGTCGACCTGATCGACCTCGCCCTCGTGGCCAAGCAGGCCCACTGGAACCTGACCGGACGCAACTTCAAGGTCGTTCACGAGCACCTCGACGAGGTCGTGGACCTCGCCCGTGAGGGCCAGGACGACGTCGCCGAGCGCGCGGTCGCGATCGGCGTGAACCCCGACGGCCGCGCCCGCACCGTCGCCGACCGGACCGCGCTGCCCCAGCTGGAGGCCGGCTACCTCGCCGACGACAAGGTCGTCGCCGCGGTGACCGACGCGCTGGCGCAGGTCATCGCGCGGTTCCGCGAGCGCGTCGCCGAGACCGACGAGCCCGACCCGATCACGCAGGACCTGCTCATCAGCATCACCGCGCAGCTGGAGAAGCAGCACTGGATGTTCCAGGCGCAGACCTGACCGTCGGCCGCCCCCATGGGAGGCAGACGCGTCCGGCCCGCGAGAAGGCCCCAGTCCCGCACTGGGGTCTTCTCGCGTCCCCCGGCCTGGACCGGCGGGCGGCCCGATAACCGGTGGCCGGCCCGGCCCCGCGCCCGCCAGCATGGCGGGTCATGAACAGGGAGCAGATCAGCGCCGCCGCCCACGCCCGCCATCCGATCGCGGGCCCGCTGGAGGAGGCGTCGGTCCGCCGCCTGCTCGACCGCGCGGCGCCGGAGCGCGGACGCGTCCTCGACCTCGGCTGCAACACCGGCGCGTGGCTGCTGCGGGCTCTGGACGGCCGCCCCGGGCTCCGCGCCGACGGCGTCGATCTGGACGAGGGCGCCCTCGCCACCGGACGGGCGCGGGCCGCCGAGGCCGGGCTCGGCGACCGGGTCGCGTTCCATCTGGGGGACGCCCGCGCGTTCACCTCGTCCGAGCCTTACGACCTGGTGCTGTCGGTCGGCGCGGCGCACGCGTTCGGCGGGCTGATGCCGACGCTGGCCGCCGCCCGCGGCCATCTGGCGCCCGGCGGCGCCGTCCTCGCCGGTGACGGCTTCTGGGAGCGCGAACCCGGGCGGGCTGCGCTCGACGCGGGGTTCACCGCCGACGAGTACGCCGGTCTTCCCGCCACCGCCGACCGGATCGCCGCCGCCGGCTGGACGATCGTCTACGCGCACGTCAGCACCCGGCACGAGTGGGACGACTACGAGTGGTCCTGGACGGGCGCGCTCGCCCAGTGGGGCATCGACCACCCGGAGGACCGTGCCGACGCGTTCGCGGCCGCCGACGAGCATCGCCGCGCCTGGCTCCACGGCTATCGCGGGACGCTTGGGTTCGTCACCTTCGTCCTGCGCGAGACCCCCTGAGCGAGGCCCGACCGGAGGTCAGGCGGCGGCGAGCCGGCCGACGACCGTGTCGGCGAACTCCAGCGCGAGCGGGCTCAGCGCGTCGAAGCGACGCGCGGCCCATCCGGCGGTGAGCGGCGGCAGCCCCGGCACGGGGACGAGGCGGACGTCGCCCGTCCCCGCCCCCCACCCGGGCAGCGCGGGCAGGATCGCGTGCCCGAGCCCGAGTTCGGCCAGCAGGAGCGCGGTGTCCCAGTCGGCCACGCCGGTGGTCGAGGCGAGCCGCACGCCGTGCCGGTCGAGGTGCGTCTCCAGATGGACGCGGGACGTGGAGTGCGCGGGCAGCTCGATGTGCCGGATCCCGGCGAGGTCGTCCAGCGTGACCGCCTCGCGCCCGGCCAGCGGGTCGTCCACGTGGACGGCGAGGACCCAGGGCAGCTCGCGCGCCGGGCGCTGCTCGACGCCCTCCAGCGGCGGTCCGACCGTGACCCAGGCCAGATCCGCCCGGTGCGAGCGCACCGCCTCCAGGCAGCGGCGGCTCGACCCGGCGGTCTCGAACCGGAGCGCGGTCTCGGGATGGCGCGCCCGGAACGCGGCGACGCCCGCCGCCATGAAGTGCCGCACCGTGGTGGCGCCGGTCGCGATCCGGACCGTGCCGCCCACGCCGCGCCGCAGGTCGTCGAGCCGGCCGAGCGCCGCGTCCAGCCCGGCGATGCCGTCGGCGGCGGCGCGCAGCAGCACGCGGCCCGCGCCGGTCGGCCGGACGCCGCGCGGCAGCCGCTCCAGCAGGACGAGCCCGGTCTCCCGCTCCAGCCGCCGGACGTGCTGGCTCACGGCGGGCTGGCTGCACGCCAGGTCGCGCGCGACGGCGCTCAGGTTCCCCGCCTCGCACACCGCGACGAACACCCGCAGGTCGTCCAGGGTCATCGCCCCAAGCTATCCCTAAGAGATCAATAAGGAAACCCGAGAATTGACTTGGGTGGCCGCGCGGCGCACGATCGAAGCGCGGGCGCAGGATCCGGCGACCCGGCACAGGCGGCGACCCGTCCGGGAGTCCGGAGTCCGGACGGGCGCCGACCTATTATTTACGGATCGTTCCGTTTCGTTTATGCTCGGAGCATGAACCGAGGCCGCCCACGTTCGGAGCACGTCGACGAGGCCGTCGCCGCGGCCGTCCGCGAGCTGCTCGTCGAGCACGGCTACCAGGGCCTCAGCATCGACAGGGTCGCGGCGCGGGCCGGGGTCGGCAAGGCGGGCATCTACCGCCGCTGGCGGTCCAAGGCGGAGATGGTCTTCGCCGTCGTCGTGCACGGGGAGCGGCCGGTCCCGCCCGCCGACACCGGCACGCTGCGCGGCGACCTGGCCGCGCTCGCCCGGCACGTCGCCGCGCTGCTGTCCGCGCCGCACGCGCGGCTCGCCATGCCGGGCCTGGTCGCCGAGCTCGCCGCCGACCCGGCGCTGTCGGAGCGGTTCGCGGCCGGGTTCGTCGACCGCGAGCGGGACGTCCTCGGCGAGATCCTCGACCGCGCCGCCGGGCGCGGCGAGATCGCGTCCCCGGCGTCCGAGGACGTCGGCTTCGCCCACGTGCTGATCCTCGGGCCCGTCTTCGCCCACCTGTTCCTCGGCGGCGGGGACATGCCGTCCGATCTCACCGACCGCCTGGCGGGGGCGCTGGTCGCCGCGCTGGGCGCCAAGGAGTGACACCATGAAGACCGAACGAGCGGAGGGCACCGCGCTCGACGCGATCCTGCCCGCCCCCGACTTCCGTTCCCGCTACACCCGGCACATCGACGCCGACCCGGCGACGGTGTGGGACACGATGCTGACGCTCTCCGCCGAGGAGCTGCCCGTCTCGCGGAACCTCATGAGGCTGCGGTCGGCGGGACGCACCCGGCTGAAGGGCCCGCTCCTGGAGTCGTTCCCGACCCCCACCCTGCTCGTCGACGAGGGCACCGAGCTGGTCAAGGGCAAGATCGCCAAGTTCTGGCGGGTCCAGCCAGAGCTGGCCCCGGTCGAGCCCGGCGACGCCGGGGAGTTCACCGCCTTCACCGCGCCCGGCTGGGCGAAGGTCGCGCTGTCGCTGCGCGTGGACCCCGAGGGCGCGGGCTCCCTGCTGTCCTTCGAGACCCGCGTGCGCGGCACCGACGCGTTCGCGCGCCGCGCGTTCTCCCCGTACTGGGCGCTGATCCGCGCGGGCGGCGCCGGTTTCGTCCGGCTGGAGATCCTCGGCACGATAGCCCGCCGCGCCGAACGCGCCGCGGGCCGACCCGCGGCCTGACCTAGCCGCCCGCGAGGGCGGGCTGGCAGCGGGGGCACCAGTACGTCGACCGGACGCCCACGTCGGACGTCTGGCCGGCGCGCCGGACCGGGGTGCCGCAGCGGCGGCAGGGCCGCCCGGCCCGCCCGTACACCCAGTGCTCCCGGCCGCGCCGCCGGTCGCCGGTCGTGATGTGGCCGTGCCGCTCCTTGTTGGCGTCCAGCAGCCGGTGCGCGAGGTCGACCATCGCCTGCCGGTCGGGGACGGCGGCGACCGGCGTCCAGGGGTGGACGCCGCTCAGGAACAGGATCTCGGCCTTGTAGACGTTGCCGATCCCGGCGAGCACGGTCTGGTCGAGCAGCGCCTCGCCGATCTCCCGGTCCGGCCGCTCCCCGAGCCGCCGCACCGCGGCCGCCGCGGCCTCCGCGCCCCAGTCGGGCGCGAGCAGGTCGGGGCCGAGGTGCCCGACCGCCTCGTCCTCCCCGGCGGTGCGCAGCAGCTCCACCAGGCCGAGGGAGTAGCCGAGCGCCTGCCACTCGGCGTTCCCGAGCACGAGCCGGATCCGGTGGTCGCGGGGCAGCGGCCCCGCGCGCCGGATCTGCCAGCGGCCCTCCATCATCAGGTGCGTGTGGACGGTCAGCCCGCCCTCGACCCGCACCAGGAGGTGCTTGCCGCGCGAGCGCGCCTCATGGACCTCGCGTCCGCGCAGGTCGGCGGTGGCGTGCCGGGGGACGCGGAAGTCCGACAGCGTAAGAGGCCGCCCGGCGAGCGCCTCGTGCAGGCGCCGGGCGGCCAGCCAGACGGTGTCGCCTTCCGGCATGGAACCTCGGTGGGGCGTCGGAGGATCAGATGAAGGACGGGCTCTCCCAGGCCGACGGGTCCTCGGTGAGCTTGCGGACGGGCGGCGGCAGCTCGCCCGCGGCGATGTGCCCGAGCGAGACCGATTCGAGGATGGAGCGCTCGCTGGCGCGCAGGGCGATCCACACGTCCTGGAGCGAACGCGCGGGCCCCTCGTACCCGACGTGCTCGGGGCGCTCGCCCCGCACGCCGAGCAGCGGCCCGTCGATCGCGCGGATGATGTCGGCGAGCGAGATCTGTTCGGCCGGCCTCGCCAGCCAGTAGCCGCCCTCGGGGCCGCGCTGGCTCCGGACGAGGCCGGATCTGCGCAACTGACCGAGGATGTTCTCAAGGAATTTGGGTGGAATTTGCTGGGCCTCCGCGAGTTGGACGGCGGTCACCGGATGGCTTCCGGCGATCGCCAACTCGGCGGCTGCACGCAGCGCGTAGTCGACCCGGGCGGACAATCGCATGGTCTTAGTATCCCTTGCCGATCGGACTGGTTCGTCTTACCCCACCCGTCGTCACCTCGGGAGAGGGCCATGACGCGCCCACCGGAACCGGGCTCTCGTCCGGCGGGCACGCCACGGCGGTCACGCGACGCTCGCGCGACCCGCGCGGCCGCCGCGGGGTTCGAACGCGACCGCCGCGCGGCTCACACGACCGTCATACCATCGTCACGCGGCGTCACGGAACCGTCACGCCGCGGTCGTCAGGCCCAGCAGTTCGGCGGCCGCCTGGGCGTTGGCGGCGGCGGCTCCGTAGGTGGCGAGGTACACCGCGGATCCGGGCCGCCACACGGGCAGGCCCATCTCCACGACGACCGTGTCCGGACGCGCCGTCAGGAGGGCGGTCGTCAGCGCCCGCTGGCCCGCGTGGCGGTGCGCGTCGCGCAGCACGACGACCAGTCCGCGTCCCGTGGCACGTTCCAGGACACGGTCTGCCTCCCCTTCGGCCCCATCGGCCTGCACGGCGTCGGGAGCCCACGGGTTGAGCCCCCACGGGGTCGGGCCGACCGCGATGTTCCCGGTCGCCTCAAGCTCCACCACGAGCGGCGCGGCGCTCCAGCCCGGCAGCGATCCCGACACGCGGATGGCGCGGCGGGCGGCCTCCAGGCCGGCGGCGCGGTCGACCACGGCGGGGCTGTGCCCGGCCAGCCACTGCTTCAGACGGCCCGTGCGGCCCGCCGAGGCCGCGAGGCGCTCCTCGGTCAGCCGCCCGGCCCGCACCGCCGCGACGATCGCCTCAAGCGTGGCGGTGAGGGTCTCGGCGTGCTCGTTCGGGCCGAGGCACAGCAGGTCGGCGCCCGCGATCAGCGCCCGGACCGACGCCTCGGGGATGCCGATCTCGCCGCTGGCGCCCTCCATGTCGAGCGCGTCGGTGACGATCACGCCCTGGTAGCCGAGCCGCTCGCGCAGCAGGCCGGTGATCGCGGCGCCGGACAGGGTCGCCGGCACGCCGCGGGTGATGGCGGGCAGGTTGAGGTGCCCGGTCATCACCGCGCGGGTGCCGGCCTCGATCGCCGCGCGGAACGGGACCAGCTCGCGGCGGTCCAGCAGCTCCAGGTCGGCGTCGACGAGCGGGACGGACAGGTGGCTGTCCTCCACGGTGGCGCCGTGGCCCGGGAAGTGCTTCGCGCACGCCGCCACGCCCGCCTCCTGCGTGCCCGTCACGGCCGCGGCGGCGTGCCGGGCGACGAGCTCGGGGTCGGGCCCGAACGAGCGGGTGCCGATCACGGGGTTGTCGTCGGCGGTGTTGACGTCCACCGAGGGCGCGAAGTTGAGGTTGACCCCCACCTCGGCCAGCTCGGCGCCGAGCGAGCGGTAGACGCGCCGGGTCAGCTCCGGGTCGTCCACCGCGCCGAGGGCGGCGTTGCCCGGGTAGGGGCTGCCGGTGGCGTGGCCGCCGAGCCGGGTGACGTCGCCGCCCTCCTCGTCGATGGTCACGAACGGGTCGCCGGCCTTGCGCATCTGCATGGTCAGGGCGGCGAGGGACTCCGGGCTCGGCACGTTGCCGGTCAGCGCGAACAGCGTCACGCCGCCGAGGCCGGCCTCCAGCGCGTCCAGCACCCAGCGGGGCGCGGTCGGGCCGGGGAAGGAGGGGAGCAGCGTGCCGCGGGCGAGCCGGGCGAGGTCGTCGGTGTTCACCCCTTCACCGCCCCTGCGGTGAGGCCGGAGACCATGCGGCGCTGGACGAGGAGGAAGAACGCGATGACGGGAATGGTGAGCAGCGTGGACGCTGCCATGATGGGCCCCCAGGCGTTGCCGCTGCGGCCGAAGAAGAACTGCAGCATGATCGGCAGGGTGTACTTGTCCTGGTCTTCCAGGAAGGTGTAGGCGAAGATGAACTCGTTCCAGGCGGTGATGAAGGAGAAGATGCTGGTCGCGACCAGGCCGGGCGCGACGAGCGGGAGCATGACCTTGAAGAACGTCCGGACGGGGCCGGCGCCGTCGATCGCGGCGGCCTCCTCCAGCTCGCGCGGCACCGCGGCGACGAAGCCGCGCAGCATCCAGATCGCGAACGGGACGGCGAAGCCGATGTAGACGACCGCGAGGCCGGGCAGCGTGTTGAGCATGTCGGCCTTCTTGAGGTCCAGGAACAGCGGGATGACCAGGGCCTCCAGCGGAACCATCTGGACCACCAGCAGCATGACCAGGAACGTCGTCCGGAACCGGAAGCGGAACCGGGCGACGGCGGTCGCCGCCAGCAGGGCGAACAGGCTCGACACCACGACGGTGACGAGGGCGAGCACGGCGCTGTTGCGGAAGTACTCCCAGAAGGAGACCTCCGCGATGCCGCCGTTCAGCACGAGGTCGAAGTGGGCCAGCGTCGGGTGCGACGGGAACGGCTTCGGCGTCGTGCTGAAGATCTCGGTGTTGGGCTTGAACGCGGTGGAGACCATCCAGAAGACGGGGAACACCGCGAAAACGAAGACGAGCAGGCCGGTCCCGTTCAGGGCGGCCCGCCGGAGCAGGGAGCGCTTCATCTGGTCTCCCCCTGACGCACCATGACCCGGACGTACAGGGCCGTGACGACGAGCAGGATCATCGTCAGCACGAGCGCGATCGCCGAACCCATGCCGAGCTTCGGATTGAGCGAGCCGAACGCCTCGCTGTAGGCGTACAGCGACAGGTTGAACGCGTCGCGGTTCGCCATCCCGGACATCACGAACAGCTGGGTGAACACCTTGAAGTCCCAGATGATCGACATGACCAGCAGCACGAGGAAGATCGGCTTGAGCATCGGGTAGGTGATGCTCCAGAACGTCCGCCAGGGGCCCGACCCGTCCACGCGCGCGGCCTCGTACAGCTCGCTCGGCACGCTCTTGAGGCCGGCGAGGACGGAGACGGCGACGAACGGGCACGCCTGCCACACCACGCACACGGTCAGCACGGTGTAGGTGGACAGGGGCTTGGCGAACCAGTTGTAGTCGAGCCAGCCGCTCCCGACGAGGAAGTCGGGCAGCAGGTCGAGGGTCCAGTTGACCACGCCGCCGGTGGTGCCGAACAGCCAGGTGAAGATGATGGCCGCGGTGACCGGCGGGGTCGCCCAGGCGACCATCACGCCGCCGGCGACGAAGTTCGACATCTTGGTGCCGAGCTTGTTGAGCAGCAGCCCGATCAGCGTGCCCACCACCATCGTGAGGCTCACCGCGACGACGGCGAACAGCACGGTGTGCCGGAGGGTCTGCCAGAAGAACGGGTCGTCGAAGATCGTTTTGAAGTTCTCGGTGCCCACCGACTCGGCCGGCTCGCCGCGCAGCTGGCGGTTGCCGACCTTCTGGAAGGACATGATCCCGATCTGGACCATGGGCCAGAACATCAGGAGTGCGATCACGATCACGGTGGGCGCGATCAGCAGATAGGGCCCGAAACGGGGCCTGCGTAGGGAGCGCGCCCGGCCGGGGGATCTCCGGCCGGGCGTCCTCTTTACCGCGGGAGCGGTGTCGAGCATGCGCGGTTCCGATCAGCGGGGACGGGCGGGTGGCGTTGCCGGGCCCCGGCCGCCCGGCGTCGGTGCGCGCGGGCGGCCGGGGCGTGCCGGTCCTACTGGTTGAGCAGCGCGTTCGCCTGCTCGTTGGCCTTCTTCAACTCGGCGTCCGCGGCCTTGCCCTGCATGATCGCCTTCATCGCGTTCGGCAGCACCTTCTTGGCCTGCTCGAACTCGCCCCAGCCGGAGCTGATCGGGGTGAACTTGGTGTTACCGGCGATCTCGGTGAAGATCGCCAGCTTCGGGTCGGAGAACTTCACGTCCGAGCGCATGGACGAGAAGCCGCTGTAGTCGGCCCACGCGGCCGCGTTCTTGGCGTTGTTCAGGACCGTGATGTAGTCGAACGCCGCGTCCTTGGCCTTGCTGTCCTTCCAGACGGCGAGGTCGGAGCCGCCCGCCATGACCGGGGCGTTGCCGCCGGCCTTGCTCGGGATCGGGAACACCGCCCACTTGTCGGCGTCCTTGGAGGAGATCTTCTTCATCTCCTTCAGGGACCAGCTGCCGTCGATGTACATGCCGAGCTTGCCGAGGGCGAAGTCGCGCTGCGGGCCCTCAAGCTCGTTCTTGCCGATGTACTTCTCGGGGGCGACCTTCTCCTTGGTCACGAGACCGGTGTAGTAGTTCACCGCCTCGACGGCCTGCGGCTGGTCGAGCTTGCCGGCCCACTTGCCGCCGTCCTTGGTGGCCACCTCGCCGCCGTTGCCCCAGATGAAGCTGACGAGCGCGTTGGTCTGGTCGCTGGGCACGCCGATGCCGGGGACCTTCTTGGCGTCCTGCAGCTTCTTGGCGGCCGCGGACAGCTCGGTCCAGTTCTTCGGAGGCTGGATGTTCAGCTCCTTGAACCAGTCCGTCCGGTACCAGATGGCGCGGACGCCGCCGTACCACGGCACCGCGTAGGTCTTGCCGCCCGACTGGTCGTTGCCGAGCGCCGTCTTGTTGAGGGTCTTGCCGTCGGCCCAGCCGGAGTACTTGTCGCTGATGTCGGCGAGGCTGCCCTGCTCGATGTGAGACTGGACGTCGGTGTTGCCCAGCTCGGTGACGTCCGGTCCCTCGCCGCCCGCCGCGGCCTTCTGGAAGGTGGTGGCTACCTGCGGCCACGGCACGTACTTGATCTGGACGTCGGTGCCCGGGTGCTTCTGCTTGAACTCGGTCTCGACCGTGTCGAGGAACTTGGTCTGCTCGGGCGTGCCCTCGCCCATCATCCAGACCTTGAGCTGCGCCGGGTCCTTGCCGCCCGATCCGGACTTGTCATCCTTGTCGTCCCCGCCGCAGGCCGCGGCGGCCAGGGCGATCGCGGCCACCGTGGCCGCAACCTTGATGTACTTCACTGGGAATCCTTTCCGGCATCGCCTCGCGCGGCCTTGGTGGCCTGCGGTGCGAGTGGAACACGGCCCGACCCTTTAGGGTCCAGCCATGCCCCGCTCGACGTCGCATCGCGCGCGGGCGCCCTGCTCGCCAGTCGGCGCTCTGCGCGCGCCCCCCGCCCGGGGTACGGAACCGGTTGGCGCTTGGGCGTAAACTAACAAGAAACTTTCCTAAACAAAACCGCTCGTTAGCGGATTGAGACATCGAGGGGTGCCAGGATGGTCAGACGGCCGGGAACACCGCGGCTGCTGCGTGAGCTGAACGACCGCGCGGCACTGGACCTGCTCGTCGAGCAGGGACCGCTGACCCGCGCCCAGATCGGCGAGCACACCGGGCTGTCCAAGGTCACCGCCTCCCAACTGCTGTCCAGGCTCGAAGACCGAGGGCTCGTCGAGGTCGTCGGGGAGCAGGCCGGAGGCCGCGGCCCGAACGCCGCCCTGTACGCCGTCGTGCCGTCGTCGGCCTATGTGGCGGGTCTCGAAGTGGGGCCGGACGGCGTCACCGCGGGCGTCGCCGACGTCACCGGCTGCATCGTCGCCCAGGTTACCGTCGATCCGAACGGCGCCGACGAACCCGTGAAGACGGTGCACAGCGCCGTCGTCAAGGCGTGCCGCTCGGCCCGGGTGGCGCTGTCGCGGCTGAGCGCCTTCGTGATCGGCACCCCCGGCGTGGTCGACCCGCGGTCGGGCGACGTCCAGTTCTCCTTCGACCTTCCGGCCTGGCACGAGGGCGTCCTTGAGGCATTGCGGACCGACCTGCGCCGCCCGGTGACGATCGAGAACGACGTCAACCTCGCGGCGATCGCCGAGCGCGCCTACGGCGCCGCCCGCTCCGCCGACGACTTCGCGCTGATGTGGTTCGACCGCGGTATCGGCCTGTCGGTCATGCTGGGCGGACGCCTGCACCGGGGCCGCTCGGGCGGCGCGGGCGAGATCGGCTACCTGCCCGTCCCCGGCGCGCCGCTGCCGCTCGGCGCGGCCAGACGCGGCCAGGAGGACGAGGGCGAGGGCGTCACCGAGTCGACCACGTGGGGCATCCCGACCCTCGCGGGCGGTTACGGCTCCCTCGTCGGCGCGGACGCGGTCCGCGCCCTCGCCCACGCGCACGGCATCGGCGAGCCCACGGCGGTCGACTGCGTCCGCGCGGCGGCGGCCGACGAGACGCGCGGCGGTGTCTTCCTGGACGAGCTGGCCAACCGCATCTCCTACGGCGTGACCTCGGTCAACATCGTTCTCGACCCGGGCCTGGTCGTCCTGTCGGGGCACCTCGGACGCGCCGGTGGCGTGCCGCTGGCGACCCGGATCGAGCGGGCCGTGGGCCGCATCAGCCCGACCCGCCCCTCGGTCGTCGTGACGGAGGTGGAGGGCAACCCGGTCCTGCGCGGCGCCCTGCACGCGGCCCTGGACCAGGCCCGCGACGAGGTGTTCTCCGCCGAGAAGAGCTGAAGGACCCGGCCCGGAACGGCCGAGCGGACGAGGCGGACGCGTCCCCACCCGGCCGAGCCGAGACGGCCGAGTCGGAACAGGTTCGGCCAGGGCGGCCGAGACAGAGCGACGAGGGCCCCCACCACCCGGTGGGGGCCCTCGCGTTGTTCACGGAGCTCACTTGACCGTGAGACTCATCTATCGGGACGTGCATTGGTTCGGGACGCGGCGCACAGGCCGAGAGTGTCGGTCGAGAGTCGGCCCCGCGTCTGGTCCAGAGGTGCCTCAGGTGAGACGTGTCGTGCCGGGACGCGCCGGTCGCCTGCCGTGACAGGCGCTACTTCGCCGAAGGCGCGTCCGCGCTGTCGTGATCATGGCGCCGCGGGTCGTTCAACGCGCGGTCGATGACCGTCTGGCTGATGATCTGGCGCTTGCGCCGCTGAGCGGCGGCCCACCGTGCCGTAGGTGTCATGCCGAAACCCCGTTCCGCGGCGGCACTTTCCCCTTGGCCACCGCAACCCCGTATGCCTACATGCTCTCAAACCGGAGCCCCCAGGGGTATCCGTCTTGGGGATGAATCCGAGGTCAGACCTCATGGGGAGACCCCTGGACGGGGCCTACGCCCTGTGCTCGGGACGGTGTCGCTGCGATCATGGGAACCGTGGGTCCCCGGCCGCCCGTTGGGGACCGTGACCGACGAGACCGAGGGGATGCCATGGCGCTGCGTGATCGGCTGCGGCGCCTCGTCCAGAAGCCGGGGAGCGTCGACCTGGCGCCGTTCCGCGCGATCGTGGACGAGGCGGGGGCGCGCGAGGAGCGCGTCCGGGAGCTGGACGAGGCGTCCCTGACCGCCGCCGCCGCGGCCCTGCGTGCCGGAGACGGCCCCGTCGAGGCCGATGACCTGGCGGAACTGTGCGCGGTGGGCCGCGAGGCCGCCCGCCGCGCGCTCGGGGAGCGGCCGTTCGACGTCCAGCTCGTCGGGACGCTCGCGCTGCTGTCCGGCCATGTCGCGGAGATGGCGACCGGCGAGGGCAAGACCCTCGCGGGCGCGCTGGCCGCCGCCGGTTACGCGCTGCGAGGCCGCCGGGTGCACGTGGTGTCGGTCAACGACTACCTCGCGCGGCGCGACGCCGAGTGGATGGGACCGCTCTACCGGTCGCTCGGCGTGTCGGTGGCCTGGGTCGGCCAGGCGTCCACTCCCGGACAGCGCCGCGAGGCCTACCGGGCGGACGTCACCTACGCGCCCGTCAGCGAGATCGGCTTCGACCTCCTCCGCGACCGCCTGGTCACCGACCCGGCCGACCTCGTGCTGACCGAGCCGTCCGTCGCGCTGGTCGACGAGGCGGACTCGGTCCTGGTGGACGAGGCGATGGTGCCGCTCGTCCTCGCCGGGGCCTCCGAGCTGGACGCGGCTGACCCGCGCTACGCCGACCTCGTCCGGCGGCTGCGGCCCGGCCTGCACTACGCCACCGACGAGGAGGCCCGCAACGTGCAGCTCACCCCGGCGGGCACCCGCGAGGTGGAGCGCGCCCTCGGCGTCGACCTCTACGCCGCCGAGCACCTCGCCGTCCTCACGGCCGTGAACGTCGCCCTGCACGCGGAAGTCCTCCTGCACCGCGACGTGGACTACATCGTCCGGGGCGGCGCGGTGAAGCTGGTCAGCGAGTCGCGGGGCCGGGTGGCGCTGCTGCAGCGCTGGCCGGACGGCCTCCAGGCGGCGGTCGAGGCGAAGGAGGAGCTGGAGGCGTCCCCGAGCGGGGAGATCCTTGACTCGATCACCGTCCAGGAACTGGTCGGCCGGTACCCCGTCCGCTGCGGGATGACCGGCACCGCGATGGCGGTCGCCGGTCAGCTCACCGAGTTCTACTCGCTGCGGATCGCGGTCGTGCCGCCGAACCGCCCCTGCGTCCGCGACGACGAGCCCGACCGCCTCTACGCGACCTCCGCCGACAAGGAGGTCGCGATCGTCGAGGCGATCTCCGAGGCGCACGCGTCCGGGCGGCCGGTCCTGGTCGGGACGGGCGACGTCGCCGAGTCCGAGCGCCTCGCGCGCCGCCTCACCCGCGCCGGCCTCGACCCCGTAGTCCTCAACGCCAAGAACGACGCGGAGGAGGCCGCGATCATCGCCGACGCCGGCGGGTACGGCGCGGTCACGGTCTCGACGCAGATGGCGGGGCGCGGCACCGACATCCGCCTCGGCGGCAGCCCGCCCTCCGCCGCCCCCGGCACCGCGCCCGCGAGCACCGACGGCTCCGACCACGACCGCGTCGCCGCCGCGGGCGGCCTCCTGGTGGTCGGCACCGGCCGCTACCACAGCAGCCGCCTGGACGACCAGCTCCGGGGCCGCGCCGGCCGCCAGGGCGACCCCGGCGGCTCGGTGTTCTTCACCAGCCTCCAGGACGACCTCGTGACCCGCTACGCGCCCGACGAGGACGTCCGCGCGTCCTCCGGCGCCGACGGCCGCGTCGACGACAAGGGCGCCCACTGGATCGTCGGGCACGCCCAGCGCGTCGCCGAGGGCGTCGACCTGGAGATCCACCGCAACACCTGGCGCTACAACCACCTGATCGGGCTCCAGCGCCGCGAGCTCCTCGCCGAACGCGAGGACGTCCTGCGCGGCGACCGCGCCGACCGGATGCTCGCCGCCGAACGCCCCGAGCGCCATGCCGAACTCACCGGCACCGCGGGCGCCCCGGCGGTCGCGGAGGCAGCGCGGCAGATCGTCCTGTACGAGCTCGACCGCTGCTGGGCCGAGCACCTGGCGATCCTCGCCGACCTGCGCGAGGGCATCCACCTGCGCTCACTCGGCCGCGGCCTGGACCCGCTGGTCGAGTTCCACAACGAGGCCGTCCCCGCGGGCAAACGCCTCCTCCCCGAGGCGAAACGGCGCTCGGTCGCGGCGTTCGAGGCCCTCACCGCCTCCGAGGACGGCATCGACCTGGACGCCGCCGACCTCAAACGCCCCTCCGCCACCTGGACCTACCTCGTCCACGACAACCCCTTCGGCTCCCTGGACGAACGCGCCTTCCGCGGCCTGGTGTCCATGTTCAAACGCCGCCGCTGACCAAACCCCCGACACCCATCGCACGAGCCCCCGGAACCCCACTCCGGCCTCCTACCAGCACGGCCGGGATCGGCCATGAACGAACACCGCCGTTAACCGGGCACACGATGGCGCGCTTGCACGATCGCGGTCGGCGCGCGAGCCGCGGGCGCTGGTCTGGGCTTGTATGGGCTTGGCAGGGGCGACCGCGACCGAACGTCGCCGTGACCGGATATGCCGTGGCGCGCCTTCACGATCGCGTTCAGGGTGCGAGCCCCCGGGCACTGGTGCGGGCTCGCTCGGGCGCGGCGGTGGTCGAACGCTGCCGTTGGCCGGGCATGCGATGGCGCGCTTGCACGATCGCGGTCGGCGCGCGAGCCGCCGGGCACTGGTTTGGGCTCGTTCAGGCGCGGCCGTGGTCGAACGTCGCCGTGACCGGATATGCCGTGGCGCGCCTTCACGATCGCGTTCAGGGTGCCAGCCACCGGACACTGGTGCGGGCCCGCTCGGGCGCGGCCGTGGTCGAATGCCGCCGTTGGCCGGGCATGCGATGGCGCGCTTGCACGATCGCGGTCGGCGTGCGCTGCGGGCGCTGGTGTGGGTGCGGCCGGGGTGGCCAGGGGCGCGGTCGTGATCGAATGTCGCTGGTCACCGCTCCATGATCGCGAGTTGCTCGGCGCCGGGGTTATGAGCGGAGGCGGAGGCCGCGGGGGGTCGGGTGGAAGCCTGCGGATTCCAGGGCGGCGGCCAGGGGGGAGGTCCCGATCGACTCGCCGTCGGCGCGTTCCACGGTCAGTTTGCCCAGGGCGCCCTCGCGGACGGCCAGGGCCAGCGCGTCGACCGCGGGTTGCAGGACGGCGGGGCCGTCGTCCCAGGTCAGCAGGGTGCGGCCGCCGCGTTCGACGTACAGGACGAGGTGGCCCTCCACCAGGACGACGAGCGCGCCCGCCTTGCGGCCGGGCTTGTGGCCGCTGGCGACCTCGTCGGCGCGGGCGGGCCAGGGCAGGGCCGCGCCGTAGGGGTTGGCGGGGTCGGCGGCGGCGAGCACGAGGGCGCGCTGGCGCGGCGCCTCCCGCGGCGTCTCCCACTGGGAGGCGAGGTCGCCCGGGGGAGCGGCGGACGAGCGGAAGGCCCGCAGCCGGTCGACGGCTCCCGGGAGCGCGAACTGGGCGGCGCCCAGGCCCTCGACGAAGTACCCCCGCCGGCATCGCCCGCTCTCCTCGAACGCGCGCAGGACGGGATAGACGGCGGAGAACCCGCCGGGCGTGTGCTCGGCGGCCACGGCGCCGCGGATCACGATGCCGTACCGCTCCAGCAGCGCCTCCGCGCGGGCGTGCGAGCGGGGGGTCGGGTTGGTCTCGCGCCGGGGGAGCGGCCACCAGCGCCCGGCCACCGTGGGCGGGCCCGTCCTGGACGGCATGACGGGACGTCCGCGACGTGTCGTCCTGGACCGGTGTGTCGGACGCCCCGAGCCGAGCGCCGAGCGGAGCGGGGCCAGGGTGTCGTTGGTGAGGTGACCCGCCCAGACGAGGTCCCACACGGCGGTGACGAGGTCGGCGTCGGTGGTCGCCTGCTCGGTGCCGCGGCGCTGGTTCACCCGGTCGGAGAGCATGCGGAAGAACAGGGCGCCGCCGTCGCCCAGCGCGTCCAGGACGGCGTCGTGCACGGGCGTGCGGGTGATCTCGGTCGGCTCCGGCATCAGCAGCGGCGCGGTGTCGGCCAGATACAGCGCGACCCATCCGTCCCCGCCCGGGAGCGCGCCCTGCCCCGCCCAGACCACCTCGCCCGCGGACGTCAGCTCGTCCAGCATGGCGGGCGTGTAGCCGGGCACCCGGGACGGCAGGACCAGCGACTCCAGCGCGGACGCGGGCACGGCCGCGCCCTGGAGCTGCTCGATCGCCTGGACGAGCGCGTCGATGCCGCGCAGCCGCGTGCCGCCCGCGATGCCGTGCCAGGCGGGCAGGAAGCGGCCGAGCGACTCCGGCGGGGACGGCTCGACCTCGGCGCGCAGCCGGGCCAGGGAGCGGCGGCGCAGCGTCCGCAGCACGCCGGTGTCGCACCACTCGCTGGTCAGCGGGCCCGACACCGTCTCGACGGGCAGGAACTCGCCCTCGACGACGCGTCCGGCACCGGCCAGCCGCCGCAGCGTCTCGACGACCACGGCCGTGCCCAGCCCGAACAGCTCCGCCGGGCCGGACGGACGGAACGGCCCGTGCGTGCGCGCGTAGCGGGAGACCAGGTCGCCGAGCGGGTCGTCGACGGGTTCGAGGAACGCCTCGGGGATCCCGACCGGCAGCGGCGCGCCGAGCGCGTCGCGCAGCCGCGCCGCGTCCTCGATCGCGGCCCACCGCTCCAGGCCGCCCACCCGGACGCGGATCGCCCGCCGCGCCCCCTCCAGCTCCACCAGCCAGCGCCCGGCCTCATGGCCGGCGGTGACGCGGGCGGCCACCTCGGCGGTCGTGAGGGGGCCGAGGGCGCGCAGCAGGTCGGCGACGCCCTCCACGTCGCGGGCGCGGCGGTCCTCGGCGAGGCGTTGCAGCTCGCGTTCGGTGTCGGTGACGGCCTCGGGGTCGAGGAGTTCGCGCAGGTCGGCCTGGCCGAGCAGTTCGGCCAGCAGCGCCGAGTCGAGTGTGAGCGCCTGGGCGCGGCGTTCGGCGAGGGGGGAGTCGCCCTCGTACATGAACGCGCCGATGTAGTCGAACAGCAGGGAACGCGCGTAGGGGGACGGCTCGGGCGTCTCCACCTCGACCAGGCGGACCTTGCGCCCGGACATGTCGCGCATCAACCGCACCAGGCCCGGGACGTCGAACACGTCCTGGAGGCACTCGCGCATCGTCTCCAGGACGATCGGGAACGAGGGGTACCTGCTCGCGACCGCCAGCAGCTGCGCGGCGCGCTGGCGCTGCTGCCACAGCGGCATGCGCTTGTCGGGACGGCGCCGGGGCAGCAGCAGCGACCGCGCCGCGCACTCGCGGAACCGGGCCGCGAACAGCGCCGACCCGCCCAGCTCGTCCACCACGAGGCGCTCGATGTCGTCGGGGTCGAAGACGGCGGTGTCGAGCCCGGGCGGCTCGTCGGTGTCGGGAATGCGGATCACGATGCCGTCGTCGGCGTGCATGGCCTGCGCGTCGCCGTACCGCTCGCGCAGGCGGCCCGCGATGGCGAGCGCCCAGGGGGCGTGCACGCGCGCGCCCAGCGGCGAGTGGACGATCATGCGCCAGTCGCCGAGCTCGTCGCGGAACCGCTCGACGACCATCGTCCGGTCGTCGGGGACGTGCCCGGTGGCCTCGCGCTGCTCGCCCAGGTAGGAGACGAGGTTCCCGGCGGCCCAGTCGTCCAGCCCGGCGGCGGTGACGCGTTCGCGCGCCGCCTCCGGCGCGAGCCCGGCCAGCTCGCGGGTGAACTCGCCCAGGGCGCGCCCCAGCTCGGCGGGGCGCCCGAGCTGGTCGCCGTGCCAGAACGGGAGCTTGCCCGGCTGGCCCGGCGCGGGCGACACCAGGACCCGGTCGGGCGTGATGTCCTCGATCCGCCAGGAGCTGGCGCCGAGCACGAACACGTCGCCGACGCGCGACTCGTAGACCATCTCCTCGTCGAGCTCACCGACCCGGGAGGACTTCTCGCCGACCAGGAACACGCCGAACAGCCCGCGGTCGGGGATGGTGCCGCCGCTGGTCACCGCCAGGCGCTGCGCCCCCGGGCGGTCGCGCAGGACGCCGGTGACGCGGTCCCAGACGAGGCGGGGGCGCAGCTCGCCGAACTCGTCGCTCGGGTAGCGCCCGGCGAGCATGTCCAGGGTCGCCTCCAGCGCCGAACGGGGGAGCGTGGCGTAGGGGGCGGCGCGTTTGACGAGGGTCTCCAGGTCGTCGACGGTCCACTCGTCCATGGAGACCATCGCGACGATCTGCTGCGCCAGGACGTCCAGCGGATTGCGCGGGTACCGCAGCTCCTCGATGCCGCCGGTGCGCATGCGCTCCGACACCACCGTCGTCTGCACGAGGTCGCCCCGGTACTTGGGGAAGATGACGCCCTTGGACACCGCCCCGACCTGGTGGCCCGCGCGGCCCACCCGCTGGAGGCCGCTCGCGACCGACGGCGGCGACTCCACCTGGACGACCAGGTCGACCGCGCCCATGTCGATGCCCAGCTCCAGGCTGGAGGTCGCCACGACGGCCGGGAGGCGGCCCTCCTTCAGCGCGTTCTCGATGACGGCCCGCTCCTCCTTGGACACCGAGCCGTGGTGCGCGCGGGCGATCTCCACGGGCGCGTCGGCGGGCCTCCCCCTGGACGCGCCCGCCTGCGCCATCGTCGCGGCGGGGGAGTGGTCCTCCGGGAGGACCTCGCCGGTCGCGCGCTCGTAGGCGAGTTCGTTGAGCCGCCCGCACAGGCGTTCGGCCAACCGGCGCGAGTTGGCGAACACCAGCGTGGAGCGGTGCGACTCGATCAGGTCGAGCAGCCGGTGCTCCACGTGCGGCCAGATGCTGCGCTGGCGCGGGTCGGCCGTCCCGGCGTCGTCGACGAACTGCCCCAGCTCGCCCATGTCCTCCACGGGGACGACGATGTCGAGGTCGAAGACCTTGTCGGAGGGCGGCTGGACGACCGACGCGGGCCGCGCGCCGCCGAGGAACGCCGCCACCTCGTCGGTCGGGCGCACCGTCGCCGACAGGCCGACGCGCTGCGCGGGGCGCTCCAGGAGCGCGTCGAGCCGTTCGAGGGAGAGCGCCAGATGCGCGCCCCGCTTGGTGCCCGCCACGGCGTGCACCTCGTCCACGATCACCGTCTCCACGCCGCGCAGCGACTCGCGCGCCCGCGAGGTGAGGATCAGGAACAGCGACTCCGGGGTGGTGATGAGGATGTCGGGCGGCTTGACCGCCAGCCTGCGGCGCTCGTCGGCCGGGGTGTCGCCCGACCGCATGCCGACCCGCACGTCCGGCTCGGGCAGGCCGAGGCGCCGCGCGGCCTGCCGGATGCCGGTCAGCGGGGCGCGCAGGTTGCGCTCGACGTCCACGGCGAGGGCCTTGAGCGGCGAGACGTACAGGACGCGGCAGCGCTTCAGCGGGTCGGGCGGCTCCGCGCCCCCACCCGCCTCCCCGCCTACCGTGAGGCGGTCGAGCGACCACAGGAACGCCGCGAGGGTCTTGCCGGAGCCGGTCGGCGCGACGACCAGCGTGTCGTCGCCGCTCGCGATCGACTCCCACGCCCCGGCCTGGGCGGCGGTCGGCGCGGCGAACGCCCCGGCGAACCACGCGCGGGTCGCCGGGGAGAAGCGTTCGAGCACGTCACCCCTCATGCCGACCATCCTGCCTCGCGGGTCCGACAGAACGCGCCGCCGTGGCCCGCGTCACATCGAAGCAAGCGTTTGCCCGGTCGTCGCGACGGGCCTCGTGTCCTCCGGCGTCGGATAGCGTGAGCGGGTGCGGCTCACAGTTTTCTGGGATCGAATGAACCAGCAGTTCGGGGAGCGCTACGCCGAGAGCGTGGCCAAGGACTACGTCATCGCCCAACTCGGCGGCCGCACCATCGAGCAGGCCCTCGCCGACGGGGAGCCCGCCAAGAAGGTGTGGCAGGCCGTGGTCGCCACCTTCGACGTCCCCTCCACGCTGCACTGACCGGGGTCCCGCACGCGCGGGCCGGCGCGTCTCAGTAGACCGCGACCGCGGTGACGAAGCCGATCATCAGGTTGGCCACCGCCAGCAGGATCGCGGCGGGCTCCAGCCGGTCCTCGGCGTCGTCGGCCAGCTTGCGGATGCTGATCCCCACCAGCCGGTCGAAGACCACCGTGGCGACCGTCTGCGCGATGATGCCGACGCCGCCGAACACCAGCGTCCTGGTCAGGCCCTCCGCGAGGTCGCCGCCGGACGCGTAGATCGACACCCCGACGATCAGGCCGACGCCGACCGTCGCCGCGCAGGCGAGCAGCGTCGCGTTGGGGTTGCGGTGCTCGCGGATCACCGTGATCAGGCGGCCTGGGGTGGCCAGGTCGGTCATGTAGAAGCCGACGATGAACAGCACCAGGCCGACCCCGGCGTAGGCGAGGAGCGCCCCGGTCCCGTCCAGCAGGATCTGGCCGAGGCTGTCGTCGTTCGCCGCCAAGGTTGTCATGGTTCTCCTTAGAAGGTGGGGGGCCGGGGTCTACGGCGAGGCTCTGAACGCGTGGGCCATGGGCCTTACAGGGGAATGCGGTGCGGGACGAAGGAGGACGTGTCGTCGGTGATGAGCCCGGCCGTCTCGCGGATGCCGATCCCCGCCGACTCGTCCTCCACGACCCAGGCGCCGATCACCGGGTGCTCGCCGTCGAAGTCGGGGAGCGCGCAGAACTCCTGGAAGACGAACCCCTCCGCGCCGTAGGCGCCCTCGGTGCGCTGCTCACCGCCGTCCGGGGTGACGATGCGCATGCTCGCCCCCTCCCGTCCCAGCAGGGGCTTCTGCACGTACGAGGTGAGGCTCCCGGGCGTGTTCAGGTAGGTGGGGAGCAGGTTGGGGTGCCCGGGGAACAGCTCCCAGAGCAGGACGAGCAGCGCCTTGTTCGACAGCACCATCTTCCAGATGGGCTCGATCCACGAGGTGGGCGCGCCGGGGACGTTGCGTCCGAACGGCTCGGCGACGATCCACTCCCAGGGGTAGAGCTTGCAGAGGGTGCGGATCTCCTTCTCGTCCATGTCGACGAACCGTTCGCGGGCGGAGTCCCAGCCGATGTCCTCCATGGCGATCGCCATGCCGGGCAGGCCCGCCTCCTCGGCGGTCTCCTGCATGTAGGCGATCGTCATGACCTCCTCACCGGTCTCGTCGCCGTTCGTCCAAGCGAAGTGCACCGGCCCGTCGGCGACCCCGGGGAGGATCTCCTTCCAGCGCGCCACCAGGCGCTCGTGCAGGGAGTTCCACTGGTCGTCGCCGGGGTAGACGTCCTGGAGCCAGTACCACTGGACGACCGAGCTCTCCACCAGGGCGGTCGGCGTGTCCGCGTTGTACTCCAGGAGCTTGGCCGGGCCGGCGCCGTCGTAGCGCAGGTCGAACCGGCCGTACAGGTGCGGGTCCCCGCGCCGCCACGACTCCTCGATCAGCGGCGCGACCCACTCCGGTATGCCGAGGACGTGGTACCGCCCGGTGGTGACGACGTGCTCCACCACCTGCATGCACATCCGGTGCAGTTCCTCGACGACCTCTTCGAGCGCGAGCACCTCGTCCATGTCGAAGACGTAGTGGACGGACTCGTCCCAGTAGGGCCTCGGCAGATGTTCTGGATGCGCGGTCTTGTGGAAGGCGAGCCCTTGCGACTCGACCTTCTCGGCCCAGCCGTCGCGGGGCGTCGAACGTGTGCGGCGCACCGGTTCAGCTCCCGCTCCGGCCGCTGCCGCCGAACCCGCCCCGGCTCAGCGTCCGCCCGCTGCTCGACTTGACCTTGCCCTTGCTGGACCGGAAGGAGGTTCCGCCCGACACGTACCCCCTGGAGTCACGGCTGCCGCCGTAGTACCAGAAGTACCGGTTGTACGACGAGTCGTATCCCCGGTCGATGTCGCCGGGGTCGCAGTAGACGTCCGAGACCACCTTGTAGCCGCCCTTGGTCTTCCCGACCGCCGGGGCGTTCCGGTCCACGCAGTACGCGGTGGTCGACTTGGAACCGCAGGCGACCAGGGCCAGCGACAGCGCGCCCAGCATCCCGACCTTCACGGCACGGGAGCTGAGCCGGCGGGTGGGTTCCTGTGGGGGCAAGAGGAACACGTCCTTCGGATCGAGGGTCGAGCATCCAGAAGGTTCCGGACGGCGTGGTCGAACGCCCCCGTGCAGAAGGAATCCGACATGCGAGGCCACAGCCTAGGGGCGGTGCACATGGGACGGAAGTGACTCGTGTTCCGGTTCCGTCACATCGCGGACGCGATCGATTCCGGGTGGACGCCGGGGTGTCAGTCCGGAACGGGCAGGTGCGCGTACAGGTCCATCGCGTCCACGGTCGAGGGGAGATCGCTGACCTGCCCGTCCCCGACCTCCACCACCCGCCACTCGCCGTCGGTGCGGCGGGCGAGGTCGGTGGTGATGAACCGGCAGCCGAGGGCCCGGACGGCGGGCGCGACCGCGTCCAGCGCCGGGTCGGGCTCCACGTCGGGGCTGTCGGGGTGCGGCCCGATGAGCGCGGGCTCCCCGTCCACCCACCACACCCGCGCCTCGCCCTCGCCGTCGTAGGGCTCGTACTCCCGCACCACGAGGCCGCCCGCGAGATGGTCGTCCTGCAGGGCGACCATCTTGGCGGCGATGCCGTGCAGCTGGACGAGGTTCTTCACGTCCGGCACGAAGCACGCCTCTTCCCACTCGTGCTTGCGCGACTTCACATAGTCCTTGACCACGCCGGGCCCGCCGTTCAGCGGACGCACCAGCTCGCCCAGCTCGTTCAGGTCTCCCGGATCCTGGCCCGGTGCCAGCGGGCGCCACACGCTGTGCGGGGTCAGACCCGCGAACGTGTCGTGCCAGCCCGGCAGCTCGTGCGCGCGCCTGTAGTCGTCCGGATGGGTCAGCAGCACCGTCCCGCGCTGTTTCAGGAGGGCGGCCACCGCGGCGTACTCGTCGCCCGTGAGCATCCAGCCCCGGTACCAGAGCGCGCCCAGGTCCGACGGCACCGCCCGCGCGGCCCCTTCCACGTCCCCGCGGCGCAGTGCCTCGTGGTCGAGCAGGGCGATCTCGCCGTAGTGGTCCCGCACGGCCGCCGCCTCGCGGGAGAAGTGCGGGTCAACGCGCCGTGGATGGAGCGGGTCGACGCAGAAGAGGACGGTCAGCGTCATGATGGAACCCTCCGTGGACGGCGCCAGCGTACGGGGTCCGGACCACCGTACGCACGGAGATTCCTGCCCAAATCGGTAGACGCGACGATGATCGAACTTATGTTCGGTACGCTGACCTCTCGCCCACGGCGTCATCCACAACCGCGCCCGGGACTCGAAAGTGTCGGTGGCCCGCCGTAACGTCGCCCTCGACAACGCAAGGCAGCGGCCGAGAGCCGACAGTCACGACGAGAAGGACATCTCATGGCAGCGAACGACCGGGAGAAGGCTCTCGAGACCGCCCTCGCCCAGATCGAACGACAGTTCGGCAAGGGCTCGGTCATGCGGATGGGCGAGGAGGTGCGGGCGCCGGTCGAGGTGATCCCCACCGGCGCGATCGCCCTCGACATCGCGCTCGGCATCGGCGGCCTGCCGCGCGGCCGCGTCGTCGAGGTGTACGGCCCCGAGGGCTCCGGCAAGACCACCGTCACGCTGCACGCGGTGGCCAGCGTCCAGAAGAAGGGCGGCATCGCCGCGTTCGTCGACGCCGAGCACGCCCTCGACCCCGAGTACGCCGCCAAGATCGGCGTCGACATCGACGCGCTGCTGGTCTCCCAGCCCGACACCGGCGAGCAGGCCCTGGAGATCACCGACATGCTGATCCGCTCCGGCGCGATCGACATCGTCGTCATCGACTCCGTCGCCGCGCTCGTCCCCCGCGCCGAGATCGAGGGCGAGATGGGCGACAGCCACGTCGGCCTCCAGGCCCGCCTGATGTCGCAGGCGCTCCGCAAGCTCACCGGCGCGATCAACCAGACCAAGACGACCGCCATCTTCACCAACCAGCTCCGCGAGAAGGTCGGCGTCATGTTCGGCTCCCCGGAGACCACCACCGGCGGCCGCGCGCTGAAGTTCTACGCGTCCGTCCGGCTGGACGTCCGCCGGATCGAGACGCTCAAGGACGGCACCGAGGCCGTCGGCAACCGCGTCCGCGTCAAGGTCGTCAAGAACAAGATGGCGCCGCCCTTCCGGGTCGCCGACTTCGACCTCCTCTACGGCCACGGCATCAGCCGCGAGGGCGGCCTGATCGACCTCGGCGTCGAGCACGGCTTCGTCCGCAAGTCCGGCGCCTGGTACACCTACGACGGCGACCAGCTCGGCCAGGGCAAGGAGAACGCCCGCAACTTCCTCAAGGCCAACCCCGACATGGCGGACGGCATCGAGAAGAAGATCAAGGAGAAGCTGGGCATCGGCCCGAAGGTCGACAAGGAGGCCGAGCCCGCGGCGGGCTCCGGCGCCGAGGCGGCCGCCCCGCCCGCCTCCGAGTTCACTCCCGCGGCCAAGCCCCCCCTCACTGGCAAGCGGGCGGCCAAGGCCGCCAAATCGGGTGATTCCTAACGGTCAATCCTCCGATAAGGGTGACTCTTGACGAGGAGTGAGCGATGATCTCGTATGCAGGGCGGCGGCGCCTTACCCGGTGCCTGCCAGGCGCACGGACCTTCCCCGATGGCGCCGCCGCTCCCGTCGGCCCGGACGCCGAGCCCATCCGGCTCGGCGGCCGGGGCACCCGCCCTCCGTCGCGTCGAGGCGTCCCCGGAGGGGCGGGGACGTGAGCCTCCCCTGGGAGCCCCTCCCCACCAACCCCTGGACCACGGACCCCGAACCCGCCGACACCCCGGAACCTCCCGAAGCCTCCGACGCCGAGCAACCCCCGGAACCACCCTCGCCCTGGACGCTCGAACCAGGCCGTCCGGCCAACACAGCCCAAGCGGAGCCACCACAAACCCCCGGGCCGGCCACCCCCGCCTCCCAACCCGCCACGAAGCCCGAGGCCAACCACCCGGGCCAACCGGGAACGCAACAGCCGACCAGCCCCGTGGAAACCAACCCTGCGGCAGATGCGGCCGAGGCGACCGGCGTCAACCCCCAAACAGCCGACACTCGGTCGGGTGGCCCCGCACTAGGCGATGCCGATCCGTGGAATACCAAGGCGAGCGGAACCGGCGCGGCCGACATCGAGACGGACGCCACGGGAACGGCCGACGCCTGGGTTTTCATCGCCGGGACGGCCGACGGCGAAACAGCCCGCACCAGGACGTCCGACGCCGAACGGACCGGCGCCTGGAGTGCTGCCGCTACGGCGGTCAGCGCCGGAGCAGGCGATACCGAAGCGGCCAGCGCGGAAGACGATCTCCCTGGGGCACATAACCCCTGGGAGGACGCCGCCGGCACAAGCGACGCCAAAGCTGACGACATCGACGCGACAGGTGATGAACTGTCGAGCCCCGATGGAGATAAAACGGACGGCGGTGGAACGGGAACCGTTGAAACCACGGGTGTTGGACCGCCTGGCGCCGCGATGGGTGGCCCCGAGCTAGGCGGTGCTGGGGCGGGCGGCGTCGAAGCGGGCAGTGTCAGGGTGGCCGGTTCTGAAGCGGGCAGCGGCAGAGCCCCGGACGGTACTGAACGGGACACGGAGTCGCAAGCGGCGAAGTCGCGTGGGGTTGAGGCGGAGGTCGGGCGAGGGGCGTCCGGTGAGCGGGGTGCGTTCGGTGACCAGGGGTCGTCCGGTGACCGGGGAGGCGTCGGCGATCGCGGGGCGATCGGTGAGGGGCGGGATGCGGAGTCGCGGCCGGTGGGGTCACGTGGGGTTGAGGCGGAGGTCGGGCGAGGGGCGTCCGGTGAGCGGGGTGCGTTCGGTGACCAGGGGTCGTCCGGTGACCGGGGAGGCGTCGGCGATCGCGGGGCGATCGGTGAGGGGCGGGGTGCGGAGTCGCGGGGGGAGGAGACGGAGATTGGGCGAGGGGCGTCCGGGGGGCGGGGTGCGTTCGGTGACCAGGGGATGTCCCGCGATCGAGGAGCGGTCAGAGGTGGCCGGGCGGCCGGTGGGGGGCGGTCGGTCGGTGAGGGGCTGGGCGCGGAGTCGCGAGCGGTGGAGTCGCGGGGGGTTGAGGCGGAGGTCGGGCGAGGGGCGTCCGGTGGGCGGGGTGTGTTCGGTGGGCAGGGGGCGTCTGGCGAGCGAGGGGTCGTCGGTGGGCGCGGGGTGGATGGGCGGGGACGGGCGGTCGGTGAAGGGCGGGGTGGTAAGCGGCGGGGTGGCGCGTTGGGGAGGAGGGGGGCGTCCTCTCCCTGGGAAGGCGCGGCGGAGTCGTCGGGGCGGGATGGCGCGGAGGCTTCTGGTGAGAGGGAAGGCCGTAGGGAGCGGGGCGGGAGTGGGCGGCGTGGGAATGAAGAGGGCGGGAGTGAGCGGGGCGGGCTTGGGGAGGGGGCCGCGCGGGAGGTTTGTCTGCGGATGCTGGCGGGGGCGCCTCGTACTCGGGCGCAGCTCGCGGACGCGTTGCGGCGCAGAGGGTTTCCCGATGAGGTGGCGGAGTCCGTGCTTTCGCGGTTCACCGATGTTGGGTTGATCGACGACGAGGCGTTCGCGCAGGCGTGGGTGCGGTCGCGCCATGCGGGGCGGGGGCTCGCCAAGCGGGCGCTCGCGGCGGAGCTGCGGCGGCGCGGGGTGGCCGGCGAGACCGTCAACGAGGCCGTCGAGACGCTGGAGCCGGAGCAGGAGGAGCGCACCGCGCGTGCGCTGGTCGAGCGCAAGCTCCGCAGTACGCGGGGCGTCGATCCGGTCAAGCGCACTCGGCGGCTGGTCGGCATGCTGGCGCGCAAGGGATATCCGCCGGGGCTCTCCTATCGGGTGGTCAAGGAGGCGTTGGCCGAGGAGGGCGCCGACCTTGAGGACTTCCCGGAGGCGCCCCTGGAGTGATCAGGTGAACAGGGGGCGATACGCCGGGGAATGACGGGCGGGCTGACCGCAGGTGATCTCGTACTTACCTGGGCGGAGCCGACGAGCCAGGTGGGTGGGGGTGCGCGGGTCAAGTGCGCGGTAAGGAACTCGTCACGCGGGCGTTCGGTTAGTCCGGAATGCCCCGGGTTTGCTTGCTCATTACCTCCATGCCGCTTACCGTTACGGCAGTGAGGAGTTACTCCGCGTCTCGCGGATTGCTATACGGCCGAGCACGTTCGAGCAGCTGAGAGGCATAAAAGGCAGGTTCGTTGGCCGGATTCGGCCGCGTCATCGGGCACGCGTACGGCGTGGCCCGGCGATGTCGTGCACCCGGAATAGCGTGAGTAAGTCCTCGCAAGGCAGGGTCCTGACAGGCGGGCCCGCGGCGAGGAAGGATCTGCCTCATGGAGAGCGTCCTGCTGGGTGCAGCGCTGCTGGTGACCCTGGCCGCTCTCGTCATCGTCGTCCTGCGGCGTCCGGGCATGCCGGGACGGGCCGCGGCGGAGATGGCCCGCGCGCAGGGTGAGGCGGACGAGATCCGGTCGAAGGCCAAGCTGGACGCGCAGGAGGCACTGCGGAGCGCCGAGGGGCAGGCGCGCCAGATCGTCGCCACGGCGCGCGAGGAGCGCGAGGACCTTGAGGAGGAGGCCCGCTCCTTCAGGGAGGACCTGCGGGTGCTCAGGGAGGACCTGGAGCGCCGGGAGGCGCGTCTCGCCGAGCGGGAGCAGCGGCTGGACGGCGAGGTCCGCAGGCTTGAGGAGTGGTCCGGACGGCTCGCGGAGACCAAGCGGACCCTCCAGGCCCGCAAAGAGGAACTGGGCAAGGTCGAGGAGGAGCGGCGCCAGATCCTGGAGCAGGCGGCGGGGCTCACCGCCGAGCAGGCCAGGGCCGAGCTGGTCGGGCTGATCGAGAACCAGGCCAAGCGCGAGGCGATCCCCATCACGCGGGAGATCGAGAACTCGGCGCGGGCGGAGGGCGACAAGCGCGCCCGCAAGATCGTGACGCTGGCGATCCAGCGGGTCGCGAGCGAGCAGACGGCCGAGTCGGTCGTGTCGGTGCTGCACCTGCCGAGCGACGAGATGAAGGGCCGCATCATCGGGCGCGAGGGGCGCAACATCCGCGCGTTCGAGACGACCACGGGCGTGAACCTCATCATCGACGACACCCCCGAGGCGGTCCTGCTGAGCTGCTTCGACCCGGTGCGCCGGGAGGTCGGAAGGCTCACGCTGGAGAAACTCGTCCTGGACGGGCGGATCCACCCGCAGCGCATCGAGGAGATCTACGAGCGCAGCAAGAGCGACGTGGAGCAGCTCTGTGTGCGCGCGGGCGAGGACGCGCTGGTGGAGGTCGGCATAGCCGACATGCATCCCGAACTCATCGCGCTGCTGGGCCAGCTCCGGTACAGGACGTCCTATGGGCAGAACGTCCTGAAACACCTCATCGAGTCCGCGCACATCGCCGGGGTCATGGCGAGCGAACTGCGGCTGCCGGTCGAAGTGGCCAAGCGGTGCACGCTGCTGCACGACATCGGCAAGGCGCTCACCCACGAGGTGGAGGGCAGCCACGCGCTGATCGGCGCCGAGATCGCGCGCCGCTACGGCGAGGACGAGGACGTGGTGCACGCCATCGAGGCGCACCACAACGAGGTCGAGGTCCGGACCGTGGAGGCCGTGCTCACGCAGGCCGCGGACGCCATCAGCGGCAGCCGTCCGGGCGCGCGCAGGGAGTCCCTGGAGGCTTACGTCAAGCGGCTGGAACGCCTGGAGGAGATCGCCCGGGAGAAGCACGAGGGCGTGGAGAAGGTCTTCGCCATGCAGGCGGGCCGGGAGATCAGGGTGATGGTCAAGCCCGACTCGGTGGACGACATCCAGGCCCAGGTCATCGCCCGCGACATCGCCAAGCAGGTCGAGGACGAGCTGACCTACCCGGGGCAGATACGGGTGACCGTGGTCCGGGAGTCGCGCGCCATCGAGTTCGCCCGCTGACCACGTCCGACCGACGCCCCTTCCGCGCAGGACGACCGCGCCGATTCAGCGCGCCCCGCATCTCTCCTGCGTCGCACCTGACCACGCCCGGACACGTGCGCCGGTCGGCGGGGGAAACCGGCCGACCGGCGGGCGGCGGGGTCAGCCGACGGTGAGGTCGATCGGGGTGACGCCTCGGGGGTCGAAGCCGAGGGTCTGCCCGTAGAACGCCAGTTCGGCCTCCAGGCACGCGATGACCGTGTCCGCCTTGCGGAAGCCGTGGGCCTCGCCCTCGAACGTCAGGTAGGCGTACGGCATCTTCTTGGCGGCCAGGGCCACCGCGAAGCGCTCGGACTGGTCCGGGGGCACCACCGGGTCGTTGAGCCCTTGCAGGAGCAGGACGGGGCAGGCCGTGCGGTCGGCGTTGTTCAGCGGCGAGCGCTCCTCGTAGGCGCGCTCGAAGCCGGGCAGCGGACCGATCAGGCCGAACAGATACTGCGACTCGAAGTCGTGGGTGGCGCCGACGAAGCTTTGGAGCTCGCTGACCCCGTAGTAGGACGTGGCGGCCTTGAACACGTCGGTCTGGGTGATCGCCGCGAGCGTCGTCCAGCCGCCCGCGGAGCCGCCGCGGATCGCCAGCCGGGCGGGGTCGGCGATGCCGCCGTCCACGAGGGCCTGGGCGGCGGCCACGGCGTCCTCCACGTCCACCACGCCCCACTGGCGGCGCAGGCGTTCGCGGTAGGCGCGGCCGTATCCGGCGGAGCCGCCGTAGTTGACGTCGATGACGCCGATGCCGCGGCTGGTGAAGTACGCCCGCTCCAGGTCGAGCACCTTGGAGACGCGTCCGGTGGGGCCGCCGTGCACGAAGACCACGTACGGGGGCAGTTCGCCCTCCGGGGCCACGGCCTCGGGGTTGGTCGGCGGGAAGACGTACGCGTGCACGGGACGCCCGAACGGGCCCTCCAGCACTTCGGCGCGCGGGTTGGACAGGTAGGCGACGTCCGGCAGCTCCGGCAGTTCGCGGCGGAGCCCCTCCACACGCCCGGTCGTGGTGTCGATCCGCACGACCGACGGCGGGACGTCCGGACCGCCGCCGATCCCGACAATGGTGGTGCCGTCCGCCGAGAGCTGCGACTGCCAGTGCTCGTAGGGGACCTCCAGGTCGATGAGGTCCAGCGTCTCCGGGTCGTAGATGCCGAGCCGCATGTCGCCCTCGCCGTGCAGGACGGCGAGCCGGCCGTCGCCCAGCAGCGCGTAGGGCATGCCTCCGAGCTGCCACAGCGGGCTGGTGAACTCCTCCTCCGCCGGGTACAGCGCCTGCGGCGACTCCCCGTGCAGGCCGACCTGGTAGATGTTCCACCAGCCGGGCCAGTCGGAGATGACGTACAGGGACTCGTCGTCACGCCACAGGGGCGCGACGACGGATTCGGTGAGGCCGCCCTTGACCGTGCGGGGCGCGACGGTCTTGCCGTCCTCGATCGCGGCCACGCGCAGCTCCGTGCCGTCCCAGGGCATCCTCGGGTGGTTCCACTGCACCCACGCGAGATGACCGCCGCCGGGCGAGGGGCGCGGGCTCGCGTAGAAGTGCGCCCCCGTCACCAGCTCGCGGATCGCCCCCGCGTTCTCCGACGCGCTGCCGTCCAGCGGAACGGCCACGATCGCACGCCTGATCCCGGCGACGCCCTCCTCGCCCTCCGGCGGCGCGGCGATGTGCCCCTCGCAGACGCACCAGATCTCCGTGCCGTCCGGGGAGGGCACGAGGTCGGCGTAGCGCAGGCCCGCCTGGACGGCGGGCTCGGGCGTCAGCGGGTACGGCTTCGGGTCGCCCTCGTCGAGCCGGTGGAGCCGCTGGTCCTCGTAGTTGGAGAACACCAGCGACCAGCCCTGTTCGGTGCGGACCGGCAGGTATGACCGCCCGCCGTACTCGTGCACACGCGTGCGCGCGTCCCAGGGGGCCTGGAGCAGGTCGGTCCGGTGACCGCCCCGGAGGTGGACGACGGTGGTCCGGCCGCCCTCCTCCGGTCGGGTCTCCTGCCACCACACGTCATCGCCGGCGACGGTGGGAAAGCTGAGGCGCAGCCGCGCGCGGGCGACGTCGGCTGCGGAGATGGGGGAGGGCCAGGAGCCGTAGGGGAGGGTCGCACGAGCGGTCATACCAGGAATCGTCCCGCATACGGGGATCGGTTGGGGCCATGACGGGGTGTTTGACTTCGGAAAGATACACGCCGATCACCAGCCGACCCACCGGTAACACCCGCCCGCGGGGAGGTCGCGGAAGCGGCGGAGCGCCGCGAGGAAGCCGCGGGGGCGCCGCCCGGACGCGAGTCCGGGCGGCGCCCCCGAAAGGCCGTTCTCGGCGTGCTGGGGCTCAGACGGCTGGCGGCGCCGCGGCCATGCCAGGCGCCGGGGGCGCCCCGACGCCTCCGCCCATCGTCTTGGCCTCGGTCTTGCGGCTGCGGCGGCTGCGCGCCTCCAGCCACGTCGCGAACCGGCTCACCGACATGTTGATCGCGATGTAGATGACCGCGACGACGATGCCCGCCTGGAGCTTGTTGTTGTCGTAGTTGGCGGGCACCTGCCGGAACGCCGCGTTGAGGAGTTCGGGGTAGGCGATGATGTACCCGAGCGCGGTGTCCTTGAGCAGGACGACGATCTGGCTCACGATCGCCGGCATCATGACCGTGACGGCCTGCGGCAGCAGGACGAGCCGCATGACGCCGTTCTTGCGCAGGCCGATGGAGTAGGCGGCCTCCGCCTGGCCCTTCGGGATCGACTGGACCCCGGCGCGCACCACCTCGGCCAGCACCGACCCGTTGTACATGATGAGGCCGAAGACGACCGCGGCGAACGCGGGCACCGTGATGACCCCCGCGTTGATCTCCACGCCGAAGATCGAGAAGAAGTTGTCGACCAGCACGCGCTGGAAGGTGCCGAACGCCGAGTCGGCGACGGACGGGCTGACCTTGTTCGGGATGAAGAACGCCAGGAAGATCAGGATCAGCAGCGGGATCGCCCGGAAGAACTCGACGACGATCCCGGCCGGGATCCGCACCCACCAGTGGTCCGACAGCCGGGCCAGGCCGAACACCACGCCGAACAGCAGCGCCAGCACGGTGCCGAGGGCCGCCGCCTTCAGCGTGTTCCACAGGCCCGGCAGGATGAGGTTGTCCCACACCTCCCACTTCAGGAAGGGGCTCCAGAGCTTGCCCGCGAACTGGCCCTTCTCGTTGAAGCGCCAGACCAGCGCGCCCAGGATCGCGAGGAACACCACCGCCGCGACGACGGTCAGGATGTTGTGCCGCGCGCGCGCCCGGGGGCCGGGGGCGTCGAAGAGGACGGTCGCTTCCTTGGTCATCGGACCACCGCCATCCGCTTGTGCAGCCACCCGAAGAAGAACCCGGTCGGCAGCGTGAGGATCATGAACCCGGCCGCGATGCCGATGAACAGCGGGATCGCCCCGCTGGTGAAGCTGGGCTGGTCGAGGATGTCCTTCATGACCGAGGCGGACTCGGCGTAGCCCGCCGCCGACGCGACCGTCGAGTTCTTGATCATGGCGATCAGGACGCTGCCGAGCGGCGCGATGACCGCGCGGAACGCCTGCGGCAGGATGACGATGCGCAGCGACTGGGTGAAGCCCAGCCCGATCGAGCGCGCCGCCTCGGCCTGCCCCAGGGGGACCGTGTTGATGCCCGAGCGCAGCGCCTCGCAGACGAACGCCGCCGTGTACCCGGACAGTCCGAGGACCGCCCACCAGTAGTACGTGCTGTTGCTCCCGGAGAACTTGAGCGCCAGCTCGTCGTTCAGACCGAGGCTGCACATCAGGAGCACCAGCGTCAGCGGGGTGTTGCGGAGCACGTTGACGTAGCCGGTCCCGAACGCGCGGAGCACGGGGATGGGCGAGACGCGGCAGCTCACCAGCACCGTGCCGAAGATCATGGAGAGCACCGCGGCGAGCGCGGACAGGCGGACGGTCGCCCAGAACCCCTCAAGGATCTGGTCGAAGTTGTCGAAGAAGGGGCCGAAGTCAAACATGGCTTAGCTGTTCCATGGCGTTCCAGCGGGTCGGGTCACGCGCGCGCGTCCAGGGGACGGGCCGATGGGCGTCCCCTGGACGCGCGCGCACA
>NZ_JAHFZY010000003.1:79519-977316 GCF_018603865.1 Actinomadura sp. NEAU-AAG7
GGCGCGGGGACGGAGGGCTCCGGCGGGCGGGGCCGGGAGCCGGAGCGGACCGCCGAGACGGCGGTCGCCCGGCTGGGCGAGCCCGTCACGGTCTGGCCGTGCGCGAACTGCGGACGGACTGGACGCGCGCGCACAACGGGGTCAGCCTCGGATCAGGCGCACCCTTCCGGCTGCGGGGCGGTCGTGGCGAACTTCAGCCCCGTTCCGGCGAAGTGCTTCTCAAGGAGGGTCTTGGCGGTGCCGTCGGAGTACATCTGCGTGATGGCGTTGTTGACCGCCTCGCAGGTCTCCTTGTCGCCCTTCTTGATGCCGACGCCGTACTTCTCGTCGGTGAACGGGGCGTTGATGACCTTGAACGCGCCCTTCTGCTGGTTGGCGAAGCCGGCCAGGATCAGGTCGTCGGTGCTGACCGCGTCGACCGCGCCGTTCTTGAGCTTGGCGGCGCAGTCGGAGTAGCTGGACGCCTCGACCAGGTTCACGCCCTTGATGGCGAGCTGGCCGTCCGGCGGGCCCTCGGTGATGCGGCGGAAGGAGTTCGACCCGGAGGCCTTGCACAGCTTCTTGCCCTTGAGGTCCTGCGGCTTCTTGATGGCGCTGTCGTTCGCGCGGACCATCGTGTCCTGGTGGGCGACGTAGTAGGGGCCGCCGAAGGTCACCTGGGCCTTGCGGGCCTGGGTGATGGAGTACGTCGCGAACACCAGGTCGACCTGGCCGCCTCCCAGGAACGACTCGCGGTTGGCGGAGGTCGTCTCCTTGAAGGTGATGCCGTTCGCCGGCACGCCCAGCTTCTGCGCCACGTACCTGGCGACGTCCACGTCGAAGCCGTCGTAGGAGCCGTCCGGCTTCTTCAGGCCCAGCGCGGGCTGGTCGAACTTGATGCCGATGGTCAGCTTCTTGTCGTCCTTGGCCTTCTGCGCGACCGACTTGGCCTCGGTCTTCTCCTTGTCGCTGCCGCAGGCGCCGAGCGCCAGCGACAGTGCCAGCCCCGCGCCGATGAGAGCGCCGATACGACGTGCTCGCACTGCTCGTCCACCTCTGCTTTCGTGCCGGAGCCCCGTGGCTCAGTGCGTGAGGATCTTGGAAAGGAAGTCCTTCGCGCGCTCGGTGCGCGCGTTGGTGAAGAACTCGTCGGGCGTGTTCTCCTCCACGATCTGGCCGTCCGCCATGAACACGACCTTCTGCGCCGCCCGGCGCGCGAAGCCCATCTCGTGGGTGACCACGATCATCGTCATGCCGTCCCGGGCCAGCCCGGTCATCACGTCCAGGACCTCGTTGACCATCTCGGGGTCGAGCGCCGAGGTGGGCTCGTCGAACAGCATCACCTTGGGCTTCATGGCGAGGGAGCGCGCGATGGCGGCGCGCTGCTGCTGCCCCCCGGAGAGCTGCGCGGGGTACTTCTGGGCCTGGTTGGCGATGCCGACCCGGTCCAGCAGCTCCATCGCGTGCTTCTCCGCCTCCTGCTTGCTCCGCTTGCGGACCTTGATGGGCCCGAGCGTGACGTTCTCCAGGATCGTCTTGTGGGCGAACAGGTTGAACGACTGGAACACCATGCCGACGTCCGCGCGGAGCCTGGCCAGCTCCTTGCCCTCCTGGGGCAGCTCCTTGCCGTCCACGAGGATCGAGCCGCCGTCGATGGGCTCCAGCCGGTTGATCGACCGGCAGAGGGTCGACTTGCCGCCGCCGGAGGGGCCGATGACGACCACGACCTCGCCGCGGTTCACGGTGAGGTTGATGTCCTTGAGGACGTGCAGCTCGCCGAAGTGCTTGTCGACGTGCTCGACTACGACGAGGGGCCCGGAGCCCGCGGCGGATCGCTCCGGGACGAGGTCATCCGGCCCGTCTCCCGCGGTGGGGTCGGGCGCGCCTTCGCTGCCTGTCATGCGCTCGGACTTTACGTCATCCGCGCCGGGCGGAAAGCCTCCGAGCGGTACCGATACGATCACGAAAACCCATGTCGGCAAGGGGATGCGAGGGCCCGCGGGCAGGGGACCGCGGGGCCCGGACGCGGCGCGTCGGCCGATCTGTGACCCGCCGGTAACCTGCCGGTGATCTTGGACGCCGGACGGGGTCGCCGGCGCGTTGCCGAGGGCGGCCGGTCCCGTATCGCGGGCCTGTCCGGTGGGGCCTGACGCGTACCCTTGGTGACTGTCATGAGTGCGCCTATCGAGATGGGCCCCCGCACGTACGAGATCCGTACCTACGGGTGCCAGATGAACGTCCACGACTCCGAGCGCCTGTCCGGTCTGCTGGAGTCGGCCGGATACGTCCGCGCCGGCGACGGCGAACCCGACGTGGTGGTGTTCAACACCTGCGCTGTGCGGGAGAACGCCGACAACCGCCTGTACGGCAACCTCGGCCACCTGCGCCCGGTCAAGGACGGCCGGCCGGGCATGCAGATCGCCGTCGGCGGGTGCCTCGCGCAGAAGGACCGCGACACCATCGTCAAGCGCGCCCCCTGGGTGGACGTCGTGTTCGGCACCCACAACATCGGTTCGCTGCCCGCGCTGCTGGAGCGCTCGCGGGTGAACAGCGAGGCGCAGGTCGAGATAGAAGAGTCGCTGGTGACCTTCCCCTCGACGCTGCCCACCCGGCGCGAGTCGCCGTATGCGGCGTGGGTGTCCATCTCGGTCGGGTGCAACAACACGTGCACCTTCTGCATCGTGCCGTCGCTGCGCGGCAAGGAGAAGGACCGCCGCCCCGGGGAGATCCTCGCCGAGGTCGAGGCGCTGGTGGCCGAGGGCGTCCTTGAGGTCACCCTGCTGGGGCAGAACGTCAACGCCTACGGTTCGGGCTTCGGCGCGCTCTCGGCGGCGCCCGGCGACGTCCGGGCGATGACGGCCGGCGGGCAGTCCGCGTTCGCCGGGCTGCTGCGCGCGTGCGGCGGCGTCGAGGGGCTGGAGCGCGTCCGGTTCACCTCGCCGCACCCCAAGGACTTCACCGACGACGTCATCGCCGCCATGGCCGAGACGCCGAACGTGATGCCGTCGCTGCACATGCCGTTGCAGTCCGGCTCGGACGCGGTGCTGCGGAGCATGCGCCGCTCCTACCGGCAGGAGCGCTACCTCGGCATCATCGACAAGGTGCGGGCCGCGATCCCGGACGCGGCGGTCACCACCGACATCATCGTCGGCTTCCCCGGCGAGACCGAGGCGGACTTCGAGCAGACCCTGCACGTCGTGCGCGAGGCGCGCTTCTCCTCCGCGTTCACCTTCCAGTACTCCAAGCGTCCCGGAACCCCCGCCGCCACCATGGACGGGCAACTGCCCAAGGAGGTCGTCCAGGAGCGGTACGAGCGGCTGGTCGCCCTCCAGGAGGAGATCTCCTGGGCGGAGAACAAGAAGCAGTCCGGCCGCACGCTGGAGGTCCTCGTGGCGGAGGGGGAGGGACGCAAGGACGGCGCGACCCGCCGCCTGTCGGGGCGCGCGGCCGACAACCGGCTCGTCCACTTCCGGGCGCCGGAGGAGCCGGTGCGGCCCGGGGACATGGTCACGGTCGAGGTCACCTACGCGGCGCCGCACCACCTCGTCGCGGACAACCCCGTGCGGGGCGTCCGCCGGACCCGCGCGGGCGACGCGTGGGAGGCGCGCCAGGGCAAGGCGGACGAGGCGCGGAAGGGCGTCTCGCTGGGAATGCCCTCGGTCGGGCGCCCGGCGGCGTCCGCCCCGGCCGCGCCGGGCTGTTCCATCCACTGACATGGGGCGTCGGCATGGTGGGGTGGAGTCCATCCCAGCGTCGGTGGCGCTCGTCTAGGCGGGGCTGGGTCGAAAGAGGCCGGGATCGGTCTGGAGGAGGCAGCGTGCTGGTCTCGGCTGCGGTGTGCCCGCATCCGCCCGTCCTCGTGCCCGCCATGGCGGGGGAGGCCGCGCCGGAGCTGGACGCGGTGCGCGCCGCGTGCGGTGAGGCCGTCCGGCGCCTCGGCGCCGGGTACGCCGACGCGTCGCTCAGGCCGCCGCGCCTGCGCGCGCCCGAGGTCGACGCGCTCGTGGTGGTCGGCGGGGCGCCCGAGACGCGCGCCTACGGACCGTCCGCGCTCGCGACGCTCCGCCCCTACGGTCTGGACTGGACGAGCCCCACCGGGCCTGCGGAGGCCGCCGCGGAGCCGCTGCCGCTGTCGCTGTCGATCGGGCACTGGCTCCTGAGGCGGGAGGACGCCGGCGACGGCGCCCGCTACGAGGCCGTCGCGTTCGACGCGCCCCCCGAGGACTGCCTGGCCCTCGGCCGCCGCCTCGCGGGGTCGGCCGAGCGGGTGGCGCTCCTGGTGATGGGCGACGCGTCGGCGTGCCGTTCGGAGAAGGCGCCCGGGTATCTGGACGAGCGCGCCGCGGCCTACGACGCGTCCGTGGCGAGCGCGCTCGCGAAGGCCGACGCCGTGGCCCTGGCCGCGTTGGACGCCGGGGTGTCCCGGGAGCTCCAGGCGGCCGGGCGCGCGGCGTGGCAGGTGCTCGCCGGCGCGGCGGGCGCCGCCCCCGGCCGCCGGACGCACGGCCTTCAGGAGCGCGAGCCGTTCGGCGCGCGGGGGCATATGGCGGGCGACCTGCTCGCGGATGAGGCCCCCTACGGAGTGGGCTACCTCGTCGCGAGCTGGTCGAGGGCCGTCTAGCGGACGGCTAGGCGGGCTGTCCGCCGCCCGGCGCGCCGCCGGACGGACCGCCCTCGTCGTTCCTGTCGATGTAGTCCCCGGCCTTCTCCTGGGCCCTGTCGATCTTGTCGGAGTGCTTGCCGCCGGTCTTCCGGTCGATCATGTCCCCGCCCTTGTCGACGGTCTTCCTCGCCTGGTCGGAGTGCTGGCCGAGCATCTGCTTGACCTTGTCGACGATGGACATTCGCGAACCCCCCGGATTCCCTCGTCTCGACGGCGCCGCGCTGGTGCGCACGGCACCCGTACAACCCGCCTATACCCGTTCTGTTGCCACAATCAAGCCTGTGACCTCTCCAGATGTGATCGCGGTCGTCGGGGCGACCGCCGCCGGCAAGTCCGACCTCGCCGTGGGCCTGGCGCTCGCGCTCGGCGGGGAGGCGGTCAACGCCGACTCGATGCAGCTGTACCGCGGCATGGACATCGGCACCGCCAAGCTGGCCCCGGACGAGATGCGCGGCGTCCCCCACCACCTCCTGGACGTGTGGGACGTGACGGTGACCGCCAGCGTCGCCGAGTACCAGCGGCTCTGCGAGGACGCCGTCGCGCGGGTGCGCGCCCGCGGCCGGCTCCCCGTGCTCGTCGGCGGCTCGGGGCTGTACGTGCGCGCCGCCCTCGACCACCTGGAGTTCCCCGGGACGGACCCGCGCGTGCGGGCGCGTCTGGAAGGCGAGCTCTCCGAGGTGGGCGCGGCCGCCCTGCATGAGCGGCTGCGCCGGTCCGACCCGGTGGCGGCGGAGGCGATCCTGCCCAGCAACGGGCGCCGCATCGTCCGCGCCCTGGAGGTCATCGAGATCTCCGGGCGCCCTTTCAGCGCCACCATGCCCGAGCACCGGTACCGCTACGGGTCGGTGACGCAGATAGGGCTGGCCGTGCCGCGCGACGAGCTGGACGAGCGGATCGCCCTCCGGGTGGAGCGCATGTGGGACGCGGGGCTCGTCGACGAGGTGCGGGGTCTGGAGAAGCGGGGCCTCCGGGACGGGCTGACCGCGGGCCGGGCCCTCGGCTACGCCCAGGTGCTCCGGTTCCTGGCGGGGGAGTGCACGGAGGAGCAGGCCAAGGCCGACACCATCCGGACGACGCGGCGCTTCGCCCGGCGTCAGGAGTCGTGGTTCCGCCGGGACCCGCGCGTCCACTGGCTGCCCTATGACGACCCCGACCTGCTGGGGCGCGCCCTCCGCCTCGTCCGGTGAGCGGTCGGTGACCTAGCGCGGCACGGGGATTACGGGCGGCGTAATACGATCGAGGGATGCGGTTCGTAAAGGGGCACGGCACCGAGAACGACTTCGTGATCCTGCCCGACCCGGACGGCGCCCTGGACCTCACCGCCGAGGCCGTGGTGCGGCTGTGCGACCGGCGTGCCGGGATCGGCGCCGACGGCGTCCTGCGCGTCGTCCGGACGAAGGCCACGGATCTTCCCGAGGACCTCGCCGGGGACGCCGAGTGGTTCATGGACTACCGCAACGCCGACGGCGGCGTCGCCGAGATGTGCGGCAACGGCGCGCGCGTCTTCGCCCGCTACCTGGTGGACGCGGGGCTCGCCCCGCCCGGGGAGTGGAACCTGGCCACGCGCGGGGGGCTCCGGCGCGTCAGGCTGGGGGCGTCCGGCGACGTGTCCGTGGACATGGGTCCGCCGCGGCTGCTCGGGTGGAGCGAGGCGTCCGTCGGGGGCGAGGTCTTCCAGGGCAAGCGCGTCTCCGTGGGGAACCCCCATCTGGCGTGCGCGGTGGACGGCCCGATCGCGGGGCTCGACCTGTCCCGCGCCCCGGGTTTCGATCCGGCGGCCTTCCCGGACGGCGTGAACGTCGAGTTCTTCCGCGGCGTCGGGGAGCGGCACGTGGAGATGCGCGTGTACGAGCGGGGGTCCGGTGAGACTCGCTCCTGCGGCACCGGCACCGTGGCGGTGGCCCTGGCCGCCGCGACCGCCCTTCACGCGGACGGATCGCCTGAAGAGGCCGCTCCGCCCCAGGGGGATTGGACCGTGGACGTACCGGGCGGCCGGGTGACCGTGACCCTGGGTCACGGGACGAGCGTCCTCAGCGGCCCCGCCGTGCTCGTCGCCGAGGGGGAGACCCGTCGGGGCTGGCTTTGACACCTCTCTGACCGACCCCTGACAAACGCTGCCCGACCAGCGGATTTTACTAGTCAATGAAGGTCCCGGATCGAACAGGACAACGGTCCCTCTCCACCGGGACCCATGCGGCATAATGTTCTTCATGCACACCCTCTGGTGAATGGCCCGTACGGACCGGGATGGGAGCCCCGACGCCGTACGGAGCCCGAGGGCCGGTGGCGACCTTCTTGGCGGGGGGCGGTCACCGGCCCTCCCACCGGGTGGCGGCCCGGTGGAGGATCTCCCGGGTTCGGCCCTCCTGGCGGAGCGCTAGGAATGGGTCCCGTTCACAGGCAGCCGGGCGCGGACGATGGTGCCGCCCTTGGGGCCCGGCCCGACCGTGCAGGACCCGCCCAGTTCGGCCGCGCGCTCTCGCATGGACGACATGCCGACCCCTGAACGCACGCGCGGAGGCAACCCCACCCCGTCGTCGTCCACGCTCACGTGCAGATCGCCGTTCAGATACAGGTGGACCTCCGCGCAGTCGGCCTTCGCATGCCGGTGCACGTTGGTGAGGGCCTCCTGCACGATCCGGTAGGCGGCGACCTCGGCTGCGGCCGGCAGCCGGTCCAGGTCGCCCTCGACGTGGACGTCCACCTGGGGGCCGTCCCCGGTCGCGACGACGCCGCCCAGCGCCTGGATGGCCCCGGCCAGGCCGAGGTCGTCCAGAGCCGGGGGGCGGAGCCCGTACACCAGGTCGCGGATGTCGCCGATGGTGCGTCCCATCGTCGCGCGCAGGTTCTCCAGCAGCGCGTCCGCCGCCTCGGGGTCGGACCGCATCGTGATGCGCGCCGCGTCCACCGTCATGGCGAGGCTGGCCAGCGTGGGCCCGAGCCCGTCGTGCAGGTCGCGGCGCAGGCGGCGGCGCTCCTCCTCGCGCGTGCGCAGGATGCGCTCCCGGGAGCGCTGCACGTCGGCCGCCAGCCGCGCCGCGTTCGCCAGCTCGGCCAGGTTGCGGGCGAGGATGCCCGACAGCCGAGCGTCGGGCGGGCGCAGGACGCCGAACAGCAGCCGCCCGACCGGCTCGCCGTGCCACACCAGCGGGATGAGCTGGGGGCGGTCGCCGAGCTCGCCGTCCTCGGCGGAGATCGTGCGGCCGTCGCGGTCCAGCACCTCGATCATGACGCCGGTGGCGTGCAGGGCCGAGCGGGCGACCTCGGCGGCGACCGCGAGCGCCGCGCCCGGGTCGGCGGCGGTCTGGAGCCGCCGGTTGAGCCGGTCGGCGATCCGGTAGGGGTCGCGCTCGCCGTGGATGAGGCTGTCCACCGTGCGCTGGAGGCGCCGCCGGACGGGCTCGAACACCGCCCCGGCCGCGATCGCGCCGGCCAGCCCGGCGAGGGTGCCCCGGCCGTGCGCCAGCAGGCTCGCGGTCCCGACCAGCGCGAAGTACACGCCGGTGATCACCACGACGAGCCCGGCGTAGACCAGCGTCCGGCTGACCACCAGGTCGATGTCGTAGAGCCGGTAGCGGGTGATGGCGATCGCGATGCAGATCGGGACGGCGGCGATCGTGATGTTGCGGAGCGGGTCGCCGATCGGGCTGTTCTCGCCCACGTAGATGATCGCCTCGGCGAGCACGCCGGGATAGACGACCCAGGCGATCTGCCGCCGCACGTCCGGTGGCGACCGGACGAACCGCGCGACGACCGACACCAGCCCACCCACCAGCGTCGCGATGATGAACGCGCTGATCGGGACCGGGATCTCCTGGAAGGGGTAGACCGAGACGCCGTTGTGGAAGCGCCGCGCGTCCGGGTCGACGGTGAGGTGCGCGCAGACCACGACGGGGACCAGGCAGGCCATCACCAGGACGGGCCGGAACCAGCGCGACACCAGCCGCCCGTCCGGGAAGATCAGCGGCAGCACGAGGGTCAGCGCGAACGTGTCGATCGCCCACAGCCACGTCCCGAGCCACTTCACGAACCCGGCGCCCGCCAGGCCGTGCAGCTCCATCCACGGGCCGAGGTTGAGCACCAGGATGTACACCGCCGCGCTGACGCCGGACCCGAGCATGAGCCAGCCGACCCTCAGCCCGGGGCGGTGCCGCAGCAGGGTCGCGGCCGCGGGCGTCCAGAACAGCCCGATCACGATCTCGGGGTGCCACCAGACGAGGCGCCGGTCCGCGGGCACCCAGGTGCCGAGCATCAGGGACGCGGTGACGAGCAGGACCGCCGCCAGGGCGAGCAGGAACGCCGCGCGTCCCGCCCCCCGGTCGTGTTCCACCGTCTGCATCGCCGCTCCCGAACCAAAAGTAATGAAATGTTAAAGCGTCCTGCTTCCTGTCCTGGGGTCATAAGGGCGTCCGCCTCAGGACACCGGGACCCGGTGCTGTCGACACTGTCTTCGTCGCGGCTCGCGCGCGCGTTTCGCGATGGTAACCACGGGAACCGGATGATGGCACCGAACGCGCAGGTCAGGGGCGATGGGCGCGAAATCGCCCCGCCCCCCGCGCACCCGGCCCGTCCGGCGCCCGGCCGAGCGACGCGGGCGGCGCCTCCCGAGCTCATACAGGGGCGGGTTCGGAGCACCGCCGGCGCCGGCCGGGCATGGTGAGACCCGCGTCACACCGGACACGGCAGCGGACATGGGCACACCCCTAGAGCGAACGACGCACTTCAGCCGTATGACGCCCATGTGGGCCCTGGCGAGCACAGCGTTCACAGAAGACGCGCACACCACTCCCGTGGGTCACCCCGCGCTGGTCGGCATGGGGCGCCGTCCAGACCCGCCCGGGACGCGGTGGCCTCAGGTTAGGCGAGGAGGGTGAGTGTGCTGTCGCGGGAGAGCGACCGTATGCCGCTTCGCAAGATCTCCGGGGTGACATCACCCATGACGAGCCGTTGCAGGACGAACCCGGGCATGAGCCCGAACAGCGTCTTGGCGACCGCCTCCACGTCGGTCTCCGGAGGCAGCAGCCCGGCGTCCACGAGGCGGCCCGCGTAGAACATCCAGGTCTCCCGCATGGCCTCGATGGACTCCCGGATGTAGCGGCCGAGCTGCTCGTCGTGCATGGCCAGGCCCCACGCCTGGGGCGCCAGGCGCAGCGGGCCGTCCTCGCCGGAGAGGGAGACGACCTTGGTGGCGAGCTCCTCCACCATGACGTCCAGCGGAAGGAGCGGGTCGCGCCGGGCGAGGTCGGCGAAGAACGTGAGCAGGTCGCCGACCACGGTGGAGGCGACGGCCTCGATGATGTCGCTCTTGCTCTTGTAGTAGCGGTAGACGGCTCCGGCCGAGAGCCCGGACGCGGCGAAGACGTCCTGCATGGACGTCTCGTGTATGCCCTTGCGGATGAAGCAGGCGCGGGCCGCGTCGAGGATCTGCCGCCGGCGCCGCTCCAGGTGCTCCTCGCTGACTCGCGGCATGGCAGCAATATAAAACGAACGTCCGTTCTTGACAAGGCCGCGACGCCGGTGCCACGCTGGCCGCATAAAAGAGAACGGACATCCGATTTTTTGGAGGCGGCCATGCGATCGTCGCTCCCCTCACGCGTCCTCGGCGTCGCCGTCGGCGCGGCCCTGCTGCAACTGATCATGATCACCGCCTTCGCCTGGCCGGTGGCCCGGACGGGGCCGCGCGACGTGCCGATCGTCGTGACCGGGCCGCAGGCGTCCGCCGTCGCCGACCGCCTGGAGCACGAGCGGCCCGGCGCCTTCGCCGTCGAGACGCGCCGGGACGAGGCCGCCGCGCGCGAAGCGCTGACCGACCGCGAGGCGTACGGGGCCATCGTCACGACACCGGCCGGTCCCCGCGTCCTCACCGCGTCGGCCGCGTCGCCGATGGTCGCGCAGCAGCTCGGGGCGCTCGCCGAGAAGCTGACCGGGCCCCAGGGCGCCCGGGGAGCGGCCGTCCAGGACGTGGTGGCGGCGGACTCCGACGATCCGCGCGGCACAGGGTTCGGTGCCCTCGTGCTGCCGCTGATCATGTCCGGCCTGGCCGCGGCCGTGCTGCTCACGTTCGCGATCCGGGCCGTGGCGTGGCGGGCCGCCGGAGTGGTCCTGTTCGCGGTGCTCGGCGGGTTCGGCGTCGCCGCGCTCGCGCAGGGCTGGCTGTCGCTGCTGCCCGGGTCCTACCTGACGCTCGCCGGGGTCCTGGCGCTGTCCATCCTCGCGGTGGCGGGCACCGTCGCCGGGCTGGCCGCCGCCCTCGGCCGGGCGGGCATCGGCGCCGGCGGTCTGCTCATGCTGCTGCTCGGCAACCCCCTGTCGGCCGCGTCGTCGGCGCCGGAACTGCTGCCGCAGCCATGGGGGGAGATCGGCCAGTTCCTCCCGCCGGGCGCGGCGGTGACGCTGATCAGGTCCACGTCGTTCTTCGACGGCGCGGGGGCGGCGCGCGCGCTCACCGTCTTGGCGGCGTGGGCCGCCGCCGGGCTGGCGCTGCTGGCGGTCGGCGCGCTCCGGCGCCGTACCGAGGAACGTCCCGTACCTGAGCGAGCGCCCGCTATGGCCGGGTAGATCCCCCGGGATATGGCGGACGGGTCTGCTTCGCGGACCGATCCGCCACGGTTCAGTGGCGCCGAAGTCGTACCCGGAACGGGAGTGCCCCGGCGTTTCTCCGCGCGTCGCGTGAGTGATCAGTAGCATTCTGTGACTGCTGCACGCGCCGGGAGGGGTGACATGGCGGCGTTCCTGCTACGCCGGCTGGCGAACTACGCCGTGCTGGTCGTTCTCGCCGCGAGCCTCGCGTACCTGCTCGCCGCCGCCGCGCTCACGCCGCGCGCCAACTACGAGGGCCGCGCGCCGCGTCCGCCGGAGGCCGTGGTCGACGCGCAGCTCACCCGGTTCAACCTCAACGACCGCACGCCCCTGGCCGAGCGCTACGGAACCTGGGTCGCGGGGCTGGCGCGCGGGGACTTCGGCCGGACGTGGCAGGGCGAGCCCGTCAACGCCGAGCTGTGGCGCCGCCTTGGCGTCAGCCTCAGGCTGCTCGTGCTCGGAGCCGTCCTGGGCAGTGCGCTGGGCGTCCTGGCCGGTGCCTACGCGGCGGTGAGGCGGGGCCGGGCCGCCGACCTGCTCGTCACCTTCCTGTCCTACCTCGTGCTGGCCGTCCCCGTGTTCGTGCTCGCGGTCCTCCTGCAGATCGTCGCGAGCAGGACCAACCAGGCGACGGGCTTGCGCGTCTTCGAGTGGGTCGGCGAGACCACGCCCGGCGCCTCGGACGGGCCGTTCGGCGCCTTGGGCGGCCTCGGGGACCGCGTCCGCCACCTGCTCCTGCCCACCGCCACCATCGCGCTCGCCCAGTTCGCCCTCTACAGCCGCTACCAGCGCAGCATGATGCTGGACGTCCTGCAGGCCGACTTCGTCCGCACCGCCAGGGCCAAGGGGCTGCGCCGCCGCGACGCGCTCCTGCGGCACGGCCTCCGCACGGCGCTGATCCCCATGACCACCTACTTCGCCTACACCTCCGGCCTGCTCCTGCTGGGCGGCATGTTCACCGAGAAGCTCTTCGGCTGGCACGGGGTGGGGGAGTGGCTGATCGACTCGGTGACCCGGGGCGACGTCAACGCGGTCGCGGCCGTGAACTGCGTGGCGGCCGCGGCGGTGCTGCTCGCCGGCATGGCCTCGGACGTGATGTACGGGGTCCTCGACCCCCGCGTCCGGACGGGGGCCGTCGCGTGATCCCCGAACGCCGTCGGCACCTGGCACGGAAGGTCGTGCGGAACCGGCGTGCCCTCTGCGGGTGCGTCCTCCTCGGCCTGCTGCTCTCCCTGTCCATCGCCGGCCCGATGGTGTCGCCCTGGGGATGGGACGACACCGACTTCACCGCGTTCCGCCAGGGGCCGTCCGCCCGGCACTGGTTCGGGACGACGCCGAGCGGCCGCGACGTGTTCGCGCTCACCCTGCGCGGCGCGCAGAAGTCCCTGCTCATCGGGGTCTCCGTCGCCGTGGTCTCGACCGGGCTCGCCGCCCTCTTCGGGACCGTCGCGGGGTTCGTGGGCGGCTGGACCGACCGCGTCCTGATGTGGGGCGTCGACCTGCTGCTGGTGCTGCCCTCGCTGCTCGTCCTGGCGGTCCTGTCGCCGCGCCTGGGCGGGCACTGGCTCCTGCTGGTGCCGTTGCTCGCGGCGTTCCTGTGGATGGTCACCGCGCGGGCGGTGCGCGCCATGACGCTGTCGGTGCGGGAGCGGGAGTCGGTGCTGGCGGCCCGCTTCCTCGGGGTGGGCACGCCCCGGCTGATCGCCCGGCACATCGTCCCGCAGCTCGCGTCGCTGCTGGTCGTGGACGCGAGCGTGAACGTCAGCGTCGCGGTCATCGCCGAGAGCGCGCTGTCGTTCCTCGGGATCGGCGTCCGGGCGCCCGACGTCTCGCTCGGCACGCTCATCGCCGACGGGCGCGGCGCCGCGACGACCTACCCGTGGCCGTTCGGGTGCGCGGCCGGGCTGCTCGTCCTGATCGTCCTCGCGGTGAACCTGCTGGGGGACGGGCTGCGCGACGTCCTCGACCCGTTGTCGCCGTCCAGAGGAGGCAGGCGGTGAACGTCCTGGAGGTCACCGACCTGCGGGTGGGGTTCGCGCCGGACGTCCAGGCCGTGCGCGGGGTCGGCCTCAGCGTCGGGCAGGGCGAGGTCCTCGGGATCGTCGGCGAGTCGGGCTCCGGCAAGACCGCGCTGGCCCTCGCCGTGATGGGCCTGCTCCCGGAGGGGACCCGGACGTCCGGGTCGGTCCGGCTGCGCGGCGAGGAGCTGCTCGGGCGCTCCGACCGGGAGCTGTCCAGGGTGCGCGGCAAGGACCTGGCCATGGTGTTCCAGGACCCGCTCTCGGCGCTCACGCCCGTGTACGCGGTGGGCGACCAGATCGCCGAGACGATCCGCATCCACTCGGGCGCGACCCGCGCGGCGGCGCGCGCGCGGGCCGTCGAGCTGCTCGACCTGGTCGGCATCCCCGGCGCCGCCCGGCGGGCGCGCGCCTACCCGCACGAGTTCTCCGGCGGCATGCGGCAGCGGGTGATGATCGCGATGGCGATCGCCAACGACCCGGTCGCGATCCTGGCGGACGAGCCGACCACCGCGCTCGACGTCACGATCCAGGCGCAGGTCCTGGACGTGCTGCGGGTCGCGAAGGAGGCCACCGGCGCCGCGATCGTCCTGATCACCCACGACCTCGCCGTCGTCGCCGGGTTCGCCGACCGGGTCATGGTGATGTACGCCGGACGCGCCGTGGAGTCGGGCCCGGTGGACGAGATCTACCGGCGCCCCCGCATGCCGTACACGATCGGGCTGCTCCAGTCGCTCCCGCGCGTCGACGGCCCGGCCGGGGAGGGGGCGGCGCGGGGCCGCCGGGCGCCCATCGAGGGCCCGCCGTCCGGCGCGGCGCCGCCGCCCGCCCGGTGCCCGTTCCTGCCGCGCTGCCCGGTCGCGGACGCCGCGTGCGCCGCCGCCGAGCCCGAGCCGATCCTGGTCGGGCCGGGCGGGCATGTGGCCGCGTGCGTGAACACGTCCGCGACCGCCGACCCGGCCGCGGTGTTCCCGGTGCCCGACGTCGCGGTCCCGCCGCCGGCGCGCAGGCCCCGGCGGGAGCGCCCCATCGTCCTTGAGGTGGCCGATCTCGTCCGCCACCACCCCGTGTACCGGGGCGCGCTGCTGCGGCGCCGAGCGGGCAGCGTGCACGCCGTCGACGGCGTCGGGTTCGACGTCCGGGAGGGCGAGACGCTCGCCCTGGTCGGGGAGTCGGGCTGCGGCAAGACCACGGCGCTGATGGAGATCCTGCGGCTGGCGCGCCCGCAGCGGGGGCGCGTCGCCGTCCTCGGCGAGGACACGGCCGCGCTGTCCCCCGCCCGGCGCAAGGCGCTGCGCCGCGACGTCCAGGTCGTCTTCCAGGACCCGTTCACCTCGCTGGACCCGCGCATGCGCGTCGCCGACATCCTCGCCGAGCCCCTGACCACGCACGGCCTGCCGATCGGACGCCGCGTGGAGGAGCTGCTGGACCTCGTGGGCCTGGAGCCCGCCCACGCGGGCCGCTACCCGCACGGGCTGTCGGGCGGGCAGCGGCAGCGCGTGGGCATCGCCCGCGCCCTCGCCCTGGAACCGCGCCTGCTCCTGCTGGACGAGCCCGTCGCCTCCCTGGACGTCTCCGTACAGGCCGGTGTCATGGACCTGCTGGAAGAACTCCGCGCCCGGCTGGGCCTCGCCTACCTGTTCGTGGCGCACGACCTGGCGGTCGTCCGGCGCATCGCCGACCGGGTCGCCGTCATGCATCTGGGGCGCATCGTGGAGATCGGCTCCGTGGACGAGGTCTACGGGGCGCCGGCCCACCCGTACACGCGCGCCCTCCTGGACGCCGTACCGCTCCCGGACCCCTTCCTGGAGCGGCGCCGGCGCCGCGTCCCGCTGCAAGGGGACCCGCCGGACCCGACCGACCCGCCCCCGGGCTGCCGGTTCCGTTCGCGCTGCCCTCGCTACACCGCGCTCGACGCGGTGGAGAGCCGCCTCTGCGACGAGCACGACCCGAGGCCCCGAGCGGTCGGTCACGACGCCGACCGGTCGGTCGCGTGCCACCACCCGCTCATCGGCGCGAAGGTCGAGCTGTGAGGGCGCCGGAGCGCGCACGCGCGGTGGCCGCCGCGATCCTTCTCCTGGCCACGGTGCTGGTAAGCGGGGGGTGCGGGACGGCGGGCGGGGGGGCGACGGCGGCGGCCGGGCGGCTGCCCGCGTCCGACGTGAACCCCCTTCCGCGCGACCGTGTCCGCAACGGCGGGACGCTGCACTGGCCCCTGCCCGAGTTTCCGTCCCAGTGGAACTTCAACCACGTCAACGGGACGAGAGGCGTCGTCGAGCACGTCATCCAAGGCGCGTTGCCCTACCTCATGCGCGCCGACGAGAAAGCCATGCCGCATCCCGTGCCCGCCTATCTGCGAGCGGCGACACTGGAACGCACCGAGCACGGCCAGACCGTCACCTACGAGCTGAACCCCAAGGCGAAATGGTCGGACGGCACCCCCCTCGGCTACGCCGACTTCGTCGCGCAGGCTCACGCCCTCTCCGGCCGGGACCCGCGTTTCCAGGTCTCGACCGTCACCGGCTACAAGCAGATCAGCCGCATCGAGCGCGGGACGCGCGGCAACGTCGTCATCGTCACCTTCGACGGAACCTACGCGGACTGGCGGAGCCTGTTCAGCCCGCTCTATCCGGCGGCCGCCTATTCCAGCCCCGCCGCGTTCAACACCGGGTGGCTCGACCGCCTGCCCCTCACGGCGGGCCCCTTCAAACTCCAGGGAATCGACCAGACCGCCAAGACGGTCACGATGGTGCGCGACCCCGCCTGGTGGGGCGCGCCCGCGAAACTCGACCGGATCGTCTACCGCACCCTCGACGGCAGCGCGATGCCGGGCGCGTTCGCCAACGACGAGATCGACCTGATGGACATCGGCCTGGATCCGGGCGCGCTGCGCCGGGCCGAGCGGGTGCCGGGCGCGGCCGTGCGCCGTGCGGGCGGGCCCGACTGGCGGCATTTCACGTTCAACGCGGCGGGGCCGATCCTCTCCGATCCGAATGTGCGCCGCGCGGTGATGCTGGGCATCGACCGGCGCGCCATCGCGCGTTCCGACCTCTCCGGGCTGGGCGTCCCGCTCCAGACGCTCGGAAACCATTTCTACGTCAACACCCAGGACGGCTACCAGGACAACTCCGCTGAACTCGGCGGCTACGACCCAGCGCGTGCCGAAAGCCTCCTGGAACAGGCGGGCTGGCGATCCCACGGCAAATACCGGGCCAAGGGCGGCCGGGTCCTGGCGCTGCGTTTCGTCGTCCCGTCCGGGGTGCCGGGCGGGAAGCAGGAAGGGGAGTTGACGCGTGCGCTGCTCGAACGCGTCGGCGTCCGGGTGGACATCCAACTCGTCCCCGACGACGACGTCTTCGACCGGTACGTGACGCCGGGGCGCTTCGACATCGTGCCGTTCTCCTGGCTCGGGACCTCGTTCCCCGTCTCACCCATGAAATCGGTGTTCGCGCGCCCGCACGGCGACCGCATACAGCAGAACTACTCGCGCGCGGGAACGGCGGCCATCGACGCCGCCATGGACCGCGCGGTGGCCGAGGTCGACCCGGCGCGGGCCTACGCGCTGGTGAACGCGGCCGACCGGCTGATCTGGCACGAGGCCTACGTCCTGCCGCTGTACCAGCGCCCGCAGATCGTCGCCGCGCGCGCGGACCTCGCCAATCTGGGGGCCGGCGGATTCGCCGAACCGGCGTACGAGGACATCGGTTTCACGGGTCGGCGGCGGGACCGTTGACGGCGGTCAGGGGAAGGCGAGGCCGATGCCGTTGCGGTCGCTCGTGAACCGGGCGCTCCACACGTAGAGCCGCAGATCGCCGGAGGACACGCCGTCCTCGACGGGCAGGTCGGAGGCGATCCGCACGACGTAGGAGGCGCCCGCCGGGACCATCGTGGTGCCCTCGTCCTCCGCCGGCGGCTTGGCGCCGTTGATCCGTCCCGTCACCTTGCTGTGGTTGGGGAGCGTGCACATGTCGTCCGGAATCCCGGCCTGCGGCATGCACCGCTCCCGCGCGGACGCGGGAATCCCGGCCTTCGGCATGAACAGGTCCACGGGGAAGTCCAGCAGGACGGGACGCCGCCCGTTGTTGGTCAGCACGTAGTCGGCGTAGGCGTAGGTCGTCCCGGAGGGCGGGGCCTGGGTGGCGCCCAGCGGCTGCCGGTCCGTCCCCGCCCTGATGGCCGCGAGGCTGTAGCCGTACCCCTCCGGAGTGGTGACGTTCAGCGGAGGCCCGGCCTCGGGCGCGGGCACCGCGGCGATCCGGACGCCCGAACCGCCCTCACCGGCGAGCGACGGTTCGCCGGACGGGCCGCCGGAGCCGGAGTCCGGCCGGAGGAGGACGATCCCGGCGGCGACGGCGGCGATGCCCACGGCCCCCGTCACGGCCCCCGTCACGGCCCCGGCGAGGCCGAGCCGCCCCACGCCGCCGCTCCTGCGGCGCCGGTGCGAGCGAGGGCGATGCGACCGGTGTCCGTAGGGCGTTCGGTCGTGGGGGTGGTCGTGGTGGTAGGGGCCGGTCGGCGGTCGCCCGTGCCGGGGCCGCTGGTCGTCGTGCATGGTCGTTCCGTGTTCCTCGGGCCTTTTCGGCGGGCTCGGCCAGCGTCCGCCGTCCGTCCGTTGAGCAGGGCCTCCGCCGGAGCCAGCCACCCTACCCGACGACCGGATCGGTGGCCGGAGGGCGCCCACCGACCGGGATACGGCTGAAAGAACCGGTCAGCCCCCTACGAACCGTGCTTCACGAGGGCCTCGCGGCCGAGCCCGCGCAGGGACGCGTCGAGCACCTGGGCGGTGTGCGCGACCGCGATGTCCGTGCCGCGCCGCCGCAGTGCGGTGGCGATCTGCATGGAGCAGCCGGGGTTGGCCGCCACCAGTAGTTCGGCTCCGGTCGCGTCCACGTTCACCGCCTTGCGCTCGCCCAGCTCGGCGGCGGCCTCCGGTTGCAGCAGGTTGTAGGTTCCCGCCGAGCCGCAGCAGATCTCGGGGTCGGCGATCTCCCGGACCTTCAGCTCCGGGACGGCTGCCAGCAGCGCGCGGGGCTGGCTGCGGATGCCCTGGGCGTGCGAGAGGTGGCAGGCGTCGTGGTAGGCGAGCGTGACCGGCAGCGGATGGCGCTCGGCGCGCGGGCCCAGCTCGACGAGGAACTCCGCCAGGTCCCGGGTCCGGCCGGCGAGCGCCGCCGCGCGCCGCGACCAGGCCGGGTCGGCGGCGAGCAGCGCCTCGTACTCCTTCATCGCCGACCCGCAGCCCGCCGCGTTCACCACGATGACGTCGACGTGCTCGAACGTCGCGACCGTCCGGCGGGCGAACGCGCGCGCCTCCTCCTCGCGGCCCGCGTGCAGCGACAGGGCGCCGCAGCAGCCCTGCGCCCTGGGGATCACCACGTCGCAGCCCTCCAGCGCGAGCACGCGCGCCGTGGCCGCGTTGACGCCCGGGAAGAACTCGCTCTGCACGCAGCCGGTCAGCATCCCGACCGTGGCGCGGCGCCCTCCACGCGCCCCGACGCGCTCCGGGAGCCGGGGGGCCCTGCCGAGGGGCGGGGCGAGCCGCTCCATCGCCGCCAGCGACGGTGAGAGCCGTTCCAGGAGGCCCGTGCGGCGGACGAGCCGGTCCAGCCCGGTCCTCTGGTACGCGCGCAGCGGCCCGCGCAGCGCGCGGAGCCGCCGCCGGTAGGGGAACAGCCGGAAAATCGCCTCGCGTATGACCCGCTCCTGGAACGGCCGGGGATGCTCGCGCTCCACCTCCGCGCGGGTCATCTCGATGAGCCGGTCGTACTGCACGCCGGACGGGCAGGCCGTCACGCACGCCATGCACCCCAGGCACCGGTCGAAGTGCTCGACCATCGGCCCGCTGAGCGGCGCGCCCTCCTCGTGCTGCGCCATGAGGTGGATCCGGCCCCTGGGGGAGTCCATCTCCTCGCCCCACAGCACGTACGTCGGGCACGTCGGCAGGCAGAAGCCGCAGTGCACGCAGTCGTCGAGCAGCTTCGGGAGGTCGTTGTCGGCACTCATCAGATACCTCCCACGAACCGGCCGGGGGACAGCCGGTGATCGGGATCGAACTGGTCCTTGACGCGCCGCATGAGCGCGAGGGCCGGGAGCGGGCCCCAGAAGTCGATGTCACCGCGAACCTCACGCGGCGCATAGCGGACGACGGCGGTGCCCTTGTGCGGGGTCAGGGCCGCGCGGAGGGCGCGCAGGAATTCGGCCACGCCGCTAGGGGACATGTCACCGGGGAGCCCGACGTGGCCGTGTCCCCTGCCGCTCCACGTCACGGTCGGCCCGTCCGCGGCGGTGAGCAGGTGGGGGAGTGCGGTGGGCGGGGCGGTCACGTCGATGAGGGTGTTCCCCTCCGGGTAGAGGCCCCATCCGTCTGGAGCGACCTCCGACACCTGGGTTCCGTCGCCGAGCAGGGCGACGGTCTGCCCCACGCGCGCGGCGACCCCGTCCGGGACGCCTTCCAGGAGGACGGTGACCGTCCCAGGGCCGGTGTACTCGACGGCCGCCGGTGCCACGGCGGAATGCAGGACGCCCTGGACGGCCTCGTACGCCTCTCCCGCGTCTCCGACGGGGGACGACACCCAGGCATGCGCGGTCGGCACGGGATGCAGGCGGAACGTCGCGTCCACGATCAGCCCCAGCGTCCCGTAGGAGCCGCAGAACAACCGTCCCAGGTCGTAGCCCGCGACGTTCTTGACGACCTTGCCGCCCGAACGCGCGACCCGGCCGTCCGCCCGGACGACCGTGAGCCCGATGACCAGGTCCCGCGGCGTCCCGTACTGGAACCGGAGCGGCCCGGCGGCGCCCGTGGCGATCGTGCCGCCGACCGTTGAGCCGGGGAGCGGCACGTCCAGCGCCAGCCGCTGGCCCTTCTCCGCCAGCACCTCGCCGAGCCGTTCCATGGGCAGCCCCGCCTGCGCCTTCACCACCAGGTCACCGGACACGTGCTCCACCACGGCGTCCAGCCGGTGGGTGTCGACCAGCAGATCGCACCGTTCGGGGGGCGCCCCCCAGTCCAGGCGGGTCTCCGCGCCGCGCGGGACGACGGCGAGCCCCGCCTCCGCCGCGACGCGCATGACGTCGGCCGCCTCGGCGACGTCCTTGGGCGCCGCGACCAGCGCGGGCTCCACCCCGAGCACACCCTCCGCGGGCTCGCCCGGACGGACGTCGCCGCAGACCTTCGCCAAGGCGTCCAGAGGCCGCATCAGAAGATGTCCGCCTTTCCCTCGTACGGGTGCGGGCCCTTGCGCACACCGGGGACCTCCCCGCACATGCGCGGGGTGGGGAAGACCTTGCCCGGGTTGCACAGCCCCGCGGGGTCGAAGCCGCAGCGGACCATCTGCATGGTGTCCAGGTCGGTGTCGGTGAACATGCGCGGCATGTACCGGGCCTTGTCCACGCCGACGCCGTGCTCGCCCGTGATGGAACCGCCGTGCTCGATGCACAGGTCGAGGATCGCGCCGGACACCGCTTCCGCGCGTTCCTCCGCGCCGGGTTCGGCGTCGTCGAACAGCACCAGCGGGTGCAGGTTGCCGTCGCCCGCGTGGAAGACGTTCGCCACCCGCACGCCGGACTCCGCCGACAGCGCGTCGATCCGGGCGAGGACCCGGGGGAGCGACGTACGGGGGATCACGCCGTCCTGGACGATGTAGGCCGGGCTGATCCGCCCCACCGCCGCGAACGCCGACTTGCGGCCCTTCCAGATCAGCGCCCGCTCGGCCTCGCCCGCCGCGATCCGGATCTCGAACGCGCCCGCGTCCCGGCACAGCCGCTCCACCTCGGCGAACTGGGCCGCGACCTCCGGCTCGGGGCCGTCCAGCTCGACGATCAGCACCGCGCCCGCGCCGGGCGGGTACTCGCAGCGCACCGCCGCCTCGGCCGCCTCGATCGACAGCGCGTCCATCATCTCGATCGCCGCCGGGACCACCCCCGCCGCGATGATCGCCGACACCGCCGCGCCGCCCGCCTCGATCGAGTCGAACGCGGCCAGCAGCGTCTCGACGGTCTCGGGCACCCGCGTCAGCCGCACCGTGATCTTGGTGGTGATGCCGAGCGTGCCCTCCGCCCCGACGAACACGCCCAGCAGGTCGTATCCGGGGTCGTCCGCGCAGAGCTCCACCAGCTCGCCGTCCGGGGTGACGACCTCGCAGGCGAGCACGTGGTGCGCGGTGAAACCGTACTTCAGGCAGTGCGCGCCGCCCGAGTTCTCCGCGACGTTCCCGCCGACCGAGCAGATCTGCTGGCTCGACGGGTCCGGCGCGAAGTAGTACCCCTGCGGACGGGCCGCGCGGGTGACGTCCAGGTTGATGACGCCGGGCTCGACCACCGCGCGCTGGTTCGCCACGTCGACCTCCAGGATCCTGCGCATCCTGGAGGTCACGATGAGGACGCCGTCCGCGCGCGGCAGGGCGCCCCCGGACAGGCCCGTCCCCGAGCCACGCGCCACATACGGAACGCCCTCGGACGCGCACTCCCGCACGATCGCGGCGATCTGCTCGGCCGTGTCGGGCAGGACCACGATCCCGGGGGACGCGCGATGGTTGGTCAGCCCGTCGCACTCATACGTCCGCAACCGCACCGGGTCGGTGATGACCTGGCCCGGCCCGAGCAGCGCTTCAAGGCGCAGGGCGAGCGCCTGGAGTTCCGTTTCCATCGCTTTCACCTTCCTCCCGAGCCTGGAACGCCCGCAAGGTCCGTCTCACCTACAGGAAGGCCCTCGGAAGTCACGCCCCACAGGAGCCACCTCATTCCCTGGGGTCACTCCATGCGCTCGTAGGCGGGGGTGGTGAGGAACTCCGCGTACTCATCGGCCAGGGTCACTTCCTTGAACAGGGCCACGGCCTGGTTGTAGCGGGGCTCGTTGAACGCCTCGCCGAGTTCGGCGCGGATACCGGCCAGCTCCTCCTCCAGGATCCGCCCCACCAGCTCCTTGGTGACCTTCGGGCCGTCCTTCAGCGAGATCCCGTTGTAGATCCACTGCCACACCTGCGAACGGGAGATCTCGGCCGTCGCCGCGTCCTCCATCAGGTTGTGGATGGCGACCGCGCCCGCGCCGTCCAGCCACGTCGCGAGGTACCGCAGCGCCACGTCGATGTTGTTGCGCAGGCCCGCCTCGGTGATGTCGCCGGGGGTCGCCGCGACGTTCAGCAGGTCGGACGCGGAGACCCGCACGTCCTCGCGGAGCCGGTCGCGCTGGTTCGGCCGGTCGCCGAGCACGCCGTCGAACACCTCCCGGCACACCGGCACGAGGTCGGGGTGGGCGACCCACGACCCGTCGAAGCCGTCGCCGGACTCGCGGGTCTTGTCCGCCCGCACCTTCTCCAGCGCGACCTTGTTGACCTCCTCGTCCCGCCGGGACGGGATGAACGCCGCCATGCCGCCGATCGCGTGCGCGCCGCGTTTGTGGCACGTCCGGACGAGCAGCTCGGTGTAGGCGCGCATGAACGGCGCCGTCATCGTGATCGCGTTCCGCTCCGGCAGCACGAACCCGGCGCCCCGGTCCCGGAACTTCTTGATCACCGAGAACAGGTAGTCCCAGCGGCCCGCGTTCAGGCCCGCCGAGTGGTCGCGCAGCTCGTAGAGGATCTCCTCCATCTCGAACGCGGCCGGGATCGTCTCGATGAGCACCGTCGCGCGGATCGTCCCGCGCGGGATCCCCAGCGTGTCCTGCGCGAGGTCGAAGACGTCGTTCCAGAGCCGCGCCTCCAGGTGGCCCTCCATCTTCGGCAGGTAGAAGTAGGGGCCCTTCCCCTTGGCGATCTGCCTGCGCGCGCTGTGAAAGAAGTACAGGCCGAAGTCGAAGAGCGACCCGGACACGGGCTCGCCGTCCACGAGGACGTGCTTCTCCTCCATGTGCCACCCGCGCGGCCGGACGACGATGGTCGCGAGCTCCGCGTCGTCCTTGAGCGCGTAGGACCTGCCGGTCCGCGCGTCGGTGAAGTCGAGGGTGCGGTCCAGGGCGTCCCTGAGGTTGAGCTGGCCCTCGACCATGTTGGTCCAGAGCGGGGTGTTGGCGTCCTCGAAGTCGGCCAGCCACACCTTCGCGCCCGAGTTGAGCGCGTTGATGGTCATCTTCCGGTCGGTCGGGCCGGTGATCTCGACGCGGCGGTCCACCAGGCCCGGCGCGGGCTCGGCGACACGCCAGGAGTCGTCCTCCCGCACGGACGCGGTCTCGGGCAGGAAGTCCAGCGTCCCGCCCTCGGACAGCCCGCGCTGCCGCTCGGCCCGGGCCGCGAGCAGCTCCGCGCGCCGCGCGCCGAACTCGCGCTGCAGGAGGGCGAGCAGGCCGAGCGCCTCGGGCGTCAGGATCTCCTCGTACCGGTCCCCGAGGGGCCCGGTCACCTCGATGCCTTCCAGTCCAGCCATCGGCGCGACCTTTCGTCTAGCGAAATTCAACTTCTGTCTTGTGGAGAATGCTACGCGTCCACGTCGGGGCGGGTCCACGCGGGGCCGCACTCCTGTCGTGCCCGTCCCGCCCGCATGGCCTGCCCGTGCGCGCCCGCGCCAACCCGGGGTGATATTCGCGTGACCGCCCCTGCGGGCCGTGAGACGATCGCGGGGAAGATAAAGCCGCGCCGCGGCGTTCAACCGAGGACATATGACTCAACCTTTTTCTGCAGACCAGACACCGGACGAGATCGACTTCGAGCCCATGACGGGCGAACTCGACCTTGAGGACCGGAAGGCCCTGCGACGCGTCGCCGGGCTGTCCACCGAGCTGACCGACGTCACCGAGGTCGAGTACCGCGCGCTGCGGCTGGAGCGGGTCGTCCTCGTCGGCGTGTGGACCGAGGGCACGGCCGAGACGGCCGAGAACTCCCTGCGCGAACTCGCGCTCCTCGCCGAGACCGCGGGCTCGGAGGTCCTGGAGGGCCTCGTCCAGCGCCGGTCCCGTCCCGACCCCGCGACCTACATCGGCTCCGGCAAGGCGGCCGAACTGCGCGACATCGTCATCTCCACCGGCGCCGACACCGTCATCTGCGACGGCGAGCTGGCGCCGAGCCAGCTCCGGCACCTGGAGGAGACCGTCCAGGTCAAGGTCATCGACCGGACCGCGCTGATCCTCGACATCTTCGCCCAGCACGCCAAGAGCCGCGAGGGCAAGGCCCAGGTGGAGCTCGCCCAGCTCAACTACCTCCTGCCGCGCCTGCGCGGCTGGGGCGGGAACCTGTCCCGGCAGGTCGGCGGGCGCGCCGCGGGCGGCGTCGGCATCGGCGGCCGCGGCCCCGGCGAGACCAAGATCGAGCTGGACCGGCGCCGGATCCGCACCCGGATGGCCAAGCTGCGCCGCCAGATCGCCGAGATGTCCAAGGCGCGCGACACCAAGCGCGGCGAGCGCCGCCGCAACGCCGTGCCCGCCGTCGCCATCGCCGGCTACACCAACGCCGGCAAGTCGTCCCTGCTCAACCGGCTCACCGGCGCCGGGGTCCTGGTGGAGAACGCGCTGTTCGCCACCCTCGACCCCACCGTCCGGCGCGCCGAGACGCCCGGCGGCCGCGCCTACACGCTCGCCGACACGGTCGGGTTCGTCCGGCACCTGCCGCACCAGCTCGTCGAGGCGTTCCGCTCGACGCTGGAGGAGGTCACCGACGCCGGGCTCGTCCTGCACGTCGTGGACGGCTCCGACCCCGACCCCGAGGCGCAGCTCGACGCGGTCCGCGAGGTGCTGCGCGAGATCGGCGCCGCCGACATCCCCGAGCTGGTCGTCATCAACAAGGCCGACGCCGCCGACGAGCTGGCCCTCGCCCGCCTCCAGCGCCGCGAGCCGCACAGCGTCGTCATCTCCGCCCGCACCGGCCTCGGCATCGAGGAGCTGCGCGCGGCGGTGGAGGCCGCCCTGCCCGGCCTGGAGAGCGAGCTCCACGCGCTGGTGCCCTACGACCGCGGCGCCCTCGTCGCGCAGGTGCACGAGCGCGGCGAGGTGTTGAAGCAGGAACATGTCGCCGAGGGCACTATGCTGCATGCCCGGGTGCCGGGCGACCTCGCCGGGGAGCTGTCCCCCTACGAGGTTCTGGCTCCGACCGTCTGACGGTCGCCCCAGGTCAGACCAAAGGACCGTAACCCGCTTTCGGACGCGTCCGAAAGCGGGTCGACGCCTCGTCCTGGTCGCTGAACGGTGACAGCTTCTCCATTTGGCTTGACGGTGCCGTTGGATTCCGTACGGTCGTAGAGCTAAGGGGCTGGGGTGATGGCTGTCGATGCGGTACGACCAGAGGTTGTCGGACGGGCCTTCAGTGCACTACCGTGACGAAACCGATATCTCCGGTCTCGTTGCCAGCGGTGGTCCCACGACCACCCGACCCTCCAGCGGTGATTCGCCGGCACCCAGTCGGCGTTTCGGATCGAGAGCAGGTGGCCCACTCCATGGCACGTCCCCGCACCGGCACGAGAGCAAGCGGCGCACCGCGCCCCACCCGGGCTGCGGGCCCCGACGGCCACCCGGGACGCCCTTCCGCGGCGTCCGCCACAGCGCCCCGCGGCGCCTCGCTCCACCCAGGTCGGTGACCCGATGACGGTACGGCTGTTGACGAACATCGGCAGGCTCTGGACGGGCACCGACGTCTGCAGCAACGCCGCCGTGCTCATCCACGACGACCACATCGTCTGGGCGGGCCCCGCGTCCGAACTGCCGCAGAGCGTCCCCGGCGTCATCGACGACATCGTCGACGTCGACCACGTGGAGAACCTCGGCGGCGGCCTGGTCACCCCCGGCCTCATCGACGCGCACTCCCACCCGGTCTACGCGGGCAACCGCTGGGCCGAACTCGCCATGCGCACCAGCGGCTCGTCCCACTCCGCCATCGCGGCGGCGGGCGGCGGCGTCAACTCCACCGTCACCGTGACCCGGGGCACCGACCCCTGGACGCTGTGCAACGGCGTCCGCGAGCGCCTCCGCCAGTGGATCCTCGCCGGAACCACCACCGTCGAGGCCAAGACCGGCTACCACCTCACCCGCGACGGCGAACTCGCCGACATCCGGATGCTGCGCTCCCTTGAGGGCGAGCCGTCCATGCCGCGCATCCACGCGACCTTCCTCGCCGCGCACATCCTGCCGCCCGAGTTCTTCGGCCGCCGCCGCGACTACATCGAGGCCGTCCGCCTCTGGGCGGGCGACGCCGCCGTCGCGGGCGCCGACAGCATCGACGTCTACTGCGACGAGGGCCACTTCACCGCCGAGGAGGCCCGCGCCCTGCTGCTCACCGGCAAGCGCGCCGGCCTCAAGGCCCGCATGCACGCCTGCGCCAACGAGCGCGTCGGCGCCGCACAGGTCGCCGCCGAGGTCGGCTGCGCCTCCGCCGACCTGCTCACCCAGGCCAACGACGACGACATCAAGGCCCTCGCCCACGCCGGCGTCACCGCCACCGTCTGCCCCGGCAGCGCCCTCAACAGCAGCCGCGCCCCGGCACCCGTCCGGCAGATGATCGACCGCGGCGTCACCGTCGCCCTCGGCACCGACCACAACCCGGGCCAGTGCGGCATCACCTCCATGCCGCTCGTCATCGGCCTGTCCGTCGCCATGTTCGGCCTCAGCGTCACCGAGGCCCTCCGCGCCGCCACCCTCGGCGGAGCCGCCGCCCTGCGCGTGGGCGACCGCGGGTCCCTGGCCCCGGGCATGCTCGCCGACATCGTCCTGTGGGACGCCGACCACGAGGGCGCGTTCGCCTGGGCCTTCGGCCTCCGAGCCCTCCGCGTCTGGCGAGGCGGCACCCCCGTCCAGCCCTGACCCACCCGTCGCACTGACGAGCACCCGCGACCCGGCGCCTCCCCGTGGCCCTCGACAACGTGGGCACCGGTCCCTGCCGTAGCGGCGGACATCGACGACGGTGCCGATCCATGCGGTCGCGGAGAGTTATCCACAATTCCCCGCTGCTCTTCCAAGCCCCTCGCGCCCGCCCCTAGCGTCGGACGCATGAGAGCCAGTGATCAGGACCGTCAACGGTCCCCCCGCGAGCGTTTGAAGATCGCCGCCGACCCGCCGGACGAACCGCCCGCCGCCCGGTTACGAGCCGGCCCCGAGCGCTCCCACATCCGCGTCATCGTCGTCGTCGCGGTGGTCGCGGCCCTCGTCGCCGTCGGCTACCTCTGGCTGGCCCGCCCGCGCCCGCAGGCCGCCTCCGCGTCCTCGATGGCGACGGCCTCCCTGTCGGGCGCCCCGTCCGCGCCCACCGCCGTGACCGAACCCCCGACCACCCCGGTGGCAGGGACGGCGCCCTCCACGGTGACCGTCCACGTCCTCGGCAAGGTCCGCCATCCCGGCGTGATCACGTTGCCCTCCGGCTCCCGCGTCGCCGAGGCGATCAAGGCTGCGGGCGGGGTCCGGCCGGGCGCGGGAACGGGTTCGCTCAACCTCGCCCGCAAGGTCGTCGACGGGGAGCAGATCCCGGTCGGCATCCGCACGACCACCCCCGAGGCCGCCCCATCGGTTCCCACGACCTCTCCCGGCACGCCGGGGAGCACGCCCATCGACCTGAACACCGCGACCGTCGAACAACTCGACCAGCTACCCGGCGTCGGCCCCGTCCTGGCGCAGCGCATCATCGCCTACCGGACGCAGCAGGGCGGCTTCCGCTCCGTCGATCAGCTCCAGGAGGTCAACGGCATCGGAGCCCGCCGCTTCGCCGACCTCAAAGCGATGGTCCGCGTATGAGGACCGCCGACCTCCGCCTGATCGCCCCGGCCCTGGCCACCTGGCTCACGGCCGCCCTCACCATCGGCCTTCCTCCGGCGCTCATCTACACGCTGGCGGCCCTGGCGGCTCTCGCGGCCATCTACCTCCTCGCCACCCACGACCCCCGCCAAACCCACTCACCCCAGCACCCAGAACCAACCACCACCCAGCAAGAACCCACACTCCCCGCCCGCCCCTCAACAACCCCCTCGGCCGCACCGCCGTCCCGCCTCGCCCCACCCCCTCCCGAGCACGTCCCACCACAGCCCCACCACACTGACGAACCAGCCGCCATACAGGGTCCAGACGACCCCTGGCATCCACCCCCACCGGACACCCCCTTCCACCCAGAGGCCCCGAGCGAAGCAGCGGAGAGCGAAGAGCGCCCGGACGGGTCCGTCGCAGGCGGGTCGGCGGGGCGGTATTCCGGGGGCCCGCTGGAAGGGTCGAGTGACCCCTCCTGGTGCCCGCCTTCGCAGGAGACTCCTCCCGGCCCGGAGACCGCGAGCGGGGGTGTGGAGGGCGAAGAGCGACCGGACGGGGCCGACGCACGCCGGTCGGCGGAGCGGTCTTCGGCGGGCCCGTTGGAAGAGCCGGGCGACTCTTGGAGCTCGCCCCCGCCGGAGAGCCACGTGCCGGGCAGGCCCTACGTGCCGGAGGCCGCGAGTGGGGGAGGGGGGAACGGACAGCGGCCGGGTCGGCGTGTTCCCAGGCCGCCTTCGGGGCGCCATAGGGCGGACGAGGGCGGCCGCCCCGCTGCCGAACCAACTCCACGGCGCAGACGTCTGCTCGACTGGCGCTTGGCGGTGCTGCCCGCTTGGCGGGAGCTGCGGGCGCGTCGGGTGCTGGTGGGGGTGGCCCTCGTGTGCGCGGCGGCCTCCGCCGCCGGGGTGGCGCTGCGGTCGAGCGCCGTCGAGACGGGGCCGGTTCGGGACCTGGCCCGGTCCGGACGCTCGGCGACGGCCGACGCGGTCATCACGGGCGACCCGAAGGCGAAACCGGGCAAACGCCGACCCGTCATCATCTTGCGGGCGCGTGTGGAAGTGGTGGCGCGCGCAAGAGTGCGGGTTCCGGTGCTGCTGATCGCGGGTGATCCCAGCTGGCTCCGCCTTCTCCCCGGCCAGCGCGTGCGGTTCCATGGCGGATTCCGAACACCGCGCAGGGCCGAGCTGCTTGCGGCGGTTGTGATCGTCGGAGGCCCGCCCACCGTTCTCGGGAGGCCGTCCGCTCCGCAGCGCGCCGCCGAGCATGTCCGGGCCAGACTCCGAGCGGCGGTCGATCGGCTGCCCGCCGACCAGCGCGGCGTGCTGCCCGGCATGGTCGTCGGCGACACCTCCCGGCTGGACCCGGGGCTCGCCGAGGAGTTCAGGACCGCCGGTCTCACACATCTGCTGGTGGTGTCCGGTGCGAACCTGGCCATCGTCATCGGCGCGGTGCTCGGCCTCTGCCGTCTCGCGGGCCTCGGAGGGCGGCGGGCGCCGCCCCTCGCGGCGCTCGCGGTGTTCGCGTTCGTCGTTGTCGCACGGCCGGAGCCGAGCGTGCTGCGCGCGACCGTCATGGGGCTGATCGGCCTGCTCGCGCTGCTCACCGGCCGGCAGCGCCATGGCCTGCCCGCCCTCGGCGCGGCCGTCCTGCTGCTGGTCCTGATCGACCCTGTGCTTGCGCGGTCGTACGGGTTCGCGCTCTCGGTCCTGGCGACCGCCGGTCTGCTCGTCCTGGCTCCCGCCTGGCGGGAACGGCTCGCACGTCGGCTGCCCGGTCCCCTCGCGGACGCGCTCGCCGTCACGGCCGCCGCGGAAGTGGCGGTGGCTCCGGTGCTGGTGATGCTCTCCGGAGAGCTGGGCGTCGTATCAGTGTTCGCGAACCTGCTGGCCGCACCCGCCGTGGCCCCCGCCACGCTCCTCGGCGCCCTCGCGGCGGTCACCGCGCTCATCTCGCTGCCGCTCGCCCGCGTCCTGGTGTGGCCCGCCGGCCTCGCCGTCGGCTGGATCGCCTGGATCGCCAGAACGGCCGCTCACCTCCCCTACGCCACGATCCCCTGGACGCCCGGCGGCTTCGGCGCCATCACCGTGCTGCTCGCCGGCGGTGTCGCCGTCCTGATCCTGCGCAGCCGTCGGCTCCGCCTCATCGCGGCCGCGGCCATGGCCGGGGTACTGGTCGCCGTCGTCGCCCTCCGCGTCCTGGCTCCGGCCTGGCCGCCGCCAGGCTGGCAGATGGTCGCGTGCGACGTCGGTCAGGGCGACGCCCTGGCCTTGGCCGCCGGTCCAGGGCAGGCCGTCGTCGTGGACACCGGTCCGGACCCCGCCCCGGTCGACGCCTGTCTGCGGCGCCTCGGCGTCCGGGACGTTCCGTTGCTCATCCTGACCCACCCGCATGCCGACCACATCAACGGCACGTCCGGCGTCCGTCACGGCCGCGCCGTCCGCGAGATCCTGACGACCCCGCGCACATCCGGCCGCGAGGCACGTCTCGTGTCCGGCCTCGCCCCTCGCTCCGCTCTCGCCGGTCAGCAATGGACGGTCGGTGACCTCACGCTCTCGATCCTCGGCCCCCGGGCCGCCGCCCCCGCTCTCATACCGGGCGACGACGGCACGACCATCAACAACGCCAGCGTCGTCCTGGTCGCGCGAAGGCCCGGCTTCAGCGCCCTCCTGGCCGGCGACGTCGAGACCGAAGCCCAGCGGGCCCTGCTGGGGGACGTCCCGCACGTGCAGGTCCTGAAGGTTCCGCACCACGGTTCCCGGAGCCAACTCCCAGCCTTCCTGGCGGCCGCCCACGCCTCGATCTCCCTCATCTCGGTCGGCGCGCAGAACGACTACGGTCACCCGTCCGCCTTCGCCCTCGACCTACTGAAAGGTCTCCATACCCAGGTCCACCGCACCGACAGGGAGGGCGACATCGCGGTGATCCGCACCACCGGCGGCGTAGCGGCCGTACCTCGCCACTGAAGTGGAGAGGCCCATCCCACCCCGTCCCACACCAGAGGACAGCGATCGGAGCCGCCTCCGCCCCTTCGCCTCCGCCAGCCCATCCGGGGTTGTCTCGCCTAAGCCGCGTCGCCTCCACCCAAACGCCCGCGCCTGCGCCTACCGCGCCTGCGCCTACCGCGCCTGCGCCTACGACGCCCGCGCCTGCGCCTACGACGCCCGCGCCTACGGCTACCGCGCTCGCGCCTACTGTGCCCGCGCCTGCGGCTACCGCGCCTGCGCCTACTGTGCCCGCGCCTGCGGCTACCGCGCCTCCGTCATTTCGTCCTGGGCTGTCTCGCTGGGACAGCTCCCCTCGTGGGGCGCGGGCACTGTGTCGCCCCTGTCAGCGCGCGTCTGCTGACCTGAAGATCACCCAGCGGGGGCGGCGCCGGGGAGGGCGAGTCCTAATGTGGCGGCGGTGACTTGCGGTGAGTGCCCTGGTGCCGACGTCGGGGAGCGGCGGAGCCTGGGGCGGTATGGATGGACTCTTTCGCTGGGGGGTGCGGGCCTTCCGGGGCGTCGGGTTGTTGACGGCCGGTCGTCAGTGCGTCCGGGCGGTGCTCCGTTGCGCGTCGGCGATCGTCGGAGTTCGGTCCGGCGATGGGGCTGGGGGCCTTGTGACTTTGGAGGGGTGGCACGGACGGGAGGGTGGGCGTGGCATGCTGCTGGGGTGTCAGTTGAGGCCATCATCCTGATCGTGGGCGACGAGGAACTCCTGGTGGACCGGGCGGTCGGCGACATCGTCGCGGCCGTGCGGGGGGAGGACCCCGAGGCCGAGGTGACCGACCTGGGCCCCGGCGGGCTGGAACCGGGGCGGCTCGCGGAGATGACCTCCCCCTCGCTCTTCGGGGGTGGAAAGGTCCTTGTGCTGCGGTCGGCCCAGGACCTGGGGAAGGACCTCACCGCCGAGGTGCTCAACTACGCGAGGACACCGGCGGAGGATGTCGTCCTCGTCGCCGTCCACCACGGCGGTGCCAAGGGCAAGGCGCTCGTGGACGGGCTGACGAAGCTCAAGGCGCGCAAGATCTCATGCCCCAAGATCAGCAAGATGGGGGAGCGCGTCGACTTCGTGCGCGCGGAGATCCGCAAGGCAGGCGGGAAGGTCTCGCCGGACGGCGCGCGCGCCCTGCTGGACGCCGTCGGGAACGATCTGCGGGAACTCGCCGCCGCGTGCAGCCAGTTGGTCGCCGACACCGGCGGAAAGGTCGATGACGCGGCGGTCGCGCAGTACTACCGGGGCCGTGCCGAGGTCAGTGGGTTCACGGTGGCGGACAAGGCGATCGAGGGCCGCCTCGCCGACGCCCTGGAGCAACTCCGGTGGGCGCTCGCGACGGGTGTGGCGCCGGTACTGATCGTCAGCGCGCTCGCCCAGGGGGTCCGCGGGCTGGCCAAGGTCGGCGGCGCCCCTCGCGGCGCGCGCGGAGCGGCGCTCGCGAAGGACCTGGGCATGCCGCCGTGGAAGATCGAGCGTGTCCAGAAGCAACTGCGCGCCTGGTCGGCCGACGGGGTCGCCCGCGCCCTGGCCGCGGTCGCCGAGGCCGACGCCCAGGTCAAGGGCGGCGCGGCCGATCCCGCGTATGCGCTGGAGAAGACGATCGCCGACATCGTCGCCGCCCGAGGCTAGTCGCCCGCCTTCGTCCGCCCTGCGTTCAGCGCTTTCCGCTCGCCGGGCAGGGCTCGGTGAACCACACGCACGGGCCTGGAGGTGCGGAGGAAGGCGCGGCGCGAGCGTCGGCGTGCGGGCGGCGCCGCCCTGGAGAGGGCGGCGCCCGTCTCTTGTCAGGTGAGTTGGGCCTGGAAGATTCTTTGGTCGAAATAGGCTCGGGCCTCGCGGATCAGGCCCGCGCCGTCCAGCTCGTAGACGTTGATGCCTGACCAGTTCACGGGCGTTCCCGACAGGGAGACGGCCGCGCCTCGCCAGGAGACGGCGGTGAACCCGCCGACCGTGTGGGCCTGCATCGGGGTCAGGCCGAGGAAGGGGCGGAAGCGCGGCAGCACCGAGGCGATGAAGTCGGCGATGGCGTCCCGGCCGATGAGGGGCGGCTGTCCGACGGGGTCGTGGAACACGCCGTCCGCGGCGAAGGTCGCCGCCCACGCGGTGGCGTCGCCCTCCTGGGAGGCGGCGAAGAAGCGGAGGACGGCCGGGGGCATGGCTGGGAAGGTCATCATGTGCCTTTCGTGTCGTGGCGCCGGACGGCGGGGATGACCGCCAGCCCGGCGAGGGCGAGGAGTGCTTGGACGGCGCAGACGCCGCCCCAACCGCAGGTGCCGTAGACGGCGCTGGCCAGCGCCGCGGACAGGGCGCCGCTCAGGAACGCCGCGACCATGTACACGGTGTTGGCGCGGCTGCGGGCGTGGGGGACGTGGGTGAAGATGCGCGCCTGGTTGGCGATCTGGCTCCACTGCACGGCGAGGTTGCCCAGCAGGATGGCCGCGACCATGCAGGCGAGGACGGAGCGTCCGGCGGCATAGGCGCCCGCCGCGACGAACGTCAGCACCGCCGCGGCCGTCAGGATCGGTGCCGCGCCGCGCCGGTCGACGAACCGGCCCGCCCACGGCGCGGCGACGGCGCCGGACAGGCCGAGGAGTCCGAACAGTCCGGCTTTCGCGCTGCCGTAGTCGTAGGGGTCGTGCGTCAGGACGAGGACCAGCGTCGTCCACGTGGCGTTGTAGGCGCCGAACAGGGCGCCGTGCATCAGGCACGCGTGCCGCAGGACGGGCTCCCGGCGCCACACGCCGGGCAGTGACGCCAGGAGCCGTACGTAGGGGACGCCGTCGCGCTTCTCCTCGGCGGGCAGCAGGCTCACCGTGACCAGGCCCGTCAGGCCGGTCAGCACGGCCGCCAGGAGATAGACGGCCCGCCACCCCATCGCCCCGCCGACCACGCCGCCGACGACGCGGGCGCCGATGATGCCGGTCATCAGGCCGATCTGGATGTTGGCGACCACGCTCGCGCGCCGTTCGGGCGGCGCCAGCTCGGCGGCCAGCGGGACCAGGACCTGCGGCACCACCGTCGCCCCGCAGGCCAGGGCGGCCGCGGCGGCGAGGAGGCCGAGGCCGGGCGCGGCCGCGGCGACCAGCAGCATCACCACGGTGGCGGCCAGCATCCCGGTCAGCAGCGGCCCTCGCCGCCGCGCGTCGCCCAGCGGGACGAGGAAGAGGATGCCGGCCGCGTAGCCGAACTGGGCACAGGTGACGACGCTCCCGGCCGCCGCCGGGGAGACGCCGAGCCCGCGCGCGAACAGATCCAGGAGGGGCTGTGACAGGTAGACGTTGGCGACCGTGGCGCCGCTGCACACCGCCATCGCCGTGAACAGCACCGGTCGTGCCGCCGGGGCCCGCACCGCGACCATCGTGTCCTCCAATCGAACGAACTAGTTGGTTCGAATTGTGCGGCACGGTCTCCGGTGATGTCAAACGAACCGGTTCGTTACAATGCGGGGCATGGCCTATGACTCAGCGGCGACCAGGGAGCGCATCCTCGCGGCGGCGTCCGCCGAGTTCGCCGAGCACGGGGTCGCCGGTGCCCGGGTGGACCGCATCGCCGCGAGCGCCGAGGCCAACAAGCGGGCCATCTACGACTACTTCGGCGACAAGGACAGGCTGTTCGCCGCCGTCCTCGAACGCCTCATGACCGACCTCGCCGCCGCCGTCCCGCTGGACGGCGACGATCTCGGCGACTACGCGGAGCGGCTGTTCGACTACCATCGCGATCACCCCGAGGCCCTGCGCCTGCTTCTCTGGGAGGCGCTCGAACTCGGCGACGGCCCCGTTCCCGACGAGACCCGCCGTACCGCCCACTACCAGGACAAGAGCCGCGCCGCCGGCAAGGCGGCGGGCGACCCGGCCACGCTGATGCTCCTCACCCTGGGCCTGGTGGCCTGGCCGCTGGCGATGCCGCAGCTCAGGCGCATGCTCCTCGGCCCCGACCACTCGCTGGACGCGCTCAGGCCCGCGATCGCCGACGCCGTCCGGGCCCTCGCCGCCCGCGACCGGTTGTAAGAGCGATCCCTGTCAGAGGCCGAGCGGGAGGGCGCCCGCGCTGGAGCGCCGTCGCGATGGGGTCCCGCGCAGGTCTCCCGGGTCGTTCGATCCGTGCCGGGAACGCGCGTCGCGAGGTCACCAGCGCCCGCGTGTTCGAGGCCGCCGCCCGCGCCGACGTCGGTCAGACGGGAGTCCTGCCCGGCGATCCCCATGATCGCCGCCTGGCACGGGCCCGGGAAGGCTGTTCGCGGATGCGGATGCGGACGCGGCGCCCGGGGTCAGGCCAGGTACTCGGGTGGGACGTGGGAGGTCAGCCATACGCCGTTCGGGCTGAGCTGGAAGGTGTGCCCGGCGGCGGCCATGCGGCCGGACCGGACGGCCAGGACGACCGGCTCGCCCCGGCGGGACCCCACCGATCGGGCCGTCTCGCGGTCCGGGGAGAGGTGGACGGCATGGCGGTTCATGGGGCGCAGGCCCTCGCGGTGGATCGCGGGGAGGAAGCGGGCCACGGTGCCGTGGTAGAGGAACTCCGGGGGAGTGGCCGAGGGGTGCGCGAGGTCCACGCCGATCGAGTGGCCCTGGACGGCGCGGATCCGGTCGCCGTCGAGGGCGTAGCGCCGTTTGTCGTTGGCGGCCACGACGTGTTCCAGCTCGGCGCGGGTGAACGGGAAGCCGTGCCGGGCGGCGGCCGCGAGGAGGGCGGGGACCTCGGCCCAGCCCGCCGGGTCGAGGGTGAGGCCGATCCGCCCGGGGTCGTGCCTGAGGTGTTTGGCGAGGTACTTGGAGATCCTCACCAGCCGTCGCTCGTCCATGACGCGCGTCGGGGCCGGCGCGTGCGGCCGGCCCCGGGACGTGCGGCCCTACTTGGCCTGGAGGGCGGCGGCCTGCCGGGCGATCGCCGACTTGCGGTTGGCGGCCTGGTTCTTGTGGATGACGCCCTTGCTGGCGGCCTTGTCGAGCTTGCGGGCCGCGTGCCGCTGGGCGGCGTTGGCCTGGTCGACGTCGCCGGCCTCGGCGGCCTCGCGGAACTTGCGGATCGCCGTCTTCAGCTCGGACTTGACGGCCTTGTTGCGCAGGCGGGCCTTCTCGTTCTGCTTGTTGCGCTTGATCTGGGACTTGATGTTAGCCACGTCGTAGTGCCTCAGCCTTGGTTGCGATCCTGGCCCGCAGTCGCTCGATGCGGGCTCCGACGAATGTCTGACGGGGGCGGACGGTGCCCCGGGGCACGACGCTACGCCACACGCAGTCGCACAGCCTACCAAGCGCGCGGCCCCTCCCCAAACCGGGACGTGCACGGAGCATCGCGTCCGGCATGGGACCATGGAGGCTACAGATCCATGTCCACCTGTGAGTTTCGAAACGGACCCCGGTGCCAGCGCCTGACACGACCGATCCCGCGATCATCCGCAACTTCTGCATCATCGCGCACATCGACCATGGCAAGTCGACGCTCGCCGACCGGATGCTCCAGTTGACGGGGGTGGTCGAGGAGCGCCAGATGCGCGCCCAGTACCTCGACCGCATGGACATCGAGCGCGAGCGCGGCATCACGATCAAGAGCCAGGCCGTCCGGCTGCCCTGGACGGCCGACGGCGTCGACCACGTGCTCAACCTGATCGACACGCCCGGCCACGTCGACTTCTCCTACGAGGTGTCGCGGTCGCTGGCGGCGTGCGAGGGCGCGGTGCTGCTGGTGGACGCGGCGCAGGGCATCGAGGCGCAGACGCTGGCGAACCTGTACCTGGCGCTGGAGGCCGACCTGCACCTGATCCCGGTGCTCAACAAGATCGACCTGCCCGCGGCGCAGCCCGACAAGTACGCCGAGGAGCTGGCCGGGATCATCGGCTGCGACCCCTCCGACGTGCTGCGGGTGTCGGGCAAGACCGGCGAGGGCGTCCGGGAGCTGCTCGACAAGATCGTCCAGGAGGTCCCGGCTCCGGTCGGCGACCCCGACGGCCCGGCGCGGGCGCTGATCTTCGACTCGGTGTACGACACCTACCGGGGCGTGGTCACCTATGTCCGGATCATCGACGGGCGGCTGTCGCGGCGCGAGAAGAGCCTGATGATGTCGACGGGCGCCGCGCACGAGACGCTGGAGGTCGGCGTGATCTCCCCGGAGCCCAAGCCCGTCCAGGGGCTCGGGGTCGGCGAGGTCGGCTACCTGATCACCGGGGTGAAGGACGTCCGGCAGGCCCGGGTGGGCGACACCGTCACCGGCGCGAGCCGGGTCGCGCCGCAGGCGCTCGGCGGCTACCAGGACCCGAAGCCCATGGTGTTCTCCGGCCTGTACCCGGTGGACGGCGACCAGTACCCCGAGCTGCGCGACGCGCTCGACAAGCTGCGGCTGAACGACGCCGCGCTGATCTACGAGCCGGAGACCTCGGCGGCGCTCGGGTTCGGGTTCCGCTGCGGGTTCCTCGGGCTGCTGCACATGGAGATCGTCCGGGAGCGGCTGGAGCGCGAGTTCGACCTCTCGCTGATCTCGACCGCGCCGAACGTCGTCTACCGCGTCGTCATGGAGGACGGGACGGAGCACACCGTCACCAACCCCAGCGAGTTCCCCGAGGGCAAGATCGGCGACGTGTACGAGCCGATCGTCAAGGCGACGCTGCTGTCCCCGTCCGACCACATCGGCGCGATCATGGAGCTGTGCCAGGGCCGGCGCGGGATGCTGCTCGGCATGGACTACCTCTCGGAGGACCGCGTCGAGATCCGCTACACGCTGCCCCTCGCCGAGATCATCTTCGACTTCTTCGACCAGCTCAAGTCGCGGACGCGCGGGTACGCCTCGCTCGACTACGAGCCGAGCGGCGAGCAGGAGTCCGACCTCGTGAAGGTCGACATCCTCCTCCAGGGCGAGTCGGTCGACGCCTTCAGCCAGATCGTCCACCGCGACAAGTCGCGCGAGTACGGGCTGATGATGACCGCGAAGCTCAAGGAGCTGATCCCGCGCCAGCAGTACGAGGTGCCGATCCAGGCGGCGATCGGCGCGCGCATCATCGCGCGCGAGAACATCCGCGCCATCCGCAAGGACGTCCTCGCCAAGTGCTACGGCGGCGACATCTCCCGCAAGCGCAAGCTGCTGGAGAAGCAGAAGGAGGGCAAGAAGCGGATGAAGACCATCGGCCGGGTGGACGTCCCGCAGGAGGCCTTCGTCGCCGCGCTGTCCACCGGTGGCGGGGAGTCCACGGACAAGGGCAAGAAGTAGCCTCTAATCCCACCGAACCGGTGGTGACGTAGCGCATTCGCATGGACACTGGGTGTCGTGAGCCATGCGATGCTGCACCAGTTCCTCGTGTCGGACCTCGTGGTGCCCGTCGGGCTGGCGCAGGAGCCGGGCCAGGAGTGCCTGACCCGGTTCGGGGCGCGCCTCGGCGACGCCACCCGGCTGGCCCCCGATCTGATCGTGTTCCGCAAGGGGCAGGTGGAGGGCGACCTCCCCTGCATCGCGGGCGCGCCGGTGCTGGCGGTCGAGGTCGTCTCGCCGGTCTCGCGCGCCGCCGACCTCGGGGCCAAGCGAGACCTGTACGCGCGAGCCGGGGTCCAGGCGTACTGGGTGGTGGACGCCGATGACGCCGCCGAGCCGGAGCTGGTCGTCCACGCGCTGTCCGCCGACGGGCGCTACGCGGCCGAGCGGGTGCCGTGGGGCGGCTCGCTGCGGCTGACCCGGCCGTTCGCGATCGACCTCGCGCCGCAGGAGATCTTCCGGCCGCCGCGCCGCGTCACCCCGAGAAGGAGAGCCGCCATGCCCGACGTCATCGCCCAGGAGAACGGCCCCGACCTGCCGCCCGCCGGGGAGCCGGTCCTGCTCGACGTCTTCGACCGCCGCTGGCCGACCGGGGCGGAGAAGACCGAGCTGTGGGACGGCTGCCCGGTCTTCTACGGCATCTGGGACGAGCGGGACGTGCGGGCCGCCCAGAGCGTCTACCCGGGCCGCCTGGTCAGGCTTGACCAGGCGCCGGGGGAGCCCGGCACGATGACCGTCCTCCCCGCGCCGGAACCGGCGCCGCAGACGGCCGGGGCGGCCGGGGGGACGGACGCGGCTACTTGAGGATGGGCCAGGCCACCACGGACGGCACCTTGCGGAACTCGCCCCGGTTCGCCGCCCGCGCCGCGTAGACGAGGAAGAAGATCACCACGGCGGTGAACAGCAGCGGCGCCCAGATCAGCACCTCGACCGCCATCGAGAGCAGCCCGCCGACGAACCACACGGCGATGGCCGCGAGCCCCATGTTGAGGCCCTGCGCGGCGTGCCGGCGCACGTAGGGCGACCGCGCCTTGCCGAAGTAGACGATCGCCGGCGCGATCGCGCCGACGAGGAACTGGCCCAGGTAGGCCATGAGCGACCACGTCTTGTCGTCGTCGCTGACGGGGCCCTCGTGGCCGGTGAACGGCGAGGTGCCGCCCTGCCCCTGCCCCGGCTGCTGCCATCCCGGACCCGGCTGCTGCGGCTGCTGCGGTTGCTGCCAGGCGGACGGCCCCTGCTGGGGCTGCTGCCACTGGGACCCGGGCTGCTGCTGCCACGGGGACCCTTGCGGCTGCTGCTGTGGTTGCTGCCACGGCGACTGCGGCTGCTGGGGCGACTGCGGCTGCTGCCATCCGGGCTGCTGACCCTGGCCGGGCGACGGGGGAGGCCCGTAGGCCATGGCGGGTGCCCTCCGATTTCGCTGAGCGAAGCTTGCCAACTATTGGCGAAGTGTACGACTCCTTGGACGCACGCGGAGTTCGCACGGGTTCCCGCTCTGTCTGTCGGGCCCTCGCCCACGCCCCTCGGCGGGCGCGGCATCGCTTCGCGGTCTTCGCGGTGGGGCCCCGCCTCCGGCGTCGGCCCCACCGCTCAGCCACGCGCCCCCGCGACGGCCGAGGTCGCTTGGGGAGATGTTCTGGGTCACGGCCTCCACAGGACGGCGGACGGCTGCTCCCGCGTGACCGTGACCGAGCCCGTCCAGGTGATGCCGGACGGGCGGGGCAGATACGACCCGTCCAGGAAGAAGCCGCGGCTGACGGCGGTGACGGTCGCGGGCGCGCCGTTGTCGCCGGCGCCGACCGGGCGGCGGAGCGCCTCGACGCTCGCGATGTCGGCCACCGTCGTCCCCTCCGGCAGTTCGACGGTCGTGGCCGCGGCGCCGTCCCGCTCGATCGACCAGGTCGGCTGGTCGTGGTCGGACCGGTAGAGCCGGGACGGGTCGGACCTCAGCCGCACGCCGAGCGCGACGCCCGGCGCGGAGCCGGTCCCGGTGGGCTTGCCGGTCGTCTTGGCGAACTCGGCGAACAGGTAGGTCCGCTGGTCGCCGACCGCCGTCGTGGACGGGTCGGACGGCTTCTCGATCTTCCCCTCGCGGATCATCTCCTGCGCCATGACGCGGTAGGTCCACGGCTCGCGGTCCATCACGACCTCCCGGGTGCGCCCGTCCGGACGGGTCGCGGTGACGTCCGGGAGGAAGCGCAGCGCCGCGTCCTTGGTGACGACGTCGCACATGTTGTTGTTCTGCGTGCACGTCTGGAGCAGCGGGTGGTCGTCCTCGTAGCGTCCGGTGAACTTGAGCGTGGCGTGCTCGGGCGCCTGGTAGACGCCGGTGCCGTCCACGCGCCGGCCGGACGCGTCGACCTCGACCCGGTAGATCCACTCGATGTCGGTCGTGCGCCCCCAGCGGGCCATGAGCGCGGGCGAGTCGGTGCCGCCGTCCTCGTTGCTCCACACGACCGAGTACTCGATGATCCGGTGGCCCGCCGCGGCGGCGGGCCTGGTCTCGTGCCAGGCGATCAGCGGGGTGTCGGTGGTGGCGTTCTGGTAGGGGTCGGCGAGCGGGCCGTTCGTCCGCCCGATGACGACGGGCGCGTGCCGCAGGACGTCCTGGTCGGCGTGGGGCGTCCGGACGCGGGGCCGCGCGAGCGTGACGCGGCGCGCGGCGGGGGCGCTGCCGCGGGCGAAGCGCAGCGTCACCCGGTGCCCGCCGCGCCGCAGGTGCCCGAGGCCGAGGCTGCGCGGCGTCGGGTCGGAGGAGGGGACGACGAGGTCGGTCACGTGCCGCCCGTCCACCGCGATGGACACCACGGCCGACTCGGCGCCCCTGCGCGCCCAGGAGACGCCGGGCGCGGACGCGGTGAAGCCGATCACGGCCTCCCCGTCGCGGCGGGCGGTGTAGTGCAGCGTCCGGGCGGGACCGCCCCGGTGCAGCGTGAGGGTGCCCGGCGCGGACGCGGCGTGGGCGGGGACGGCCGTGAGCGGGGCGGCCAGCAGGGCGGCGGCGGTCAGGGCCGTGCCGGTCAGGGCGGTGCCGATCAGGACGCGGCCGGTCGGTTCGAGGGCGGCGTGACGCGCGCGGCTTCTCATGATCGGCGAAGCTAGGACGGCGGGGTTGCGACCGGGTGACGGGCCGGACCCCCGCGCGTGTCGGGACCGTGGCCGTCAGACGAGGACCCGGTGGTCGGGCGGGGGCGCGGTGGTGGGGCGCGGTGGTGGGGCGCGCGGCGTTCAGGCGAGGGTGCGGACGGCCGCGAGCGCGCTCGGGAGCCGGAGCGCCACCCCGGCGAACCGCTCCGTGCCGTCCTCCGCCTGGAAGGCGTCGGGCGACCCGGGAACGGGGTCGCGCTCGGGCTCGTAGAGGGTCAGGCCGATCGCGGGCAGCCGCACGGTCCGGCCGCGCCGGACGATCTCGTGGCCGAGGCCGCCGAGCAGCGTGACGACGTCGTTCGCGGGCTCGTCGAGCAGGTCGATGCCGTCCAGCCGCAGCCGCAGCTCGGGGTTGCCGCTCCAGCCGGGGCGGCGCGTGCCGAAGATCTCGGCGAGCCGCTCGGCGCCGTCCTCGCCGCGCTCGCTGGACAGCGCGAGCCGCCCGCGCCCGACCCGGACGCTGCGGTGCCCGGCCCAGCCGCACAGGAACGAGGACTTCGGCGGCGGCGCGCCGCACCGCTCGGCGAGGGCGGTCAGCGTGGCCCAGGCGTCGGGGGCGTGGGTGGAGAACAGCAGGTCGGCGTCCGGCAGCAGGGCGCCGCGGCCGGGGTCGAGGGTGATCACGAACGGCGGGACGCGGCCGGGGAAGCGCGCGGGGTCGGGCTCCTGGAGGGTGACCAGGCCCTCCCACTCGACGGGCTCCTCCAGCGCGAACCAGGTGATCGCGGCCTCCGCGCCCAGCTCGCGGAACGTCGCGTCGGTCAGCCGTTCGGCGACGGCCTCGCGGAGCGCGTCGGCGGTCTCGCACAGGCGGCGGCGCCACCACGGCGGCTCGGGGCCGTAGCCCTCGCGCGCGCCGCCGCGCCCGCCCTCGTGCCCGCCCTCGTGCCCGCCCTCGTGCGTCTGCCAGCGGGTCCCGGCCCCGGCGAGATTCCAGCGCCGCTCGGCCCCCGAGCCGGTCACGACCACGCAGTGCCAGCCGTCCGGCTCGCCGCGCAGCAGGACACGCGCGGGCACCCGCCCCCCGTCCGCCTCCTCATTCCGCATTCGGACGACCCTATCCGGCCAAGCGGCACAGCACGCTCCATTCGGGCCTGTCCCGGCGCGCCCCGGCGAACCCGGGGATCCCGCGCCCGGCTCGACCAAGATCGTCCCGCGTGCGACCCGTCCCGGCCTGCCGGTTTCGCCGCGACACGGCGGTCGCTGTTTGGCCTGGCCGGAGATGTCGGTACGGTCGGGGGTCAGCGGTCGCGCCGCGGCGGCGTGCGGGCAGCCCGTCCACGGCCCGTGCGCCCGATCCGCGCGATCGTCCCGACCCGCCTGAACGACGTCCGATCCGACCGGATCAGACCCGATCCGATCGACCTCCGGAGGTTCGCGCGTGACCCACTCCGAGCAGGTCCTGCGCTCGCCGGCCGAGCGGGAGGCGGTGAACGGCGCCGTCCGCGCGCTGCGGTCGGCCGCGCCCGAGGGCTGGCGGCGGCTCGGCTTCGAGTTCCGCGCCACCGTCGGCATCGACAGCGCCTCCTTCGAGGTCGAGGACGAGGGCGGCGGGCGCCGCAAGGCGATGCCGCCCGGCCAGGCCGTCGGGCGGATGGACGAGTTGCGCCGCGTCATGTACCGGCGCGGCAAGGGCGCCTGGTTCACCGCGCGCCTGGAGGTGGAGCGGTCCGGCCGGTTCAGCGCGGAGTTCGACTACGACGGCGAGCCCGAGTTCACCCCGCCGCTGACGCCGTCCGCCTACGCGCTCGACCTCGACCGCTTCCCGCGCGCGGAGGAGCACATCCCCGGCTGGCTCCGCGCGAAGCTCGACGAGGCGTGACCCGGGCACCGCTCGGATGGGGGCAGACTTGAGGGGTGCCCGCTACCCTGCCCGACGGTGACCCCGTACCCGCCGACGGCGCGCTGCCCGCCGGCGCCCTGGAGGGCCTCGGGACGCGGCCGTTCGCCTTCTACATCCACGTCCCGTTCTGCGTGACCCGCTGCGGCTACTGCGACTTCAACACCTACACGGCGACGGAGCTCGGGCCGGGCGCGAGCCGCGAGAGCTACGCCGACACCGCCATCGCCGAGGTGCGGATGGCGCGGCGGGTGCTCGGCGACGCCGACCTCCCGGTCGAGACCGTGTTCGTGGGCGGCGGCACGCCCACCCTCCTCCCGCCGGGCGACCTCGGCCGCGTCCTGGCCGCCGTCGACGCCGAGTTCGGCCTCGCGCCCGGCGCGGAGGTCACCACCGAGGCGAACCCCGAGTCGGTGGACGAGGCGTACGTGGCGAAGCTGCGCGAGGCCGGGTTCACGCGCGTCTCCTACGGCATGCAGAGCGCGCGCGAGCACGTCCTGGCCGTGCTGGAGCGGAGCCACACCCCCGGCCGCGTCCCCGAGGTCGTCGGCTGGACGCGCGAGGCCGGCTTCGAGCACATCAACCTGGACCTCATCTACGGGACGCCGGGGGAGACCGACGACGACTGGCGCGCGTCCCTGGAGGCGGCGCTGGAGGCCGAGCCCGACCACGTCTCCGCCTACGCGCTGATCGTCGAGGACGGCACGCGCCTGGCCGCCCAGGTGCGCCGCGGCGAGCTGACCCCGCCCGACGACGACGCCATGGCCGACCGCTACCTCATCGCCGACGAGCTGCTCGGCGCGCACGGGCTGCGCTGGTACGAGATCTCCAACTGGGCCACCGGCCCGGAGGCGGCGTGCCGCCACAACCTCCTGTACTGGACGGGGGCGGACTGGTGGGGCGTCGGCCCCGGCGCGCACAGCCACGTCGGCGGCACGCGCTGGTGGAACGTCAAGCACCCCGCCGCGCACGCCGCCCGCCTCGCCGAGGGGACGACCCCGGCGCACGCGCGCGAGGTGCTGGACGCGGCCGACCGCCGCATCGAGCGGATCATGCTGGAGCTGCGGCTCGCGGAGGGCTGCCCGGTGGACCTGCTGGACGAGCGGGCCGCCCGCCGCGCCGTCGCGGACGGCCTGCTGGAGCCCGCGCCCTTCGATGGCGGCCGCGCCGTCCTGACCCTGCGCGGCCGCCTGCTCGCCGACGCCGTCGTCCGCGACCTGACCTGACCTGACTCTCGGGCAACCGCGCGAACGCCTCAGGTGACCATCGGCCAGGCCATGAACGAGGGGTAGCGGTACCACTCGCCCCGGTTGCCCGCGACGCCCGCCAGGATCAGGAAGATGATCTCCGCGACGGCCTGCACGAAGATCGTGACGAACCCGATCAGCACGAACATCAGCACGAAGTTGATCATGAGGTAGACGAACTGGGTGATCGCGAAGTTGAGGCCCTGCGCGCCGTGGTGCCGCAGGAACGGCGAGGTGTCCTTCTTGATCAGGAAGACCAGCAGCGGGGCGATGAAGCCCAGCAGGAACTGGCCGATGTGGGTCATCAGCGCCCACGTCCGCTCATCGGAGGTCGTCGTCCCGGGCGCGCCGGGAGGCCCGTACGGCTGGACCTGCCCGCCGTAGCCCGGCTGCTGCCCGTACCCGCCCTGGCCGTAGCCGGGCTGCTGCCCATATCCCTGGGACGGTGCCCCGTAGCCCGGTTGCCCGTACCCGGGCTGCTGCTGGTACCCCTGCTGGCCGTAGCCCTGCTGCCCGTAGTCCTGCTGCCCGTACCCGGATTGGCCGTACCCGGATTGGCCGTAGCCCTGCTGCCCGGCTCCGGGCTGGGTGTCCCAGCCCGGCGGCCCCTGCGGAGGCTGGTGCCCCTGGCCGCCCGGCTGCTCGGGTTGCCCGTGCGTCATCGCGGTGCTCCTTACCGGCACCGCCCGTCGGACGGGCCGTGGTCAGAAGGCGGTCACGAAGTCGATGAGTTCCTCTACGCGTCCGAGCAGGGCCGGTTCGAGGTCGGTGTAGGTGTCGACCGAGCGGAGTATCCGCTTCCAACCGGCACCCACGTCGTCCCCCCAGCCGAGCTCGGCGAGAACCCCTTCCTTCCAGGGTACGCCGCGAGGGATGCGCGGCCAGGCGGAAATGCCCACGGCGGCGGGCTTGACGGCCTCCCAGACGTCGATGAAGGGGTGCCCGGTGACGAGGACGTGCGGGGAGGTGACCCGCGCGGCGATCCGGCTCTCCTTGGACCCCTCGACGAGATGGTCGACGAGGACGCCGAGCCGCCGCCCCTCGCCCGGGGCGAACTCCTCGACGATGGCGGGCAGGTCGTCCACGCCCTCCAGGTACTCCACGACGACGCCCTCGACCCGGAGGTCGTGCCCCCAGATCTTCTCCACCAGCTCCGCGTCGTGGACGCCCTCCACGTAGATGCGGCTCTCCTTGGCCACCTTGGCCCGCGCCCCGCGCACCGCGATCGAACCGGACGCCGACCGGGCGGGCCCCGCCGCCCCCGCCTCCGGGGCGGCGGGACGGACGAGCGTCACCGGCTTCCCGTCGATGAGGAACCCCGACTTGGTGAGCGGGAACACCCGCCGCTTGCCGAACCGGTCCTCCAGTGTGACGCCGAACTTGTCGCAGCCGACGACCGCGCCGCAGAAACCGCTGCCGGGGTCCTCGGCCACGAGGCCGGGTTCGGCCGGAATCTCGGGTATCTGGCCTTTGCGGGGCCGTCGCCAGTCGCCGGACAGCACGTCGTTTCCGTAGTTCTTACTCCGCACGGTTCCGCACATTAACCGGAAGGATAAGATCGCGCAGCCGTCCGGAAGCGTGCCGCCGCTCCTTCCCCGGCCCGCCGCGGGGGCACGGCGGGGGAAGTCGCGGGGGACGCGGGGGCCGCGGCCTCTGCAGTCCGGCGCCTCCGGGCCGTACACTTGGCACTCGGAAGTACGGAGTGCCAGCGGTGCAGGCCGGTGGCGAGTGACGAATGGGGCCCGCGGCGGGGAGCGCGGCAGGGGATGAAGGAGGTGACCAGGTGTTGGACGACCGGAAACTCGCGGTCCTGCGCGCCATAGTCGAGGACTACGTCTCCACGAACGAGCCGGTGGGCTCCAAGGCCCTGGTGGACCGGCACAACCTCGGCGTGTCCTCGGCCACCATCCGCAACGACATGGCCGTGCTGGAGGAGCAGGGGTACATAGCCCAGCCGCACACGAGCGCGGGCCGCGTCCCGACCGACAAGGGCTACCGGCTGTTCGTCGACCGGCTGTCGACGATCAAGCCGCTGTCGGTCGCCGAGCGCCGCGCGATCGAGACGTTCCTGTCGGGCGCCTACGACCTCGACGACGTCGTCGGCCGGACGGTGCGGCTCCTCGCGCAGCTCACCCGGCAGGTCGCGGTCGTGCAGTACCCGTCGCTGACCCGCTCGTCGGTGCGGCACGTGGAGCTGGTCCCGGTCGCCGAGGGGCGGCTGCTGCTCGTCCTGATCACCAACACGGGACGGGTGGAGCAGCGGGTCATCGAGACCCACGGCGGGGTCTCCGAGGAATCGATCGGCCACCTGCGGGCGTTGCTCAACACATGCCTGGACGGCCTCGGGCTCGGCGACGTGCCCACCGCGATCGCGGACCTCCCCGACAAGGTGGGCGCCGACGACCGGCCGCTGGCGGCGTCGGTGCTGTCGGTGCTGCTGGAGACGCTCGTCGACAAGCACGAGGAGAAGATCGTCTTCGCGGGGGCGGCGAACCTCGCCGCCGTGGACTTCTCGCAGAGCCTGCGGGACGTGCTGGTGGCGCTGGAGGAGCAGGTGGTCCTCATGCGGCTGCTCGGCGAGACCGGCGACTCCTCTACCCTTACGGTGCGGATCGGCACCGAGAACCCCGACGAGGGGCTCCGATCGACCTCGGTCGTCGCCGCCGACTACGGCGTGGGCGACCTCACCTTGGCCCGGCTCGGAGTGCTCGGGCCGACACGCATGGATTACCCCGGCACGATGGGAGCGGTACGGGCAGTGGCACGCTACGTGGGTCAGATCCTGGCGGGGTCGTAAGTGGCCAACGACTACTACGCGACCCTGGGCGTCCGCCGCGACGCCAGCGCCGACGAGGTCAAGAAGGCCTACCGCCGCCTCGCGCGCGAGCTCCACCCGGACGTCAACCCGGACCCGGAGACGCAGGAGAGGTTCAAGGAGATCACCCAGGCCTACGAGGTGCTCTCCGACCCGAAGAAGCGCGAGATGTACGACCTCGGCGCGGACCCGTTCGCGTCCGGCGGGGCCGGCGCGGGCGCGGGCGGCTTCGGCGGCGCCGGGTTCCCCTTCAGCGACATCATGGACGCCTTCTTCGGCACCGCCGCCTCGCGCGGCCCCCGGTCGCGGGCCAGGCGCGGGCGCAACGCCACGCTGCGGGTCGAGCTCGACCTCGCGGAGACGGCGTTCGGCACGACCCGCGAGCTGTCGATCGACACCGCGGTCGCCTGCACGGCCTGCGAGGGCTCCGGCTGCGCGCCGGGCACCCACCCCGAGTCGTGCGAGACGTGCCACGGCCGGGGCGAGGTGCAGCAGGTGCAGCGCTCGTTCCTCGGCCAGGTCATGACGGCCCGGCCCTGCCCGGCCTGCGGCGGCTTCGGCTCGGTGATCCGCAACCCGTGCGCCGAGTGCTCGGGCGACGGCCGGGTCCGCACGCGCCGCACGGTCAAGGTGAAGATCCCGGCGGGCGTCGAGAACGGCATCCACATCCAGCTCGCGGGGGAGGGCGAGGTCGGCCCCGGCGGCGGCCCGCCCGGCGACCTGTTCCTGGAGATCGTGGAGAAGGCCCACCCGATCTTCGAGCGGGAGGGCGACGACCTGCACTGCACGGTCGAGATCCCGATGACGGCCGCCGCGCTCGGCACCAGCGTCACGGTCGAGACGCTGGACGCCGCCGAGGGCGTCGACATCAAGCCGGGCACGCAGTCCGGGCAGGTCATCACGCTGTACGGGCGCGGCGTCCGGCACCTGAACGAGAGCGGCCGCGGCGACCTGATGATCCACGTGAACGTGGAGACCCCCGGCCGGCTCGACGAGGAGCAGGAGGAGCTGCTGCGGCGGCTCGCCAAGCTCCGCGGCGAGGAGCGCCCGCCCGGCAAGTTCGCCCCCGGGCAGCGCGGCATGTTCTCCCGCATCAGGGACGTGTTCAACCAGCATTGAAGCGCCGCCGTGGCGGCCTACCACGAGGGCCGCCACGGCGATTCGGGGGGAGCGCGATGAGTCCGCCGGTGTTCCTCGCCGCGTCCGCGGCGCTGGAGGGCGACCGGGTCCTGCTGGACGGGCCGGAGGGGCGGCACGCCGCGACCGTCCGGCGGCTGCGGCCCGGTGAGCGCGTCGACCTGACCGACGGCGCGGGCCTGCTGGCCGAGTGCGTCGTCGCCGCCGCCGACCGCGCGTCCCTCACGCTGGACGTCGTGGCGCGGCACCGCGAGCCGCCGCCCGCGCCCCGCCTCGTCGTCGTCCAGGCGCTGCCGAAGGGCGACCGGGGCGAGCTGGCGGTCGAGACGATGACCGAGGCCGGCGTGGACGAGATCGTCCCCTGGTCGGCGGCGCGCTGCGTCACGCGGTGGCGGCCCGAGCGCCGCGAGAAGGCCCTGGCCCGCTGGCGCGGCACCGCGCGCGAGGCGGGCAAGCAGGCCCGCCGCCCGCGGTTCCCCGACGTCGCCGACCTCGCCTCGACCGAGCAGGTCGCGGCGCGGCTCGCGGCGGCGTCGCTGGCGCTCGTCCTGCACGAGGAGGCCGACGCTCCGCTCAGCGCCGTGCGGCCGCCGGCGGACGGCGAGATCGTCCTCGTCGTCGGCCCCGAGGGCGGCATCACCGGCGAGGAGCTGGAGGCGCTGGGCGCTGCGGGCGGGCGGCCCACCCGGCTCGGCCCGACGGTGCTGCGCACCTCGACGGCGGGCGTCGCGGCGGCGGCCGTGCTGCTGGCGGCCACGGGACGCTGGTAGCGCCGCTGGGCCGCGCTTGCGGCCGGAGGCTGCCGGGAGGGGGAGCGGGGAGCTTTCGGTTCGGGAGCGGGGGAGCGGGAGGCGTGGCGCCCGGTCAGGGCGTGGTGGCGGCGGGGGCCTGCTCGGAGGTGGTGGAGGGCTCGGTCGAGGTGGGCTGCGTCGGCTTGTTGGTGGGCGGCGGGTCGGTCGGCTTGATCGTGGTCGGCGGAGCCGGCGTGGGCGGCGCCGAGGTGGCGGGCGGGCCGCCGCCGGGGCACGGCTTGGCCGCGGGCGGCTTCGCGTCGGCCTCCTCGCCCTTCTTCGACGGCGAGGCGCTCGGCGTCGGCGTGGGCGGCGGCGAGATGACGCAGGCCGACATGCCGGGCGAGCCCGTGGTGGAGGGCGACCCTGACGGCGTCAGGGAGCCGGCCGCGCTCGGCCCGTCCGGCGTCGGGGAGCCGGGCGGGATCGGTCTGCCCTGAGCGTCGGTGCGGTCGCCGTCGTTGTCGGTGCCGGTCCCGGCGGAGGGCCCGTCACTGCCCACCGAGTGCTGGATCAGGTCGATCGTCTGGGGGGCCGTCACGCCGATCCCGGCGACCGCGACGGCCGCGGCGACGGCGAGGACGGGGCGCGTCCAGTTCACCGCGAACCGGTTCGGCCCGAGCCACGCCCCGCCGAACCGTTCGAGGCCGAACCGGCGGCGACCACCGCCGTCCGCGATCCGGGCCCGGATGCGCTCCAGCCCATCGCCCGCGGGGCTGACCGCGTCCGCCTCCGCGTTCAGGGCGCGGCGGAGTATTTCGCCGTGCTCGTCGTGGGGGTCGGGTGTCATGAGAACTGCTCCAGGACGTTGCGTAGCGCGGTCATTCCACGCGCCGTATGGCTCTTCACGGCGCCGCGGGAGATCCCCATCGCGTTGGCGATCTCCGCTTCGGACAGATCGGCGTAGTAGCGCAGGACGAGCGCCTCGCGCTGCCGTGCGGGCAGCCCCGACAGCGCGTCGATCACGGCGGAGCGCTCAAGCTCCCCGATCGCCCCGGCCTCCGCGCTCGGCGCGTCGGGCAGCCCCTTGGGGGCGTACTTCTCCACGACGGCGCGGTGCCGCAGCACCGACCGCGACCGGTTGACCACCGACTGGCGCAGGTACGACAGGGCCTTGTCGGGGTCGCGCAGCCGCCGCCAGCCGCCGTGCATCGCGACGAACGCGTCCTGGACGACCTCCTCGGCCGTCCCCGCGTCGCGGACGAGCATGGCGGCGAGCCGGACGAGGGAGCGGTAGTTGGCGCTGTAGAGCGCGGTCACCGCCTGGTCGGCGTCCCAGGCGACGGCCACGGCCGCCGTGCCCCTGGCCACGAGGGTCTCGGTCACGTCAGTGGGACGCGCACCCTCGTCACCGGGTTTACGAAAGGGCATCTCTCGGTCTGCCTCGGTCACCTATCCGCCGCCTTTGCCGTCCCCCGGCCGTCCATTCGGACGGACGCCCGGGCGGGCGCCGTCGAACGGGCGCGGCAGCACGGGCGAGGCGCGCCGAAGCCTGCGGACCGGGGGGTACGCCTTGGATTGACCACCCTAACGAAGAGGCCGCGCGAAATGCGGGCGACGGACGGAGAAACGATCAGCGGGTCCCATCCGTGGCGATCTTGTGGCCGCAAAGCGATCGGCGGCGCGGCGCGGTGCGCGGGGGGCCCTTTCCGCCTCGATAGGATTCCGGGCGGCCGGGTGCACGGGACCGGTCGTGCGGGACAGCCCGCGCGGACCGGGCCGTGCGGGAGAGCGAGGGGGAGGAGAGCGATGTCCGACTGCCTTTTCTGCAAGATCGTTTCGGGTGAGGTGCCCGCGACCATCGTCCGCGAGGGCGAGCGGGTGGTCGCGTTCCGCGACATCAACCCGCAGGCCCCCACCCACGTGCTGGTCATCCCCAGGGACCACCACCCCACGGTCGCGGAGCTGGCCGCCGCCGACCCGGCGCTGCTCGCCGAGGTGGTCGGCGAGGCCCACCAGGTCGCGCGGGACGAGGGCGTCGACGGCACCGGCTACCGGCTCGTGTTCAACACCGGCTCCCAGGCCGGCCAGACCGTCTTCCACGTGCACGCGCACGTCCTCGGCGGGCGTGGCCTGAACTGGCCGCCCGGCTGACCCCGCGCCCCGCGCGGGCGCTCCGGGGCCGGTAAATGGGGCGGCGTTCCGTCGTGGGCGGCCAGTACCATGGATGCGACACACGCTGGACACCGGAGCAGACAGAAAGCAGGTCCGAGAGGCCGTAAGGCCCGGCTGATGGTCGAATCAACTCACGCGAGGCGCGACGGCCGAGCAGGCTCGCGCACCCAGATCAAGATCGTGGTGCCGGACGACCATTCGATGGTGAGCCTGCTGGGCTCCCGGGACGAACTGCTCCACGCGATAGAGCAGGCGTTCGGCAGCGACCTCGACATCCACGTCCGCGGCAACGAGATCACCGTGACCGGCCCCGGGGACGAGACCGACCTGGTCTCCCGGCTGTTCACCGAGATGTTCGACCTGCTGAAGGGCGGCGCGCAGCTCACCCCCGACGCCATCGAGCGGAGCCTGGCGATGCTGCGCGGCGAGGGCGGCGAGCGCCCGGCCGAGGTCCTCACGCTGGACGTGCTGTCCAGCCGGGGCCGCACGATCCGCCCGAAGACGCTGAACCAGCGCCGCTACGTCGACGCGATCGACCGGCACACGATCGTGTTCGGCATCGGCCCGGCGGGCACCGGCAAGACCTACCTGGCCATGGCCAAGGCGGTCCGCGCCCTCCAGGACAAGCAGGTCAACCGGATCATCCTGACCCGCCCGGCGGTCGAGGCGGGCGAGCGGCTCGGCTTCCTGCCGGGAACGCTCTACGAGAAGATCGACCCCTACCTGCGGCCGCTGTACGACGCGCTGCACGACATGGTCGACCCCGACTCGATCCCCCGCCTGATGGCCGCCGGCACCATCGAGGTCGCCCCGCTGGCGTACATGCGCGGCCGCACGCTGAACGACTCCTTCATCATCCTGGACGAGGCGCAGAACACCTCGCCCGAGCAGATGAAGATGTTCCTCACCCGGCTCGGCTTCGGCTCCAAGGTCGTGGTGACCGGCGACGTCACCCAGGTCGACCTGCCGAACGGGCACCTCAGCGGGCTCCGCGTCGTCCAGGACATCCTCGGCGGCGTCGAGGACATCCACTTCTCCCGGCTCGACAGCCGCGACGTGGTCCGGCACAAGCTGGTCACCGACATCGTCGACGCCTACAACCGCTACGACGAGGCGCGCGTGCCGCAGTTCAAGCAGCCCGCGGCGGGCCGCGGCGGGCCGCGCAAGCGGGGGCGGTAGTGACGATCGACGTGGTGAACGAGTCTGGCGTCCAGGTCGCCGAGAAGGACATCGCCGACCTGGCCCGCCACGTCCTGGACGCCCTGCGCGTGCACCCGCTCGCCGAGCTGTCGGTGCTGTTGGTCGACGAGGCGGCGATGACCGAGCTGCACGTGAAGTGGATGGACGAGCCCGGCCCGACCGACGTGCTGTCCTTCCCGATGGACGAGCTGCGCCCCGGCCACCTGTCGGGCGGCGCCGACGAGGACGGCGAGGCCGACCCCGGGCTGCTCGGCGACGTCGTGCTGTGCCCGGCGGTGGCCGAGCGGCAGGGCCGCGAGGCCGGCCACGGCACCGCGGCCGAGCTGGAGCTGCTGTGCGCGCACGGCATCCTGCACCTGCTCGGCTACGACCACGCCGAGCCGGAGGAGCACAGGGAGATGTTCGGCCTCCAGGCGGAGCTGCTCACCTCCTGGCAGGAGAAACGCGGCCGGTCATGACCGCCGCGGCCGGGTCATGAGCACGACGCAGGGATGGCTGTCCGCCCTGGCGGTGGTCCTGGTCTTCGCCGCGGGCCTGCTGGCCGGCACCGAGACCGCGCTCGCCCGGGTCTCGCGCGTCACCGTCGAGGACAGCGTCCGCGAGGGCCGCCGCGGCTCCCGCCGCCTCGCCGAGGTCGTCGCCGACCCGGCCCGCTACGTCAACATGGTGCTGCTGCTGCGCATCGGCTGCGAGCTGGTCGCCACCGTGATCGTCGCCGACCTGTGCGTGACCTGGCTGGATGAGACCTGGCGCGCCTACGTCGTCGCCGCCGCGATCATGATCGTGGTCAGCTACGTCGTGATCGGCGTCGGCCCCCGCACGCTCGGCATCCAGCACGCCGACCGGATCGCCCTCGCCGGCGCCGCCGTGATCCACCCGGTGACGCGGGTGTTCGGCCCGCTGCCCCGGCTGCTGATCCTGCTCGGCAACGCGCTGACGCCCGGCAAGGGCTTCCGGGAGGGCCCGTTCGCCTCCGAGGCGGAGCTGCGCGACCTCGTCGACCTCGCCGAGCAGCGCAGCCTCATCGAGCCGGACGAGCGCGAGATGATCCACTCGGTGTTCGAGCTGGGCGACACGCTCGTCCGCGAGGTGATGGTGCCGCGCACCGACATCGTGTTCGTGGAGCGCGACAAGACGCTGCGCCAGGCGATGTCGCTGGCGCTGCGCAGCGGCTTCTCCCGCATCCCCGTCGTCGGCGAGAACGAGGACGACGTCGTCGGCATCGCCTACCTCAAGGACGTCGTCCGCCGCGGCCAGGAGAACCGCGAGCGCGAGGGCGTCGAGACCGTCGACTCGGTCATGCGGGAGGCGACCTACGTCCCCGACAGCAAGCCGATCGACGAGCTGCTGCGCGAGATGCAGGCCCGCCAGATCCACCTCGCGATCGTGATCGACGAGTACGGCGGCACCGCCGGGCTCGTCACCATCGAGGACATCCTGGAGGAGATCGTCGGCGAGATCACCGACGAGTACGACCGCGAGACCCCGCCGGTGACCTGGCTGTCGGACGACGTCGCCCGCGTCACCGCCCGGCTGCCCGTCGAGGACCTCGCCGAGCTGTTCGACACCGAGATCGACGTCGAGGAGGTCGACACGGTCGGCGGCCTGCTCGCCCACGCGCTCGGCCGCGTCCCCATCGAGGGCTCCACCGCCGAGGTCGGCTCCGCCCACAACGGCGCCGCGCTCTCCCTGAAGGCCGAGACGATCGCGGGCCGCCGCAACCGCGTGGGGACGGTGCTGGTCAGCAGGGTCTGACCGTGTCGGGTCTGACCGTGATGGGTCCGACCGTGCCGGGTCTGACGGTGATGAGTGCGACCGCGATGCCCGGTCAGGCCTCCAGGGCGGCGCGGAGGGTGCCGTCGGGGGCGGCCAGCAGGACGGTCGCCTCGGGGCCGAGCTCGCGGACGGTCGTGACGTCGGAGGCGGTCGCCGCGTCGGCGGTGCTGACCAGGGCGGCGGCCTCCAGGCTCTCGGCGCCGCTCGACACCGCCATCGCGACGGCGACCTGGAGGGCCGACAGCTTCAGCGACGGCAGGTCGACGCCGGTCGCGGCGTAGGTCCGGCCGGTCTCGTCCCGGACGGCGGCGCCTTCGGCGGCTCCCGTGCGGGCCCTGGACGACCGCGCCAGGGTGATGATCTTCGCGTCCTCGGAGTTCAGCTCGCTCACGCCCCCCAGCGTACGGGGCGGGCGGCCCTCGGCTTCCCGCAAGTGGCCGCAAGTGCCCCCGGCCGGGATCCCAAGTGGGTGCCAAGTGGGCGGCAAGGGGACGGCGCGACCCTCGGGAGGTCAATGGAGATTGTCTGGGGGAGTTGTGATGTCCCGTCTGCTGTACCGCCTCGGGAGAGCCGCCGCGCTGCGGCCGTGGCGGTTCATCGTCGTGTGGCTGGTGCTCATCGGGGCGATGGCCGGGATCGCCGGGGTCGCGGGCGGCACGCTGCACGACAACTACACGCTGTCGGGGACCGGGTCGCAGGAGGCCCGCGACCTGCTGGAGGACCGGTTCCCCGCGCTGTCGGGCGCGGACGCGCGGGTCGTGGTGCACGCGAAGTCGGGCACGGTGGACCAGGCGGCGCTCGGCACGGCGAGCGCGGAGCTGCGCAAGCTGCCGCACGTGAGCGCGGTGGATCCGCCGCAGCCGTCCAAGGACGGCGCGACCGCGCTGATGACCGTCCGGTACTCGGTGCCGGTGACCGACCTCGCGCCCAAGCCGACGCTGGAGTTGCTGCGGGACGCCACCGGCAACCTCGACAAGGCCGGATACCAGGTCGAGTTCGGCGGGCAGGTGCCCGAGAACGTGACGGCGCCGGGGGGCGTCGCCGAGGCGGTCGGGATCGTCGCGGCGCTGGTGATCCTGCTGCTGGCGTTCGGGTCGGTCGTGGCGGCGGGGCTGCCGCTGGCCGTCGCGCTGGCGGGGCTCGGCGTCGGGGTGTCGGGGATCACACTGCTCGCGCTGTTCACCAACGTGGCGACGACGTCGCCGACGCTGGCCTCGATGGTCGGGCTCGGCGTGGGGATCGACTACGCGCTGTTCATCCTCACCCGGCACCGCGAGGGGCTCGCGGGGGGCCTGGACGTCCCCGAGTCGGTGGGGCGCGCCATCGCCACGGCCGGCATGTCGGTGATCTTCGCCGGGTTCACGGTGCTGCTGGCGCTGTGCGGGCTGGTGCTGTCGCGGATCCCGTCGTTCATGACGATGGGCTTCGCGACCGGGCTCGTCGTGGCGGCGACGGTGCTGAGCGCGGTCACGCTGCTGCCCGCCGTCCTCGGCCTGTCGGGCCGCCGGGTGCTGCGCCGCCGCGACCGCGCGGCCGGCGCGACGATCTCGGCGGAGTCGCCGAGGGTCCGCCGGTGGGCCGAGCACGTCGGCCGGCACCCGTGGCCGTGGCTGGTCGCCGCGCTGCTGCTGATGCTCGCGCTGGCGGCGCCGATGCTCGGCATGCGCACCTGGCCGAGCGACGCCAGCAGCGAGCCGACCTCCAACACCGTCCGGCAGTCCTACGACCTCGTCGCGGACGCCTACGGGCCCGGCGCCAACGGCACGTTCCTCGTCGCCGCCGACCTGGAGAAGGTGGACGCCTCGGCGCTGCCCGGCCTCGGGCAGAAGCTCTCCCGGGTCGACGGGGTGGTCGCGGTCGCGCCGGCGCAGCTGTCGCCCGACCGGACCGCCGCCGTGATCATCGTCACGCCGAAGTACGGACCGCAGGACAAGGCGGTGACCGGGCTCGTCGACCGCATCCGCGCCGACGTCCTGCCGCCGGGCACGGAGATCACCGGGTTGACCGCGACGTATGTGGACCTGTCCCGGGTGCTGTCGGAGCGGCTGTGGCCGGTGATCGGCGTCGTCGTCGCGACCTCGTTCATCATGCTGATGATCGTCTTCAGGTCGGTGCTGGCGCCGCTCAAGGCCGCCGCGATGAACCTGCTGTCGATCGGCGCCGCCTACGGGGTGCTGACCGCCGTGTTCCAGTGGGGGTGGGGCGCCGAGCTGCTCGGGCTCCCGCACAGCGTCCCGGTGTCCAGCTTCATCCTGCTGCTGATGTTCGCCGTGCTGTTCGGCGTCTCGATGGACTACGAGGTGTTCCTGCTCTCACGGGTCCGGGAGGAATGGCTGCGCAGCGGCGACGCGCACGGCTCGGTGTCCACCGGGCTCGCCGCGACCGGCCGGGTGATCACCAGCGCGGCGCTGATCATGGTGGCGGTGTTCCTCGGGTTCGCGATGGACCCGGGCGTGATCATCAAGCAGATGGGCGTCGGGCTCGCGGCGGCGGTGGCGCTGGACGCGACGATCGTCCGGCTGGTGCTGGTGCCCGCCACGATGGCGCTGCTCGGACGGGCGAACTGGTGGCTGCCGAAGCCGCTGGCCCGCGTCCTGCCGAACATCGACCTGCACGGCGCCACCCCCGCCGGGGACGCCGAGCGCGAGCACCAGCCCGCGTGACCGCCCGGTGATCGCTGTGTAGCGGGGGCCCGGACGGCTGGTCGTCATGTCCCGGTTTAGGCTGACCGGGACATGACGACTGCTGTGCGCGTGCTCGGATCCTTCGGCGCGGCGGTGGACGGCACGCCGGTGGACCTCGGCGGCCCCCGCCAGCGCTCGGTGCTCGCGCGCCTGGTCGTCGCGCAGGGCCGGATGGTCCCGGCCGACCGGCTCGTCGAGGACCTGTGGGGCGAGGCGGCGCCGCCGCGCGCCGCCGCCGGGCTCCAGTCGTTCGTCTCGCACCTGCGTCGGGCGCTGGAGCCGGGCCGCCCGCCCCGCACCCCGGCGCGCGTCCTGCTCACCGAGCCGCCCGGGTACGCGCTGCGGCTGCCCGCGGACGGCGTCGACGCCTGGGCGTTCGACGCGCTGATCGACGAGGCCGCCGCGCTGCTGGAGGCGGGCGATCCCGCGCGGGCGCGGCGGCGGGCGCAGGACGCGCTCGGGCGCTGGCGCGGCCCCGCCTACGCCGAGTTCGCCGGGCTGCCCTGGGCCGCCGCCGAGGCCGCCCGGCTGGAGGAGCGGCGCCGCCTCGCGGTCGAGCGGCGGGCCGAGGCGACGCTGCGGCTCGGCGCGGCGCCCGAGGCCGTCCCCGACCTGGAGGCCCACACCGCCGCCAACCCGCTGCGCGAGGAGGGCTGGCGGCTGCTCGCGCTCGCCCTCTACCGCGCCGGGCGCCAGGGCGACGCCCTCGCCGCGCTCCGCCGCGCCCGCACGGCGCTCACCGAGGAGCTGGGCGTCGACCCGGGCCCCGCCCTGCGCCGCCTGGAGTCCGACATCCTCGCCCAGGCGCCGTCCCTGGACCCGGCGGTCGGCGCTCCGGCGGACGCCCCGCGCCCGGTGCTGCGCCTCGCCGCCGCGCCCCCGGAGAGCGCCGCGCCGGTGACCCGGGGGACGGCGTTCGTCGGACGCGAGAGCGAGCTGGCGCGGCTTGAGGAGGCCGCGCGCGCCGCCGCCGCGGGACGGCGCGGCGTCGTCATCGTCGGCGGCGACGCGGGCATGGGCAAGACCGCCCTGGTCGAGCGGTTCGCGCGCACGCTCGGCGACCGCGGCTGGACCCGCGCCTGGGGCCGCGCCCCCGAGACCGGCGGCGCCCCGGCGGCCTGGCCCTGGGCCGAGCTGCTGCACGAGCTGACCGCCGCCGTCCCGCCCGAGCCCGCCCTCGCCGCCCGCCTCGGCCCGCTCCTGGACGACGCGGCGACCGGGCCTTCGGGCGCCTCGGGGGCCGACGCGGGCACCGGCCGGTTCCGGCTCCACCTGGCCGTGGGCGACTACCTCGACGAGGTCGCGGGCCACGCGCCGCTGCTGCTCGTCCTGGACGACCTCCACTGGGCCGACGAGGAGACGCTCGCGCTGCTGACGCGCCTCGCCGAGCGGCTCAGGGACCGCCCCGTCCTGCTGGTGACGACGTTCCGGCAGACCGAGGTGCCCGAGCGGCTCGCCGCCGCCCTCGCCCTGCTCGCCCGGCACGAGCCCGACCGGATCGACCTCGGCGGGCTGTCGGTGCCCGAGGTCGCCGCGCTCGTCCGCGACACCTGCGACGCCCGCCTCGGCGACGCCGAGCTGTCGGCGATCGCCGAGCGGACCGCCGGGAACCCGTTCTTCACCCGCGAGACCGCCCGGCTCCTGGAGGCCGAGGGCCTGCCCGCCGCGACCCGCCGCGTCCCCGCCGGGGTCGGCGACGTGCTGCGCCGCCGGATCGCGCGGCTGCCCGAGCCCGCGCAGGCCGTCCTGCGCGACGCCGCCGTCATCGGCCGAGACGCGCCCCTCGGCGTGCTGACCGACCTGACGGGCGACGAGGACGCCGTGCTCGACGCCGTCGAGGCGGGCCTGGCGTCCGGGCTGGTCACCGAGCCCGCGCCGGGCCGGATGCGGTTCGCGCACGCCCTCGTCCGCGACACCCTCTACACCGGGATCTCGCGGGCCCGCCGCGTCCGCGGCCACGGCCGGGTCGCCGCCGCGCTGGAGCGGCACAGCCCCGACGAGGTCGCCGCGATCGCCCACCACTACCTGGAGTCCGGCACCGACTCCGGCAAGGCCGTCCGGTACGCGCGGCTCGCCGCCGAGGCCGCCGAGGCCCGCTTCGCGCACGCGGCCGCCGCCGACCTGTGGGTCCGCGCCGTCGAGACGCTGCGCGCGCGGGGCCCCGAGGCGACCCGCGACCGGCTGGAGGCCGAGGTCTCCGCGATCCGCGCGTCCGCCCTCGCCGGGGACGTCGTCGCCGCCCGGCGCCGCCGCCAGGCCGCGATCGCCGACGCCCGCGCGCTCGGCGACGTCCGGCTCCTGGCCCGGGTCATCGTCGCCTTCGACGGCCCCACCCTGTGGACGGCCCGCGAGTACGGGACGCTCGACCAGGCCGTCGTCGACGCCACCGCCGAGGCGCTCGACCGGCTGCCGGAGGGCGAGCCGGAGCTGCGCGTCCGGCTGCTCACCACGATGGCGCTGGAGATGGAGGGGCAGCAGCGCGACGTGGGCGTCACCGCGTCCGGGGAGGCGGTCGCGCTCGCCCGCGAACTCGGCGACCCCGAGCTGATCGCCGTCGCGCTCAACGGCCGCTACATCAACTCCTACCGCACGGCGGACGGCCTGGCCGCGCGCCGCGCGATCGCGACCGAGCTGCTCGCCCTCGCGCGCGAGCACGACCTCGCCACCTACCTCGTCCTCGCGCACCTCCAGCTCCAGCAGAACGCCATCTCCGCGCTGGACCTGCCCGCCGCGAGCCGGCAGCTCGCCGAGGGCGCCCGCCTCGCCGACCAGTACGGGCTGCCGCTGCTCGCGCAGATCGCCACCTGGTACACGGGCCTCCAGCAGGCCTTCACCGCCCGCCCGGAGGCCGCCGAGCGCGCCTACGAGGAGGTGGGCGGCGCCATCGGCCGGGCCAGCATCTGGTTCGACGAGCGCGGCATGCTGTTCCTCGCCGCGTTCTGCGTGCGGCTCGTCCAGGGCCGGGCCGGGGAGATGGCCGAGGAGGCCGGCTGGCTGCACCGCCGGTGGCCGGGCATCGAGCCGATCGCCGACGTCCACGCGCTCGCGCTGGCCGCCGCCGGACGCACCGCCGAGGCCCGCGCCGCCGTGGCCGGGACGGGGCCCGTCCGGCTCGACTACTTCTTCGACCTCTCGATGGCCATCCGGGCGCTGCGCGCGATCGCGCTCGGCGACCGCGACCTGGCCGAGCGGGCCTACGCGGCCCTCCTGCCCTACGAGCAGCACGTCACCGGCGGCGGAACCGCCGTCGCCACCATCGGGCCCGTCGCGCACGTCCTCGGCGACCTGGCGCTGTTCCTGGAGCGCCCCGCGCGCGTCACCGCCGCCCACTACCGCGAGGCCGCCCGGGTGGCCCGCCGCCTGGGCGCCGACCACTGGGTCGAGAAGGCCGACGACGCCCTCCGCTGCCTGGGCTCTCCCGCCGCCTGAGCACCGGCGTTGGACCGGGCGGGGCGGCGCGTGGGGGACAATCGGAGGGTGACAACGCTGGGAGACATGACCGACCGACGTCCGGCGGGCGAGCACCGCGCCGGGTTCGCCTGCTTCGTCGGGCGCCCGAACGTGGGCAAGTCCACGCTGATGAACGCGCTGGTCGGCACCAAGGTCGCGATCACCAGCAGCCGCCCGCAGACCACCCGGCGCGCCATCCGGGGCATCGTGCACCGGCCCGGCGCGCAGCTCGTCGTCGTCGACACCCCCGGCCTGCACAAGCCCCGCACGCTGCTCGGCGAGCGGCTCGACAGCCTCGTCCGCTCCACGCTGACCGAGGTGGACGTGATCGGGTTCTGCGTGCCCGCCGACCAGCCCGTCGGCCCCGGCGACAAGTACATCGCGCGCGAGCTGGCCGCCGTGAAGGGGACGCCGGTCGTGGCGATCGTGACCAAGACCGACCTGGCCGCCCCCGAGCGGGTCGCCGAGCAGCTCCTGGCCGTCGGGGGGCTCGGCGAGTTCGCCGACATCGTGCCCTGCTCGGCCGACGGCGGCTTCCAGGTCGACCTCGCCGGCGACCTGCTGATCTCCCACCTGCCCGAGGGCCCGCCGCTCTACCCCGAGGGCGACCTCACCGACGAGCCCGAGCAGGTCCTGGTCGCCGAGCTGATCCGCGAGGCCGCGCTGGAGGGCGTCCGCGACGAGCTGCCGCACTCGATCGCCGTGGTCGTGGACGAGATGGCCGCCCGCGAGAACCGGGGCGGGCGCGCCGACCTCGTCGACATCTACGCGCACCTGTTCGTCGAGCGGTCCAGCCAGAAGGGGATCATCATCGGCCACAAGGGCGCCCGGCTCCGCGAGGTCGGCGCCGCCGCCCGACGGCAGATCGAGGCGCTCCTCGGCACCAAGGTCTTCCTCGACCTGCGCGTCAGCGTCCTCAAGGACTGGCAGCGCGACCCCAAGCAGCTCCGGCGCCTCGGCTTCTACGACTGAGCGGCGGTCAGTCGGGCCTGGGCCAGGATCTTCCCGACGGCTCCTCCGGGGTCTCGTCCCCACTCGCGGGCCGCTCCTGCGGCTGGGGCCAGACGGCGTACTCGCCGTACTCGCGGTGCTGCCCGTACTCGCCCTGATTCCAGGCGTGGGGCCGGTCGCCGTACGCGGGCCCGGGACGCGGGGCGAGCATCCGGTCGCTGATCGGCCGGGCCAGGCTGCACCCGATCAGCAGCAGCGACGCCGCGACCGCCAGGTACCAGCCGTAGCGGACGGAGATCTGGTAGCCGACGTCCAGGCCGCCGCCCGGCACCCCGCCGGGCAGGTCGTCGCGCACGTCGCCCAGGCGGAGGACGAAGACCCCGCAGGCCAGCAGCGCCAGGACGGCGGGGACGGCGGCGAGCCCGCCGATCCGGGAGTCCCGGCCGAGCAGGTCCCAGCAGGCCAGGACGATCGCGACCACGGCCAGCGCCGGGACCGCGACGACCAGGTCGTCGGCGTCGATGCCCGCCACGCTGCCGGCGTCGCGCGAGAGCGAGCGGCCGAACAGGTCGACGACCACCTCCGCCCGCGCCCACGGCAGGAACGCCGAGACCAGCATCGTGGCCGCGGCGGCGATCATGGCGAGGTCCCAGACGGCGCCGTACCGCCGGGACGGCACGGGATCCGGCGGCGGCACCGCTCCGCCGGACGGGTCGGCGGGCGCCGGGGAGCCCTCGTCGTGCGGCAGGAACTCCGGCCGTGCGGTGGAGCGCGCGGACGGGCGCGCCCGCGTGCCGTCCGCGTCGGAACCCAGGTCACCGGTCATGGACCCAGCGTAAGGGGAGGGCCCGCCTTGGCCGGGACGGCCACGGCGGGGCTCCCGGGTCGGTAGTTTGGAAAGCGTCCGTTATGGGAGGAGAGCCCCGGTGTTGCTCGTTTTCGGACTGACGGCGGTGTTCCGTACGGTCAGTGACGGCACGTTCCACTGCCCCCACTGCGGCGGTGACCGTGCCTACCGGAGGCGGACCGGACGCCGCTGGCTCACCGTGTTCTTCGTCCCGCTGGTGCCGCTGTGGCGGCTCGGCCAGGCCGCCGAGTGCCGCACCTGCCGCCGCCGCTTCCCGGTGTCGGCGCTGGCGATCCCGACCGCCCAGCAGATGGCGGCGGCGCTGCCCGCGGGCATGCGCGCCGCCGCGACGCTGGTGCTGCGCTCGGGCGACCCCTCCGACGGGACGGCCCGCGCCCGCGCCGCGACCACCGTGCTCGGCTACGGCGAGCCCGGCTACGCCGACGCCGACATCGACGCCGACCTCCGGCTGCGGGACGAGCTGCTGGAGCGCGACGTCGCGCGGGCGGGCGCGCAGCTCGCCGTCGAGGCCAAGGAGTGGTTCCTCGCGCAGGTCGTCCGGATCGGCCTGGCGGACGGGCCGCTCGGCGACGGGGAGCGGCAGGCCCTGCACCGGATCGCCGAGCTGCTCGGCATGTCCCGGGCGTACGCTCTCGGCGTGATCGTGATGACGGAGGGGGCGGCACGGTGACCGGGGGCCGGGTGATCGGGAGCGCGCCGACCGGGAGCGCGGTGATCGAGCGGCCCGGGACGGCGCTCGTCCGCGATCCCGGCCCGCGCCTCGCCGACGGGATCGTCACCCACCGCGACCGCCGCGAGGTGGACACCGCGCTCGCCGCGCGCCAGCACGGGGACTACGTCGCGGCACTGGGCGAGGCGGGCTGGCGGGTCCGCCCGGTCGCGCCCGCCGACGCCCACCCCGACGCCGTGTTCGTCGAGGACGCCGTGGTCGTCTGCGGCGACCTCGCGGTCCTCGGCCGGTCCGGCGAGACGCGCCGCAGGGGCGAGGTCCCCGGCGCCGAGGCGGCGGTGCGCGACCTCGGCCTTCGGGTCGAGCGGATCACCGAGCCGGGCACGTTGGACGGCGGCGACGTCCTGCACGCGGGCGGCACCGTCTACGTCGGACGCGGCGCCCGCACCAACGAGGAGGGCATCTGCCAGCTCGCCCACCTGCTGGGCGGGCGGCGGGTCGTGCCCGTCGACACGCGCGGCTGCGTGCACCTGAAGTCGGCGATCACCGCGCTGCCCGACGGGACGATCATCGGTGTGCCCGAGCTCGTGGACACCTCCGTCCTGCCGTGCATGCGGGTCGCGGGCGAGCCGGCGGGCGCGCAGGTCGTCGGGCTCGGCCCCGCCCACGTCCTGATCTCGGCGGCGGCGCCGCGCACCGCCGCCCAGCTCGCCGCCGACGGCCTGCGCGTCACGACCGTCGACATCAGCGAGTTCGAGGCCCTCGAAGGCTGCGTGACCTGCCTGTCGGTGCTCGTCCCCCGGCCGCGGGCGCGAGACGCGCACGTCTCACCATGCGGGACGTCATTTCCGTAAGTCGGATGCGGTCTGTTAACTTTGCAGCGTGTCGCGTGTGCTGCTCCTCCTTAGCGGCCGCAGCGGGGGCCTGTGACGAGGTCGGCTCCCTCGCTGCGGAGCCTTGACGTGTCGGACGTCGGCCGCAGGATCTGAGCAGAGAGACCACCACGGATGTATCCGCAGCAACAGCCCTCGGGCATGCCCTTCCACCGCTACCGCCCCGTCGAGCCCGTCCGGCTCGCCGACCGCACCTGGCCGGACCGGGTCATCACCGAGGCGCCGCGCTGGTGCGCGGTGGACCTGCGCGACGGCAACCAGGCCCTGATCGACCCGATGGACGCCGACCGCAAGCTCAGGATGTTCGAGCTGCTGGTACGGATGGGCTACAAGGAGATCGAGGTCGGGTTCCCCGCCGCGAGCCAGACCGACTACGACTTCATCCGGCAGATCATCGAGGAGGACCGCGTCCCCGAGGACGTGGTGATCCAGGTCCTGACGCAGGCGCGGCCCGAGCTGATCGAGCGGACCTTCGAGTCGCTGCGCGGCGCCCGGCGGGCCATCGTCCACCTGTACAACTCGACGAGCACGCTCCAGCGCCGCGTCGTGTTCGGGCAGGACCGCGACGGGATCACCGCGATCGCCGTCGAGGGCGCCAAGCTGTGCGCCAAGCTCGCCGAGGACATGGGCGACACCGAGATCCACTTCCAGTACTCGCCGGAGTCCTTCACCGGCACCGAGCTGGAGTACGCCGTCGAGATCTGCAACGCCGTCAACGACGTGTGGCGGCCGACGCCCGACCGCAAGGTCATCGTCAACCTGCCGGCGACCGTCGAGATGGCCACCCCGAACGTGTACGCCGACCAGATCGAGTGGATGAACCGGAACCTCGCCTACCGCGACTCCGTCATCCTGTCGCTGCACCCCCACAACGACCGCGGCACCGCCGTCGCCGCCGCCGAGCTCGGCTACCAGGCGGGCGCCGACCGCATCGAGGGCTGCCTGTTCGGCAACGGCGAGCGCACCGGCAACGTCTGCCTGGTCACGCTCGGCCTGAACCTGTTCACCCAGGGCGTGGACCCGCGGATCGACTTCTCCGACATCGACGAGATCCGCCGGACGGTCGAGTACTGCAACCAGCTGCCCGTCCACGAGCGGCACCCCTACGGCGGCGACCTGGTCTACACCGCGTTCTCCGGCTCCCACCAGGACGCCATCAACAAGGGCTTCGACCACCTCAGGCGGGACGCGCGGGCCGCCGGGACCCCGGTGGAGCAGCACCGCTGGGAGATCCCCTACCTGCCGATCGACCCGCACGACGTCGGCCGCACCTACGAGGCCGTGATCCGCGTCAACAGCCAGTCGGGCAAGGGCGGCGTCGCCTACATCATGAAGTCCGAGCACTCGCTGGAGCTGCCGCGCCGCCTCCAGATCGAGTTCTCCCGGATCGTGCAGCGGCACACCGACAGCGAGGGGGGCGAGGTCACCGCCGAGCGCATGTGGGAGATCTTCCAGACCGAGTTCCTGCACAACGGCCCGCGCGTCGGCCTGCTCGCCCACCGCGCGACCTCCCGGGTGGCCGAGAAGGACGCGCTGAGCTGCGACATCCGCCTGGACGGCGAGATCCGCGAGATCGAGGGCGTCGGCAACGGGCCCGTCTCGGCCTTCGAGGACGCGCTGGCCTCCGTCGGCATCGGCGTCCGCGTCCTCGACTACGCCGAGCACGCCATGAGCGCCGGCGGCGACGCCCGCGCCGCCGCCTACGTCGAGTGCGACGTGAACGGCACGTCGGTGTGGGGCGTCGGGATCGACGGCAACATCGTGACCGCGTCGCTGAAGGCCATGCTGTCGGCGGTCAACCGGGTGGACCGCGCCTGACACGCCGGGCGCCGGGCATGCCGGTGCGGCGGCCCGTCCCGGCTGGGACGGGCCGCCCCGGTCCATCGAGCGCCCCGTGGTTCGAGCGCCCCGTCGTTCGGTTCGAGTGCCCCGTGGTCCGAGTGCCCCCCTGGTTCGAGTGCCCCCCGGTTCGAGTGCCTTGTCGTTCGGCGCCCGGACGACCGGCCGGCGTGCGCGGTCAGCGGGCGTGGCCGAGGACGTGGTGGACCAGTTCGCGGAGCGGGCCGTGCAGCTGGGCCTCGCCCACGGTGGTGCGGTCGCCGTCGATGTCGATCTCGTAGAGGAACTGGTCGGGGATCCGGCCGGGCGGCGGCACCCGTTCGAGATCGACACGGTCGACGAGCCTTGCCAGCACGGGATCGCGGGCGCTGTCGGACTCGGCCCGCTGCTCGATGCCGGCGAAGCCCCCGCTGCGGACGACTGTCACCTTCACTGCGTTTTCCGTTCCGGCCCACTCACGGTGAGACGCCTACCCCGTTCCACGCCTCGCGTATCGCCCTGGTCTCGGTGCCGTCCGCGCCGTACAGGTCGGTCGCGGTCGCGATGGTGGCGGCGGCGAACCTCTTGAAGTCGCTGTCGGACTCCAGTCTGCCGCCGGTGAGCGTGTCGTACCAGACCCGTCCGGCCTTCTCCCAGGCGTGGCCTCCGATGGAGGTCGCGGCGAGGTAGAAGGCGTGGTTCGGGATTCCGGAGTTGATGTGGACGCCGCCGTTGTCGCGGTAGGTGTCGACGTAGTGGTCCATGTGGCCTGGTTGGGGATCCTTGCCGAGTCGCGGATCATCGTAGGCCGTTCCGGGGGCCTTGAGCGAGCGGAGCGCGATCCCGCGCACCCCCTCGGCGAGCAGGCCCGCGCCGATCAGCCAGTCGGCCTGGTCGGCGGTCTGGTCGAGGTGCCACTGCTTGATCAGCGAGCCGAACACGTCCGAGACCGACTCGTTGAGCGCGCCGGGCTGGCTGTAGTACTCCAGGCCGGCGGTGTACTGGGTGATGCCGTGGGTGAGCTCGTGGCCGGTGACGTCGAGCGGGCCGGTGAACTCGGTGAACAGGACGCCGTCACCGTCCCCGTAGACCATCTGCTCGCCGTTCCAGAACGCGTTGTCGTAATCGTCGCCGTAGTGGACGGTGGAGACCAGCGGCAGCCCGGCGCCGTCGATGGAGTTGCGGCGGTAGGCGGCCTCGAAGAAGTCGAAGGTCACGCCGAGCCAGTCGTAGGACTGGTCGACGACCTTGTCCCCGGTGGCGGGCGCCCCCTCGGCGCGGACGGTCCGGCCGGGGAGCCGCTCGCGGTGCTCGGCGTCGTGGATCGTCCGGTTGGGGACGAAGTCCTCGTTGGGCTCGGGCGCGGTGGGCGCGAGCGTACGGCGCTCGGAGGAGTGGGCGGAGGTGAGGGCCAGGGTCCGGCGGGCGCGGGCGCGCAGTGCCGGGTCACCTGCGTCGGTAGCGATGCGTTCCAGCATGTGCGGCGGCACGATGTGGCATCTCATGCCACAACGCTGCCAGTTCAACGTGATCCAGACCACGTTTTCACACGGGACGGTGGCGGCCGAATCCGGTCACGTAACGTAATGGCAACAGAACCGAGGGAGATCGTCCGGGGGACTTGTGAAGATCCTGCGGAGATGACCGGGCTGGCAGCGGGGCAGGCCGTGACGTGCGCCAGAATGAACGGGTGACCCTCTACCGCGACGAAGGCATCGTCCTGCGCACCCAGAAGCTGGGCGAGGCCGACCGCATCGTGACGGTGCTGACCCGGCGCACCGGCCGGATCCGCGCCGCGGCGAAGGGCGTCCGCAAGACCAAGTCCAGGTTCGGGGCGCGGCTGGAGCCGTTCACCCACGTGGACCTGCAACTGTACGAGCGGCGCTCGCTCGACCTGATCACCCAGGCCGAGACGCTCCGGCCGTACGGGGAGGGCCTGGTCGCCGACTATCCCCGCTACACGGCGGGCACGGCGATGCTGGAGACGGCCGAGCGGCTCGCCGGCGACGAGGGCGAGCCCGCGCTGCGGCAGTTCCTGCTGCTGGTCGGGGGGCTGCGCACGCTGGTGGAGCGCAGCCACGACCCGCGCCTCGTCCTGGACGCCTACCTGCTGCGGTCACTGTCGGTCGCGGGCTGGGCCCCGGCGCTGGACGAGTGCTGCCGCTGCGGCACCCGCGGCGGGCTGCGCGGGTTCGCGATCGCGGCGGGCGGCGCGGTGTGCGCCAACTGCCGCCAGCCCGGCGCCGCGACCCCGGCGCCGCCGACGTTCGCGCTGATGCTGGCGCTGCTGCGCGGCGAGTGGGAGTACGCCGACGGCAGCGACCCGCGCCACCGCGCCGAGTGCAGCGGCTTGGTGGCCGCCTACCTCCAGTGGCACCTGGAGCACGGGATCCGCTCCCTGCGCCACGTGGAGCGCGGCACCGAGGGCTCCGGCGGGAGCATCGGCGACGACACCAACGACGACACCAACCGGGAGAGAGTTTGAGCAGGGCCGTTTCGCCTCCGGAACCGCATCGGGACGGCGCCGTGCCGCCCCCGATCCCCGCGGACCTGGTGCCCCGGCACGTCGCCATCGTCATGGACGGCAACGGCCGCTGGGCCAAGGGGCGCGGGCTGCCGCGCACCGAGGGGCACAGACGCGGCGAGGACTCGCTCTTCGACGTGATCATGGGCGCGATCGAGCTGGGCGTCCCCTACCTGTCGGCGTACGCGTTCTCGACCGAGAACTGGAAGCGGTCGCCCGACGAGGTGCGCTTCCTCATGGGCTTCAACCGGGACGTGATCCGCCGCCGCCGCGACCAGCTCGACTCGATGGGCGTCCGGGTGCGGTGGGCGGGGCGCCGCCCGAAGCTGTGGCGCAGCGTCATCAAGGAGCTGGAGACCGCCGAGGAGATGACGCGCGGCAACGACGTCCTCACCCTCCAGTTCTGCGTGAACTACGGGGGCCGCGCCGAGATCGCGGACGCGGCGGCGGCGATCGCCCGCGACGTCCGGGACGGGCGGCTGAACCCCGACAAGATCAACGAGAAGGTGTTCGCGCGCTACCTCGACGAGCCCGGCATCCCGGACGTGGACCTGTTCCTGCGCTCGTCGGGCGAGCAGCGCACGTCGAACTTCCTGCTCTGGCAGTCGGCCTACGCGGAGATGGTCTTCCTCGACACGCTGTGGCCCGACTTCGACCGCCGGCACCTCTGGCACGCCTGCGAGCTGTACGCCTCCCGGGACCGCCGCTACGGGGGCGCGCTCCCGAACCCGGTGGCGCCCGCGGCGGCCACCTGACCTCGTCGGGGGTTCCCTGCCGGGGCCGTCCACGACCCCGGCAGGACGGAGAACCGAAAGGTCACGCCAGGGCGGCGTCCAGGGTGATCGTGGTGCCCTTCAGCGCCTGGCTGACCGGGCAGCCGTCCTTGGCCGCCAGCGCCGCCTTCTCGAAGTCGGCGGCCGACAGGCCGGGCACGGTGGCGCGGACGGTGAGGTGGATGCCGGTGATCCCCTCGCCCGGCTGGAAGGTGACGTCCGCCCTGGTGTCGACCTTCTCCGGCGGCGTGCCCGCGCCGGCGAGGCCGTGCGAGAGCGCCATCGAGTAGCAGGTGGAGTGGGCGGCGGCGATGAGCTCCTCGGGGCTGGTGCGCCCGTCGGCCTGCTCGGCGCGCGAGGGCCAGTTGACGTCGAACGTGCCGATGCCGGACGAGTCCAGCGAAACCGTGCCCTCGCCCTGGAGGAGCGGGCCTTCCCAGTGTGCGTTAGCGGTGCGAGTGGTAGCCATGCCCCCGATTCTTCACCATGGCGGCGGCGGCCCGATCACCGCCCGCGTGCGAACCTCCCGGGCCGGGGCGGGGGAGGGGCGGCGGCTCAGCGGGACGCGCGGGCGGCGCAGTCGGCGCAGGTGCCGAAGACCTCGACGGTGTGGGTGATGTCGACGAACCCGTGCTCGGCGCCGATCGCGTCGGCCCAGCGCTCCACGGCCGGGCCCTCCACCTCGACCGTGCGCCCGCAGTCGCGGCACACGAGATGGTGGTGGTGCTGCTCGGTGCGGCAGGCGCGGTACACGGCCTCGCCCTCGTCGGTGCGCAGCACGTCGACCTCACCGGAGTCGCTGAGCGCCTGCAGCGCCCGGTAGACCGTGGTCAGGCCGATCTTGGAACCGTCCGCGCGCAGGTCGGCGTAGATGTCCTGCGCGCTGCGGAAACCCTCGCAGCCCGCCAGCATCTCCCGCACCGCGTCCCGGCGGGCCGTCGTCATCCCCCAAGCACCTCCGCCTCGGCGTCCACCCCGGACCGGACGGCGGGAATCCTCCTCCCGGCCGCGGCCCGAGCGCGTGCGCGTCGCACCAGCGTCCCCCCGAGGACTGCCGCGACGAACAGGGTGAGCGCCAGCAGCACGATCGAGGGTCCCGGGGGAAGATCGTACTCGAAGGAGCCGGCCAGCCCCGCTACGGCCGACAGTACACCGGCCGCCATCGCCAGCAGCATCGTGGCGCGGAAACCGCGGGTGAGCTGCTGCGCCGCCGCGACCGGGACGACCATGAGCGCGCTGACCAGCAGCAGCCCGATCGCGCGCATCGCGATGACGACGGTGACCGCCGCCGTGACCGCGACCAGCGCGCTCAGGAACCGGACGGGCAGCCCGGACGCCCGCGCGACCTCCTCGTCCTGGCACAGCAGGAACAGCTCGCGGCCGAACAGCGCCACGACCCCGAGGACGACGGCGGCGAGGGCGGCCACCACGTACAGGTCGTCCACCGTGACGCTGCTGATCGAGCCGAACAGGTAGGACTGGAGGCTCGTCCCGCCGCCGCCCTCCGCGTCGGTCAGCAGCACGCCGCCCGCGAGCCCGCCGTAGAACAGCAGCGCGAGCGCGACGTCGGCGCCGCTGCGGCTGCGGGCGCGCAGCACCTCGATCGCGACCGCGCCGAGCACCGCCACGACCAGCGCGCCGAGGACGGGCGAGGTGCCGGTGAGCAGGCCGAGCCCGATGCCGGTGAGCGCGATGTGCCCGACGCCGTCGCCGAGCAGCGACAGCCGGCGCTGCACGATGAACGTGCCGACGGCGGGCGCGGTCAGCCCGATCAGCACCGCCATCACCAGCGCGACCCGCATGAAGTCGTACTCCAGCATCCCCATCACGCGCTTTCCCTCATGTCCGCGGGCGAGGAGGTGTCGCGGACGAGGCGCCCGTGCTCCAGCTCGACCGTCCTCGTGACGACCGGTTCCATGGGGCCGAGCTCGTGCGCGACGAGGACGACGGTGCGCCCGGTCCCGGCCAGGTCGCGCAGGGTCGCCGCGAGCGCGGCCTGGTTGCCCGCGTCCACCCCGGCGGTCGGCTCGTCCAGCACGAACACGTCGGGCTCCCCGGCGAGCGCGCGGGCGATCAGCACCCGCTGCTGCTGCCCGCCCGACAGCAGGTGCGCCGACTCGCGGGCGAGCGCGGTGAGGCCGGCGGCCTCCAGCGCCCGGTCGACGGCGGCGCGGTCGGCGGCCGAGGCGGGCCGCCAGCGCGACTGCCGCGCGACGCGTCCGGACGCGACGACCTCCCGGACCGTCGAGGGTACGCCGCCGCCCATCGGCAGCCGCTGCGGCACGTACCCGACGCGCCGCCAGTCGCGGAACCGGCCGGGCGGCACGCCGTAGATCTCGGTGCGCCCGCCCGCCAGCGGGACGAGCCCGAGCAGCGCCTTGACCAGGGTGGACTTGCCCGCCCCGTTCGGCCCCATGACCGCGAGGACGTCGCCGGGGGCCACCTCCAGGTCGACGGCGTCGAGCACCGCGCGGCCGTCGCGCCGGACGGTCCCGGCCGTCATCGCGAAGGGCGGCGCGCTCATGAGCACCCCAGCGCGGGACGCAGCACGGCCAGGTTCTTCTCCATGATCGTCATGTAGTCGTCGGACGAGCCGCTCTCGACGCCCTCCACGGGGTCGAGGACCGCCGTCCGCACCCCCGCCTCGCGCGCGAGCGCCTCCCCGACCTTGGGGCTGACCAGCGTCTCGGTGAACACGGTGGTCGCGCCCGCCGCCCTGATCTGCCCCGTCAGCTCGGCGAGCCGCCGGGGGGACGGCTCGCTGGTCGGGTCCACGCCCGCGATCGACACCTGCCGGAGGCCGTACCGCTCGGCGAGGTAGCCGAACGCGGCGTGCGCGGTGACGATCGACCGGCGCCCGCAGGTCCTCAGCCCGTCGCGGTAGCGGCGGTCGAGGCCGGTCAGCTTGGCGGCGACGGTGTTGGCACGTTCCTTGTAGGCGGCGGCGTGCTCGGGGTCGGCGGCGGCCAGCTTGCCGCCGAGCGCGGTGGCGACGGTGGCCATGCGGCTGGGGTCCAGCCATATGTGCGGGTCGAAGTGGGCCTTGCCGCCGCCGTGCCCGTGCTCGTGCTCCTCCTCGTCCTCGGCGGGCGGCGGCAGCGTCCTGACGAGGCTCGCGGCGTCCAGCGAGGTGTCCTTGGCGTGCTTGGCGACGGCGTCGTCCACGGCGGGCTGGACGCCCTTCACGTAGACGGCGAGGCCCGCCTTCTCGATCCGGGCGACCTGCTTGGCGGTCAGTTCCAGGTCGTGCGGTTCGGCGCCCGGTCTGGTCAGCGTCTGGACGGCGACGTCGGGCCCGCCGACCTCCTTCGCCAGCCAGGCGGCCGGGTAGAACGAGGCGACGACGTCCAGGCGGCCGGACGGGCCGTCGGCGCCGGCGCCGCCGCAGCCCGCCAGCCCGGCGAGCGCGGTGAGCCCGGCGACGGCGACGGCCGCCCTGCGCGGGGTGTGGGCGGGATGGGTGTCGGTGGGTGCGGTGTCCGAGCGTGGAGCGGTGTTCCAGGGGGTCAGCACGGAACGATTATGGATGAAGATGAAAATGATTGTCAAAACCGTCCGAAGGCCCTGGCCAGGGCGAATCCGGTCAGGACGGTCAGAGCCACCACCCGCAACACGCGTCCCTGCGGGTCCAGCGCGGGCCAGTTGAGGTAGGCGAACCAGCCCAGCGCCACCGCGAGGACCAGCAGCCCGGCGGCGGCGACCCAGCCCGTCCCGACCATGCCGACCACCAGCAGGACGAACACCGCCGCCAGCAGCGCCGCCCTCGGCATCCGGTGCAGGAACACCACGGGAGCCGCGCTCCACCGCTCGACCGTCGCCCGCATGCCCGTCGCCGGGGTCTCCGGCCGCCCGCCTCGTGTGCTCACGGGGCCAAGGTACTGCGAGGATGGGGCGATGATCGCGATAACCCGGTACCGCGTGCCAGGTGAGGGCGCGGGCGACTTCGCCGCCCGCATGACGGCCCTGCTGCGGACGCTGTCGGCCAGCCCCGGCTTCCGCTCCGGCCGCCTCGCCAGGACCGTCGACGAGCCGGGCCTGTGGGCGCTGGTCACCGAGTGGGACGGTGCGGGGTACTACCGCCGCGCGCTCGGCGGCTACGAGGTGCGGCTGGAGTTCATCCCGCTCGCCGCCATGGCGGTGGACGAGCCCGGCGCCTACGAAGTCGTCAGCTCCGCCTGAGCCGACCCGCGGCCCGGCCGGGGCCGGCCGGGGGCGGCGGGGCCCGGTCGGGGCCGGTCCAGATAAGGGCAACCGCCGGGCAAGAAGCGTCCTGGCCCGGTTTCACCCTGTCCGTCCATGGTCATCTTTGCCGCATCACGATCATGCCGCCCGCCGCGCGGGGGACAGGGCCGCCGGGCGGGGCGCGCGTCGGGGTTCGGGGGAGATGTGATGCGCCATGCCGTCCAGCTCAGCGGAGTCCTCGGGGTGGCGGTCGCCGCGCCCCTCCTCGCCTGCCTGTGGCCCGCCGCCGCGCGGCCGCCGGCCGCGGCGCTGACCGGCGCGGCCGAGGACGGCCCCGGAGGGGCGCGGACGGTCCGCTACCACGGCGTGCGCGTGCCCGTCCCCGAGGGCTGGACGGTGTACCGGCTCGACCGCGACCCCTCCCGCTGCGTCCGCTACGACCGGCACGCCGTGTACCTCGGACGCCCCGGACCGCAGCCCGACTGCCCGGCCCGCGTGGTCGGCCGCACCGAGGCCGTCCACGTGCAGCCGCTCGACGGGCGGCCGGAGGCGGACGGCGGCCCGGGCGCCTCGTCCCGGACGATCGTGCGGGGGAGCAGGCTCGCCTCCTACACCGTCCGGCGGAGCACGGGCCAGGAGGCGCGCCTCGCGCTGCCCGAGGCCGGCGTCGCGATCACCGGCGTGTACGGGACGGACCCGTCCCTGCTCCAGTGGCTGCTGCGCGGCACCCGCCTGGACCCGGCCGGGCCCGCCGTGCCACCCGGCCACCACCGGCCGGGGGAGCCGGATCCGCCCACCGACCCCACCGACGACCCGTCCTTCGCGATGCCGCCCTTCATCGGCCCCCCGGGCCCGGACGGCGAGGACGGCGACGACGGCGCCCAGGGGGACGGCGGCGGCGACGAGACGAAGGCGGAGGGCGCGTGGGCGGCGGGCAGGGGGTTCGACACCTGCACGGCCCCGGCGCTCTCCTCGATGCGGGCGTGGCGGCCCTCGTTCAAGATCACCAACATCTACATCGGCGGCGCGGCCCGGGGGTGCGCCCAGCCCAACCTCACCCCGGGCTGGGTGCGGAAGGTCCGGAAGATGGGCTACCGCATCACCCCCACCTACGTCGGGCTCCAGGCGCCCTGCGGGAGCCGCCCGCAGCGGTTCACCGCCGGGAACGCCGCGTCCAAGGGCCGGAAGGCGGCCGTGGACGCCGCGCGCAGGGCCAGGGCGCTCGGCATCCCGCCCCACAAGCCGATCTACTTCGACATGGAGGCCTACCGGGGGAACACCGCGTGCCGGAGGGCCGTCCTGCGCTTCGTCAACGGGTGGGTGAAGCGGCTGAAGAGCGAGAACTACAAGCCGTGCCTGTACAGCAGCGCCGCCTCCGGCATCCGCGACGTCGGACGGTCCGCCCGGATCGCCAGGCCCGGCTGCGTCTGGTTCGCCAACTGGGACGGCAGGGCCCGCGTGTACGGCGATCCCTACCTGCCCGACCACTGGTGGACGCCGCACCGGCGGATCAAGCAGTACCGGGGCGGCCACCGGGAGCGGCACGGCGGCGTGACGCTCAACATCGACAGCAACATCGTCGACGGGAGCGTCTACTGACACCCGACCGGCCACCGTGCCCTAAGCTGGGCGGTGCCCGGAGGCGCCGGGCGACGTCCGGGCCTCACGGCGGCATCGCGGCCGACCGTCGCGATGCGTTCATCGGGGATCACACGCGCCACCCGCCCGCCGCCCGGCGGGGCCCAGGGGGCGCACGCACTGTCCCGCCGACCGCCAGCCGGATGGAGAACCTCTCATGGCACGCCGCTCAGATGTGCTGGACACGATCGTCAACCTCGCCAAACGGCGGGGCCTGGTCTACCCGTCGAGTGAGATCTACGGCGGGCTCCGCGCCTCCTGGGACTACGGCCCGCTCGGCGTGGAGCTGAAGAACAACGTCAAGCGCCAGTGGTGGAAGTCCATGGTGCAGGGCCGCGACGACGTCGTGGGCCTCGACTCCTGCGTCATCCTGGCGCGCGAGGTGTGGGAGGCCAGCGGCCACGTCCAGGCGTTCGTCGACCCGCTCACCGAGTGCCAGTCGTGCCACAAGCGCTTCCGCGCCGACCACCTCGAAGAGGCCTACGAGGCCAAGCACGGCCGCCCGCCCGCCGGGGGCCTGGCCGACATCACCTGCCCCAACTGCGGCGTGAAGGGCTCCTTCACCGAGCCGAAGATGTTCAACGGCCTGCTCAAGACCTACCTCGGCGTCGTCGAGGACGAGTCGGGCCTGGCCTACCTGCGTCCCGAGACGGCGCAGGGCATCTTCATCAACTACCTGAACGTCCAGCAGTCGGCGCGCCGCAAGGTGCCCTTCGGCATCGGGCAGATCGGCAAGTCGTTCCGCAACGAGGTCACGCCCGGCAACTTCATCTTCCGCACGCGCGAGTTCGAGCAGATGGAGATGGAGTTCTTCGTCAAGCCCGGCAGCGACGAGGAATGGCACCAGTACTGGATCGACGAGCGCTTCCAGTGGTACGTCGACCTCGGCGTCCGCAAGGAGAACCTGCGGCTGTACGAGCACCCGGCCGAGAAGCTGTCGCACTACTCCAAGCGCACGGTGGACGTCGAGTACCGCTTCGACTTCGTCGGCGCCGAGTGGGGCGAGCTGGAGGGCGTCGCCAACCGCACCGACTTCGACCTGACGACGCACGCCAAGGCGTCCGGCGCCGACCTGTCGTTCTTCGACCAGGAGTCCGGGGACCGCTTCACCCCGTACGTGATCGAGCCCGCGGCCGGCGTCGACCGCTGCACGCTCACGTTCATGATGGACGCCTACGCCGAGGACGAGGCGCCCAACGCCAAGGGCAAGCTGGAGAAGCGCGTCGTCATGCGGCTCGACCGGCGGCTCGCCCCGGTCAAGGTCGCGGTGCTGCCGCTGTCGCGCAACACCGACCTGTCGCCGAAGGCCCGCGACCTTGCCGCGCAGCTCCGCCGCAACTGGAACGTCGACTTCGACGACGCGGGCGCCATCGGCCGCCGCTACCGCCGCCAGGACGAGATCGGCACGCCGTTCTGCGTCACCGTCGACTTCGACACCCTCGACGACGATGCCGTCACCGTCCGCGAGCGCGACTCGATGAGCCAGGAGCGCATCGCGCTCAGCCAGGTCGAGTCGTTCCTGGCCGCGCAGCTCGTCGGCTGCTGATCATCCGCCTCGACGGGCCGCCCCTCGCCTGGGGGGCGGCCCGCGCGGTTCTGGGAGCAGGCTTTTCGGGAGCGGGTTCTGCGGGGGGAGCGTCAGCCGGTCACGTAGAGGGGCTGGTCGAAGGTCCCGGACCCGGCCGTCCTCTCGCCGAGCAGCCGGTAGGTGGCGTTGTAGGTGCCGTCGGGCGGGCAGCCCGGGTCGCTGCCCGCCTGCTTGAGGATCTTGGCGTCCCGCAACCTGAGCTGGGTCTGGTCGTCGTCCGGCACGGGCCGGGAGGCGTTGTCGCGGTTGTAGGCGTCGGCGACGACGTCGGCGCCGTACACGCAGGTGACCGTGGCGCCGCCCAGGCTCACGACGACCCTGGCGCTGAACCCCGCGAACGTGGCGGTGCCGTCCCGGCCGCCGGTGCGGGCGGGGTCGAAGGCGATCGAGCCGCCGGTCCAGGGCAGGTTCGCGCCGGTGATCGTCGCGGGCGCGCTGCCCGTGCAGGGGCCGCCGCCCGTGCTGAAGACCACGCCGCCGACGGACAGGCCGCCGCCGTCCGACCGCACCGACCCGGTCAGCGTCGCCTCCGTGCAGCTCCCGCTGCTCGCCGCGGTGGACATGGTGGCGCTGCCGAGCAGCAGCGCCCGCACGTTGCCCGAGTAGGGGCCGGCGGTGGCGGATCCGGTCCGGACGGTCGTCGACGCGGCCGAGGCGGCTGGGGCGGCTGATGCGGGCGGGGCCGGTGCGGTGAGGGCGACCACGGCCGCCGCGCCGAACACCGCGGCGGCGGCCCTGCGCTGTCTGACTTTTCGCATTTGATCCTCCTTGTCCCTTTTGTGACCTCGTCACGGTAAGCCGGGGCCGTGGCCGGACGGTGACGCTGCGGCGCCAGATCATTGTGGCCTTACCAGGGCTTGACGGCTGCGCTGGACGAACGTCGAGCGAGGCGGGGAGCACCGCGTTCTTGGGCTAGGTTGGGCGGGACGGGCGCCGAGTCCGCGCCTCTGCGTGATCACCGACGGCACGCGATCGAACCGAGGGAGGGACGGGTGGCCGACACGCGCGACCTCCGCGTCCCGCCGGCACCGGTCGGGCGGCTCGCGCGGCTGGTCGTCATCGCGCTGGGCCTGGTCGGCTTCGTGGCCGCCCCGGCCGGAGCACCCGCCTCCGCGACCTCCGTCACCAGCGTCACCTCCGTCACCTCGGCGGCGGCCAAGGCTCCGGCGCGCGGCCGGACCGCCGACCGCCACCGGGACGGGCACGCCGAGACCACAAACGCCGCCGAGGCCGCCGCCACGGCCGCCGCGCGGCACACCACCGCCGCGCCGCCGCACGTCTCGCACGCGGCCCTGCCCGCGTCCGAACTCCAGGTCGGGCCGCCGCCCGCGTGGCTCGACCGTCCGGCGCGGGCGCCCTCGCGCCCCTCCGCCGCCTTCGGGGACGCGCCGCGCGGCCGATCCCCGCCCGCCTCCACAGGGATCTAGCCGTTCCTGTCCGCGGTGCCGCACGCCCCTCCCGGCGTCGGCGCCGAAGCTCCGTGTGGAGGTCCTCCCCTTGTCTCGCGCCAACGTGGTGCGGGCGGTACTGGCGTTCGCCGTGCTCGCCTCGTCGCTGTTCCTCACCCTGACCAGACCCGCCAAGCTCGGCCTCGACCTGCGCGGCGGCACCCAGATCGTCCTGGAGACGCGGGACTCCCCGGCCGCGAAGGCCGACCGGGAGTCCACCGACCGCGCCCGGGAGGTGCTGCACCGCCGGATCGACGCGCTCGGCGTCGCCGAGTCCTCGATCACCCGGTCCGGCGACCGGCGGCTGATCGTCGAGCTGCCCGACGTCCAGGACCCCTCGCACGCCGCGTCGGTGTTCGGCAGGACCGCACAGCTCACCGCCCATCCCGTCAGCGCTGCGCCGCCGCAGCGGGGGGAGCGGACGATCCAGGACGAGAGCGGCCGTCCGATCACGATCGGGCCCGCCGCGCTCACCGGCGACGGCATCGGCTCGGCGTCCGCGAGCCTCGACCCGCAGGGCCTCGGCGGCTGGGCCGTCGACATCGGCTTCCGCGGCGACGGAGGCCGCACCTGGGAGAGGCTGACCGCCAAGGCCGCCTGCGCGGCCGGGGACGAGCGGCGCGTCGCGATCGTCCTGGACGGACGGGTGATCTCCTCCCCGCAGGTGACCGGGAGCGTCGCCTGCGGGGTCGGGATCACCGGCGGGTCCACCCAGATCACCGGGAACTTCGGCGCGAAGGAGGCCAAGGACCTCGCGGCGCTGGTCGAGGGCGGCGCGCTGCCCGTGCCGGTGACGATCATCGAGCAGCGGGTGGTGGGCCCCACGCTGGGCGAAGCGGCGATCGACGCGAGCGCGCGCGCCGCCGTGATCGGCGTCCTGCTGACCGGGCTGTTCATCGTCGCCGTCTACCGGCTCGTCGGGCTGCTGGCGACCGTCGCGCTCGCCGGGTACGCGCTCATCTCCTACGCCGCGCTCGTCGCGGTCGGCGCCACGCTGACGCTGCCCGGCCTGGCCGGGTTCGTGCTGGCCGTCGGCATGGCGATCGACGCGAACGTGCTGGCGTTCGAGCGGGCCAGGGAGGAGCGCGCCGCCGTGCCCGGACGGACGCCGCGCGCCGCGCTCGCGATCGGCTTCGACCGGGCCTGGTCGGCGATCGCCGACTCCGCCGTCACGACGCTGCTGGCCGGAGGGCTGCTGTTCTTCCTGGCCTCCGGGCCGGTGAAGGGCTTCGGGGTCACGCTGACGATCGGCGTGCTGGGCTCACTGGTGTCGGCGATGCTGCTCAGCCGCGTGCTCACCGACGCCGCCCTCGCCCGCATGCCCCGGCTCGGCCGCTCGACGGCGGGCGGGCTCGGCGGGGCCGGGCGGATCCGCCGCCTGCTGGAGGAGCGCCGGCCGGACCTGATGCGGCGGCGCGGGCTCTGGCTCGGGGTGTCCGCGCTCGCGGTCGCCCTCGCCGTGACGGGGATCTTCTCGCGCGGCCTGAACTGGGGCGTGGAGTTCACCGGCGGGCGGCTCGTCGAGTACTCCACGTCGCGGCACGTGGACATCGACACCGCGCGCTCCGCCGTCGCCTCGGCCGGGTTCCCGCGCGCCGTCGTGCAGACCTCCGGCGACGACGGCATCTCCGTCCGGACCTCGGGCCTCGACAACGCCCAGGAGAAGCGCGTCCAGGAGGCGCTCGCCGAGAAGGGCGGCACCGCCACCAAGCAGCGCGACGAGCTGATCGGGCCCAGCCTCGGCGGTGAGCTGCGGGTCAAGGCGATGATCGCGCTCGGTGTCGCGCTCGCCGTCCAGCTCGCCTACCTGACGATCCGGTTCCGCTGGAGCTTCGGCGCCGGCGCCGTCCTCGCGATGCTGCACGACGTGCTCGTGGTCACCGGCGTGTTCGCCTGGCTGGGCAAGCCGATCGACGGGGTGTTCCTCGCCGCGCTGCTCACGATCATCGGCTACTCGGTGAACGACTCGGTCGTGGTGTTCGACCGCGTGCGGGAGCTGTGGGGCGCGCGTCCGGGCGCGCCGTTCGCGCAGGTCGCGAACCTGGGCGCGCTCCAGACCGTCCCGCGCACCGTCAACACCGGGATGGGCGCCGTGTTCATCCTGGCGGCGCTCGCGGTGCTCGGCGGCGACTCCCTCACCGACTTCGCGATCGCGCTGCTGGTCGGCATCGGCGTCGGGACCTGGTCCAGCGTCTTCACCGCGACGCCGCTGGCCGTCGTCCTTGAGCGGTTCTCCCGGACGCCGCCGCCCCGGCCGCGCCCGGCCGCGGGCGCGAAGCGGGCCCGGCGCGCCCCGGGGGACTCCGGTGCCGTCGTCTAGGCGCTCACTTCCGGAGGAAGGACCCCTTCGTCGGCTTCCCGACGGTCGCGCCAAGGCAGGCGACCTGGCGGATGTCCGTCGACCAATGGGCCGCCTCGGGGTAGAGCCACAGGATCTGGTCCGGCGAGTGGCGGGGGGAGAACGCCTGCTTCGCGCGTCGGTCGCAGAGCTTCTCGGCCCGGTCCTCGACCGCCTTCTCCCCGGGATAGCGGCCGGCGGGCAGGTTCTGCACCCAGTACACCTCGGTCCAGTGCGGGCGAGCGCAAGACCGGGCCCGCAGGTTCGTGGTCCTGTCGCCCACCTTTCCGAAGCAGTCGCCGAGAACGAACTCCCCGAGAGGTCGGAGAGCCTGGTCCACCGTCTGGGCGAGCGGCGTCGTGAGCGAACCCCGCCCTGTGTAGCGGTACGCGCACAGCACGTCCCGCTCGCCCCTCTTCCAGGCCGCGCCGTCCGGCTGGATCGCGTAGAGATCCAGTTCCTGGGCGAACCGGCTCTTCAGCAGCGCCCGGAGGTTCTTCCGGCACACCTCGGACGCCTGGAGGTTCGCCTCCCGCGCGCCCGGATAGGGACCGTCGGCCAGCCGCGCCTCCGCGACGATCTCGGCGTCGTGCGGACGGGTGCACGGCAACGCGGTCACGAGGCGGTCGCGGCCGCTGTTGTCGACCCCGGTGAAGCAGTCGCCGACCCGCAGCGTCCCGACGAGCACCTTGCCGCTGCCGCGGATGTGCCCCGCCTCGTCCCGGTCGGGTGAGAACAGCGAGCCGACCATCACGGCGACCACGACCACCACGCCCACGACCCAGGTGAGGGACGCGACGATGCCGCCGATCGCGAGCCCCCTGCCCTTGTCGCCGTGCCGCCGGATCCGCACCAGCGCGGCGATGCCGAAGCCGATGCCGAACAGCGCCAGCCCGCAGAGCCCGGTGGCGAGCGCGACGATCGCGAGCGGGTCCCTGCGCCGCGGGGCGCCGGGGTCCGGGCCGGGGAAGCCGGGGAACGGGGGTGGAGGGGGTCCGGCCGGGCCAGGGGGAGGAGGCGGCCCGGCCGGACCTGAGGACGGGGGCGAGGGCTCCCCCGGGAGAGCCCAGTCCGCTGGAGGTTCGGGCCTCTCCGAAACGTTGTCAGTATTTGGTGGCATGCTCACGGAGGGACCCTAGCGAGCGCCGCCGGAGGCGGCCTCCATTGACAGTAGTTGACTTCAAGTTGTGATCATTGCCTAGAGTCATTGGTCCGTCACCGCCCGGCCCAGGCGCGGCCCTGTTCAGGCGCGAGCGGGCGGGGGGACGACCGGCTCGCTCAGCCGGCTGCCGCCCTTGGCGGCCGTCACGTAGCAGACGACCACGCGGTTGCCCGCCGCCCACGTCTCCGCGCTCGGGTAGCCGAACCAGGTGTCCACCGGCACTCGCGGCCGGTGCTCGCGGAACATGTCCAGGACCCTGCGCATGCACCCCTGGCGGGCCTTCCGCTCGGCGGCCCTGGTGCCCGGGTACCGGCCGCGCGGCAGCGAGAAGCGGTCCATCAGCTGCGCGTCGTGCCGCTTCGCGCAGTCGATGAGGCGCAGGGTCTCCCCGCCCTTCTTCGGCTTGTCGAAGCAGTCGCCGGTCCGGAGTTCGTCCCATATCCGCACCCGGTAGCCGAGGGCGCTCACCGGCCCGGTGAGCCGGAAGGTCTGCGGCCCGGCGACCGCGCACCGCACGGTGCGGTCGCGCGGCCAGGCGTCCCGCTGCGGAGAGAGCGTGATCACCTCTCCGTCCTCGACCGGCACGCGGGTGTGGAAGCGCTGCCGCACGTGCCGGTCGCAGCCCGCGCGGCCGGTCTCGCCCACCTCGACCTGGCCGGGCCAGGGGCCGTCCGGCAGGTCGAAGGCGAGGACGACCTCCGCCTCGTGCGGGCGGTCGCACGCGATGATCGCGGTGTCGGGGACCTCCCGGCCGCTCGGGAGGTCGAAGCACTCGCCGACCCTGGGATAGGGCTGGACGCGCGCCGCGTCCCCGGCGGCGGTCGGGTCCGCCACGTCCAGCGTGGTCAGGACCGCCGCGAACACCGCCGCGACCACCACCCAGGACAGGGCCGCGGCGAGGCCGCCGACGACCAGCGCCCGGCCGCGCTCGCCGGTGCGCCGGATCCGCACGAGCGCGGCGATCGCGAACACCACCGTGAGGACGACCAGCCCGAGCACCCCGGTGACGATCGTGGTGATCGCCAGTTTGCTCGTCGGACGGTCCAGGGGCGGTAGCCCCGTCCCGTAGGGGTGCCCCTCCGGCTCGGGCCACTGCGCCGCTCCCGGCATCAGGGGCGGCATGGTCGCGTCGGCCGGGGGCGGCGGGGCCACCGGGGCCCAGGCCGGGGCGGGGTGAGGCGGGGGCTCCTCGGAGGGCGGGTCGTCGTTCGGTGGCGTGATCACGTCCGGGACGGTAACCAGGGCGTCCGACAAAAACGGCATTGTCCGCAAAGTCCGTAGTCAAGTTGTGATCATGGAACGTGCCAGGTGACGCGCCGCCGGTCGCCGTTCACCCGATGATGATCTCCACTCCTCCGGCCGGACACCCGGCACTGGTGATCTTCTCCAGATTCGTCCCATTGCTGCGGAAGGTTTACTTGTGTCTCGTTCGTCCCGATGGTTGGGCCTGCCGGCCCTGGTCGCGCTCGCGGCCGGCACGGCGGTCCCCGCCGCGCACGCAGGGCAGGCGGCCCCCGTCGACGTCCAGCTCCTCTCCATCACCGACTTCCACGGCTACCTCCAGCCCTACAACGACGCCGCGAACGGCGAGGTGCAGCTCCCGGACGGCACGAAGATCAAGGTGGGCGGCGCCGCGTACAACGCCGCGCACCTCAAGCGGCTGCGCGAGGGCCGGCGCAACTCGATCCTGTTCTCGGTCGGGGACAACTTCAGCGGCTGGCCGTTCGAGGTCGACGCCTTCCGCGACGAGCCCACCGTCGAGGTCCTCAACAAGCTCGGCATCCGGTTCTCGGCGACCGGCAACCACGAGCTGGACGTGTCCGCCGGGTTCCTCAAGGACCACATGGAGCGCGGCCGCTGCTTCGGCGAGGTGAACGTCGACAGCTGCTTCACCGACTCGACCGGCAAGCGGTTCCGGGGCGCGCGGTTCCCCTTCCTCAGCGGCAACATCGTCAGCGCCCGGTCGGGCCGGCCGATCCTGCCGCCCTACAACATCGAGTGGGTGCGCGGCGACCGCGGCCGCAGGATGCCGGTCGGGTTCATCAACCTGACCGTCCCCGACACGCCCGTCGGCTCGACCTCCTACCAGCCCGACCTGCGCGCGCTCCCGCTGCTGGAGACCGCGAACCGGTACGCGGCGGAGCTGAGGCGGCAGGGCGTGCGGGCGATCGTCGCCAACGTCCACGACGGCGGCACGGCGGACGGCGCGGGCTTCAACGGCTGCAACAACCCCCGGGGCCCGGTCATCGACTTCGCCAGGCAGGCGTCCCCCGAGATCGACGCGATCTTCACCGGGCACTGGCACGCCGGGTTCAACTGCGTGCTCCCCGACCCGGCGGGCGCCCCCCGCCCGGTGATCGAGGGCCTCAACCACGGCCGCCTGATCAGCGAGATCGACCTGCGGCTCGACAGGAGCGGCGAGGTGCTGCGGGGCGAGAGCAGGGCCGTCAACCACCCCGTGACCCGCGACGTCCCCGCCGACCCCGAGGTCAAGAGGATCGCCGACTACTGGACGGCGCGCGGCGCCCAGCGGTTCGCCGAGCCCGTCGCCCGGCAGAAGGGCGACTTCACCCGGACGCAGAACGCCCAGGGCGAGAGCACCATGGGCGACCTGGCGGCCGACGTCCAGTACTGGACGGCCGGGCGGTCCCGGAAGGGCCGCGCCGACCTCGCCCTCGTCGCGACCAGGCCGCGTACGGGCTCCAACGCCGTCTCCCGCGACCTGCCCTACGCCAAGGGGACCGGCGCCGGTGACGAGGACGGCCGCGTGACGTTCGGCGAGGCGTGGAACGCCTACGGGTACGGCAATCCGGTCCTGACCGTCTCGGTGACCGGCGAGCAGATCCACCAGGCCCTGGAGCAGCAGTGGCAGGGCGGGAAGTTCGCGCCGTTCGCGGTGTCCGGGAACGTCCGGTACCGGTACGACGCGTCCCGTCCGGAGGGCGACCGCGTGAACCCCGCGGACGTCAGCGTCGGCGGCCGCCCGCTCGACCCGGCGCGCCGGTACCGGCTGGCCGCGCTCGCCTACACGCTGATCGGCGCGGACGGCTACACCGCGTTCACCGGGTTCGGGGACGCCTACCGCAACGAGCTGCCCGACCGCGAGGCGTTCATCGCCTACCTCAAGGCGAAGGGCACCATCGAGCCCGCGCCCCTGGACCGCGTCACCGCGGGTTGAGTCGATCCCCGTGGCCGGGGGACGCACCCGGCCACGGACCGGCCGCCGCTCAGGCGAGCGGCGGCTGGTGCTCCTCGCTCTCCGCCATGATGACCTGCATCACCGCGTTGATCAGCGCCAGATGCGTGAACGCCTGCGGGAAGTTGCCGAGGTGCCGCCCGGTGTGCGGGTCGATCTCCTCGGCGTACAGCTGCAACGGGCTCGCGTAGGAGAGCAGCTTCTCGCACAATGCCCGCGCCCGCTCCAGCTCACCGATCATCACCAGCGTGCTGACCAGCCAGAACGAGCAGATCGTGAACGTGCCCTCCTCCGACTCGAAGCCGTCGTCGGTCTCGGTCGCCCGGTACCGCAGGACGAGGTCGTCCTCCGACAGCTCGTCGGCGATCGCGAGCACGGTCTCGCGCACCCGCTTGTCGTCGGCGGGCAGGAACCCCAGCAGCGGGATCAGCAGCGCCGACGCGTCCAGCGTCGTCGCCCCGTAGTGCGCGGTGAACACGCCCCGCTCGTCGAGCGCGTTGGCGAGCACGTCGGCGTGGATCTCATCGGCCGCGTCCTGCCAGCGGACCGCCCGGTCCTGGTCGCCGCGCACCCGCGCGAGCCGCGCGCCGCGCTCGGCCGCCACCCAGCAGAAGATCTTGGACGAGGTGAAGTGCTGCGGCTCCCCGCGCACCTCCCACATGCCGCAGTCCGGGATCCTCCAGTTGGCGAGGGCGTCCTCGACCTGCTTGACGACGATCTTCCAGAGCCGGTCGTCGAGCCGGTCGCGCTTGCGCACGAACAGGTAGATGGAGCCGATGATCGCGCCCCACACGTCGTGCTGCGCCTGCATGTACGCCTCGTTGCCGATGCGCACCGGGCGGGCGTTGTCGTAGCCGGACAGGTGCTCCAGCGTCGACTCGGGCAGCTCCTCCCGCCCGTCCAGCCCGTACATGATCTGGAGCTTGCCCTCGGCCGCCTCGGCGACGTCGGTGATGAAGTAGAAGAAGTCGTTGGCCTCCCAGTCGTAGCCGAGCGTGTAGAACGCCCACAGCGCCATCGTGGAGTCGCGGATCCAGGTGTAGCGGTAGTCCCAGTTCCGGTCCCCGCCCGGCGTCTCGGGCAGCGACGTCGTCGCGGCGGCGGCCACCGCCCCCGACGGCGCGAACGTCAGCCCCTTCAGCGTCAGCGCGCTGCGCTGCAGGTGGCTGCGCCACGGATGGTCGGGGAAGCGGCCCCGGTCCAGCCAGTGCTGCCAGTGGTGGACGGTCCAGACGAGCCGCTCCTGCGCGTCCTCGTAGCTGGAGGGCGCCTCGTGCTCGCTCCACGACAGCGCCACGAACCGCGCCTCGCCCTGCTTGAGCAGCGTCCTGGACGTGGCGAGCGACCCCTCGAAACCGACGTTCATGTCGGTGGTGAGCCGCAGCCCGATCCCGTTCCCGCGCGCGACCGCCTCGTGGTAGCCCGAGCCGGTGTGCTCCCAGCGCGCGGGCGTCTGCCCGTAGTCGAAGACCGGCATGCAGTCGAGCCGGACCTGGACCTGCCCGTTCACGCACCGCACCATCCGCAGCAGGACGTGGTCGGCGTCGTAGTCGGTGGGCGCCCTGCGGTGGGTGTGGGAGCGCTCCGTCTCGTGGTGCCAGGGCCCCATGAGCAGGGCGTCGGTCACCACCAGCCAGCCGCCGTGCACCCACCACGTGGTCTCCATCACCATCGTGCCGGGTATGTAGCGTTGCGCGGCGGGAACCTCCACACCGGCCGGGCCGACCCGGAAGTACCCGGCGTCCCGGTCCAGGATGGAACCGAACACGCTGGGCGAGTCCATCCGCGGCAGGCACATCCACTCGATGTTGCCGCTCGGGGCGACCAGCGCGGTCGTCTCGCAGTCGGACAGGAACCCGAAATCGGCGATGGGGGCGAACGGATCTCCCGCCCGGCCACCCGCGACCTTCGGCCTCACGACCTCACCTCCCTGATCCATCATTCCCTCTCTAGCGCGATGCGTACGCCACGGCGGGCGGGGGTGCCCCCTCGCCCGTCCTGCCGTCCGACCGCGGCTTCCCCGCCCGTCCCGGCACCCGTCCCGGTGGACTGGATTAGACCACTATCCGGCCTCTGAGCTGGGCAGACGCGCTGCCGAGGACGGGGCGCCGAGCAAGACCCGACATCGCGGGTACAGTCCGGGCAAACAGGGCAGCGGACCGTCCGCCGCCTGGGGAAACGCCGTCGCCTGCGCAGACACCGTCGCCTGGGGAGTCGCGACGGCGGCCGTCCCCGGGGGAGCGGGGTCCGGCACTGCCGCTGGGTGGAACCGGAGCGAGAAGGAGCTCCCCGTGGCGAAGTTCGTGTACGACTTCACTGAGGGAAACAAGGACCTCAAGGATCTGCTGGGAGGCAAGGGCGCCAACCTGGCCGAGATGACCAACCTCGGCCTGCCGGTCCCTCCCGGATTCACGATCACCGCGGAGGCGTGCCGGCACTACCTCGCGCACGGGTCGCCGCCCGAGGGGCTGGCGGACGAGGTGGACCGGCACCTCGCCGCGCTGGAGCGGGCGATGGGCAAGCGGCTCGGCCACCCCGACGACCCGCTGCTGGTCAGCGTGCGGTCGGGGGCCAAGTTCAGCATGCCGGGGATGATGGAGACCGTCCTCAACGTCGGGCTGAACGACGAGTCGGTGCGCGGCCTCGCCGCCCAGTCGGGCGACGAGCGGTTCGCGTGGGACTCCTACCGGCGGCTGATCCAGATGTTCGGCAAGACCGTCCTCGGCATCGACGGCGACCTCTTCGAGGACGCGGTCGAGGACGTCAAGGAGGCCCGCGGCACCAAGGACGACGCCGACCTGCTCGCGGAGGACTACCGCGAGCTCGTCGGGCGCTTCAAGGGCATCGTGCGCGACCGGGCGGGACGGGAGTTCCCCGCCGACCCGCGCGAGCAGATGGACCTCGCCGTCGCCGCCGTGTTCGACTCCTGGAACGCCCCCCGCGCGATCCTGTACCGCCGCCAGGAGCGCATCCCCGTCGACCTCGGCACCGCCGTGAACATCTGCTCGATGGTCTTCGGCAACCTCGGCGCGGACTCGGGGACGGGCGTCGCCTTCACCCGCGACCCCGCGACCGGGCAGCAGGGCGTCTACGGCGACTACCTCCAGAACGCGCAGGGCGAGGACGTCGTCGCCGGCATCCGCAACACGGTGCCGCTGACCGAGCTGGAGCGCATCGACAGGGACTCCTACGACCGCCTCCTGGAGATCATGGAGACGCTGGAGAACCACTACCGCGACATGTGCGACATCGAGTTCACGATCGAGCGCGGCAAGCTGTGGATGCTCCAGACCCGGGTCGGCAAGCGCACCGCCGGCGCCGCGTTCCGCATCGCCTGCCAGCTCCTCGACCAGGGCCTCATCGACGTGGACGAGGCGACCCGCCGCGTCACCGGCGGCCAGCTCGCCCAGCTCATGTTCCCGCGCTTCGCCACCGGCGAGGAGGTCGGCGACGTCACCAGGCTGACCAAGGGCATGAACGCCTCGCCCGGCGCCGCCGTCGGCAAGGCCGTGTTCACCTCCGAGCGGGCCGTGGAGCTGGCCGGGCGCGGCGAGGACGTCATCCTCGTCCGCCGCGAGACCAACCCCGACGACCTCGCCGGGATGGTCGCGGCCAAGGGCGTGCTGACCTCCCGGGGCGGCAAGACCTCGCACGCCGCCGTCGTCGCGCGCGGCATGGGCAAGACGTGCGTCTGCGGCGCCGAGGAGCTGGACGTGGACGTCAAGGCGGGGCGCTTCACCGCGCCCGGCGGCGTCACCGTGGGGGAGGGCGAGGTGATCTCCATCGACGGCTCGTCGGGCGAGGTCTACCTCGGCGAGGTGCCCGTGGAGGACTCTCCCGTCGTCCGCTACTTCGAGGGCGGGCTGACCGCGGCGGGCGGCGGCGAGCTGGTCGAGGCCGTCGACCGGATCATGGCGCACGCCGACGCGCGGGCCGCGCTGAAGGTCCGCGCGAACGCCGACAACCCCGAGGACTCCGCCCGCGCCCGCCGCTTCGGCGCCGCCGGGATCGGGCTCTGCCGCACCGAGCACATGTTCCTCGGCGACCGCCGGCGGCTCGTGGAGAAGCTGATCCTCGCCGAGGACGACGCCGGCCGCCGGGCGGCGCTGGACGCCCTCGAACCGCTCCAGCGGCAGGACTTCGAGGGCATCTTCGAGGCCATGGACGGGCTGCCGGTCACGATCCGGCTCATCGACCCGCCGCTGCACGAGTTCCTCCCCGACATCACCGAGCTGTCGGTCAGGGTGGCCCTCGCCGGGGACGGCGCGGACCCGCAGGACCGGAGACTGCTCGACGCAGTCAACCGACTGCACGAACAGAACCCTATGTTGGGACTGCGGGGTGTGCGCCTGGGTTTGGCGATTCCCGGGCTGTTCTCGATGCAGGTTCGAGCGATAGCCGAGGCCGCGGCGTCGCGGCGGCGGGCGGGCGGCGACCCCCGTCCGGAGATCATGATCCCGCTCGTGGGCGCCGTGCAGGAGCTGGAGGCCGTCCGCGAGGAGGCCCGCGCCATCCTGGACGAGGTGCGCGACGCCACCGGGGTCGACGTCCCGGCGCTGATCGGCACGATGATCGAGCTGCCCAGGGCCGCGCTGACCGCCGGGCAGATCGCCGAGGCCGCCGAGTTCTTCTCCTTCGGCACCAACGACCTCACGCAGACGACCTGGGGCTTCTCCCGCGACGACGTCGAGGCCGCGTTCTTCTCCCGCTACCTGGAGCTCGGCATCTTCGGCGTGTCGCCGTTCGAGACCCTCGACCGCGACGGCGTCGGGCGGCTCGTCCGCATCGCCGCCGAGGAGGGCCGCAGGGCGCGGCCCGGGATCAAGCTCGGGATCTGCGGCGAGCACGGCGGCGACCCCGACTCCGTCCACTTCTGCCACGAGGTCGGGCTGGACTACGTGTCCTGCTCGCCGTTCCGCATCCCGGTCGCCCGGCTGGAGGCGGGCCGCGCGGCGATCGAGGCGGCGGCCGCGGGGGCGGGCGGAGCCTCCGGGGGCGGCGACAGCCGCTAGCCGGTCGGGCGTGTCGTCCCCGTGCGCCTCCGGCGCCGGGAACGGAATGTGGCGGGGACGACACGCCGGACTTGTGAACTTCGCACGCGCGGCGGACCATCTCACTAACGTGGCCGATGCGATGACGGTGGAAATGGGGTTGCCGGACCTGGAGCCGGACGACGAGGACGTACGCCCGCGCGGCGAGGCCGACCACGGTTCCGAGGGCGACGGGGCGCCCGCCGGGCGGCGCAGGCGCCCGCTCTGGGTCACGGTGCCGCTGGCCGTCATCGCCGGGATCGTCGCCATCGCGGTGCTGACGCCGCTGACCGTCGCCGCGCGGGTCTGGTACCAGGCCCGCCAAGACGAGCGGCCCCGCTCCGACGCGATCATCGTGCTCGGCGCCGCGCAGTACAACGGCGTCCCGTCCCCGACGCTGCAATGGCGGCTCCAGCACGCCCTCGACCTCTACCGCGCCGGCGTGGCGCCCGCGATCGTCACCGTGGGCGGCAAGGCGCCCGGCGACAACTTCACCGAGGCCGAGTCCGGCCGGAAGTGGCTGATCCGCAAGGGCGGCGTCCCGGCCTCCAAGGTCGTCGCGGTGCCGGTCGGGCGCGACACGCTGGAGAGCTTCAAGGCGGTCGGCAAGGAGTTCGAGCGGCTGCACTGGTCGTCCGGCGTGATCGTCACCGACCCCTGGCACGGGCTGCGCTCCAAGCGGATGGCCGAGGACAACGGCATCCACGCCGCCGCGTCGCCCACCCGCAGCGGCCCGAGCGTCCAGACCCGCGACACCCAGTTCCAGTACATCGTGCGGGAGACGGGCGGCTACCTGTCCTACGTCCTGCTGGGCAAGAGCGTGAAGACGCCCAGCGAGACCATCAAGATCATCCACGGTGACCCGACGGCGCCCGCGCCGCCCGGCGGGTCGCCCACCGGGACGCCGAGTCCCTGACACGGTGGCCTTTCCCGATCGCCACCCCGCCGTCACGGCCCGGTCCTATCCTTGAGGCACATGACCGATCAAGCGGGTACTGGACGAGTATGACCGACCAAGCTGAGCGCGGCCGCGGCTACTCGGCGGGTGACCGGCGGCGGTGGGCGCCCGAGCCCGCCAAGCGCCGCGACCGGACCGCGTTCGAGCGCGACCGCGCCCGCGTCCTGCACAGCGCCGCGCTGCGCAGGCTCGCCGCCAAGACCCAGGTCGCCTCGCCCGGCGCCGACGCGGGCGCCGACACCGTGCAGAGCCTGCGCACCCGGCTGACCCACTCGCTGGAGTGCGCGCAGGTGGGCCGGGAGCTCGGCAAGTCCCTCGGCTGCGACCCCGACCTCGTCGAGACCGCGTGCCTGTCCCACGACATCGGGCATCCGCCGTTCGGGCACAACGGCGAGTTCGCGCTCGACATCGTCGCCCGCGACTGCGGCGGGTTCGAGGGCAACGCGCAGAGCCTGCGCGTCCTGACCCGGCTGGAGCCCAAGTCGTTCGCCCCGGACGGCCCGCCCCTGCACGGCCGCAGCGTCGGCCTCAACCTCACCCGCGCCGCCCTGGACGCGGCGATGAAGTACCCGTGGGCGCAGGACGAGGCGGTCAACGGCAAGTTCGGCGTGTACGACGACGACCGCGACGTCGCCGCCTGGGTCCGGGAAGGCGCGCCCGAGGGCCGCCCGTGCTTCGAGGCGCAGGTCATGGACTGGAGCGACGACGTCGCCTACTCCGTCCACGACCTGGAGGACGCGCTGGTCGCCGGGCACATCGACTTCGCGCGGCTCGCCGACCCCGCCGAGCGGCGCCTGGTCGCCGCCACCGCCACCAAGCTGTACTGCGCCGACGCCGACCTCGCGGAGCTGGAGGAGCGGTTCACGACGCTGCTCGCCGAGCCGTACTGGCCCGACCGCTACGACGGCACCCCGCGCAGCCTCGCCGCCCTCAAGAACCTCACCAGCACGCTCATCGGGCGGTTCTGCCTCGCCGCCGAGACCGCGACCCGGGAGGCCTACGGCCCCCGCCCGCTCACCCGGTACGCGGCGCAGCTGATCGTCCCGCGCGCGCAGCGGCTGGAGAACGCCCTGCTCAAGGGCATCACGGCGCACTACGTGTGGATCAGCCACGAGGAGGTCAGGGCCCGGCAGCGGACGCTGGTCACCGAGCTGGCCGAGATGATGGTCGCCGGGGCGCCCGAGACCCTCGACGCCGGATTCCGGGAGGCGTTCACCGCCGCGGCCGACGACGCCGCCCGGCTGCGCGCCGTCATCGACCAGATCGCCTCGCTGACCGATCTCTCGGCGGTCGCCCGGCACGCCATGCTCGGCGGCGAGACCCGCTGAGCTAGCGTGGAAGGCGCCGGGGCGCACGCTCCGGCACGCGGACGATGACTCTCGTCTCAGCTCAGAGGCCGCTGTAGGGACGACGCAGTAGGGCAGTCCGGATGAGAAGGGGTCACCTACAGGAGGTCGTCATGCCCGAGGGGACGTTCGTCATCGCAGGCGCCGGCCTGGCCGGGGCCAAGGCGGCCGAGACGCTCCGCGAGGAGGGCTTCGCCGGACGGGTGGTGCTGGTCGGCGAGGAGATCGAGCGCCCCTACGAGCGGCCCCCGCTGTCCAAGGGCTTCCTCCTCGACAAGGAACCGCGCGACAAGGCCCACGTCCACGAGGCCGACTGGTACGACAAGCACGACGTCGAGCTGCGGCTCGGCGTCGCGGTCGCCTCCATCGACCCGGCCGCGCACGAGGTGCGGCTGTCGACCAAGGAGCCGGTGGGCTACGACAAGCTGCTGCTGGCGACCGGCGCCTCCCCGCGGCGCCTGGAGGTTCCCGGCGCCAGGCTCCAGGGCATCCACTACCTGCGCAGCATGGCCGACTCGGCCGCGCTGAAGCAGGCGATCGCGCACGGCGGCCGCCGCGTGGTCGTCGCCGGGGCCGGCTGGATCGGGCTGGAGACCGCCGCCGCGGCGCGCGCCTACGGCAACGACGTGACGGTGATCGAGCCGGAGCCCGCCCCGCTGCACGCCTCCGTCGGCCCCGAGATCGGCGGGATGTTCGCCGCGCTGCACCGCGAGCACGGCGTCGACCTGCGGCTCGACCAGGGCGTCGCCGGGTTCTGGGGCGCGGGGCAGGTGTCGGCGGTCGTCACCTCGGGCGGCGCCGAGATCCCGGCGGACGTGGTGATCGTCGGCATCGGCGTCCGGCCCAACACCCGGCTCGCGGAGGAGGCGGGCCTGGAGGTCTCCGACGGCGTGCTCGTCGACGCCTCGCTCCGCACGTCCGACCCCGACGTCCACGCCGCCGGGGACGTCGCCAACGCCTACAACCCGCTGCTCGGCCGCCGGGTCCGGGTCGAGCACTGGGCGAACGCGCTGAACGGCGGCCCCGCCGCCGCGCGCGCCATGCTCGGGCGGGACGTCAGCTACGACCGCGTCCCCTACTTCTTCTCCGACCAGTACGACCTGGGCATGGAGATGTCGGGGGTCGCCTCGCCCGGCGAGTACGACGAGGTCGTCCACCGGGGGGACGTCGAGGGCCGCGAGTTCATCGCGTTCTGGCTGTCGGGCGGCCGGGTGGTCGGCGGCATGAACGTCAACGTGTGGGACGTGACCGGCGACGTCCAGGCCCTGATCCGCTCCGGCCAGGCCGTCGACAAGGCCCGCCTGACCGACCCCGGAACGCCCCTCGCCGACCTGGTCCCGTAGTTCTCTTCGAGGGTCCGGCTCCGCGGACTCCGCTTTCCGGTGGGCTCTACCTGAGGCGATGATCTTTTTCGTCCGGGACCGGTTCCGCGCGGGAGCCGGGGCACGTAGGGTCGGCCGGGTGGTGACGGAGGAGATCGCGCCGCCCGTCCGGGCACGGGTCGCGGTGACGGTGGCGTTCACCGTCCACGGGCTGATCGGGGTCACCTGGGTCCCCCGGATCCCCCAGATCAAGGAGAACCTCGGGCTGGGCGAGGGCGCGATGGGCGTCGCGCTGCTCGGCGCGCCCGTCGGGGTCGCCATCGCCGTCCGGTTCACCGGGTCGCTCGTCGCCCGCCTGGGCAGCCGCACGACGACGCTGCTGGGCGGGTTCGCGGGGGCGCTGTCGCTCATCCCGCTCGGGCTCGCCTGGAACCTCGGCGCGCTGCTGTTCGCCCTGCTGCTGTTCGGGGCCGCGCTCGGCGTGATGGACGTGGCCATGAACGCCCAGGGCGTCGCCGTCGAACGCGACTACGGGCGGCCCCTGATGTCGGGCATGCACGGCTGGTTCAGCATCGGGACCCTCGTGGCCGCCCTCGTGGGCTCCGCCGCGGCGCACGCCCACGTCCCGGTCGCGGCGCATCTCCCCGCGGCGACGGTCGTCCTGGCGGTGGTCCTGCTGGTCGGCTGCCGGAATCTGCTGGATCGTTCCGCCGACCTCGTGCCCGAGGCACCGCCGGCCGCGACCGGCGGTGATCCGCCCCGCCCGGCCCGCAGGTGGCTGCTCCTGACGCTCGGGATCATCGGCCTGTGCTCCTTCGTCGGCGAGGGCGCCATGGCCGACTGGAGCGCGATCTACCTGCGGGAGAACCTCGGCACCGGGCCCGGGACCGCCGGGCTCGGCTTCGCCGGCTGCGCGGTCGCCATGACCGTCGGGCGGCTCACCGGGGACCGGGTCGTCGCGCGGTTCGGTCCCGTCCGGGTGATGCGCGCCGGGTCGCTGCTCGCCGCCGGCGGCCTCGCCCTCGGGCTCGCCGCCCACGACCCGGTCGCCGCCGTGGCCGGGTTCACGCTGTTCGGGCTCGGTGTCGCCGTCGTCGCGCCCGTCACCTTCAGCGCCGCCGGGAACGTGCCCGGCGTCCCCGCCGCGACCGGCATCTCCCGCGTCACCGCCATCGGCTACGGCGGGCTGCTCGGCGGGCCGCCCGTCATCGGCTTCGTCGCGCAGGGCGTCGGGCTCGGCTGGGCGCTGGCCGTCCCGGTCGCGCTCGTCGGCCTGATATTCCTGCTGGCCCCGGCCGCCGCCACCGCCGGCGGCTGATCTTTTGCCCGGGTTGTGACCTTGGCGTATGTACCGCTCGGGTAAGGTCTGGGCGAGTGAGCACCATGCAGCGGTCAAGACCGGTCAAATCGGTCGCGTCCGCCTCGGCCTACCGCACGTTCTTTCGCGAGCTGCTGAGCTTCGGCTTCGTGGGAGGCGTCGGTACCCTCATCACGATCTTCGGCGCGAACCTGATGCGCGCCTGGCTCGGCGGCAGCCCCGTGACGAGCGTCGTGGTGCCGACCGTGGTGTCCACGATCACCTCCTACCTCGCCAACCGCTTCTGGACCTTCCGGCACCGCGACAGCGACGGCTCCGGCCGCGAGGTCGTCGTCTTCTTCGCGCTCAACGGCGTCGGCCTGCTGATCCAGGTCCTCTGCACCGGCTTCACCTACTACACCCTCGGCCTGCACGGCGGCCTGTCCTACAACCTCGGGCTGCTGGCGGGGGTCGGGTTCGGCGCCGCGTTCCGCTACTGGTCGTACCGGAAATGGGTCTTCACGCCCGCGACCGCCTGAGCCGGCCGGGAATGCTCGGCGCCGCGGCGGGGTCGTACACATCATGAGCACGAACCTCCAGGACCGGCCGAGCCGGCTCGACGACGAGTGGGACCGGCACCGCCCCGCCGTGTTCGGCGTCGCCTACCGCGTCACCGGCAGCGTCGCCGACGCCGAGGACATCGTCCAGGACGTCTGGCTGCGCGCCGCCGCCCAGGAGTCGCTGGACGACGTCCGCGACCTGCGGGCCTGGCTCGTCACCGTCGCCGCGCGCCGCGCCTACGACGTGCTCGGCACCGCCCGCGCGCGCCGCGTCGACTACGTCGGGCCGTGGCTGCCCGAACCGCTGCTGACCGGCCCCGACATCGCCGACAAGGTCCTCGTGGACGACACCGTCGGCACCGCGATGATGCTGGTCCTGGAGGAGCTGTCGCCGCCCGAGCGGGTCGCCTTCGTCCTGCGCCGCGCGTTCGACGTGCCCTACGAGCAGATCGCCGAGGTGCTCGGGAAGTCGCCCGCCGCGTGCCGCCAACTCGCCTCCCGCGCCGGGCGCAAGGTCGCGGCCGCGCGTCCCGCCCGTCCGCCGTCGCGGACCGAGCGGGAGCGGGTGCTCACCGCGTTCCGCGCCGCCTACGAGAAGGGCGACGCGACGGCGCTGATGGAGCTGCTCGACCCGGACGCGACCTACACGACGGACGGCGGCGGCAAGGTCTTCGCCGCCCGCAAGATCATCCGGGGTGCGGCACGGGTCGCCGCCATCCTGCTGCGGGTCGGGCGGCAGAAGTCGGTGCGCTTCACTCCGGCCGAGGTCAACGGCGAACCGGCGCTGCTCGTCCTCGGCGCCATCGGTCCCGGAGGGCCGGGCGGCCACCGTGTCCGGGCCATCGACACCGTGGAGATCGAGAACGGGCGCATCACCGCCTACCGCCGCGTGATCAACCCCGACAAGCTCCCCACGCTCCACGTCCGCTCGCGGTAGTCATTTTCCCTGGCTCGTCCGCTGTCACAGGTGAGCGGCCTGCGGCGTCTCCCTGGCGACAGCGACGTCCACGAGGGAGCGACCATGGCACGCATGCTCTTGCAGGAAGCGACACCCGAGGTCTACAGCGGGTTCATGAACCTGGCACGCCTCATCCGGAAGGGGCCGCTGGACGGCAAGGTGCAGGAGCTCATCAAGATCCGCGCGTCGCAGCTGAACGGCTGCGCGTACTGCGTCGACATCCACATCAGAGACGCCCGTGCGAAGGGCGACACCGAGGAGCGCATGCACCACACGACCATCTGGCGCAATTCATACCTCTACAGCGAGGCGGAGCGCGCCGCCCTCGCCTACACCGAGGCCGTCACCCGCCGCGAGCCGGTCAGTGACGAACTCTGGGAGGAGCTGTGCAAGCACTACCCGGACCCGCGCGAGCGCGGTGATCTCGTCGCGCTGGTATCGCTGATCAACGCGCTCAACCTGTTCGGGGTGCCGTTGCGGCTCGAACCCACCCCTCGTTGATCCTGCCCTAGGGCTGCCCCGCGCGCCTTCGTCCGAGGGCGTACGGCGCGCGGGGCTCCTTCCCGGCCGGTCGGCTCACCGGCCGGCCGGGGTGATCTTCTCGGTCTGCGGCAGGGCCTCCGCCAGTATCGCGGTCAACTCCTGGCCGGTGAGCTGACTGAAGATCACGTGGTCGACGCCGCGCTCGGCCAGACGCCCGATGGTGTCCACGGCGGCACCGACCGAGGGCTCTTCCGCGGCGGTGATCGTCGTCTTCTCGATCTCGTCGTAGTCGCGCCCTTCCCGGTCGCAGTGCTCGCGCAGCACGTCCAGCTTCCTCGGCAGCTCGTCGTTGTCGGAGAGGTTGCACGCGTCGGCGTACTTGGCGACGAACCGCAGCGTCTTCTTCTCGCCGCCGCCGCCGATGAGGACGGGCGGATGGGGACGCCGGACGGCGGGTGGAGAGTTCAGCGGGCGCTCCAGCTCGAAGTGCCTGCCTTTGAACGGCGATTCGTCGCCCCTCCACATCTGACCGGCGATCTTCAGCGTCTCCTCCAGCCGCTCGAACCTCTCCGCCGTCGGCGGGAAGGCGACGCCGAGCCCTCTCGACTCCTCGTCGTTCCACGCCGCGCCTATGCCCAGCCACGCCCGACCGCCTGAGAGGACGTCCAGCGTCGTCACGGTTTTGACCAGGATGCCGGGATGCCGGTAGGTGACACCCGTGACCAGCGCGCCGAGCGTGATCCGCTCCGTCAGCGCCGCCGCGTACGCGAGGGACGAGTAGGCCTCCAGCATCGGCTCCTCCGACGGCCCCACCTGGTGGATCTGGAAGAAATGGTCCATCACCCAGAACGAGTGCAGGCCCGCCTCGTCGGCCTCACGGGCGATCCGGCCGAACGTCGGCCCGATCTGTTCCGGGCCGCCGGGGTAGGTGAAGCTGGGAACCTGAAGCCCGATACGCATGGAAGATCCTCTCCGGCTCCTCGCCAGTGGTCGTCGTGAGGCAACTATGCGATCTGGAGTCCACTCCAGGTCAAACCGCGGAGACGGCGCGCCACCCGTCCAGATCATGAATCGCCCCTCGCGGAACCGGCCGGGGTTGGTCGTCACCTTCCAGCCCGTGGTCCGGTCACATCACCGGTCCGCGGGGTCCAGGGTGGGGTAGTCGGTGTACCCGGTGGGGCCGCCGGTGTACATCGTGTACTCGGCGCGGACGGCGTTGACCGGGGCGCCGGTGCGGATGCGGTCGACCAGGTCGGGATTGGCGAGGAAGGGGCGGCCCAGGGCGATGAGGTCGGCGCCGGCGTCCAGGAGGCGTTCGGCGGCCTCCCGGCCGCCGTCGGCGGGGATCCGCTCGGCGGGCAGGACGGGGTTGGCGATCAGCGTGCCGGTCCGGAGTCCGCGCAGCCGGGCGAAGAGCGGCCGGGCCGGGTCGGCGAAGGCGATGTGGAGGTAGGCGAGATCTTCGCCGGTGGCCTCGATCAGGGCCGGGTAGAGGTCGTCGGTATCGGTCTCGGTGATGCCGTTGACGGCCTTGCCGGGGGAGACGCGCAGGCCGGTGCGCTCGGCGCCGATCGCGGCCGCGACGGCGGCGACGACCTCGGTGGTGAAGCGGATGCGGTTGTCGACGCCTCCGCCGTAGGCGTCGGTGCGCCGGTTGGTGCCGGCGGCCAGGAACTGGTGCAGCAGGTAGCCGTTGGCGCTGTGGACCTCGACCCCGGCGAAGCCCGCCTCGACGGCGCGGCGGGCGGTGCGCGCGAAGTCGTCGATGGTCTGCCTGATGTCGTCGGGGGTCATCTCGCGTGGGGTGACCGCCTGCTGGAGGCCCGACGGGGTGTGGATCGGGTCGGGCAGCGGGATCGGTGAGGGGGCCATGGGGGTGAGGCCGCTGGTGTCGGGGTGCCCGATGCGTCCGCCGTGCTGGATCTGGAGGAACATCGGGCCGCCGCCGGCGGCTCGGACGGCCCTGGTGACCTGGCGCCATCCGTCGGTGTGGGTGTCGGTGTGCAGGGCGGTGATGTTCGGATACGTCTGGCCGGCCGCGTTCGGGGTGGCCGCCTCGGCGATGATCGCTCCGGCCGTGGCGCGCTGGGCGTAGTACTCGGCCATGAGCGGGGTGGGGGTGCCGTCGCGCTTCGCGCGGGTGCGGGTCATGGGGGCGACGACCAGGCGGTTCGCCAGCTCGTGCGTGCCGAGGCGGGCGGGTGTGAGGAGGGGGGAGGCGATCGTTTCGTGCGTCATGCGGTTAACGTAGAAGTTGACGCCGATGTAAGAATCAAAGGGAAATGATGTGATCTGCATCATGCGAATCGGTGAGCTGGCCCGGCGTACGGGCGTCAGCGGGCGCTCGTTGCGCTACTACGAGCAGGAGGGCCTGCTGCCCGCCGAGCGGACGCCGGGCGGGCACCGGGAGTACGCGGAGACGGCGGTGGCCCGGGTGCGGCGGATCCAGGAGCTCTACGCCGCGGGTCTGTGCAGCTCGAAGATCGTCACGCTGCTGCCCTCGCTGTGCGGGGAGGGTCCGGCGGGCGAGTCCCTGGTGGGCGAGTTGATGGTGGAGCGGGACCGCATCGATCGCATGATCGAGGATCTGCGGCGCTCCCGCTCGCTCCTGGACGCCGTCATCGACGGCGCCCGGCGGGACGGCGGGACGGGCACGCCGGCCGGTTGACCTGGAGTGTGCTCCAGGTGCGATTCTGGGCGGGTGAGCTACTCCCCGGCAGAGACCGCTGAGAAGAGCGGGTTCAGCATCGACACGTTGCGCTACTACGAGAAGATCGGGTTGCTGGCGGACATCGCGCGCAACTCGTCCGGTCGGCGGGTGTTCAGCGACGACGACCTGGTGTGGCTGAGGATGTTGCGGTGCCTGCGCGAGACCGGGATGCCGATCGCGGAGATGCTGCGCTACTCCGAGCTCGCCCGGGGCGGTGACGGGACCGTCCAGGAGCGTCTTGAGCTGCTGCGGGACCACGATCGGCGGGTGGAGGAGCAGATCGCCCGGCTGCGCGAGCAGCAGGAGCAGATCCACTGGAAGATCGGCTTCTACCAGGGGGCGCTCTGCGAGGCCGCTCCGGCCGAGGCCGTGCACGCGGGCGCCTGACCCCACCCGCCCCCGTTCAACCGCTACGGCCCCCGCTCGTCGCGGTCAGCGGCGGCCGGCGCGTGCCGGTCAGGAGTTCCTCCGCGCGGGCCCAGGTCGTGGGCGGGGCGAAGTCGTCGGTCTCCCAGGTGTGGGAGACGAGGGTGCCCCGGTCGCGGAAGCGGCGCATGATCGCGACGTGCGGTTTCCAGCCGACGAAGCGGAGCAGGTCGGCCTCGCCGCGCCAGACCGAGACCGAGCCGGTGCGGCGGCGGCCGGGGCTCGCCCAGAGCCAGAGGCCGACGGCGCCCTCCATGTCGGGCCAGGCGCGGCGGAGGTCCATCCCGGCCTTGTAGATCGCCGGGAAGTCGCGGGCCCTGCCGGTGAAGTCGGTGACGCTGACCAGGACCGTGCCCTCGGCGGCGACGGGGCCGCGGGTCCAGTGGGTCCTCCAGATCCTCATGGGGTGCGGCCGAGGAGGCTGAGCAGGCGCCTGCCGGGGGCGTCGCCCGGGGCGGACGCGACGGGCCTGTCGAAGCTCGCGCCGGGGCCGCGGCCGTCGTCGGGGACGATGGCGGCGACCTTGAGGGACGCGGTGAGCAGCTCCTCGGACGGCTCCCAGGGGGCGCCGATCGCGGTGGCGACGTCCCAGGCGTGGACGACCAGGTCGACGAAGTGGAAGCTGATCGCCAGGGCGGCGGGGAAGCCGCCGCCCTCGCGGACCTCGGGGAGGATGAACTCCTGGTCGAGGGACGCCTCGGCGAAGGCGGCCGTGACGAGTTCGGCGGACGTCTTCGCGGCGGCGACGTGGTCGGTGCCGAGGTCCCCGTCGCGCCAGTGGGAGAGGCGGGCGCCCTCACCGCGCGCGGCGGCGGCGAAGCCCTCGTCCTGGCTGACCTGGTGGCGGAGCAGGCCGTGCAGGGTCCAGTCGGCGCAGGGGGTCGGGAGTGCGAGCTGCGCGGGCCGCACCTGCTCGACGGCGGAGAGGTAGAGGTCGCACGCCTTCCGGTCCAGGGGGCGGAAGTCGGTGTTCAGGAGTTCGGAAAGCATGGTGCCCACGCTAGGAACCCGGAGAGGCCCAAGTACAGGGCCAAAATTGCAGGAACTGGCTGAGCCGATTTAGGGTCGGGGCGTGGATCTGCATGTGAGCCTGGAGGGCCGCAAGGACCTCGCCGGGCAGATCTACCGGCAGCTCCGCGCGGCGATCCTGGACGGGCGGCTGCGCGCGGGCGAGGCGCTGCCGCCGACGCGGGAGCTGGCGCGGCGGCTGGAGATCTCCCGCAACACGGTCGCGGTCGCCTACGACCGGCTGACGGCGGAGGGGTTCCTCGACGGGCGGGTGGGCGCCGGGACGTTCGTCCAGGAGGCCGGGCCGGTGTCGCGGGGGGCGCCGGAGGCGTCGCCGCTGCGGCCGCGGCCGATCTGGGACGAGATCACGGTGTGGCCCGCGTGGACGCCGGGCGTGCGGTGGGACTTCCGCGTCGGGGTCCCCGACGTGCGGCTGTTCCCCTACGAGTCGTGGCGGCGGATCATGGCGGGGCGGCTGCGGCCGTCGGCGCTGGACGACCCGGCCGCGGCGGGGGACCCCGCGGGGCTGCTCGACCTGCGGCGGGCCATCGCCCGGCACGTCGGGGTCTCGCGGTCGGTGCGGGCCGGGGCGGGCGACGTCGTCGTCACCTCGGGGATCCAGCAGGCCCTGGACCTGATCGTGCGGGTACTGCTGGAGCCGGGGGACGTGGTGGCCGTCGAGGACCCGGGGTACCCGCCCGCGCGGCTGCTGCTGACGGCGGCGGGGATGCGGGTGCGGGGCGTTCCGGTGGACGCGGAGGGCCTGCGGGTCGACGCGCTCCCGGAGGACGCGCGGGCCGTCTACGTCACGCCGTCCCACCAGTTCCCGCTGGGCATGCCGATGTCGCTGCCGAGGCGGCGGGCGCTGCTCGACTGGGCGCGGCGGCGCGACGTGGTGGTCGTCGAGGACGACTACGACACCGAGTACCGCTACGCGGGACGCCCGATCGAGCCGCTGCAGAGCCTCGACGAGGACGGCCGGGTGCTCTACATGGGCACGTTCTCCAAGATCATGCGTCCGGTGCTGCGGCTGGGGTTCCTGGTGGCGCCCCCGTCGTTGCACCGCGCGTTCCGCATGGCGCGCTACGTCTCGTCCTGGCACGCGGACATGCCGACGCAGGCGGCGCTCGCCCGGTTCATCGACGAGGGCCTGCTGGCGCGCCACCTCCGCCGGTCGCGGCGCGAGTACCAGGCGCGGCACGAGCGGATCACGGAGCTGGTCGGCGCCGCGTCCGGCAGCGGGCTCACGGTCATCCCGTCGGTGGCGGGGCTGCACCTCAGCGCCACCCTCCCGGACGGGACGGACGACGCGGCGCTCGCCCGCCGTGCCCTCGCCGAGGGGATCGGGCTGTTCGCGCTGTCGGAGTTCGCCGTCACCGGGCGGGGCGGGCCGGGCCTGGTGCTCGGCTACGGGGCCGTGACGCTGCCGGAGATCGACGCGGGGTTCGGGCGGCTGCGCGAGGTCATCGCGGGACGGGTGTGACGCGGCGGCCGTCGGCGCCGAACAGCAGGATCCGGTCCAGGTCGACGGTCAGCGCGACGCGGTCGCCGCGGTTCGGGCGGCCGCCGGGCCCGGCGCGGAAGATCAGGTCGGAGCGGCGGTGGTGGCCGGCGTGCTCCTCGGGCGCGGGCTCGCCGCCGCCCTCGGCGCGCCCGCCCAGCAGGGCGCGGAGCCGGTCGACGAGGCGGGTCGGCTCGGGCTCGGGCGGGGCGGGCGGCGCGACCCGTCCGACCTCGCTCGCCTCGACGGTCGGGATGCCCGCCTCGGCGTAGGCGAGCCACTCGTGCCCGTGGAACTCAAGGGCCCGCACCTGCCCGGACAGGACGGTGCCGGGACGCGCCGGGGAGCCCGCCTCGATCGGGACCAGCGTGTCTGGCCGGATGCCGACGATCACCGACTGCCCGTGATGGCTGATCAGCGACGCGGCGCGCGGGTCGTCCCAGGGGAGGTTGAGGCGCTGCGGGCCGAGGTCGAGCAGCAGGCCCTCGCCCTCGACCGCCCACAGCGTCGCCTGGAACATGTTCATCGGCGGGTTGCTGAGGAACGCCGCGACGAACGCCGTCGCGGGGTCGGCGTAGACCTGCTCGGGCGTGCCGACGTCCTCCAGGACGCCGTCGCGCAGCACCGCCATGCGGTCGGCCATCGTCATGGCCTCGACCTGGTCGTGGGTGACGTAGACGGTGGTGGTGCCGCTGGAGCGTACCAACGCGGCGATCTCGACGCGCAGCTCGGTGCGCAGGCCCGCGTCCAGGCTGGACAGCGGCTCGTCCATCAGGAACAGCGACGGCTCGCGGATCAGCGCCCGCCCGATCGCGGCGCGCTGGCGCTGCCCGCCCGACAGCGTGCCCGGCAGCCGGTCGATCATCGTGTTGAGGCCGAGCGCGCGGGCCAGCTCGACGACCTTCGCGGTCGCCTGGGCGCGGTCGTCGCCCGACACCTCCAGCGGGAACATCATGTTGCCCCGGACGGTGCGGTGCGGGTAGAGCGCGCCCTCCTGGAACACCATTGCCACGTTCCGATCCCGGGGTTGGAGCTCGTTGGCGACGGCTCCGTTCAGCCACAGGATCCCGGAGGTGATCTCCTCCAGCCCGGCGATCATGCGCAGGATCGTGGACTTGCCGCAGCCGGACGGGCCGAGGAGGACGAACAGCTCGCCGTCGTTGATGCGCAGCCGCATGTTGCGCACGGCGGTGTGGCCGCTGGGGTAGACCTTCTCGACGCCGTCGAGCACAACATCGGTCATGGGCGCCGCCTGGGGGTGGGTCGAACTTTGGTGCGTCATTGCATCGTGCGACGCAGCGTTTGTCCATAGCCCACCCGGAGTTACTCGCGGTTAACCAGGCCGGGTTCGGCCAGGACCGAAATTAGGGGTCTTTGCCGAAGTCAAGGCCGTTCCCGCCCTTGCGGGTCCTCCTGGAGATCATCTCCCGTTCGTGCGAGGCTGCGTGGCAGGGCGGGGGCGGCGAACCGCGCGGGGGCTCCCTGACGGCTCGGCGCGGGCGCCGGGTTCCCGCCCGGCCCGTCCAGGGCCACCCGTCCAGGGTTCAGGAGGAGCTCTCCATGTCCGTCTCCCCACCGGCCGACTCCCACCACAGCGACGACCCCCCGTCCGGCGCGTCCCCGAGGTTCTCCCGGCGCGCCTTCCTGCACCACACCGGGGCGGGCGCCGTCCTGCTCGCGGGCGGCGCGCTCGCGGGCGGCACGGCCGCCGCCTCGACCGGCGGCCGCGCGGCGCCGGCGGCGGGCGCGAGCGCCGGGATCGCCCCGGCCGACCTCGACCCGCTCGCCCTGCTCAAGCGCATGCTGGCCTTCGACACGCAGAACTTCGGCGAGGGCGGCGTCACCCGCCCGCACGCGGAGATGCTGAAGTCCGTCTGGGAGTCGGCGGGGGTCTCCGCCGAGATCGTCCCGACGCCGAAGAAGGACAACGTCCACCTCATCGCCCGGATCAAGGGCACCACCGCGGCGCCCCCGCTGCTGCTGCTCGGCCACTCCGACGTCGTCCCTGTGGAACGTGACAAATGGTCCGTCGACCCGTTCGCCGGGGTGGTGAGGGACGGTGAGGTCTACGGGCGCGGGGCGCTCGACATGAAGGGCGCCAACGCCGCGTTCATCACCGCGCTCCTGCGCCACCTCAAGGAGGGCGGGCGGTTCGACCGGGACATCATCGTCCTCACCGACTGCGACGAGGAGTCCGGGCCGTACGGCTCCGGATGGCTCGCCCAGAACCACTGGGACAAGATCAACGCGGGCATGGTCCTCACGGAGGGCGGCTGGTTCCTCGCCCAGAAGGACCAGAGGACGCCCATGCTGATCACCGTCACCCGCCAGGACAAGGTCTACTTCAACCTCGACCTCGTCGCGAACGGCACCGCCACCCACTCCTCCAAGCCCAACCCGGACTCGGCCATCGCCAGGCTCTCGCGCGCGGTGGCCGCCGTCGACACCTGGCTGGCGCCGGTCGCGCTGACCCCCGTCACCCGCGAGTACTTCACCGCGCTGGCCAAGGCGACCCGTGACGCGCCGTTCCAGCGGGCGCTGCGGCTCCTGCTCTCGGCGCGCTCGCAGCACGCCCGGGAGCGGGCGGCGGCGCTGGTCGTCAAGCGCAGTTCCTATCCGTGGCTGCACAGCGCGCTGCTGCGCACGACGCACGCGTTCGTCATCGAGGACGCGGGCTACAAGGAGAACGTCATCCCCTCCACCGCCACGCTGCGCCTCAACTGCCGGGGCGTGCCGGGCGGGCAGCGTCCGCGCGAGTTCCTGGCCGAGTTCCGCAAGCGGCTCGCGGGCCGGGACGTGACCGTGAGGCTCGCGGGGAACCCCGGCGAGTCCGAGGAGGACGCGCTCAAGCGGCTGGACGCGACGTCCGCCAAGGCGCCCTCCAGCATCGACTCGCCGCTCTACACCGCGATCAGTGCCGCCGCCGCGAAGACCTACCCGGGCGCGGTGTTCGCGCCCGCGCTGTTCGAGGCGGGGACGAGCCTGGGGCCGTGGACGTCGCGGGGCGTGCCCGGCTACGGCGTCTACCCCTACGTCCTCGACAACGACCAGCTCGTCACGATGCACGGCAACGACGAGCGGATCTCCGTCGCCGCGCTCCAGCAGGGCACGGAGTTCATGTACCGGCTGTTCGACCGCTTCCGGGTCCGCTAGCGGCCGCCGCACGGCTCAGGGCCGTACGGCCCGGCCGATCGCGGGGTAGTCGACGACCAGGCCGTCCCGGTCGAAGACGATCTCCTCGGTGAACCCCGGGCTGGAGAAGCGGACCACGCTCCGGTCGCCGTCCCGGCGGAGGAAGGTGTACCTCTGCCGGGACGGCGTCACCACCAGGTCCGGGACCGACACCCACGCCATCAGGTACTCGACCGAGGCGGCGGGGCCCGGCACGCCGTCCAGCAGGCCGTCACGCAGCACCGGCATCGTGTTGGTGAGCGGCGACAGGCCGAGGTCGCAGTCCAGGGCGCCGCGCAGCACGGTCGCGTCCCCGCCCGGCGGCGGCATCGGCACGTGCCCCTCGGCGCGGGCCGTCACCTTCCACTCGCCCTCGGGCCGGTTGACCAGTTCCAGCCATCTGCGCCACGGGCCGGTGCGGGCGTCCACGCCCGTCGCCCGGACGGCCAGCCGCGCCGTCACGTACCGGTCGCCCGTCGTCAGCTCGTACTCCAGGCGGTAGGGGAGCGGGTCCCCGCCGACGGCCGTCCCGGTCGCGGCCATCCGACCCTGGCCCAGCTCGGCCTCCGCGAGTTCCGCGCCCTCCGGCTTCACCCACACCAGCGATCTCCTCATACTCTCCAGTATCCGGCCCGCGCGGGTGCGGGGCGGGCAGCGGGCGCGGTGTGATGCGCCGGATGTCGTGGCACCGCCGTAGACTCCTTCGTCGTGGCAGGCCGGATTCGCAATGAGGACATCGCGCTCGTTCGGGAGCGGTCGTCCATCGACGCCGTGATCGGCGAGTATCTCCAGCTGCGCAGCGCGGGCGGCGGCAACCTCAAGGGCCTGTGCCCCTTCCACGACGAGAAGTCGCCCTCGTTCAACGTGACGCCCTCGCGCGGCCTGTACTTCTGCTTCGGCTGCGAGGCCGGCGGCGACGTCATCAAGTTCGTCCAGGAGATCGAGCACCTGTCGTTCTCCGAGGCCGTCGAGCGGCTCGCGGCCCAGGCCGGCATCCAGCTCCGCTACGAGGACGGCGGCGGACGCGGCCCCCGGCAGGACACCGGGCAGCGCGCCCGGCTGCTGGAGGCGCACAAGGCCGCCGCCGAGTACTACGTGGAGCACCTGTCCTCGCCCGAGGGCGCGATCGGCCGCAAGTTCCTGTCCGAGCGGGGGTTCGAGGCGGCCGACGCGGCCCACTTCGGCGTCGGGTTCGCGCCGCGCGAGTGGGAGGGCCTCGTCCGGCACCTGCGCGCGCGGGGGTTCGCCGACCGCGACGTCATCGCGGGCGGGCTCGCCAAGGAGGGCAGGCGCGGCCCGATGGACCGGTTCCGCGGCCGGCTGATGTGGCCGATCCGCGACCTGAGCGGCGACGTCATCGGCTTCGGCGCGCGCCGCCTCTACGACGACGATGACGGCCCCAAGTACCTGAACACGCCCGAGTCGCCGCTGTTCCACAAGGGCTCGGTGCTGTACGGGGCCGACCTCGCCAAGAAGGAGATCGCCCGGCGGCGGCAGGCCGTGGTGGTCGAGGGCTACACCGACGTGATGGCCTGCCACCTGGCCGGCGTCAAGACCGCGATCGCCACGTCCGGCACGGCGTTCGGCGACGACCACATCAAGATCCTGCGCCGGCTCCTGATGGACCAGGACGAGTTCCGTGGTGAGGTGATCTTCACCTTCGACGGCGACTCGGCCGGGCAGAAGGCGGCGCTGCGCGCGTTCGCCGACGAGCAGAAGTTCGTCACGCAGACGTTCGTCGCCGTCCAGCCGGACGGGCTCGACCCCTGCGACCTGCGGATCCGGCACGGCGACGCGGCGGTGCGCGACCTGGTCGCCTCCCGGCTGCCGCTGTTTGAGTTCGCGGTGCGCAGCGCGATCGAGCAGCACGACCTCGACACCGCCGAGGGGCGGCTCGGCGCCCTGGACGCCGCCGCCCCCGTCGTCGCCTCCATCAAGGACCGCGCGCTCCGCCAGATGTACGCGGTCAGCCTCGACCGCTGGCTCGGGATCATGGACGAGCAGTTCGTGCTCGGCCGCGTCCGCGAACTCGCGGCGCGGCGCCAGAGCCAGGGCCGCGGCCGCGCCGCGAACGGGCGCCCCGGCGACCCCCGCTTCGGAGACGACCGGGCGGGCGGAGCGCGGGCCGGAGGAGGCCGGCCCGGGAACGGGCAGGCGGCGAACGGCCACGGCGCGGCGGGGCAGGCCGGAAACGGCCGCGGCGCGAACGGGCACGAGGGCGAGGAGAACGGCGGCGCGGCGGGCCGTCCCGGCTACGACCCGAACGACCCCGAGGTGCAGCGGGAGCGCGAGTTGCTGAAGCTCGCCGTGCAGCGTCCGGCGGCGCTCGGACCGGGATTCGACGAGGTCCCGGCGGAGGCGTTCCTCGCGCCGCCGCACGCGGCGGTGCGGACGGTGATCGCGGCGGCGGGCGGCGTGACGGCGGCGGGTGCGGTCGCCGAGTGGGTCGCGCTGCTGCTGGAGCAGGCCCCGAACACGCAGGTCAAGGATTTGATCACGATGCTGGGCGTCGAGCCGGTGCGGTCCGCCCATGAATCGGATGACCGTTATGCCGTCGAACTGCTGGCCCGAATACAGGAGCGCCAGCTCACCCGAATGATCGCGGACGTGAAGTCTAAACTCCAGCGGCTGAATCCGGACGAGGCGCCGGAGGAGTACGCCCGGCTCTTCGGCGATCTTGTCGCGCGTGAGCAGCAGCGACGGGTGTTGCGGGAACGGGGCCTTGGGGCACAGTAAGTCAAATGTCCGCAAAATAGGTCCTGTGATCTAGCCCGCATTTGACGCAAACTGTCTGCGTGGGCCCTTCGGTGCTGCCTAGCGAGGCGCCATCGGTTGATCAGGTGGCGGACCTCGTCGCACGCGGCAGAGAGCGCGGCGGTGTGACCGTCGATGACGTCGCTGCCGCGCTCGATCGCTCGGACTTGCCGGACGACTCCCTGGAAAGGGTCGTCCGGATGCTCGCAGAGCAGGGGGTGGAGGTCCTCGAATCTCAGCAGGAGACCGAGGACGTCGCGCGAGCGGATGAGGGAGACCTCGGCAAGCGGGCGCCGACCAGCGACCTGGTTCGGATCTACCTGAGAGAGATCGGTCGCGTACCGCTTCTCACGGCAGAAGATGAAGTAGAACTCGCGAAATCGATCGAGGCGGGGCTGTTCGCCGAGGAGAAGATGGCGCAGGTCGCGATCCTCTCCCGGGGCGAGCGCATCGACCTCGAACTGCTCGCCCGCGACGGAGTGCGGGCGAAGCAACGCCTGATCGAGGCCAACCTGCGGCTGGTGGTCTCGATCGCGAAACGCTATGTGGGCCGGGGAATGCTCTTCCTCGACCTCATCCAGGAGGGAAATCTCGGGCTGATCCGTGCGGTCGAGAAGTTCGACTACACGAAGGGGTTCAAGTTCTCCACCTACGCCACCTGGTGGATCCGGCAGGCGATCACCCGGGCGATCGCCGACCAGGCGCGGACCATCCGCATCCCGGTGCACATGGTGGAGACGATCAACAAGCTGGTCCGCGTGCAGCGCCAGCTCCACCAGGACCTCGGCCGCGAGCCGACCCCGGAGGAGATCGGCCTGGAGATGGGGCTCTCGCCCGTCCGGGTCGTGGAGATCCAGCGGATCGCGCAGGAGCCGGTGTCGCTCCAGTCGCCGATCGGCGAGGAGGACTCCGACCTCGGCGACTTCATCGAGGACGCGGACGCCGTCGTGCCGATCGAGGCGGCGGCGTTCATCCTGCTCCAGGACCAGCTGGAGGACATCCTCGGCACGCTGTCGGAACGGGAGCAGCGCATCATCCAGCTGCGCTTCGGCCTGACCGACGGGCACCCCCGCACGCTGGAGGAGGTCGGCAGGGAGTTCGGCGTCACGCGCGAGCGGATCCGCCAGATCGAGTCGAAGACCCTGGCGAAGCTGCGGCACCCCTCACGCGCGCAGATGCTCCGTGAGTACCTGGATTGAACCCCTGGCCGGGCGCCGGCTCGACGGTGGTCCTTCCGGCCGCCCGCCGGGAGGACCACGACGGTCGGTGCCGCGTGCCCGGGGGTGACGGCCGGGTGTCGCGGCCCCAACTGTCCGCCCGGTGGATTACCGTGGTCGCATGCTGATCGTGACGACTGACGGCGTGGCCGGATACGAGATCCGCAGCGTGCTCGGCGAGGTCCTGGGGACGGCCGTCCAGACCGATCAGGGCAGGGGCGGGCACGGGCAGCACGGGCAGCCCGGCAGCAGCGCGACGTTCCGGGTGACGGGCGAGCAGCCGTCGGCCGGGCTGGCGGCGGCGCGCCGCGAGGCGGTCGACCGGCTCGGCGAGGAGGCGCGCCGCAAGGGCGCGAACACGGTCGTCGGCATGCGCTTCGACACGGCCGCGGTCGGCGGCGGATACGAGGTGTGCGCCTACGGGACGGCCGTCTGGGCCGAACCCGCCGCGCAGGGCCGCGACCACATGCAGCAGATGCCGCAGCAGCAGCCCCCCTACCAGGGCCACCAGCAGGGCCACCAGCAGGGCCACCCGCAGTCTCCTCAGCAAGGGCACCAGCCGGGCGGCCCGCCGATGGCCGCGCGCAACCTGACGATGGGGCTGCACGACCGTCCCCGCTGACCCTCGCGTCCCAGCTCACGGCCCCGCCGTGATCGGCTCGGGGGTGGGATGACTCACTGTCGCGGGGGCGACTTGACGGACTGAGGTTAGCTTTGGCTAATTTAGGCGAGCCTAACCAATTTGCCCGCCCTGGAGCCCCCCATGCGTCCTGTCCCCGTGCGTAGTGCCCCGGTACGTCGCGTCCCGGCGCGCCGCGCCTCCGCGCTCGCCATCGCCGGTGTCGCCGCCGTGTCGATGTCCCTCCTTTCGGCGTGCGGCGGTGACGACGGCGAGGCCGAGGCGACCGACTCCATCGCCGTCACCGCCACCGACGACTCCTGCGAGGTGGCGAAGAAGGACCTCCCGGCGGGCAAGACGACCTTCAAGGTCTCCAACAAGGGGTCGAAGGTCAACGAGTTCGAGGTGCTCAAGCCCGACGGCAAGATCCTCGCCGAGCGCGAGAACATCGGCCCCGGCACCAAGGTCGACTTCGTCGTGAGCCTCCCGGCGGGCACCTACAAGCTGCTGTGCAGCGCGGGGCAGACCGGCAAGGGCCCCTCGCAGGACATCACGGTCAGCGGCCAGGCGAACGGGACCGGCGACCAGCGGCTCACCAAGGCCGCCGCCGACTACAAGGCCTACGTCATCGCCCAGGTCGACGACACGATCGCCAAGACGCGGCTGTTCGTGGACGCGGTGAAGAAGAACGACGTGGACAAGGCCAAGGAGCTGTACGCGCCGTCCCGGGTCGGCTGGGAGGCGATCGAGCCCGTCGCGGAGAAGTTCGGCGACATCGACCCGAAGGTCGACGCGCGCGAGGCCGACCTCAGCCCGGCGGAGAAGAAGGACTGGTCCGGCTGGCACCTGCTGGAGAAGGCGCTCTGGAAGGACGGCTCGGTCAAGGGCAAGGAGGAGTACGGCGACCGGCTGCTGGCCGACCTCGCCGTCCTGAAGGGGCGGCTGCCCGGCCTGACCCTCGACCCGGTCAACGACATGGCCGCCGGCGCCAAGGAGCTGCTGGACGAGGTCGCGACCGGCAAGGTCACCGGTGAGGAGGAGACCTTCAGCCACACCGACCTCGTCGACTTCAAGGCCAACGTGGACGGCGCGCGGAAGGTGTACGAGCTGCTCAAGCCGGTCGTCCAGGAGAAGGACGCGCAGCTCGCCAAGGACCTCGACGACAACTTCGGCGCGGTCGAGGCGCTGTTGGAGAAGTATGAGAAGGGCGACGGCTACGTCTCCTACGACAAGGTCGGCAAGGACGACCGCAAGAAGCTCGCCGACGCCGTGAACGCGCTCGGCGAGCCGCTCTCCAAGCTCGCGGGGGCGGTGGCGAAATGACCGGCGCCGGTCCCGGGGACCGTCCCGAGGGGCAGGACGCGGCGATGCCCGTGACCGAACCCGCGGACGGGTCCGCGGTGTCGCGGATGTCGCGGCGGCGGATGCTCGGGTTCGGCGGCGCGAGCCTGCTCGTCGGCGCCGCCGCCGGGGCCGGGCTCGACCGGGTCGCGGTCGCCGAGGAGGACGACGACCCGGCGGCCGGCGGCGCCGTCCCCTTCCACGGCGCCCACCAGGCGGGCATCGCCACCCCCGTCCAGGACCGGCTGCACTTCGCGGCGTTCGACGTGACCACCGGCGACCGCGCGAAGCTCGTCCGGATGCTGAAGGACTGGACGGCGGCCGCCGCCGCGATGACGGCGGGCCGCCCGGTCGGGCAGGGTGCGACCGGCGGGCCCGCGGTGGCGCCGCCCGACGACACCGGCGAGGCCGAGGGGCTGCCGCCGTCCCGGCTCACGCTGACGATCGGCTTCGGCCCCTCCCTGTTCGCCAAGGACGGCAAGGACCGGTTCGGGATCGGCGCGCGGCGCCCGCCCGCGCTCGTCGACCTGCCGCACTTCCCCGGCGACAACCTCGACCCCGCGCGCAGCGGCGGCGACATCGCCGTGCAGGCGTGCGCGGACGACCCGCAGGTCGCGGTGCACGCGATCCGGAACCTGGCGCGCATCGGGTTCGGGGTCGTCGCGGTCCGCTGGTCGCAGCTCGGGTTCGGCAAGACGTCCTCGACGACGCCGGACGCGCAGACCCCGCGCAACCTGTTCGGCTTCAAGGACGGCACCGAGAACATCGCCGGGACCGACGACGCCCTGCTCGGCAAGCACGTCTGGGCGTCCGGAGGCGACGGCTCCGACTGGATGGCGGGCGGCTCCTACCTCGTCGCGCGCCGCATCCGCATGCACATCGAGACATGGGACCGCACGTCCCTGCGCGAGCAGGAGGACGTCTTCGGCCGCAGCAAGGGCGAGGGGGCCCCGGCGGGCGCGCGCAAGGAGCGCGACGCGATCGTCCTGTCGCGGATGAAGCCCGACGCGCACGTCCGCCTCGCCCACCCCGACTCCAACGGCGGGACGCGCATCCTGCGGCGCGGCTACTCCTTCACCGACGGCTCCGACGGCCTGGGACGCCTGGAGGCGGGCCTGTTCTTCATCGCCTTCCAGCGCGACCCGCGCACGGGGTTCATCCGCGTGCAGCAGTCCCTGGCCGCGGACGCGATGAACGAGTACGTCCAGCACGTGGGCTCCGGCGTCTTCGCCTGCCCCCCGGGCGTCAAGGAAGGCGGCTACTGGGGCGAGACCCTGTTCGGATAGCCCCTAGGAACCCGCTCGTTCCGCGCGGATGCGGGTGACGACGTCACCGGCGGCGGTCTTGATGGCGTCCAGCTCCCGCAGGTAGGCCCAGTAGTCGGGGTGGGCTCCGGTGAGCGTCCCGGGGGCCCGCTCCAGCCGTTCGACGAGCGAGTCGAGGACGCGGGCGTGCCGCGGCGCGGCGCCGCCGGGCTGCGCCATGGCGAGGCGCTGCGCGTCGCGGACGGCGAACCGCACCGACTCCACCGGCGCCGCGGGGTCGGCGGCGACGGCCTCCAGCTCGGCGACGCGGCCCGTGACCTGCCCGGCGCGGCGGTCGGCGGCGTTCAGCTCGGTGCGCGCGGCGGTGAGCGCCTGCTGCGCCTGCTTCCACTCGGCGCGGGAGACGTGCGCGGACGCCTCGTTCAGCCGCTCGCGGGCCCGCGTGACCCCCGACTCGATGGCCTCGGGCGCGCCGCGCAGGTCCTGCCAGCACGCCTGCGAGTAGCCGCGCAGCAGCGTCTTCATCGCCCGCCTGACGGGCTCCATGCGGCCCGCGACGACGTCCACCCTGGTCCGCACGGACGCGAGCGAGTTGCGGACCTTCCCGGCCATCCGCGGCAGCTCCGCGGCGGCCTCCCGGGCGGCCTCGGCGATCGCGCGGGTCTCCTCGGCCGCGCGCAGCGCGCCGTCGAGGCCGAGCCCGCCGAGCCCCTGCGCGCCGAGCCGGGCCAGGCCCTGCTTCGCGCGGGCCAGCTCCGCCTCGGGGTCGGAGGCGTCCATCCCGGCCTCCCTGGCGGCGGCCACGGCGGCCTCGGCGGCGGCGACGGCGTCGCGGGCGGCGGCCAGGCGGGGCGGAAGCCGGTCGAGCGCGGCCTCCAGGCGCGCCATCCCCGGCGCGAGGCGCTCGGCGAACCCGTTCAGGTCGCGCGCGACCTGCTGCAACCGCTCGGTGGACGCGACGAACGCGCGCCGGGCGGCGTCGTACTCGGCGGCCGTCCGCTCCTGGTCGTCGAGGTCGTGGGCGTCCAGGACGGAGATGTAGGCCACCGAGGCGGCGTCGGCGGACTCGGCGAGCGCGGTGAACTCCCGCCGCGCCGGGGCCGCCGCGGCCGCGTCGAGGTCCTCGAAGACGGTGACCCGGCCGTCGAGGTACTTCTGCGCCTGGTCCATGTCGTAGAAGGCGGCGGCGGCCGCCTCGCGCGCCTCGATCGCGGCGGCCGCCGCCTGCGCGCCCCGGCCACGCCGCCGCTGGTCGCCCGGTCCCCGCAAGACCGCCCCCCTCCTTCGCCTCGTGCCCAGTCTGGCGCAGTCGGAGCGCTTTCGCGTACCCCGGCCCCGGCCGTGTGACGAGCCCCCCTGAGGTAATGCCTTCGCAACGTAGGGAACGGATAGCATCACTGCTACGTCGATATAGCGTGACGCCCGGGGCGTCCGATACGGCATGCGATCTTGGAGGAACACAGTGGGCGTCAGTCTCAGCAAGGGCGGCAATGTCTCGCTCACCAAGCAGGCACCGGGGCTGAGCGCGGTGACCGTCGGCCTCGGCTGGGACCTGCGGACCACGACCGGCACCGACTTCGACCTGGACGCCTCCGCCCTGGTGCTGGACGCCGCCGGGAAGATCCTCACCGACCAGCACTTCGTGTTCTTCAACAACCTGCGCACCCCGGACGGCGGCGTCGAGCACACCGGCGACAACACCACCGGCGAGGGCGAGGGCGACGACGAGCAGCTCAAGGTGAACTTCGGCGCGCTGCCCGCCACCGCCGAGCGGGTCGCGTTCGCGGTGTCGATCTACGACGCCGACACCCGCGGCCAGAACTTCGGGCAGGTCCGCAACGCCTACATCCGCGTCCTGAACCAGAGCGACGGGGCGGAGATGGCGCGCTACGACCTGTCCGAGGACGCCTCGATGGAGACCGCGATGGTCTTCGGCGAGCTGTACCGGTCGGGCGCGGAGTGGAAGTTCCGCGCCGTCGGCCAGGGCTACGCCTCGGGCCTGGCCGGGATCGCCACCGACTTCGGCGTCAACCTCTGACCCCGCGTCCGGCCGGGCCCGCGTCCGGGCGGGCCGTCCCGGACGCCCTTCGCATCCGCCCAGCATCCGTCCAGCACCCGTCCATCACCCGTCCATCACCGAACACACGATCCGATCGTCCTCACCGGACCCCACCACGGGAAGGGAGTGGCCCGAATGGGAGTCTCACTCGCCAAGGGCGGCAACGTCTCGCTGACGAAGGCCGCCCCGAACCTGAGCGCCGTGTCCGTCGGCCTCGGCTGGGACGTGCGCGCCACCACGGGCGCCGACTTCGACCTCGACGCCTCGGCGCTGATGCTCGACGCGTCCGGCAAGGTCATGTCCGACCAGCACTTCGTGTTCTTCAACAACCTGAAGAGCCCGGACGGGTCGGTCGAGCACACCGGCGACAACCTGACCGGTGAGGGGGAGGGCGACGACGAGTCGATCAACGTCGACCTCACCGGTGTCCCGGCCGAGTGCGAGCGGGTCGTGTTCCCGGTGTCGATCTACGACGCCGACAACCGGCAGCAGAACTTCGGCCAGGTCCGCAACGCGTTCATCCGCATCGTCAACCGCGCCGACGGCAACGAGCTCGCCCGCTTCGACCTCACCGAGGACGCCTCCACCGAGACGGCCATGGTGTTCGGCGAGCTCTACCGCCACAGCGGCGAATGGAAGTTCAGAGCCGTCGGCCAGGGGTATGCCTCGGGTCTCGCCGGCATCGCGATGGACTTCGGCGTCAACGTCGGCTGAGGGCCGGCCTTCCCCGCACGCCGGCCGGCCCGTCGCGGGCCGTCCTCCCTAGCAGAAATACGCGCATGATTCTTCGCACCTTCGGGTGGTCCTTCGTCGTCACGGTCGTGGGCCTGCTGATCGCCCTGCTGTACGGCAACGCCACAGGTCTCGCGCTGGTGGCCGTGCTGGCCGTCCTTGAGATCTCCCTCTCGTTCGACAACGCCGTGGTCAACGCCAAGGTCCTCGACCGGATGAGCGAGTTCTGGCAGAAGATCTTCCTGACCGTCGGCATCGCCATCGCCGTGTTCGGCATGCGGCTGGTGTTCCCGCTGCTCATCGTGGGGATCACCGCCAAGCTGAACCCCGTCGAGGCCGTCGACCTGGCGCTCAACGACTCGCACCGGTACCACGAGCTGATGAACGACGCCTACCCGATGATCGCGGCGTTCGGCGGCATGTTCCTGATGATGCTCTTCCTGGACTTCGTGTTCGAGGAGCGGGCCGAGAAGTGGCTGCCGTGGCTGGAGAAGCCGCTCGCCCGGATCGGCAAGCTGGACCAGCTCGCGGTGGTCGTCGCGGGCGGCTCGCTGGCGTTCGTGGCGTGGCTGTCGGCCGACGACCCGGGCAACGTCATGATCGCGGGTGTGCTCGGCATGGTGACCTACATCCTGGTCAACGGGCTGGGCGAGCTGTTCTCCGAGGCGGGCGACGACGAGGACGACGAGGACGGGGACGAGGACGGCGCGGAGGGCGCCGAGCGGGGCTCGTCCGGGCGGTCCGGGCCGAGTTCGCTGGCGCTCGCCACCGGCAAGGCGGGGTTCTTCCTGTTCCTCTACCTGGAGGTCCTGGACGCCTCGTTCAGCTTCGACGGCGTCATCGGCGCGTTCGCGATCAGCACCGACCCGATCATCATCGCGCTGGGCCTCGGCATCGGCGCCATGTACATCCGGTCGCTGACGGTGTTCCTCGTCCGCAAGGGCACCCTGCACGAGTACGTCTACCTGGAGCACGGCGCGCACTGGGCGATCGGCGCGCTGGCCGTCTGCATGCTGGTCAGCATCGGCCACCACGTCCCCGAGTGGATCACCGGTGGGCTCGGCGCGGGCCTGATCATCGCCGCGTTCGTGTCGTCGGTGGTCCGCAACCGGGGCGCGGGCGGCGGTCCGGCCGCCGAGGCCGGTGAGGACGAACGGCTCCACGCGGGCAAGGTCTGAGCGGCGGGGTCCGGCCGGCTCTGATCAGCCGGGTTTGATCAGCCGGGCCTTGCCGAAATGTTCTCACCCCGCGTTCATCCGTAGGAATCACCACCGAAGGAGCCGACGATGTCGATCTCGTTGCAGAAGGGGCAGAGGGTCTCCCTGGACAAGCCCGGCGGGGGCACGCTCACCCGGGTCAGGATGGGCCTCGGCTGGGACGCGGTCGCCAAGAAGGGCCGGTTCGGCAAGTCCAAGGCCCAGTCCATCGACCTGGACGCGTCCTGCCTGCTGTTCGACGGCAGCGGCAACCTCGCCGACCAGGTGTGGTTCCGCCAGCTCCGCAGCAAGGACGGCTCGGTCCTGCACACCGGCGACAACCTGACCGGCGCGGGCGAGGGCGACGACGAGGTCATCAACGTCGACCTCCAGGGCGTCCCCGCGAACGTCGTCCAACTGGTGTTCACGGTGAACTCCTTCACCGGCCAGGACTTCTCGCAGATCGAGAACGCGTTCTGCCGCCTGGTGGACGAGAGCACCGGGCAGGAGATCGCCCGCTACGACCTGAGCGGCGCGGGCGAGCACAACGCGCAGATCATGGCGAAGGTGTCGCGGGACGGGGCGGGCTGGTCGATGACGGCGATCGGCGCGACCGCGAACGGCCGCACGTTCCAGCACCTCCTCCCGGACGTGGCGCCGCACCTGTGACACCGGCCGTACCGCCGGTCTGAACGCGGGGGCGCGGGGTTCGGGGCCCACGGGGGATTCGTGACGGATGGTGACGGTATCGTCACGTGCCGTTCCAGTGGGGTCGATCCGCGCTTCCGCGCCCGGTGCCACCGGTGAATGCATGCCCTCGGCGTCTATTCTTGAAGGGTTCCGGGGGAGGGTCCGATAGGCGGCCGACGATCCGCGCGCAGCGGTCTGATCCTGAGGGGAACTTTGTGAATGCGGCATTTCGATCACGTTGACACCGCGCATCGCAAGCACCTCTTCTACCGGCATCCGCGGTGCTTCGACCGGCACGACGAGCCGGAGGTGCTCGCGGTCGCGCTGGGCGCGACGCTCTACTGCCCCGCGACGCGTCCCCTCCTCGCCGGCGACATCGAGAAGGCCGCGCGGCGGGGCGTGATGAGCATGGTCGTGTGCCTGGAGGACTCGGTCGCCGACGACGAGGTCCCGGCGGCCGAGGCCAACGCGGTGGCGCAGCTGCGGGAGCTGCGGCGCCGCGGCACCGAGCTGCCGCTGCTGTTCATCCGGATCCGCGAGCCGGGCCAGGTGGGCGACCTGATCGCCCGGCTCGGGGAGGCCGCGTCGCTGGTCACCGGGTTCGTCCTGCCGAAGTTCACGGGCGTGACGGGTGGAGCGTTCCTGGAGGCGCTGGAGGAGACGTCCGCGCGCACCGGGCTGCGGCTGCTGGCGATGCCGGTGATCGAGAGCCCGGAGGCGGTGTACAGCGAGACGCGCACCGAGCTGCTGAACGACGTGGCGCGGCTGCTCGCCAAGCACCGGGAGCGGATCCTCGCGGTGCGGCTCGGCGCCACCGACATGTCGGCGGCCTACGGGCTGCGCCGCCCGCCGGACCTGACGATCTACGACATCCGCCCGGTCGCGAGCGTGATCTGCGACGTCGTCAACGTCCTCGGCCGCGTGGACGGCAGCGGGTTCGTCGTGACGGGCCCGGTGTGGGAGTACTTCTCGGCGGGCGAGCGGATGTTCAAGCCGCAGCTGCGGCAGTCGCCGTTCGACCGGCAGCACGCCGCGCCGCTGCGGCAGCGGCTGATCACCTCCGACCTGGACGGGCTGATCCGCGAGGTGCACCTGGACAAGGCGAACGGCCTCACCGGCAAGACCGTGATCCATCCGAGCCATGTGGCGGCCGTGCACGCGCTGTCGGTCGTGACGCACGAGGAGTACAGCGACGCCGCCGACATCCTGGGCGTCGCCGGAGGGGGCGTCATGGCCAGCGCGTACGCGAACAAGATGAACGAGGCGAAGCCGCACCGCGCGTGGGCGGAGCGGCTGATGCTGCGCGCCCGGGTGTTCGGGGTCGCGGCCGAGGACGTCACGTTCGTCGAGCTGCTGGACGCGGCGGGCAGCCGGTGACCTGGCCGGGGGAGTGGGTCGCGGCCCGCCTGGACGTACGGCTGGCCGACGGCGCGGCGGCGGCCGGTGCGGGGCTGGCCGATCTGGCCGATCTGGTCGGGCTCGCGGTCCGGCGGAACCCGCGCCGGGCGCATCTGCTGGTGTCGGCCGTGCTGGGCAAGCACGTCCCGACCGACCCGCGCCTCGTCTACGGCGCGGGGCTCCTGCTGGGCGATCTCGTGCGCGCGCGGCTGCGCCCGGAGGAGCCCCGCGGCGGGACGTTCCTCACCGGCGCGCTCCGCGGCGTGGACGGCGCGGCCGCACGGCTCCGCGACGCCTTGCGGACGCCCGCCGCGCCCGTGGACGCCTTCGTGCTCGGCTACGCGGAAACGGCGACGGCGCTGGGGCATTCCGTCGCGGACGCTCTGGGCGGCGCCTACTACCTGCACTCCACGCGCCGTCCGGTCGGGGGCTTCTCCACCTACGGCGGGTTCGAGGAGGAGCACAGCCACGCCACGAGCCATCTGCTGCTGCCGGGCGACCCGTCCGCGCTGGACCGGGACGTGCCCGCCGTGCTGGTGGACGACGAGCTGTCCACGGGGCGGACCGTCCTCAACACGATCGAGGCGCTGCACGCCGTCCGCCCGCGCCGCCATTACGTGCTGGCCGCGCTGGTCGACCTGAGGGGCGAGGACGACCGCGCCCGCATGCGGGCGCTGGCCGACCGCCTGGGCGTGCGCATAGACGCCGTGGCGCTCGCCCACGGCCGTGTGGAACTGCCGGAGGGGGTTCTGGAGGCGGGGCAGGCGCTCGTGGCCGAACTGTCCACCCGGGCCTTGCCGGAGGCCGCCCCGGGCCGCTTCGACGTGACCCGCGTCTCCGCGCACTGGCCGCGCGGCCTGCCGGACGGCGGGCGGCACGGGTTCCTTCCCACCCACCGCGCGCACCTGGAGAAGGAACTGCCGCGCATGGGCGACGCCCTCAAGGGGCATCTCGGCGCCGCCGCCCGCGTGCTCGTGCTCGGCTTCGAGGAACTGATGTACGCGCCCCTGCGGCTGGCGGAGGCGCTCGCGGACGCGCTGCCGGGCGTGGACGTCCGGTACTCGACGACGAGCCGGTCGCCCGTCCTGGCCGTGGACGACCCGGGCTACGCGATCAGGACCCGGCTGGCCTTCCCCGCGCACGACGACCCCGCCGACGGCACACGGGAGCGCTACGCCTACAACGTGGACGCGTCCTTCGACACGATCGTGTTCGTCGTGGACGACGTCGGCGACACCGGCGACCTCGCCCAGGGCCTCCTGGAGATGCTGCGAGCGCTCGCCCCGGTGCTGCTGGTGACCGTCCCCTCCCAGCGGAGCACGCCGTGAACCTCCCCACGCCGCTCTACGGCCCGCACTTCGGCAGCTATCCGGCGGAGGACGTCGCGTGGCTGCTCAAGGACCTGTCCCACGCGCGCCTGGAGGCGCCCACCGAGGAACGCGAGGCGGCGATCCAGGCGGGCCGCGCGCACTACGCCGAGTCGCTGCCGGTGGAGTACCAGCCGGGCCCCGAGTACCGGCGGCTGTTCCAGCGGACGCTGGAGGAGTCGGCGGAGCGGCTCGCCTACGCGGCGGGCCTGGTCGGCGAGACGATCCTCGCCGAGCGCGGCCCGGACGCCGTCCTCGCCTCGCTGGCCCGCGCCGGGACGCCGGTCGGGATCCTCGTCCGCCGCTGGGCGCGGTTCGCCCACGGCCTCGACCTGCCGCACTACGCCGTCAGCATCGTCCGGGGGCGGGGCGTCGACACCGTCGCGCTGCGGTACCTGGCCGAGCACCACGACCCGTCCGCGGTCATGTTCGTGGACGGCTGGACGGGCAAGGGCGCCATCTCCCGCCAGCTCATCGCCGCGCTGTCCGAGGACGCCCCCTGCGGGGACGTCGCCGCCCGGTTCTCGCCGGACCTCGCCGTCCTGGCCGACCCGGGGCGGTGCACGCCCCTCTACGGGACCAGGGACGATTTCCTGATCCCGTCGGCGTGCCTGAACTCGACCGTGTCCGGTCTCGTCAGCCGGACGGTCCTGAACGACGAACTGATCGGCCCCGGTGACTTCCACGGGGCGAAGTTCTATGCGGACCTCGCCGCTGACGACGTCTCCGCCCATTTCCTCGACACCGTGTGCGCGCGCTTCGCGGACGTCGCCGAGCGGGTCGCGAAGGACTTCCCGGACCTGCGCGCATCCGACCGCGCCCCCGACTGGTCGGGGTGGGAGGCGGTCCGCAGGGTCGGCGCCGCCCACGGCGTGGACGACCTCAACCTCATCAAGCCGGGCGTGGGGGAGACCACCCGGGTGCTGCTGCGCCGCGTCCCCTGGAAGGTGCTCGCCCGCCCCGGCGCCGAGGCCGATCTGACGCATATCCGCGTCCTCGCGGAGGAACGCGGTGTGCCCGTCCTGGAAACGGACGACATCCCGTACGCGTGCGTGGGCCTGATCCACCCCAAGTTCGGCAAGGGAGCCGTCCAGTGACCGTCCTGGTGTGCGCGGACCTCGACCGCACGCTCATCTACTCCGCCGCCGCGTTCGCCCTGGAGGGGCCCGACGAGGCCATGCCGCGCCTGCTCTGCGTCGAGTTCTACCAGGGTGCCCCGCTCTCCTACGTCACGGAGACGGCCGCGCAGACCCTGGAGGCGCTCGCCAGGGCCGCCGCGTTCGTGCCCACGACGACGCGGACGCCCGAGCAGTACGGCCGCGTCCACCTGCTGGAGAAGCCGCCCGCCTACGCGATCTGCGCGAACGGCGGGCACCTGCTCGTGGACGGCCAGGACGACCCGTCCTGGTCGGCTGAGGTCCGCGCCCGGGTCGGCTCCGGATGCGCGCCGCTCGCCGAGGTCCAGGACCACCTGGTCCGCGTGGGCGGCGACTTCGTCCTGAAGCGCCGCACCGCCTCCGGCCTGTTCGCCTACCTGGTCGTCGACCGCGCCGCGCTCCCCGCCGGCTGGGTCGAGGACCTCACCGGCTGGTGCGCCGAACGCGGCTGGCGCACGTCCCTCCAGGGGCGCAAGGTCTACTGCCTGCCCGCGTCGCTGACCAAGTCGGCCGCCGCCGCCGAGGTCGCCCGCCGCACCGGCGCGTCCCGCATGCTCGCCGCCGGGGACTCGCTGCTGGACGCCGAACTGCTCGCCGCGGCCGCCGCGTCCGTCCGTCCCGCGCACGGCGAACTGCACGACACCGGCTGGACGTCGCCGACCGCCGCCGTCACCGCGTCCCGCGGGATCCGCGCGGGCGAGGAGATCGCCGCCCGGCTCCTCGACCTCGTCGCGTCGGAATAATCACAACAAATAGGACAATCGGCGCCAGGGGCTCGTCGTGGGCCGCTTCCCCGGTCACAATCACGGTGAGGATCCGAGCGGGGAGGTCACCCTGAGCGCATGAGCCCCCGACTCACCGGCGACGAGACCGCGCTGTGGCAGGCCGCGGCCCGCGTGCTGGACGCCAACTGGACCGGTGCCGCCACCGCCGCGTCCCCCGGCCTCTACCCGCACCAGTGGAGCCTCGACTCCGCCTTCGTGAGCATGGGCCTGGCCCGCCACCGCCCCGCCCGCGCCGAGGCCGAGCTGCTGTCGCTGTTCCGGGGCCAGTGGGCGGACGGGATGCTCCCGCACCTCGTCTTCAACCCCACCCTCGCCCGGCGCGCGTTCTTCCCCGGGCCCGACCTGTGGCGCAGCGAGGACCAGCCGGGCGCGCCCCGGGGCGTGCACACCTCCGGCCTCACCCCGCCCCCGCTGCACGCCCTCGCCGCGCTCCGCCTGTACGAGTGCGCCGCCGACGGGGACGCCGGCCGCGCGTTCCTCGCCCGCCTCTACCCGATGCTCGTCGCCCAGCACCGCTACCTGGCCCGCCACCGCGACCTCGGCTCCGGCGGCCTCATCGCGATCTGCCACCCCTGGGAGTCGGGCCAGGACAACAGCCCCGCCTGGGACCGGCCCCTCGCCGCGCTCCAGCTCCCGCCCACCGCCTACGCGCCCGCCCGCGTCCCCCGCGCCCACCCCACCGGCGAGGACCACGACCGCTACGTCCGCCTCGTCACCCTCATGCGCGACGCCGGATACCGGCCCGGCTACCTCCGCGACGCGCACCCGTTCGCCGTCGAGGACCCCCTGGTCAACGCCACCTACCTCGCCTCGACCCACGCCCTCGCCGAACTCGCGGCGCTCGTCGGCGCCGACCCCGCCCCCCACCGCGACGGCGCGCAGCGCATCCACGACGCCCTCCTCGACCGGCTCTGGGACGCCGAGACCGGCTGCTTCCGGGGCCGCGACCTGCGCGACGGCCGCCTGCTGCCCGTCATCACCGCGGGCTCGTTCGGCCCCCTGCTGGACCCGGGGCTGCCGTCCCCGATCGTGCGCAGCCTCGTCGACCTGCTCCTGTCGGCCCGCTTCGCCGGGGCCGCCGGATACCCCGTCCCCACCTGCGACATCCAGGCCCCCGCCTTCGACCGCGGCGGCTACTGGCGCGGCCCCACCTGGGTGAGCACGAACTGGCTGCTGTGGTACGGCTCCCTCGGCCACGGCCTGCCGGTGATCGCCGACCTGCTGTACGGGTCGACGATGCGCCTCGTCCGCCAGTCCGGCTTCCGCGAGTTCTTCGACCCCTTCGACGGGACCGGCCGCGGCTCCCACGACCACTCCTGGTCGGCCGCCCTCGTCCTGGACCTCCTCGGCGCCCGGCACGCCCCCCAGGCCGTCTGATCGCCTACGGTTGGGGCATGCGCCTACTCCGAGGCCGGGTGCCCGCCGGCGTCACCCTGGAACGCGGCGAACGCGTCCTCGCCTCCGCCGCCACCCGGGGCGGCTCCCACGTCGCGGCCACCACCACGGCCCTGCACGTCCCGACCCCCGAGGGCGGCTTCACCCGCGTCCCGTGGGAGCGCGTCGACCACGCCTCCTGGAAGGACGGCTGGCTCCACGTCCAGGAGACCTCGGGGGGCGCCGAGCACCACGTCCGCCTGACCGACCCGGGCTCGGTCCCCGAGACCGTCCGCGAACGCGTCACCGCGACCGTCGCCGTCAGCCACCAGGCGCGGCTCCCCGGCGGCGGCAAGGTCCGCATCGCCGGCCGCCGCCCCGCCACCGGCGGCGACGTCCGCTGGTCCTTCGTCTTCGAGGCGGGCCTCGACCCGGAGGACCCGGGCCTGCGCGCCCAGGCCGAGCAGATCCTGGAGGACCTGCGCCGCCAGACCGGCCTCTAACCGGGCCGGACCGACGGCTCCTCGGCCTCCTCGGCATCCTGCCCGCCCTGATGCGGCACGCGCTCCTTCGCCGACGAGGCGATGCTCCCGGCCTTGCCCTTCGCCGCCTCGGCGACCTCGCCGCCCTTCAACCGCAGCCGCTCCGTCGCGTCCTGCACGCTCGGGTTCTCCGACACCTGCCGCGACCACCGCTTGAGCTGCTCGAACCGCTCCCGCCCGGCCCGCGTCCCGAGGACGTAGCCGACCGCGGCGCCCGCGATGAACGTGTACTTCATGTCAACTCCCAGGTTCCTGCGGGTAACGTGCCCCGACCCCTACCCACGATCGGCCCCTCCACCCGCCCACCCGGAAACGCGTGCGCGAACAGCCCCGGACATGCGCTAACCTAGACCCGCCGCCGGGGCCCCGCCCCGACCCGGCATCACGATCCCGCGTAGCTCAATCGGCAGAGCAGCCGGCTGTTAACCGGCAGGTTATTGGTTCGAGTCCAATCGCGGGAGCAAGAACATGCTCCCATGTCGCAGGTCAGGCCCCGTCCACAAACCCGGACCGGGGCCTTTCTCATCCCCACCTGACTAACTGGCTGACCAGGTCGGTCTTGGGAGCGGAAGAGGGTTCGCTGTGGCCAGGTGGGAGAGGGCGTCCCGAGGCCGGGTGCGGGGTCACTGCTTCCAGCGGACCGCGAACTTCTGACCGGTCACGGTGGACGCCTCGCCCACCACCCCGTCCGTGCTGTTGACCGCCGTCGCCTCGCTCTGCTTGCCGAGCGGCAGTTGGGGCAGTGGCGCTATGTGCCAACCGGTCTTGTCCTGTTTCCACAGGACCGCCTGGTTGTCGCCGGGCGTGCTCGTCGTCGAGGCGCCGACGATGGTGCCCGTGGCGTTGACGCCGTTCGCGAGGCTTTGGCCGCCGGCGCCGGTCAGCGTGCCGAGGTCGGTGGGCGTGGCGGCGCCACGGGCCCACAGGGCCGCGTGGATGGGATAGATGTTGGGAACATTGCGGTCGGACTGCGAATAGCCGACGATCAATCCCTTGTCGCTGACGCCCTCCGCGCTGCTGTGCGGGCCGCCGCCGGGCAGTGGCGGAAGCGCGACGAGCTTGGTGCTTCCCGCGGCCCAGGTGACGGCCTGGTAGTCGCGCCCCTGAGATCCCTCGAAGGTGGTCCCGGCCACGACGCCGCTCTTGTTGATCGCGGCGGCGGTGGTCGAGCCCAGCGGGGAGGTCGTACCGAGGTCGGAAACGGGGCCTCCCGGCTTCCATCTCACCGCGTGGAAGACCCCGGCCTGGATCGGCGTGTAGCCGACCACGGCCCCGGTGTCGTTGATCGCCGCGGCGTAGCCGCCGGAGCGGCCTGGGAGGGTGCCGAGATCGGTGATGGCTCCGTTCGGAGCCCAGCGCACGGCGCGGTCGGTGCCGTTGGCGGTGTTCGCGTAGCCGACGATTTCGCCGCGGTTGTTGATTCCGTGGGCGTAGCTGTAGGTGCCGCCGGGGAGGAGACCGAGGTCGGTTATGCCTCCGGTGGGGTTCCAGCGGACCGCGTGATAAGTGCCTTTGGCCGTGTTGCTGTAACCGGCGATGACACCTTGGTCGTTGACGGCGGTCGCGCGGCTGGTGTTGCCACCTGGAAGTACGCCGAGGTTCACGATGGCCCATTTGGGCAAGGGGGCCGCGTTCGCCGGTGGTTCGATCGTCGCCGTCGCGACGGCGACGAATCCAACCAGGAATACGCTTTTCGATCTTAAGAGATCTCCCATGCGGTCATTACACCGCCGACCGCACTATTTCACAAGCAGGGGATTTCGGCGGCGGTCGCCTTTGAAGGCGCGCAGGACGCTTTGGATCGGGCCCGTCCGATGGGGAAGGACGGGCCGAAACCATCCCGCGCCTACGCGCCCTCGCAGCCTCGGCGAATACCGGATCGCTCCGCCGCTACGGCTGGCGGACCTGGCCGCCGGTCCAGTTCCAGTTCATCTTGTTGACGTCGGAGAAGTTCGTGGTGAGGCCGTCCTCGTTGATGCGGTTCGGTTGGAAGGCCTGCTCGCGGCCGAACCACATCGAGCCGATGTCGCTCAGCTTGCTGGCGGCGAGGGCGAGGATCGCGGCCAGGGCGCCGGCGGTGCCGATGGACAGGAGGGTGGCGACGGCCTTCTTCGCCGCTTCGGCCGCGGGTTTGAGGGGCGGGTAGAAGGACGCGATGAAGGCGGTGATGAGCGCGGCGAGGCAGGCCATGACGTAGACGAAGAAGACGCTCTGGACGAGGTTGAGGTCCTCCTTCATGCCGCGGAGCTTCTCGTGGGTGGTGCCGACGCGGCTCTTCGTCTCGTCCAGCTCACTGAAGAAGGTGAGGCTCATGAAGTTCTCGAAGCTGGCCTTGGAGTTGTCGGCGCCCTCGGTCTTCCACCTCGTCGGCCCCAGCTGGTTCTTGGTGATGGTCTCCACCGTGGTCTTGGTCGCGCCGAGCTGCTTCTCGATCTGGACCCAGGCCTCCGCGACCTTGTTGAGGTTGTCGTCGTCGGGCTTGAAGAGCCGCCACATGCCGAGCGAGATGAGACACAGCTTGTCGACCGCGCTGCAACTGGAGAGCCCGATGTAGATGGCGAGCGCGCGGATGACGAGCATGGGGCCGCCGGGGACGGCCATCGCCCAGCCCTCGGGGGTGCCGACGTCGCTGCCCACCGGCTTCACCGGGGCGTAGGGGATCGCCTGGGCGCCCGCCTGGATCGTGCTGGCGGCGTTGGCCTTGCCGTAGTTCTTCGCGACGGTGGCGAGCCCGTCGGCGAGCTTCTGGATCGTGTCGAGGCCGCTCTTGATGTTGCCCTGCATCTCGTGGCGCATGCCGTTGTAGGTCGAGATCGCGGGGATGCCGACGATGCCCAGCGCGGTCATGCCGAGCTCGGTGTCGCTGTCGACGTACTTCTTCGCCGCGGCCATGTGCGCGCGGGGCAGGTCGTTCATCGCCTGGGCGCCCGCGTAGATCGAGTTCTCGTCGAAATGAAGGTTTGCCATGCCGGCCTCCGGGGGTGTGGGTGGGGAGCGGGTCAGAAGAGTCGCTTGAGCTTGTCCAGCTGGGCCATCATTTCCCTGACCGGGTCGGGGGCGGCGCTGATCGCCCGCGCCACCTCCTCCGGGCTGTCGACCAGTCCCGCCTCGGCGGCCCGGTCCTCCGCGATCTTCGCGAACATCTCGCTGCCCTCGGTCGCCGGCGCGATGATCTCCTGGATCTGCTTCTGCATCGCGTCGTAGGCGATGGTGTAGGCGGCGGTGATGGACTCCGTGAGCGTCTGGGAGTCACCGCGCATGGCCCGGGGGTTGATCTCCAGGCTCTCCAGCTTCCCCGTCGAGTCGACGACGACCTTGACGAAGCGGTCGGCGGACTCGCCCTCGCCCTTGACGGCGGCCACCCGCTCGGGGATGTCCATGGCCAGGTTCAGTTGTTCAGTGAGCTTGCTCAGTTCCCGGTCGAATTCCGGGAAACCGGTTGCTCCCATGGTCGCTCTCCATCCAGTCTCGTCACGGGCGCTGTTCGACGCGCGGTGGCGTGTCGGTCCACAGCGGCCCGGCCGCCTTCTTGATCGTCTCGATCGCCTCGGGGCGGGAGGCCCCGAGGAGGTCCAGGTCGCAGAACTTTATCGCCGACAGTTCGGGCCGCCATTCGGGGAAGTGCGGCCGGGGGGCCGGTTTGGCGATTCCCTCCCGCGGCCAGACGACCAGCCATCCGTGGTTCGAGAGGCCGTGCATCGGGACCACCGCCACCTGCGTGGCATGCTCCCAGAGGATGCGCCATTCGTGGCTCTGCGCGGATACCGTCATCCCGCCCGAATCGACGTGCACTTTTGGAAATGCCCGCACCTGTTTGGACAACGAGATGGCCGGCCACAGGGTCGCCGCGGAGATGAACAGGGCCGGCACGACGATGACCGGTGAGCCCTGGACGGCGAGCACGGCCACCGCGGTCGCCAGGGCCGCGACGCAGACGCCGGCGGCGATCAGGGCGCCCGGCAGCGGACGCGTGGCGGTCGCCTTGAAGGTCTTGGGGGCCGTCGCGTTCACGGCGTCGCCGCTTTCATGGGCAATCGCCCTCCTGGGATATCGGCGGTGTTAGGAGTGGGGCCGTCGCGATGCGGGGTGCGACCGCGTCGGGTCGCCGAAGGGCGGGGGTGGGCCTGAGGAATTCGTCCGGTGCGGGGGAGCCGCGCGTTTGCGATGACACATTCGCCGGGGGTCCTCAACTTCGTCTCGTCGCCTTCGAGGGGAGCCGACCTTCTTCGGGCGGCACGTCTCGGCGGGTATACGGGCACGGGGACGGGTCGACCGCTGGTCGACCGTACCCTACAACGTAGATCCGGTCGGGTTGTGATGGTTCGCGCAGTGCGACCGATTTCGATGGGCTCCCAAATGGAGCAGGGCGCATGCCCGGTGGCATGCGCCCTGCGTCAGAGGGTCGGGGTCAGCGGCGCAGGCCGCCTACCGAGGCGGTTCTGGGGTTGTCCTGGGACAGGGCGTAGGACTTGCCTCCGAAGGTGAGGACGAAGTTGGACGGTGTGGCGATCGGCAGCTGGTAGCTGAGGGCCACCGTGGCGCTGCTGCCGTTGGGGATGCTCGTGTAGCTCGGGATGGTCATCGTGGCCCGGTGGAAGTCGCCCTTCAGGCCGCCGGTGTTGTTGCCGTTGTGGCCCGCCTGGACGGAGAGGGTCCAGCCGGACTGCTGGGTCATCGAGGCCGGGGCCGAGGTGCCGTAGTCGAACTTCAGCACGGCACCGCCCGGGATGGTCTGGCCCGAGTTGTTGGTGATCTGGAACTTCGGGCTGATGGGGTAGTTGGCGTCGCCCACGGGGAAGTTGACGAGGTCGACCTTCACGTTGAGGAGGTCGGTGGGCATGGCGTGGTCGGACTTGAGGTTCTGGTACGGCCCGGCCGTCTTGAGCTTGTCGTCGATCAGGGTCGTGAGCGTGTTGCCGATGAAGTACTCGCCCTTGCCCTCGTTGCGGGACGGGTCCCAGGCGTAGTCACCGGCGAGCTCCCAGAACATGACGCCGCCGATGCCCTTGTCGATCACGTACTGGGCCTTGGCGGCCACCGACTGGTCGTCCTCGGTGGACAGGAAGACCTTCTTGGTGCTGTTCCACAGCCACGGCGAGCGCATCGTGTTGTCGTACTGGCGGGTGTAGGTGCCGGTGAGGCGGTCGTCGGGGTCCTTGGCGGGGTCGAGGCCGTAGGCGCCGATGTAGCTGCCCTGGATGCCCTTCTCCAGGTTCTTGGCGTGCCACATCGGGTTGCTGCCCGAGGCCTGCTCCTTGCCCTTGTCGTCCAGGTCGTGCCAGAGGTTGTCGAGGCCGATGGCGCCGTTGCCGCAGGGGGTCGTGGACCCGACGGTGCCGCCGGTGCCCGGCGGGCACTCCTTCTGGTTGGGGAGCGCGGCCTTGCCCCACAGCCCGTTCGTCCCGCCGGTGACGTCGCGCCAGCCGCGGGTGTAGAAGGGCAGGCCGATGTTGATGCGTCCGGCCTGCATCGCGCCGTGGAAGTAGTGGTAGGCCCAGTCCGTGTTCAGATAGCCCATCCCGTAGGCGTTGTACACGCCGCCGTCGACCTGCTCGTTGTCCTTGCCGTCGTCGTAGAGGGCGGCGTTCGGGCCGACGAAGTGGTTCCACGACCCGTGCAGGTCGTAGGTCATGATGTTGGCGTAGTCCAGGTACGGGGTGACCTGGTAGGTGTCGTGGCCGCGCAGGATCCAGCCGGAGGCCGAGACGGCGGCGGTCAGCATGTAGTACTTGCCGTCGGCGGCGCTGGCCGCGTCCAGCTTCTCGCGCAGCGTCTTCATGAGGGCCACGTAGCCGGCCATCAGCTTGTCGCGGCGCGCGTTGGAGAAGGTGAAGTCGTCGGGGTGGCCGGCGTACTTCATCGAGGTGGCGTACTCGTAGTCGATGTCGGCGCCGTTGAAGCCGTACTGGCGGACGAACGAGACGACCGAGTCGGCGAAGGTGTTGATCTTCGCCTGGCTGTCGGTCAGCGTGTAGAAGCCGCCGGACGCGATGCGCTTGCCGCTGTCGTCGATGTAGCCGCCGCTCTCCGCCCAGCCGCCGATCGAGACGAGCGTCTTCACGTTCGGGTGCTGCTTCTTGAACTTGTTGAGAAGGTTGAAGTGGCCCTTGTAGGAGTAGGCGGGGTCCATCTCCGCGCCCTTGACGCCGGGCCACTCCTCACCGATGGCCGGGTTGTCGGCGTTGCTGCCGCCGACCGAGACCTTGTTCTGGTTGTCGATGTGCGCGAACGCGTAGTTGATGTGGGTGATCTTGTCCCACGGGATGTCGCTGGCGAGGTAGCGGGGGGTGTTGTTCTTGCCGTCGCGCCAGCCGGTGAAGTAGCCGATGGAGCGGCGCTGGTGGCCGGTGCCCATCTTCTCGCGGCCGTCGTTGTCGTAGGTCTCGCAGTAGTTCGGGGTGACGCCCGGCGTCTGGTAGAGGCCGTCGGGGCGGCAGCCCCCGGTGCCGGGGCCGACGGTGGCGGTGACCTCGTTGCTGAGGGCGGAGGTCTGGCCGGCGGAGTCCTTGGCGCGGACCGTGAACTTGTAGCTGCCCGCGGTCAGGCCGGAGACGGTGGCGGTCGTGCCGGTCACCGACTGGACGACCGAGCCGTTCTGCAGGACGTCGTACCCGGTCACGCCGTGGTCGTCGGTGGCGGCGGTCCAGGCGAGCGCGACCGAGTCGCCGGTCGTCTTGGTGACGCGCAGGTCGGCCGGCTTGGAGGGCGGGGTGTCCTCGCCCGTGCCGGTGGTGGTGACGGTGACCGCGTCGGTGGCGGCGGAGAGCTGGTCGGCGGTGTCGCGGGCCCGGATGCTGAAGGAGTAGCGGGTGCCCGCGGCGAGGCCGGTGATCTTCGCGCTGGTGCCGGTGACGGTCGCGGCGACGGTCGTGCCGTTCAGCACGTCGTAGTTCTTGATGCCGTGGTCGTCGGTCGAGGCGTCCCACGCGAGCGAGACCGAGTCGGCGGTCACCTCGGTGGTGCGCAGGTTGGCCGGGACGCTCGGCGCCGCGTCCGTGGGCGCGCCCTCGCAGGGCCGGCCGTCGAGCCGGCAGTTCTGCGGCCCGGCGAGCGTCCCGCTGTAGGACACCAGGAACCCGAAGGTCGCCGAGCCTCCGGAGGCGATCGTGGAGTTGTAGTCACGTCCGGCGAAGGTGTGATGGCTGCCCGAACTGGTGAGCACGGCGTCCCAGTACGAACCCATCTGCACGTTGGATCCCAGGTCGAACTCCAGTTTCCAGTTCGACATGGAGGAGCCGCCGCCGTTGGTGATGGTGCATGCGTACTGGGCTCCGCCGCCCCATTCCTGGACGGTGCGGCAGGCGGCGGTGGGGCCCTCGGCATGGGCGGGGGTTGTCACGGCCAGGGATAGGCCGAGCATCAGGAGGAGCGCTGTACATCCGGAGAGGAGCGTCCGGAGGGGGGAGCGGCTGGTGGCCACGGTGGACCTGGTCCTTTCTATTAGGAAAGTATACTAATTATTGGGACCATAACCGCAGTTCAATCGGTGGACAAGAACTGAAATTTCGACTGCGTATCCACAATGGATCGCTCCAATGAAAATTGGATCGACAACAGTGGAACGCGTTCGAACCACATGTGCCCCGTCCGGGACGGGGGTGGTCGCCCGGTGTGTCTGGTTCGTTGCGGTGGGTAGGAGGTCGTCCGGGGATGGAGTGATCTTCGGGGGGCCTCTATGTTCGGTGGGCTGGCGCGGTTCGTGGTGCGGCGCCGATGGTGGGTCATCGCGGCGTGGGTGGTCGCGGCCGTGCTGCTGGCCGGCTTCGCGCCGCGCTTCAAGGCCAGCACCGAGCAGACGGACTTCCTGCCCGGCTCGTATGAGTCGGTGCGGGCGCTCGACCTCACCCGGGACGCGTTCCCGCAGACCCGGGGGCAGCTCGCGATCATCGCCGTGACGCGCGCGGACGGCGGCCCGCTGACCGAGGCCGACCGGATGGTCACGATGCGGCTGAGCCGGATGCTGGAGGACGACCGGCTCCAGGGCGTCCAGCGCGTGTCGGTGGGGGCCCTCGCGCGCAACCGCCTGGTCGAGATGATCAATGTGCGGTTCACCTCGGAGAGCTTCGACGACCCCGACGTCACCCGGGCCATCGACCGGATGCGCGACCGGCTGGCGGACGGGACGCGCGGCACCGGCGTGACCGCCCGCGTCACCGGGAACGCGGCGATCAACGCCGACGCGCAGAAGTCCTACGAGCGCAGCGACGCGATCACGCTCGGCGCCACGGTCGTGGTGATCTTCGTACTGCTGATCTTCACGTTCCGCAGCGTGGTCGCGGCGTTCCTGCCGCTGGTCACGGTGGGCCTGGTGATGACGGTGGCGCTGGCGCTGATCGGCACCGTCAACAAGGTGTTCGACCTCAAGGGCGACAGCCTGACGCAGTCGCTGATGCCGATCGTGCTGTTCGGCGTCGGGACCGACTACATCCTGTTCCTGCTGTTCCGCTACCGGGAGCGGCTGCGGGCCGGCGAGGACGGGAAGACCGCGATGGTCGCGGCGGTCGAGCGGGTCGGCGAGGTGATCGCCTCGGCGGCCTGCGCGGTCATCGTGGCGTTCAGCGCGCTGATCCTGGCCTCGCTCGGGATGCTGAAGACGATGGGCCCGGCGATGGGCATCGCGGTCGCGACGACGCTCGTCGCGGCGCTGACGCTGATCCCGGCCGTGGTGTCGCTGCTCGGCGCGAAGGTGTTCTGGCCGAGCCGGTCGTGGCGGGCGGAGCCGCCGCACCGCAGGGCGGGGCGGCTCGGAGCCTTCATCGGGCGGAGCCCGTGGCCGGTGGCGCTGGTGTCGGGCGCCGTCCTGGTGGCGCTGTCGGTGTGCGCGCTCGGGTTCAGCGCGAACTTCAACATGGCCTCCGCGCCGCCCGGGACGGAGGCGGCCAAGGGCCTGGACGACCTGGAGAAGGGCTTCCCCGCCGGGGCCGAGGACGCCACGCAGGTGTTCGTGCACGGCGCCGCGCCGCTCGCGCCCGGGGTGCCGGAGCGGGTCGCGGCGCGGCTGCGGACGGCGAGCGGCGTCGCGGCGGTCACCCCGCCGGTGCCCGGCGTCGACGGGCGCACCGCGCTGATCGAGGCGCAGCTCAGCACCGACCCGCTGTCGAAGGAGGCGATGGACGCCGTCGCCGGGCCCGTCCGCGACGCCGCGCACGCGGCGGCGCCGCCGGGCACTGAGGTGGTCGTGGGCGGGCAGACCGCCGTCATGGTCGACCTCCAGAAGGCGATGAACCGCGACTACACGGTCGTGTTCCCCATCGCCGGGCTGCTGATCGCGCTCATCCTCGGGCTGCTGCTGCGCAGCGTCGTCGCACCGGTCTACCTGATGATCGCCGTGGTGCTGAGCTTCCTCGGGACCGTCGGCGCGAGCGTGGCGCTGTTCCAGTGGGGCGAGGGCCACACGGGCGTGATCTTCTTCCTGCCGCTGATCGTGTACCTGTTCGTGACCGCGCTCGGCACCGACTACAACATCCTCGTCATCGCGCGGCTGCGCGAGGAGGCACGGGCCGGGCACCCGCCCCGGCGGGGCGTCGCGCACGCGTTCGAGCAGGCCGCGCCGACCGTCGCCTCCGCCGGGCTCATCCTCGCGGGCAGCTTCGCGACGTTCCTGCTCGCCGAGGCCGACGCGATGCAGGAGATGGGGACGACGGTGGCGCTCGGCGTCATCCTCGCGGCGTTCGTGATGTCGATGTTCCTCGTCCCGGCGGTGACGGTGCTGCTCGGGCATGCCGCCTGGTGGCCGGGACACCAGGACGCCCCGGCACCCGCCGAGGCCGCGACGGAGGCCGGAACGGTGTCCGGACACGAAACGGCGTCCGGGGGCGAAACGGTGTCCGGGGGCGACGCGGCGCGCCGTCCCCCGGACGGTGGGTGAGGCCCCGCGTCACTCCTCGGTGGCGGGGCTGCCGCCCGCGACGACCTCGGCGAGCAGGTCCTCCTCGGTCGCGCCGCGCCGCCAGTAGCCGGTGAAGGTGACCGAGCGGCGGTCCATGCCGCGCTCGTTGACCAGGTGCCGCCGCAGCGCCTTGACGGTGGCGGACTCGCCCGCGATCCACGCGTAGGTCCCGTCCGGGACGGTCGCGGCGCGGACGGCCTCCAGCAGCCCGCCGGGGGAGACCCACGCGACGTCGGCGTCGGCCTCGGTCGGCAGGTCCTGGTGGTCGGCGGCGTCCGGCGCCTCGACCCACACCCGCGCGGGGGTCCCGGCGGGCAGCCAGGCGAGGTTGCCCGCGACGGCGGGCAGCGCGGTCAGGTCGCCCGCGATGAGCACCGGCGCGCCGGGCGGCGGACGGAAGTCGTAGCCGCCGTTGTCCGGGCCGGTGGGCCCGAGCACGACGACCCGGTCGCCCGGCCGCGCCGCCGCCGCCCACCGCGCCGCCGGGCCGGACGCGCCGTCCAGGTGCAGGACGAAGTCCACGTCCAGTTCGCCGGGGCGCTGGGCGCGGACGGTGTAGGAGCGCATGATGCCGCGCTCGGCCGGGTCCATGGCGCGCCAGTCGGCGAACCAGGTGTCGGGCGACCAGTCGGCGGGCATCACCGGCGCGTCCTGGTGCGGGTGGGGGAGGAACAGCTTGAAACGCTGGTCGCGCCCGCTGGACACGAACGCGTCGGTGCCGCTCGCGGAGGCGTCCAGGCACGCCCCGCCGAAGGTGACGCGCACCATCGACGGGCCGAGCGGCGCGCACCGCAGGACGTGCAGTTCGAAGAATCCGTACGGGTCGGCCGGAGCCGTCATCTGGTCTCTCCTCAACCGGTCTTCTTGGCGGACTTGATGGACGTCGCGAGGGCCTCAAGGATCGGCGCGCAGCCCTCGTAGGAGAAGCGGGGCTCGGGCTGCCAGGGGATGACCTGCCCGGCCCTCACCGCGGGCAGGTCGCCCCAGGACGGCTTGGAGCCGAGGTCCTTCGGCTGGAGCGCCTGCGTGCGGCTGTCGAGCATGATCACGTCGGCCCGGTAGCGGTCGGCGTTCTCCCAGCTCAGGTTCTCGAAGTAGCCGTTGGTGTCGAGCCGGGCCGGCACGATCAGGTCGACGCCGAGCTCCTTGAAGTAGATGAGGTCGGTGTTCTTGGCCGGGCTGGAGGCGTAGAACAGGTCCGGGCTCGCGGACGCGGCCAGCACCTTCAGCCCCGGGTTGCCCCTGGCGGCGGCGCGCAGCGCCTCGGCCGCCTTGTCGAAGCGGGCCTTCGCGGCCGTGACCTCGGGCGCCTTCAGGTCGGCGCCGAGCGCGGCGGCCAGCGCGGCCGTCCGCTCGATGGGCCTCGGCAGCGGGACGGCGCCGGTGGACAGCGCGACGCTCTTCGCCAGCGCGTAGATCTTGTCCTTGCTCTCCACGGGAACGTAGAACAGCTCGCCCTTCACGAACATGTTGTCGACGAGCAGGTCGGGGCGCAGCGCCGCGTACTTCTCGATGTTGAACTCGCCGAAGGCGTTGCCGATGGAGGTGAGCCGGTCGACGGGCAGGTTCCCGGCCTGCGGGTCGGGCTTGCCGTCCTTCAGCCTCGTCGGGCCGAACACGCCGACGAGCTGCTCGTCGACGCCGAAGTCGTAGAGCGCGGCGGCCGTGCCGACGTAGCCGACGACGCGTTTCGGACGGGCCTTCAGCTCCACCCTGGTGCCCCGGTCGTCGGTGAACGACCAGGCTCCGCCGCCGGGCGAGGCGGCGGCGTCCCCGCCGTCGTCGCCGCCGCACGCGCCGGTGAGGGCCGCGAGGGCGACGGCGCCGCCCGCGCCCAGCAGGCCGCGGCGGGTGAGGTGACGGGCCCCGATGTTCGACATTCCGGTTGCTTCTCCTGCGGTCGTGCGACGGTGCGCGGATCGGTGTGATGAGGGGTTGAAAGCGGTCGGTGTGGGTTGGATTCCGACCCGATGGGCGCTTAGGTTAACCTAACCTAAGTCGATGTTCGATGGTGGGGGCGGTGCGGCCCCCCGGCCCGTCCCCCCGGAGCCTCGCCCGTGTCCTTGATGAAGTCGCCACAGGCCGTGGCCGGTGCCGCGGTCCCGCGGACCGCCGTGCGCGCGCGTTCCGGCATGCGCGCCGCCGGGCTGCTCGGCGCCCTGGCGCTGCTGCTCGCCGTCCTCGTGCTGAGCCTCGCGGTCGGCGCCCGGCCGCTGTCGGTCGGGCAGGCGTGGAACGGTCTCCTCCACGAGGACTCCGCGAGCTACACCGTCGTCCACCGGATGCGGCTGCCCCGGACGCTGCTCGGTCTCCTCGCCGGTGTCGCGCTCGGCCTCGCGGGCGCGGTGATGCAGGCGCTCACCCGCAACCCGCTCGCCGACCCGGGGCTGCTCGGCGTCAACGCGGGCGCGTCCGCCGCCGTCGTCTCCGCGATCTCCTTTCTCGGCATCTCCTCGTTCGCCGGGTTCGTGTGGTTCGCGTTCGCGGGCGCCGGGGTGGTGGCCGTCCTGCTCTACGCGGTCGGCGGCGGACGCGGCGCGACCCCGGCGCGGCTCGCGCTGGCCGGGTCCGCGCTGAACGCGGCGCTGTACTCCTACGTCAGCGCGGTGCAGCTCCTCGACACCGCCTCCCTCGACCGGATGCGGTTCTGGACGGTCGGCTCCCTCGCCGCCGCGCAGCCCTCCACGGTCGTGCGCGTCGCGCCGTTCGTGCTCGCGGGCCTCGCGCTCGCGCTGCTGCTCGCGCGCCCGCTGAACGCGATGGCGATGGGCGAGGACGCGGCGCGCGCGCTCGGCGCCCGGCCCGCCCGCGCGCGGATCGCCGCCATCGCCGCGGTGACGCTGCTGAGCGGGGCGGCGACGGCGGCGTGCGGGCCGATCATCTTCGTCGGGCTGATGGTGCCGCACCTGGTCCGCGCGCTGACCGGGCCCGACCTGCGCTGGCTGCTGCCGTACTGCGCGGTGCTGGCGCCCGCGCTGATGCTGGGCGCGGACGTGCTCGGACGCGTCCTCGTCCGGCCGTCCGAACTCCAGGTGGGGATCGTCATGGTCGTGCTCGGCGGGCCGGTGTTCCTGTACTTCGTGCGGCGGCCGCGCCTCGCCCGGCGGCCGCGCGGCGGGGCGGCGGCATGAGCCGGGCACCGCGGTTCGCGACCGTCCGGACGCCCGGCGGCATGTCGTTCCGGTTCCGGCCGCGCGCGTTCGCCGTGTCCGGTGCCTGCCTGCTGGCCGCGCTCGGGCTGGGCGTCCTGCTGATCGGCAGCGGCGACTTCCCGATGGGCCCGGCGGACGTCGTGGCGACGCTCGCCGGGCGCGGCTCGCCCGCCGATTCGCTCATCGTCAACGAGATCCGGCTGCCCCGGGTCGGCACCGCGCTCGCGGTCGGGGCCGCGCTCGGGCTGTCCGGGGCCGTCTTCCAGTCGCTCGTCCGCAACCCGCTCGGCAGCCCCGACATCCTGGGGTTCAGCCAGGGCGCGGCGTCCGGCGTGCTCGCGGTCGTCGTGCTGACGGGCGGCGGCAGCGTCGCGGTCGCCTCGGGCGCCGCCGCGGGCGGGCTCGCGACCGGGCTGCTGGTGTACGCGGTCGCCGGGCGCGGCGCCGCGCACGGCCAGCGGCTCATCCTCGTCGGCATCGGCGTCGCCGCGATCCTCACCGGCGTGAACGGCTACCTGCTCACCCAGGCGAACATCACCGACGCGGCCCGCGCGGTCCTGTGGCTGACCGGCAGCCTGGACGGGCGCGACTGGTCGGACTCCGCGCCGCTGCTCGTCGCGCTCGCCGTCCTCGGGCCGCTGGTCCTCGCCGGATGCGGGCGGGCGCTGCGGATGCTGGAGATGGGCGACGACGCGGCGCACGGCCTGGGCGTCCCGATCGAGCGGGTCCGGACGATCATGCTGGTGGCGGCCGTGCTGCTCACCTCGCTCGCGGCGGCGGCGGCCGGCCCGGTGTCGTTCGTCGCGCTCACCGCGCCGCAGCTCGCCCGGCGCCTCACCCGCACGACCGGGCCGAACCTGCTGCCCGCGCTCTGCATGGGCGCGGCGCTGCTGGTGGCCGCCGACTGGATCGCGCAGCACGCCTTCGCGGAGCGCCGGCTCCCGGTCGGCGTGGTGACCGGCCTGCTCGGCGGCGGGTACCTGGTCTGGCTCCTCGTGACCGAACGCAAGACGGGACGGATCTGATGACGGCAACGAACGCGACCGGCCCCCGCCTGACCGGGACCGGGCTGACGCTCGCCTACGACCGGCGGACCGTCGCCGAGGGGCTGGACGTCGCCATCCCCGACGGCTCGTTCACCGTGATCGTCGGCCCGAACGCGTGCGGGAAGTCGACGCTGCTGCGGGCGCTCGCCCGGATCCTCAAGCCGTCGGCCGGGTCGGTCGTGCTGGACGGCCGCCCCATCGCGGGCTGGCCCGCCAAGAAGCTGGCGCGGACGCTCGGGCTGCTGCCGCAGTCCTCGATCGCGCCGGAGGGCATCGCGGTCGCCGACCTGGTCGCGCGCGGCCGGTACCCGCACCAGGGCCTGCTGCGGCAGTGGTCGCGCGAGGACGAGCGGGTCGTCGCCGAGTCGATGGAGGCCACCGGCGTGGACGGGCTCGCCGACCGGGCGGTGGACGAGCTGTCGGGCGGCCAGCGCCAGCGCGTGTGGATCGCGATGGCCCTCGCCCAGCAGACCCCGCTGCTGCTGCTGGACGAGCCGACGACCTACCTGGACATCGCGCACCAGATCGAGGTCCTCGACCTGTGCGCGCGGCTCCACGAGGAGGGCCGGACGATCGTCGCCGTACTGCACGACCTGAACCACGCCGCCCGCTACGCCACGCACCTCCTCGCGATGCGCGACGGACGCGTCGTGGCGGAGGGCGACCCGTCCGCCGTGGTGACCGCCGAGCTGGTCGAGGAGGTCTTCAGGCTGCCCTGCCGGGTGATCGAGTGCCCCGAGACCGGGACGCCGCTGGTCGTCCCGGTCGCCAGGCGGCGTGCGGCCGCCCTCGCCGCCGCCCGGGAATAGTTGTAGAACCCCAATGGTTTTAGGGATATAACCATTGGAGGTTCCCCGTGCCCGAACTCTCCCCCCGCCGGCGGATGCTGGTGCTCGCCATCTGCTGCCTGAGCCTGCTGATCGTCAGCCTGGACAACACGATCCTGAACGTCGCCCTCCCCGCGCTCCAGCGCGACTTCGGCGCGTCGGTGTCCGGGCTCCAGTGGACGATCGACGCCTACCTGATCGTGCTGGCCTCGCTGCTGATCCTGGCGGGCGCCACCGCCGACCGGATCGGCCGCCGCCGCGTCTTCCAGACCGGGCTCGCGCTGTTCGTCCTCGGATCGGTGCTGTGCAGCCTCGCGCCCACGCTCGGCTGGCTCGTCGCGGCGCGCGTCGTCCAGGCCGTGGGCGGCTCGATGCTCAACCCCGTCGCCATGTCGATCATCACGAACGTGTTCACCGAGCCGCGCGAGCGCGCCCGCGCCATCGGCGTGTGGGGCGGCGTCGTCGGGCTCAGCATGGCGATGGGCCCGATCGTCGGCGGCGTCCTGGTCGACTCGGTCGGCTGGCGGGCGATCTTCTGGCTCAACCTGCCGATCGGGGCGGCGGCGCTCGTGCTGACGGCGCTGTTCGTCCCCGAGTCGCGGGCGCCGCGTCCGCGCCGCCTCGACCCGGCCGGCCAGGGCCTGATGGTCGTGCTGCTCGCGACGCTGTCGTACGCGATCATCGAGGCGCCGGGCCGGGGCCCGCTCTCGCCCGCCGTCGCCGGCGGCGCGCTCGTGGCCGTCCTCGCGCTCGCCGGGTTCGTGCTGCACACCCGGCGCGCCGCCGAGCCGATCATCGACCTGCGGTTCTTCCGCAGCGTGCCGTTCTCCGGCGCCACCGTCATCGCCGTCTCCGGGTTCGCCGCCCTCGCCGGGTTCCTGTTCGTGAACGCGCTCTACCTCCAGAACGTGCGGGGCCTGTCGGCGCTGCACGCGGGGCTGTTCCTGCTGCCGATGGCGGTCATGACCGCCGTCTGCGGCCCGCTGTCGGGACGGCTCGTCGGCTCCCGCGGCCCCCGGCTCCCGCTCCAGATCGCCGGGGCCGCGATGCTCGCCAGCGGGCTGATGTTCGCGGCGCTGGACGCCGAGACCCGCGACGTGACGCTGTTCGCCGCGTACGTGCTGTTCGGCATCGGGTTCGGGATGGTGAACGCGCCGATCACCAACACCGCCGTGTCCGGGATGCCGCGGTCGCAGGCGGGCGTCGCCGCGGCCGTCGCCTCCACCAGCCGCCAGGTCGGGCAGGCGCTCGGCGTCGCGGTGATCGGCGCCGTCCTCGCCGCCGGGGCCGGGTCCGGGCGGGAGGCGGACGCCGCGGCCGGGTTCGTCGCCGCCGCGCGCCCGGCATACTGGGTGCTCGCGGGGTGCGCCGCCGCCGTGCTCGTGCTCGGCACGGTCACCACCGGAGGCCGCGCCGCGCGCTCGGCCGCCCGGGTCCGCGACCTGTTCGACCACGAGCCGAACCTGCGTCCCGTGAGCGGAGCGAGCACCCGATGACCGAGTCCCCGCCGCCGGAGTCCCCGCTGCCCGAGTCCCCGCCGACCGGGCCCGACCTCGCGGCCCGCGCCTGGCAGAACCTGCGGATCCTGCTGCACGAGCGCGGCGACCGGCGCCGGGAGGTCGCCGCCGCGACCGGGATGAGCTTCACCCGCACCAGGGCGCTGCGCCGCCTCGCGGCCGGGCCGCTGACGCTCGGGGAACTCGCCGAGGTGCTGCTGACCGACCGTCCCTACACGAGTCTCCTGGTGGACGACCTGGTCGAGCGCGGGCTCGTCGAGCGCACCACCAACCACGCCGACCGCCGCTCCAAGATCGTGACCATCACCGAGGCGGGACGCGAGGTCGCCGCGCGGGCCCAGCGCATCCTCGGCACCCCGCCGCCCGAACTGCGCGAACTGCCGCCGGAGGACCTGGCCGCCCTCGACCGGATCGCGGCGCGCCTCGTCGCCGAGCGATAGCGGGAGGGCCGGCGTCAGGAGCGGGGGTTGTGGCCCGCGTCGGCGTCCATGCGGGCCCAGTCCGCCTCCCACAGCTCGTCGCGGTACCGGTCGCAGCGCCGCCGGACGAGCGCGTAGGCCAGCAGCAGCGGCATCGACAGGCCGAGGACGGTCGCGGCGGCGGCGTAGACGGCGTCGGTCACCGTGCGGCTGTGCGGGCGGGGCCGGACCGACGGCTCGGCCGCCCGGTCGACCCAGATCGTCCGGTGCGTGCCCACCTTGGCGTTCTTCCAGCTCGGGAGCGTCCCCGCGCGGGGCTTGCCGTCGGCGCCCGGCCAGGTCGCCTGGACGGTCTCGTGGACGTAGCGGTCCCCGGCGGAGCCGACGCCGCCGGTCGAGGTGACGGTCGCGACCACCTGGTGGCGGGTCGCGCGTTCGGCGCGTTCGGCGCGGACGCCCGAGTCGTAGGACCAGGCACTGGTCCAGGCGGCGAGCGGTGGCGCCGCGGCGAGCAGCAGCACCATCAGGACGAGCGCGACCGTGCGCTGGACACGGTCGACCCGGCGGCGCAGCTCGTTGTGCTCCAGGCCGAGCCGCCGCCGCAGCCGTGTGAGCGGTCCGCCTCCACGGCCGACGCCGAACCTGCGCATCCGTGTCACCTCCCCGGGGAGTGCCCTCCCGGCAAGAGGCCTTTAGCCTTCTTTTTCCAGGATATTCCCGAGCTCGTTGATCGGCACATAGCCTGTGGCCAAAACCTTTCCCATTTACCGCCCGGTATGCCGGCCCGGTGACCGAAACCTCGCCGGCACGGCCTCCGGGTGGCACGACACGCTAACGGGCCCCCGCGGGAGGGACGGGAAGGACGTGGCCGCTGTGAACGGTGGGACGTGAACGGTCGGCCGCATCCGGCCGGCGGGCCGCGGCGGCCGGCGCGCGGTCAGCCCGCCGGAAGCAGGCTCTCCTCGGCCTCCGCGACCGGTTCGGCGCCGTCCCGCCGGGGGCCCACCGCCAGCGCCAGCACCGCCCCCAGCGCGCACAGACCCGCCGTGATCAGGAAGATCTCCCGGTACTCGGTGCGCAGCGCCGCGCGCAGCGCCGCATCGTAGATCTTCAGGCGGCGCTCGAACTCCGCGTCCGAAATCCCGAACGGCAGCGGCGTCCGCAGGTCCGCCGTCAGCGTGCGGAAGCGGTAGAAGCCCCACGCCGACAGCGCCGCCACCCCGAGCAGCATCCCCATCATCCGCGCGACGACCACCGCCGCCGACGCGACGCCGTGCCGCGCCGCCGGGACGAACCCGAGCACCGCCGACGACACCGGCGCGATCACCAGCCCGAGCCCGAGCCCCGTCACGACGAGATCGACGTCCATGCGGGGCAGCGGCCCGTAGGAGGCGCCCGCCGGGTCGGCGGGCCAGCCCGCGACCAGCAGGTAGCCGGCCGCCGCGACCGCCATCCCCGCCGCCATCGGCCACCGCTCCCCGAACCGCCGCGCGGCCACGCCCCCGGCGACCGCCGCGACCGGCAGCGCCACCAGGAACCGGGTCAGCACGAGCGCGCCGTCGACCGAGTCCTTGTCCAGCAGCGTCTTGGCCACCAGCACCACGTCCACCAGCGTCACCATCAGCGCCGCGCCCGACAGCAGGCTCACCCCGAGCGTCGCCAGCAGCGGCCCGCGCCGCGCGCCGCTCAGATCCAGCAGCCGCGTCCGGGACCGCGCCTCCCACACCGCGAACACCACCAGCGCCAGCACGCCCCCGCCCAGCAGCGGCGGACCCCACGGCGGCAGCGCCGACTCCTCGGGCTCGGGGTTGTACACCCCCGCGACCAGCAGGCTCAGCCCCGTCGCCAGCAGCAGCCCGCCCACCACGTCCACCCCGGGACGCGGCCCGCGCGGCCTCCCGCCGGGCACCGCGTACTGCACCGCCGCCATCGCCAGCGCCACCAGCGGCACGTTGATCCAGAAGATCGCCCGCCAGTCCAGCGCCGCCGCGACCCCCGCCCCGTACAGCGGGCCGAGCACGCTGCCGAGCTCCTGCGCCGCGCCCACCGCGCCCAGCACCACCGGACGCTGCCGCCCGTCCCACAGGTCGCCGGCCAGCGCCATCGTCACCGGCAGCAGCGCGCCGCCCGCCACGCCCTGCACGACGCGCCCCGCCGTCAGCACCGGCACCCCCTGCGCCAGCGCCGTCACGACCGAGCCCGCACCGAAGAACAGCAGGCACGCCTGGAGGACCGCGCGCCGCCCGAACCGGTCCGACACCTGCCCGAGCAGCGGCATCGCCGCCACGTACCCCAGCAGGAACCCGGTCAGGACGGGCGTCAGCCGCTCCAGCCGGTTCACCGGGATGCCCAGATCCTTGATCACCGGGACCAGGATCGTCGTGACGACATAGGCGTCCAGCGCCGCCAGCAGGACGACCGCGCCCCCGGCCCCGGCCGCGACCCGGCGCCGCGCCCCCGTCACCGCCCGCTCACTTCGGCGGGCTGATCGTGTAGGCGGCGTCGAACTCGGTGAACGTGATCTCCACCGAGTCCTTGCCGCCCGGGAACACCCCCCGCACCTTCACGAGCCGGTGGTCGGACTCGCGGATCCACACCTTCCCGTCGATGTCGGTGTCGATCCCCGGCAGCAGCCCCGCCACCCGGTCCTTCGGCAGCCGCGCCGCGATCCGGTACGCCTCCTTGCCGTCCACCTTCTCGACGGCCTCCGCCTTCGGCGCCTGCAACGAGCCCAGCAGCTTCGCGATGCCCCGCTCCGGGTCCAGCACCGCCGAGGTGTCGTACTGCGTCGCCGCCAGCACCTTCGGGACCTTCTGCCAGCCGCCCGTCGCCCCGCCGATGTACACCGTGTTCCCGGACGCGACGACCTTCATCTCCACGTCCATCCCCGACCGGGACACCTTCAGCGTCCCCTGCCCGTCCCCGTTGCGCAGCAGCTTCATGTCGCCGCCCTTCACCGAGATCGGCGGCTTGCCCTCCGACTCCATCCGCAGCGCGACGCTCCGCGTCCCCGCCATCGTCGAGGACGCCTGCCGCAGCGTGCCCGCCGCGTCGAAGTCGGCCTTCTCCGACCCGCCCTTCCCGCCGCCGTCGCAGGCGGTGACCACCACCATCGCGAGCAGGGCATGGACGAGGACGAGGATGCGTCTGGGCATACGCCGGACACTATCGACGCGCCCACTCGCCCGTCACTCGGCAGGAGGTCTGATTCGCCTCGTCCTCCAGAGTGATGCGGACCCCCTCCGGAAGTCAGAAGGACTTTCCCGGTGGCCCCGCCGAAGACCCCGCCGCTAAGATGGCACGCGGCACGCCCCCGGCCCGCCACGGCACCCGCGGGCACGCCCCAGGGGCGGTAGCTCAGCTGGTCAGAGCAGAAGACTCATAATCTTCCGGTCGCGGGTTCGAGTCCCGCCCGCCCTACGAGGTCGGTGAGCCGTGCTCGCCGCACGCTCCGCGTGCGGCTTCGCCGGACCCGCAATGCCCTCTGGGGGGCGACCCCCAGACCCCCGGGATGGTGGTTGCTCGCCGCGCTTCGCGCGGCTTCGCCGTCACCTCGCTTCTCTCTGGGGGGCGACCCCCAGACCCCCGATGTGGGGGCTTCGCCCCCACGCCCCCGACGCGCGCTGCGCGCGCTTTTGGGGCTTCGCCCCTTGCCCCCCGGGCTTCGCCCCCGGGGCTTGGGTCTCCTTGTTCTTGCAGCGCGTGACGTCTGGGCTCTTGATGTAGGGCTTTGGTTGCACCTCTGGGGGCGTGTCCGTGTTCGTTGTGTTCGGCGATGATGGCCTGGTGATGGGGACGCGGGATCTGCTTGGGGAGGGGCGGGGGCTGCTTCGGCGCGGGGCGTGGGGGGCCGCGCGGGAGGTGTTCGAGCGGGCGCTGGCGGACGGGGCGGCCGAGGGGGCGGCGGCCGAGGGGATCGCGGCGGCCTCGTGGTGGCTCGACGACGACGCCGAGATGACGGCGCGGTACGAGCAGGCCTACCGGTGCCACCGGGCTTCGGGAGACGACCGGTCCGCCGCGCGGGCCGCGGTGTGGCTGGGGAACGGGGCCGTTCAGTTCCGGGGGGAGACGGCGGTCGCGCAGGGGTGGTTCCGGCGGGCCGGGCGGCTGCTCGCGGGGGTGCCCGAGGGGGAGGAGCACGGGCTGCTCGCGCTGTTCGAGGGGATGGCCGCGCGGGCGGGGGGCGAGCTCGTGCCGGCGCTCGACCTCGCGGAGCGGGCGGCGGCGATCGGGCGGCGGCTCGGCTCCGCGGACCTGGAGATCCAGGGGATGGCGCTCGCGGGGGTGGTGCGCGTGTCCCAGGGGCTGACCGGGGAGGGGATGGCGCTGCTGGACGAGGCGGCCGCCGCCGCGCTCGCCGGGGAGGTCAGCGAGGCCGCGTCGGTGTGGATCCCGAGCTGCTACCTCGTCCAGGGGTGCGAGTGGACCCGCGACTGGGAGCGGGCCGAGCAGTGGTGCGGACGCGTGATGGACTTCTGCCGGCGCCTGGATCTCGGGTCGCCGTTCTCTCAGTGCCGGACGCACTACAGCGCCGTCCTGCTGTGGCGGGGCGACTGGGCGGAGGCGGAGGACCAGCTCCTGCGCGCGGCGGGCCGGGTCGGGGACCGTCCGCTCGTCGCGGCGCAGGTGTGGGCGCGGCTCGGCGAGCTGCGGCGGCGCCAGGGCCGGTGGGACGAGGCGGACGCGCTGTTCGCCCGGGAGCCCGCCGTGCCCGCGGCCCGGGTCGGGCGGGCCGAGCTGCTCGTCGACCGGGGCGATCCGCTGGCCGCCGTGGAGACCGCCCGGATGGTCCTGGACGGGATGGCGCCGGACGACCGGCTGGAGCGCGTCCCGGTCTTGGAGGTCCTCGTGCGCGCGTCGGCGGCGGCCGGGCTCGTGGACGCGCTGGCCGGTCCCGTCGAGGAGCTGGCCGGGATCGGGGGCGGGGCGCTCGCCGCGTCCGCGCTGTGGGCGCGGGGTGTCGCGTGCGGCGCGCTCGGCGACCCGGCCGGGGCGACGCCGCCGCTCGCGCGGGCGGTCGCGCTGTTCGAGCGGACGCGCGGCCCCTACGACGCGGCCCGCGCCCGCCTCGACCTCGCGGCCGTGCTGCGCGCCGCCGGGCGGGACGCGGCGGCGGCCCGGGAGGCACGCGCGGCGCTGGGGGCCTTCGTCCGGTTGGGCGCCGCCGCCGACGCCGGACGGGCGCGGACCCTCGCCGGGGAGCCGGGCCCGCCCGCCGGGCTCACCGCGCGGCAGGCCGAGGTCCTGGCGCTGGTCGCGGACGGCCTGACCAACGCCCAGATCGCCGAGCGGTTCGTCCTCAGCCCGCACACGGTGAAACGGCACGTCGCCGACATCCTCGCCCGCCTCGGCCTGCCGTCGCGGGCGGCGGCGGCCGCGTACGCGGCGCGGCCGTATGGCCCGGACGGGCCATACGGCGCGGAGGGATGGGCCGTCCGGGCGAAGCCGCGGGAGGCGCGCCGCTCCTAGCGTCGGGGCATGAGCGACTTCTCCGCCGTCACCCAGGCCCAGCGCCGGGCCTGGGGCCTCGGCGACCTGAGCATGCTGGCCGCGCGCACCCCGCCGCTGTACGCCGAGCGGCTGTGCGAGGAACTGGACCTGCGCGCCCGGGAGCGCGTCCTGGACGTGGCGGCCGGGACGGGCACGGCGTCGATCGCGGCGGCCCGCCGCTTCTGCGAGGTCGTGGCGAGCGACTTCGTCCCCGAGTCGCTGGAGGCCGCGCGGCGGCTGGCGGGGGTCGAGGGCCTCGAACTCGACGTCCGCGTCGCGGACGCGCAGGACCTGCCGTTCGCGGACGGGTCCTTCGACGTGGTGATGTCCACGTTCGGCGCCATGTTCGCGCCCGACCAGGAGCGGGTGGCGGCCGAGCTGCTGCGCGTCGTCCGGCCGGGCGGGCGCATCGGCCTGCTGGCGTGGCGCCCCGACGGGGTGGTCGGCGCGTACGCGGCGGCGATCGGGAGGTACCTCGCGCCGCCGCCGGGCGTCCCGTCGCCGTTCGGGTGGGGCACCGCGCGGCGGGTGCGGGAGCTGTTCGGCGGGCACGGGACGCTCCGGACGGCCACGCGGACGCAGCCGTTCCGCTATCCGAGCGTGGAGTTCGCGGTCGGGTTCCTCGCCGAGTGGTACGGGCCCGCGCGGGGCGCGCTCGCGGCGCTCGGCGAGGAGCGGCGGGCGGCCCTGCGGGACGACATGGCGGAGGTGTGGCGGTCGGCCGACCGCGCCGGTGACGGGACGCTCGTCGCCGACGCCGCCTACCTGGAGACCGTGGTGGTGAAGGAGGGCAGGCCGAACGGTTAGGCAATGCGTGCCTGATCCGCGGTGTCGCCGCAGGTCGGCGGAATGGAGGCTTCTCGGCCCGCGGGTTCGCGGCTACCATCGCGCCGACGTGGGCGAAGCCGGCGCCGCGATCCGGCTTCGGTGCGCGCCCGCGTCGGTCTGCCCGCTCGTCCATCCCATCGAGAGGACCCCCCGCCATGTCCAGACGCCTCCTCGGCGTGATCGCCGCCGCCGTGTTCGGCGCCGCGTCCGTGACCGGATCCGTCGCCTCCGCCGCCCCGGCGCCCGCTCCCGCGCCGGTCAAGGCCATCGACTTCACCGGCATCGTCGCGCTCAACAACTGCTCGGGCTCGCTGGTGCGGACGCCGACCGCCGCCGACAGCGACCCGGCGCTGGTGCTGACCAACGGCCACTGCTACGAGGGCGGCGAGCCCGGCGCCGGGCAGGTCATCACCAACCGGTCGTCCAGCAGGACGTTCAGCCTGCTCGACCCGAGCGGCAGCCGGTCGCTCGGCACCCTGCGCGCGACGACGCTGCTGTACGCGACCATGACCGACACCGACGTGGCGCTGTACAAGCTCAGCAGCACCTACGCCGACATCAAGCAGCGCTACAACAACACCCCGGCGCTGCAGCTGTCGCTCGACCACCCGACCGCGGGCGCGAGCCTGCGGGTCGTGTCCGGGTACTGGAAGCGGATCTACTCGTGCCGCCTGGACGGCTTCGCCTACCGGGTCCGCGAGGCCGCGTGGACCTGGAAGGACTCGCTCCGCTACACCTCCGAGTGCAACGTCATCGGCGGGACGTCGGGCTCGCCGGTCATCGACGCCGCGACCGGCAAGGTCGTCGGCGCCAACAACACCATCAACGAGAGCGGCGGCCGCTGCACGCTCAACAACCCGTGCGAGGTCGACGAGAGCGGCCGGGTGACGGTGCGCGCCAACATCGGCTACGCGCAGCAGACCTACATCCTCGCCTCCTGCATCGCGCCCGGCAGCGTCCTCGACCTGAACCGGGCCGGCTGCACCGTTCCGCGCCGGACCAGCTAGCCCCGGCGGCCTGATCTCCGGCCCGCCGCCCCGCTCCCAGGGGCGGCGGGCCGTTTCGCTATGCGGGCCAGTCGGGGTGGCGCTTGTCCAGGAACGCGCGCATGCCCTCCTGCGCCTCGGGCGTCTGGCTCGACGCGGCCATGACCTCGATCGCGTAGGCGTAGGCGTCGTCCTCGGGACGGTCGAACTGCGCGTACATGGCCTGCTTGCCGAGCGCCTTGCTGCGGGGGCTGCCCCGCGTGGCGCGCTGGAGCAGGTCTTGGACGGCCTTGTCGAGCTCGTCGTCGGGGACCGTGTAGTTGACCAGGCCCCACTCGGCGGCGGTCGCGGCGTCCACGACCTCGCCGGTCAGCGCCATCTCGGCGGCGCGCTTGCGGCCGACGTTGTGGGAGATCGCGACGAGCGGCGTGTGGCAGAACCAGCCGCCCTTGCCGCCGGGCGCGGCGAACCCCGCGCTCCGCGCCGCGACCGCGAGGTCGCAGCTCGCGGCGAGCTGGCAGCCCGCGGCGGTCGCCAGCCCGTGCACGCGGGCGACCACGACCTGCGGGACGGACTGGATCGTCAGCATCAGCTCGGTGCAGGTCCGCAGCAGGGCGCGGACGTCGGCGTGGGACGCGCCCGCCATGTCCGCGAAGTCGTGCCCGGCGGAGAACACCGGCCCGTTCGCGGCGAGCACGATCCCGCGCGCGTCGGTGGCCGCCGCCTCCTCGAACGCGGCGGTGAGCTGGAGCAGGAAGGCGCGGGAGAGGGCGTTGCGGCGGCGCGGGCGGTTCATCGTGATCGTGGTGAACGCGCCGTCGCGCCGGACGAGGACCTCGCTGGTTCCGCTGCTGGCTTCGCTCATATTCGCGACGTTACGTCACGGAGGGGACGGGCGCACGGGGGCCGGATCCCAGGCCGGGATGGGAAGGGGACGGGCCGAATGTCGGAGGTCCGGCGTACCGTGGCCGGGTCCACGGACGCGCCGACGGGGTTGCCGAGGAGGCATGGCCATGAAACTGCTCACCGCCACCGACACCGGCCAGGGATACCGCGACAACGACTTCGACTGGTGCGTCGAGGGAGAACTGGTGCACATCGGGGTCGTCTGCGCCCGCGACCGGGACGACCCCGACGGCGGCTGCGGCTGCGGCCGCTCGTTCGCCGGGCTGAACTCCCACCGCGCCACCACGACCGCGATGGTCCGGGAGATCCCCGGGTTCACCGGCGACGACTACGTCGAGGCGATCCGGTCGAGCCTGGAGCAGCAGGGGTGCGACCCCTCGTTCGCCGAGCACGAGGCGGCGCTGCTGCGCTGCCTGGTCCGCGACTGGCCGGTGGGGGTGATCGTGGAGCGGCGGCTGAATGAGATCGTGGTACGGCAGGTCGTGTAGTCGCAGGCCAGGAGGTGCGCTGTGCTCGTCGCGTTCTCGGTGACCCCGCTCGGCACCGGCGAGGACGTCGGTGAACTCGTCGCGGAGGCGGTACGGGTGGTGCGGGCCAGCGGCCTGCCCAACCGGACCGACGCGATGTTCACCACCGTCGAGGGGGAGTGGGACGAGGTGATGGCGGTGGTGAAGGCGGCCACCGACGCCGTCGCCGCGCGGGCCCCCCGGGTGAGCCTGGTGGTGAAGGCCGACGTGCGCCCGGGGGTGGCGGGCGCGCTCGACGGCAAGGTCGCCTCGGTGGAGCGGTACCTGGCCGACTCCTGACCGCCCCGGCCCGCGCCGTCCGGAACCGCTCGGAGTCAGACCGTGGTGATGAGGGCGCGGGCGGTCTGGACGAGGGCGGTGTTGTCGGCGGCGGGCGAGCCGTCCGGCAGCGTGAGCGTGTCCTCCAGGCCGATGCGGGTGTCCAGGCCGCGGCGGGCGGCGAAGCGGAGCACGGGCCAGGCGCCGCCGTCCTCGCCGTGCAGCAGGATCGGGCGCTCGTGGCCCGCGCGCAGGGCGTGCAGGAGGTCCTTGGCGGTGTCCCTCGCGGTCTCCGGGTCGGTGTCGGTGACCTCGGCGAGGACGCGCAGCACGCGGCCCGCGTGCGGCCAGGCGAGGAACCGCTCGGCCGCGTCGGTGCCGGAGAAGATGCCCGCCTCGACGCCGACGCCCAGGTCGAGCAGGGTCCCGGCGACGAGTTCGGCGCCCGGCTCGTGGAAGTTCACCGAGGCGTGGTCGGGCAGCACCGTCCAGGAGCGGACGAGCGCGGCGCGTTCGGCGGGGTCGGGCGCCGTCCAGGCGCCGGTGGTGACGCCGACGGTGACGCCGGGCGCGGCCTCGCGGACGGCGGTGAGGGTGGCCGCGACGTGCGCGGGCTCGATGGTGTCGCCGCCCGCGCCGTCCTTGCAGTGGACGTGCGCGTCCCGCGCGCCGACCTCGGCGGCGGCGCGGACCGCCGCGCCCACCGCCGAGGGCGTGACCGGCACGGCCGGGTGGTCGCTTCCGCTCCGTGTCCCGTTCGGGCAGATCTGCAGCATGGACCGATCATCTCAGCCGGCGGGTCACGGTGTGATCATGCAGGGGCCTCCTCCGCACACGTCCACGACCCGGCCGGTCTTGAGGAAGATCGCCTTCTGCCGGCGCGCGTCCGCGCTGTCGCGCGGGTCGCTGTGCGGGTCGCGGCCCTGCGCCGGCGGTGTGTTCGTCGTCGGCGGGGCGGGCGAGCCGCTGTCCCACACGACGATCGCGGACCCGTCATGGGACGGGCCGAACCTGGGGATGCCCCAGAACGGGACCTTGTCCGGGCTGCGGCCGGGGGAGAGGAACGGCGCGTGCACGCGGGCGCCGATCGTCCGGGCCTCGACCTCGGCGGCGACGGTCGCGACCTGGTGGTCGCCGAACGCGGTGTGCATGAGCACCCGGTGGCGCGGCGTCCCCGGCAGCGGGCGCCGCGTGAGGTGCCAGGCGTAGCCGTCGGCCTCGCCCCGGTCCCACAGCATCTGGAGCAGCCCGAGCCCGATCTGCTGGTCGAGCTTGTCGGGGTAGGACGCGTCGAGGGCCTTGCCGAACGCGGCGAAGTCGACGCTGCGGTTGAGCAGCGTGCTGTAGTTCATCGCCGGGACGCCGAGGACGGCGCGCCGGAGGTCGGGCGACACGGCGGTCAGCGCCCCGCCCATGATCCCGCCCTGGCTGTTGCCGTCGTAGGCCAGCGGCTCCCGCGTGTCGATGAGGGAGGCACCGGAGTCGTCCTGGAACGCCCGGTCCGAGGCGAAGCCCCGGGTCATGGCGCGGCCGAGGACGACGAAGCCGAGCAGGCCCTGCTGGAGGCGGTCGGCGACGGTCCGGAAGTGGGTGAGGTCGGCGAGCGCCGCGAGGTCGTTCGGGATGTCCTCGTCGGCCATGCCGATCCACTTCGTCCCGCAGAACGCGAAGCCGTGCTCGGCCGCCATCGCCTTGACGCTCCCCGCGCCCACCTCGCGCTCGGCGCCGAGCAGCCCGTGCCCGTAGAGGGCGGGACGGGCGGGCCGCGAGAACGCCGACCTCGGGATCTCGCACTGGAACGGGACGGCCTGCTCGTTGCCCGGCAGCCGGGCCGGGAGCCCGTCCGGGCCCCGGTGGAACGCCGACCCGGGCGGCCCGCCCGGCCGGTCGAGGTAGCTCGGCGCCCACACGACGCCCTTCACCTCGCGGGCGATCAGCCCGTCCACGTCGTCGGTCACCCGCGTGACCTGGAACCTCGGGGACCGGCCGCCGAGGTCGCGCAGGGTCTCGTCGCGGATGCGCAGCATCGGCCCGGTCAGGCTCTCGCGGCTCGCGACCGTGAAGTCCCAGGCCAGGTAGAGGCCGTCGCGGCGCACGCCGTGCGCGGCGAGGTCGGCGAGGACGCGCCGCTCGTCCCGCTGCCGCGCGCTCAGCGGGTCGGAGGCGGGCAGCGTCGGGCCGAGGATCCGCGCGAACGCCGCGCCCGGCCGGATCCGGTCACCAGAGGCGTCGCGCAGGTTCCGCAGGGCGACGACGTAGCGGTGCCCCTCCCGGAAGTTGCGCGCCGGACGGACGATCAGCGCCTTGCGCGCGTCCGGCGCGTTCGCGTCCAGCTCCGCCCAGTACGGCCAGCGCTCCCCGGTCGCGGTGTCCAGGACCACGATCGGCGCGTCCGGGCGCAGCGACGCGCCGATGTCGGTGACCGGCGCCGCGCCGCTGCGCTCCAGGTCGACGCCCGGGACGCGGCTGAGCAGCATCGACCCGGGCGAGAACCCGTCCGCGCGGTTCCACTCGCCGGGCGCGACGGGCGCGCCGGAGGCGTTGCGGAGCGTCGTCCGCATGTGGACGCGGCGGCCGGTCGGCGTGTCCGGGTCCGGGTCCGTGTACCAGTCGTTCGGGAACGGCAGCAGGCAGGCGGCCGGGTCGATCGGGTCGCAGCCGTCGCCGTCGGGCGCGGCCGCGGCCCGCGACGAGGGCGGCGCGGTCAGCGCCGCGAGCGTCACGGCGGCGGTCAGGACGGCGGTCAGGGAGCGGGGGAGCAACGTCCACCTCCGGGGGGTCCGCGGCGTACAGCGCGATCATGGACGCTCCCCGGCGGCGGGTCAATGGGCGGCCCCGAGCGGCGCCGCCGCGCGCTTGTCGGCGGCCGCCGGCCCGTACGAGCGGAGGACGATCGGCGCCCCCAGCGCGTCCTCGATCGTCTCCTCCGGGCGGCCGAGCGGCTCGTAGACGGGACGGGCGGCGAACAGGCGCCGGGTCAGCGCCGCCTGGCGGTCCAGGTCGGCCGGGCCCGCCGGGAGCCGGGCGACCTGTTCGCCGTCCATCGCGTAGGCCCGGCAGACACGCAGGTCGGGACGTGCCCCTGCGACGTCCAGATGCGTGACCGCCAGACCGTCGACGCCGCCGCACACCTCCAGCGCGTACCGGAGCGCCACGGCGTCGAGGTGGCCGACGCGGAACGCCCCCTGCCAGCGGCCCGTCCCGTTGTGCGGGTCGGGCAGCGCGCCGGTGAGCGCCGCGTCCTCGGTGACGAAGGGCCCGGGGCCGTGGCGCGTCGCGTACGCGCGCAGCACGCCGAGCCGGGCCGCGCTCGCCTCCGCCTCGCCGAGCAGGGCCTCGGCGTTCGCGAACGTCGTCGTCGACCACGTCGTGTACGGGTGGAAGCCGTGCCACTCGTCCAGCAGGACGCCCTGCGCGCCCTCGAACACCGCGCCGCCCTCCCGCAGGACGCGGCGCAGGTGCCCGCCGCCGACCATCCGGACGCGCTCGGCGAACGCGGCGAACGCGTCCGCGCACGCCTCCACGTCCGGGACGTCCTCACCCGATCCGGGCGGGAACTCGTCGCGGTACCGGTCGCGGAGCGCGGCGAGGCGGCGCCGCAGCCGGGCCGGGGACAGGCAGTCGCCCGCGCGGGGCGCGTCGTCGTGGTCGAGCGCGTAGGACGCCGTCTCGCCCACGCCCATCCCGCAGGACCCGTGCCGGGCCGCGCCGCGCGCCGCCTCCCGCGCCCGGTTCGCGGCGCGGTGGTAGGGCGTCGTCAGCAGCGCGTCGCGGTCGACGGTCAGCCGGGCGAGCGCGTCGCCCACGCCGAGGGAGCGCAGGTGGTCGGCCTCGGCGGCGAGCGCCAGCGGGTCCACGAGCATGAACCGCGACAGGTGCGTCCGCACGCCCGGCGTGAACGTGCCCGACCCGAACTGCGCGAACGTGTGGTGCCGCCCGTCCGCCGCGACGACGTTGTGGGCCGCCTGCGCGCCCCCGTTGAACCTGACGACCGTCGGCGGGGCCGGGGACGCGGCGCACAGGTGGTCGACGACCGTGCCCTTGCCCGCGTCCCCGAATCCGAGGTCGACGACGATGACGTTCCCCCTGACGCCGCCCATGCCCCGGGCCCCTAGAGCCGCGTCGTCGCGGCCGGGCCGGACGCGTCCAGCCCCGGCGGGGTGGCCGACACCGCGACCGGCGCGCGCGAGGCGTCCAGCCGGGCCAGCGCGCGCGAGACCGACGCCCCCGCGTCCGATCCCGCCTCCTCCAGGTGCTCCAGGCCCTCGCCGAGGTCGATCGCGTCCTCGCCGAGCCCGATGGTCAGCGCGATCGTCTCGCAGACCGCGCCCGGGTCGTCCAGGTACAGGACGTGCTGGCCGAGGAGCCCCTGCCAGAAGTCCTTCAGCTCGCGCTTGCCGGAGTGGTAGCCGCCCTCGGGGATGATGAAGTACACCTCGTACATGCGCTGGAGCTCGCGGACCATGTCGGCGATCGGGACGTCCTGCCGGGCCTCGTCCCCGATGATCTTCGCGATCTCGCTCCGCCGCACCTTCGGGTAGCCCAGCTCGTCGCCGATCATGAAGAGGTAGCCGCGCCTGCCCCGCTTCTCGAAGCAGTCGATCGCGGTGTGCCGGGCCATGAAGTACATCGCCAGCTCGTAGGACTCGCGCATCTGGCCGCCGCCCCCGCCCTCCAGCAGGATCTTGCCGAGGTCGTCGTCCATGCGGTTGTCGGCCTCGAACTGGCCGATCTGGAGCGGCGCCCGGTCGCAGGTCGCGTCGCCGACCGCGCCGAACAGGATGTGCGGGTGCTCGACGTACCCCTTGCGCAGCAGCAGCCCGAGCAGGTCGGGCAGCTTGGTCTGGAGCGTGCGCGGCACGCCGCCCATCGAGCCCGTCACATCGAACAGCACCGCGATCGCCAGCGACTCGGGGTGGTCCTCGGAGTCCCGGCTCTCCCGGACGGTCACGCCGCGCGGGTCGAGGTCGGGGTGGACGGTGGTCGCGCCGCCGTCGCTGTAGGCGAACGCGCTCGCGCCGGTGGCCGCCCGGTAGCTGCGGCGCGCGGCGTAGACGTCGGTGGACCAGTTACCGCTTCCCATGGTCGTCTCCCTCAGTTCTGTTCGGGCAGGTGGAAGGGGCGGAAGCGGCGGGGACCGTAGAGCCGTTCGAGCAGCTCGTCCAGCTCCTCCAGCAGCCGCCAGGCGTCGGACGGGCGGCGCCGCTGCGCGGGCAGCAGGCAGCCCCGCGCGAACGCCCGCATGGCCTTCGGCGCGCGGTCGCCCATCAGCTCGGTCACGCAGCGGGTGGCCATGAAGATGTCGGTGGCCGGGGACGCGGTCCCGCGTGCCGGGACCTCCGGCGGATACCAGTCGGCGTACCGGTCGACCATCGCGGGGACGCGCCCCGAGGGGTCGGTGCCCGCGTAGCAGCCGGGCACCGAGTAGCACCAGTCGACGAGCACCAGCCCGTGCTCCGCCGGGTGGATCATGACGTGGTCGGGCAGCACCGCGCCGTGCAGGACGCCCGCGCGATGGGCGAACCCGAGGCCGACCAGCAGCCGCCGCCACATCCAGGCCGCGTCGCGCGGGTCGAGGCCGCCGGGGAACGCCCGCCGCACCTCGGCCAGGGTGTGGAAGCCCTCCAGCGCGGCGAGCGCGTTGACCTGGCGCTGCGCGCCGGACGCCTCGTCCCGGTGGCGGAACGACTCGACCAGGCGCGGCACGTACGGCAGGAACCGCCCGTCGCCGTCCTTGGGGAGCTGCCGCAGCGCCACCGCCTCGCGTTCGAGGAGGTCGCCGTCGCGCGGGTCGCGCGGCATCTTCAGCAGCACCCGCGCGCCGTCCGGCTCCGCCGCGTAGAGCTGCGCGAGGTCGCCGCGGACCGGGTCCCCGGTGACGCGGTAGGAGTGCCGCCGGGTGGTGATCACGGACGCGTCGGCGCCGGTGTGGGCGCGCCACAGCGCGGTCAGCCGGATGAAGGCCGCGCGCGTCCGCCCCCGCGTCGCGTCCGGGTGGAGGAGCCGCGCCAGCCGCCGGTAGCGGCGCGCGGCCTCGGCGGCGTCGTCGCCGAACAGGTCCGCCGGGACGCGGGCCCGGTCGAGCAGGGCGAGCGCCTCGTCCAGCTCGCCGGCGCGCGGTGTCATCGGATCTCCTCCTCGCGGCTCGGGCGCAGCAGCGCCGGGTGCAGCAGCCGCGCGTCGCCCGCCCGGTACAGCCGGGGCCGGGGGCCGCCGCGCCGCCCGCCCTTGTCGGACGTCGCCCCCGTGCTCTCCACGAACCCGGGCACCGACAGGACCTTCCGGTGGAAGTTGCCGGCGTGCAGCTCCTCGCCCCACACCGCCTCGTACACGGCGCGCAGCTCGGGGATCGTGAACTCGGGGGCGCAGAAGGCGGTCGCGAGCGGCGCGTACTCCAGCTTGGCGCGGGCGCGCTCCAGCCCGTCCGACAGGATCCGCGCGTGGTCGAACGCCAGCCGCCGGGTGGTGCCGGGACGCTGGTCGCCCGCCTCGGTCAGGCCGAGCGCGCCGACCGCGACCCAGGCCGCGTCGGCCGCGTCGCCGCCCGCCTCGGGGTCGGGCAGCTCCGGCGCGAACGCCAGGTAGGCGACGGAGATGACGCGCATGCGCGGGTCGCGGCCCGGCGCGCCGTAGGTGCCGAGCTGCTCCAGGTGGACGCGTCCGAGCTCCCCGCCCTTGGCGCTGAGCCCGGTCTCCTCGGCCAGCTCGCGGACCGCCGCCTCGGACAGGTCCTCCGCCTCGGTGCCCTGGAGCGGACCGCCCGCCTGGACGAACCCGCCGGGCAGCGCCCACATCCCCGCGAACGGCGCGGCGCCGCGCCGCACCAGCAGCACGTGCAGGGCGCCGTCGCGGATCGTCAGGGCCACCACGTCCACGGTCACCGAGACCGGGTCGTAGTCGCGCGGATCGTAGTTCGCCAGGAACTCGCTCTCGTCGCGTCCCGGATCCGAGGTCATGCGCCCGCTCCCCGCTGTCAGACTCGTTCTGAGTAAGTCTCATATTGAGTTCATCTCGCTATGAGAAGAACATAGCCCGCAGAACGGCCGGGTGTCCAGTCCCAAAGCGGGAGCGCCGCCTCCCGGGGAGGGGAGACGGCGCTCTCGGGTCGTGCGATGGCCTGGGGGAGGATCCGCTCAGCGGCGGTGGCGTCCGCCGGTGCTCGGCGGTTCCTCCTGCTCGTCGTCGTGCCAGCCGCCGTGCCGCTGCCGGTCGGAGGTGTAGGGGGCGTTCGGGGGCCGGCCGCCCGGCTGCCCCCCGGCCGGATACTGGCCGGTCGGGAAGTTCCCCGAGGAGTAGGGCGTCTCCGGCCGGCTCTGCCCCGGGTCGGTCGGACGCGGCACCGACTCGTACCCGCTGGACCCGTACGGGATGGCTCCGTAGGAGTCGGACGGGCTGGACGCGGACGGCCCCGGCCCGCGCCGGCCCTGCCCGTAGGCGCCCGAGCCCTGCCGTCCGGACGCGTGCCCGCCCGACCCGAACTCGCCCGACCCGAACTCGCCGGACCCGAACTCGCCCGAGCCGTACCCGCCCGAGCCGTAGTCTCCCGAGCCGTACTCCCCCGAGCCGAACGTCCCGGACCCGTACTGCCCCGGGCCGTGCTCGCCGGAGGAGTACACGCCCGTCGGGTGCTGCCCGGTGGACTGGCCGAGGTTGAGGTACCCGCCGGTCCGCTGGACGCCCTGCGGGGCCGTCCCCTGCGGGGTGGGCGCGGCGTGCGGCGCGGAGGCGCGCGTGCCGGGGAAGACGGCGGCGCCGGGCGGCGGGGCGGCGGCCATCGGCGCGGCGACCGGGCGCTCGGGCGCCGGCTCCTCCAGCAGCAGCTTCATCTGGCTCTTGCGGCGCCCGTAGGCGAGGTACAGCAGCAGGCCCGCGACCATCCAGATCGTGAAGTAACCCCACGTCTGGACCTTGATGTTCAGCATCAGCCAGCCGACCGCGACGATCGTCACCACGGCGGTGACCGGCGCCGCCGGGACCCTGAACGGGCGGTGCAGGTCGGGCCGGTCGCGGCGCAGCGCCAGCACGGCGGCGGCGACGAACAGGAACGCGAACAGCGTCCCGAGCACGACGAGCTGCTCCAGCGTGAGCACGTCGATGGTCTGCGAGGTCACCAGCGCGGCGCCGCCCGACAGCAGCGTCGCGCGGGAGGGCACCTTGTAGCGGCTCATCCCGGCGAGCGGGCGCGGCAGCAGCCCGTCCCGCGACATCGAGAACACCACCCGCGTCAGGCTGATCAGCAGCACCAGCATCACGGTGGTCAGCCCGAGCATCGCGCCGACATCGACGATCTTGCCCATCGCGCCCGCGCCGACCGAGTCGAACGCGGCGGCGAGCAGCAGCTTGTCGGAGTTCAGCTTCGCGAACCCGTCCATGCCGACCATGCCGACGAGCGCGAGCGCGACCGCCACGTACAGCACGACGGCGGTGACCAGCGTGATGAGGATGCCGCGCGGCACCTTGCGGGGCGCGTCGTCGGTCTCCTCCGAGGCGGTCGCGATCAGGTCGAAGCCGATGTAGGCGAAGGCGATGGCGGGCGCGGCGGCGAACACGCCCCAGACGCCGAACACGTGCGGCGTGCCGCTGCCGAACGCGCCGAGCACCGCGTCCAGCACCGTCTGGTCGCCGTTCGGGGCGGGCTTGGAGGGCGGGGTGAGCGGGGTGAGGTTGCCCGGGTGGAAGAACTTCAGCCCGGTCGCGATGACCAGCCCGATGACGATGACCTTCGCCATGACCATGAACCAGAGCGTCCGCAGGCTCATCCGGCTGCCGGTCGCGAGCATGATGATGAGCAGGAGCAGGATGCCGAACGCGAACAGGTCGGGCCCCTTCTGCTGCCCGATCAGGTCGCCGAGCCACGAGGGGACCGACACCCCGAAGTCGTGCAGCGCCTGCGTCGCGTACAGCGACCAGACCCGCGCGAGCACCGAGGAGGCCAGCAGCAGCTCCATCACCAGCGACCAGCCGACGACCCAGGCCCACACCTCCCCGAACGCGACGTAGCTGAAGGAGTAGGCGCTCCCCGCGACCGGGATGATCGACGACAGTTCGGCGTAGGCGAGCGCGGTCAGCAGGCACACGCCGCCGGCGATCAGGAAGGAGATGAGCACCCCGGGCCCCGCGGTCGCGGTGGCCTGCTCTCCGGCGATCTTGAATATGCCGGAACCGATCATTACCCCGAGGCCGAGCACGATGAGGTCGCGCGTCCGGTAGACCACGCGGAGGCGGTGCCGGCCGCCATAGAGCCGGCCGGTGGCCTGCTCGACCGGCAGGCGCCGGAACATGTTGTTGCGCATGCGGATGTCCCAGGTCATAGGTGTCCCCCCTGGCCTGAACCCGCGCCGCTGTTCGCGAGAAGTCGGCAGGTCGAAGGTCCCTAAGAATTCACCAGGTATGAGCATAATCGCAATGATTTCTGGCGGATTGATGTCGTCTTGATGTCGTCCGGCGCCGGTCGGGCGGGGTGCGGTGTCGAAGGGGAATCGGCCGCTCACGCTGGGCGAAGACCGAATCGGATTCGTCGCGAGTAGTCGATCTTTTCACCGCCCTTTCGCGAATGCGGGTGTCGCCTGCGCGTCCCCACTCGCCGGCTCTCCAAGGCCGCATCGGCGGGTCCTGGAGAGCGGGGGAAGCGCGTCCGGGGCCGGACGGTGCGGGCGCTGGCGCGCCACCGGGATCGGTGGCACGGTAGGGGCGCCGCGTTCCCCAGGAGGTTCGGTGTCCCGCAGCCCGTCGTCCTCGAATGCCCTCCGCCGCTCGGCCGCCGTGGCGGCGCTCGCCGTGGCCGCGTCCCTGGTGGTCCCCGCCACCGCCGGCGCGGCGCCCGCCTCGTCCCCGGCCCCGCACACCCCGCCCGCCGAGCAGCCCGCCAAGCAGCCCGTCGCCACCGGCTACGGCGGCGCCGTCTCCACCGTCGACCCGGACGCCAGCGCCGCCGCCCTGGAGGTGCTCCGCCGCGGCGGCAACGCGATGGACGCCGCGGTCGCCGCGTCCGCGACCCTCGGCGTCACCGAGCCGTACGTCGCCGCGATCGGCGGCGGCGGATACCTCACCTACTACGACGCGAGGACCCGCCGCGTCCACGCCTTCGACGGCCGCGAGACCGCGCCGAGGACGATGCGGGCCGACTCCTTCCTCGACCCCGCCACCGGCAAGGCGATCCCGTTCGACGAGGCCGTGACCAGCGGGCTCAGCGTCGGCGTCCCCGGCACCCTCGCCCAGTGGGACCTCGCGCTCCGCCGCTTCGGCACCCGCGACCTGCGCACGCTCCTCAAGCCCGCGATCCGCACGGCCGAGCACGGCTTCGTCGTCGACCAGGAGTTCCGCGACCAGACCGCCGCCAACGAGGCGCGGTTCCGCGACATCGTCCCGACCCGCGAGCTGTTCCTGCCCGGCGGGAGGCTCCCCGAGGTCGGCTCGGTGTTCCGCAACCCCGACCTCGCGCGCACCTACCGCGAGCTGGGCAGGCGTGGCCCGCGCTGGATGTACGGGGGCGGGCTCGGCGACGAGGTCGCGCGGACGGCCGCCAGGCCGCCGGTCGATCCCGCCGCCGGGCGCAAGGTGCGTCCCGGCCTGATGAGGCGGGGCGACCTGCGGGCCTACCGCGCGCAGCGCCGGGAGCCCACCCACGTCGCCTACCGGGGGCTGGACGTCTACGGGGAGCCGCCCTCCTCGTCCGGCGGGTCCACCGTGGGCGAGGCGCTCAACATCCTCGGCAACTTCCGGCTGGACGCCAAGGACCCCGCCACCGCGCTGCACTACTACCTGGAGGCGTCCAAGCTCGCCTACGCCGACCGGGGCCGCTACGTCGGCGACCCCTCCCAGGTGGACGTGCCGCTCGACGAACTGCTCTCCTCCGGGTTCGCCCGCGAGCGCGCGTGCCTCATCCGGCCCGACCGGGCCGCGGTCGCGCCCGTCGCGCCCGGCAGTCCCGACGGGCGCTACGACCCGTGCGTCCCGCCCGGCACCCAGACCCGCGCGCTCGCCTACGAGGGCCCGCAGACCACCCACCTGGTCGTCGCCGACAAGTGGGGGAACGTCGTCGCCTACAACGTCACCCTCGAACAGTTCGGCGGCAGCGGCATCACCGTCCCCGGCCGCGGGTTCCTGCTCAACAACGAGCTGACCGACTTCAGCATGCAGCCGCCCGCGCCCGGCTCCCCGCCCGACCCGAACCTGCCCGGCCCGCACAAGCGCCCGCGCAGCAGCATGGCCCCGACGATCGTCCTGAAGGACGGGCGGCCGAAACTCGCGGTCGGCACCCCCGGCGGATCGACGATCATCACGACCGTCCTGCAGATCCTGGTCAACCGGATCGACCTCGGCATGGACCTGCCGCAGGCCCTCGCCGCGCCGCGCGCGACGCAGCGCAACACCCCGCAGGTGTTCGCCGAGCCGGCGTTCATCTCCGCCTACGGCCGGGCGCTCGCCGCGCGGGGGCACCGGATCGAGCCCTTCCCCGGCCCGCCGCGCGAGGTGATCGGCGCCGCGACCGCGCTGGAGTTCCTGCGGCCGGGCCTGGTCCAGGCGGTCGCCGAGCCGGTCAGGCGCGGTGGCGGCAGCGCGATGGTCCTCACCCCGGCGCGCTAGGTCGTGGCCGGTCAAGGCGTGTCCGGGCGGCGAACGGGAAGGAGTGGGGCCATGGCGCAGTCTTACGTCCAGGTGACGACCACGACCGACTCCCGTCCCGAGGCGGCCGAGCTGGCCAAGTCCGCCGTCGCCGAGCGGCTCGCGGCGTGCGCCCAGCTCGTCGGCCCGGTCGCCAGCACCTACTGGTGGGAGGGCGAGATCGAGTCGGCCGAGGAGTGGATGGTGGTCTTCAAGACCACCGCCGACCGCTTCGACGAGCTGGCCTCGCTGATCACCGACGGGCACTCCTACGACACCCCGGAGATCATCGCGACGCCCGTCGTCGCGGGCAGCATGGACTACCTCGCCTGGGTCGCCGAGCAGACCGAGCCGGACGCCGACGAGGAGGCCGACGAGGAGGCCGACGCCGACGAGGACGCCGTGTCCACCTGAGTCCGGCCCACGCCACTCGCCTGGCGGCCCGTGCCCTGACCGTGCCTCGGCGGGCGCGGCCCTCGCTTCGCGATCTTCGCGGTGGGGCCGCGCCCGCGGCGTCGGCCCCACCGCTCGGCCACGCGCCCGCGCGACGGCTGAGGTCGCCGGGGGCGGCCTCAGCCCACCGGCGGCGGTGCGTTTTTGGCGCGGACGCCCTGGCGGGGGAGGAGCAGCGCCGGGACGATCATCACGGCCGTCAGCGCGAGCGAGATCCAGAACGTGCTGCCGAACGCGTCCGCCAGCTTCGGCGCGATCTGCTCGCGCACGCGGTCGGGGATCTCGCCCATGCCGCCCGCGCCACCGCCGCCGCCCGACCGCGGGATCCGGTCGTTGATCTGGCGGGACAGGATGACCGCCAGCAGCGCCGTCCCGACCGAGCCGCCGAGCTGGACGAGGATCTGGAGCGAGCTGGACGCGCGCGACATCGCCGCCCGGTTCAGCGTGACCAGCGCGGCCGACATCGTCGGCATCATCGTGGAGCCGAGCCCGAGGCCGCGCACGAACAGCGCGGAGCCGAGCAGCCAGTAGGAGGTGTCCGCGTCCACCAGCGCGAACGGGACGGTCCCGACGCACAGCAGCACGATGCCGACCGGGACGATCCGTCCGGCGCCGAACTTGTCGGTGATCACGCCCGCGAGCGGCATCGCGGTCGCGGCGCCGAGGCCCTGCGGGACGAGCAGCAGCCCGGCGGCGAGCGCGCCCTCGCCGCGCGCGCTCTGGTAGTAGAGCGGGATCAGCAGCATCGACCCGAGCAGCGCGATGCCGACGAGGAAGATCGCGAGCGAGGCGGTCGCGAACGTCCGGTCGGCGAAGAGCCGGACGTCGATCAGGGACTTCTCCTTGCGTTGCAGGCTGTGCGGCACGAACAGCGCCAGCAGCACCAACCCGGCGACCAGCCAGCCGATCGTGGCCGCGTCGCCGAAGCCCCCGTTGCTGCTCGCGGTCGACAGCCCGTAGATCAGCAGGACGAAACCGGGCGGCAGCAGGAACAGCCCGCGCAGGTCGAGCGCCGTGGAGGCGCGGCCTTCCCGCTCACCGTGCTCGTGCGGCACCTTCCACCACGCCAGCGCCAGCGCGGCCGCGCCGACCGGAAGGTTCACGAAGAAGATCCAGCGCCAGTCGACGTCCTGGACGAGCCAGCCGCCGAGCACCGGCCCGAGTACCGGCCCGAGCAGCATCGGCACGCCGACGATGCTCATGATCCGGCCGATCCGGCGCGGCCCGGCGGCCATCGTCAAGATCGCCATGCCGGTCGGCATCAGCATGCCGCCGCCGAGCCCCTGCACCACCCGGAAGGCGATGAGCGACTCGATGTTCCAGGCCGCGCCCGACAGGGCCGACCCGAGGACGAACAACACGATCGAGGACATCCACACGCGCCGCCCGCCGAAGCGGTCGATGGCCCAGCCGGTGAGCGGGATGACGGTGCCGAGCGCGAGCATGTAGCCGGTGATCACCCACTGGATGGTGGACAGGCCCGCGTCGAAGTCGTGGCCCAGCGTCTGGAGCGCCACGTTGACGATCGTGGTGTCCAGGATCGCCATAATCGTGCCCGCCACGATGACGAGGCCGAGCACGATCACCTGCCGGTCCAGCCTGTCCGACGGGGGGTCGGCCGCGCCCGTGCCGGGCGGCGCGAGCTTGGCGGGAGGGCTCTCGGTCATGGTCGGGTCCCCTTGGTCGTTCGCGTGACTAGGTAAACGTCTTGAACTTCAACGTGTTGGCAGTGCACCACGAAATATGTTGAACTTCAAGACATGACCGACGATTCAGGTAGCGCCGAAAATTCGGTCGACGCCGACCTGGAGACGGTGATCCAGCTCATGGGCCGGATGGTGCGGACGATGAAGTCCTCGGGCCGCCACGCCGAGGCCCGGGAACTGCTCAAGCTCTGCGAGGAGGCCGGTCTCGGGCCCCGGCACGTGCCCGTGCTGTTCGCGCTCGTGCTGAACGGCCCGGTGTCCGTCGGCGTGCTCGCCCGGCACATGGCGCTCAGCCCCGCCACCGTCAGCCAGCTCGTCGGCGAACTCCAGCGCGGCGGCTTCGTCGAGCGCAGCCCGGACCCCCGCGACCGCCGCCGCATGATCGTCACCCTGCACGAGAACCACCGCGAGCGCGTCGAGCGCTTCGCCTGGCGGCGCCTGCGCCCGCTCCGGATGACGCTGGAGGCGCTCGGCCCGGTCGAACGCCGCCACTTCCTGGAGGGCTGGCGCACGATGATCCACATGATGGAGGTCGCCGCCCTGGACGACCCGGACCCCGAGACCAAGTCCCCCGCCCCCGAGGACGTCGCCGGGGCCCCGGGCTTCCAGGTGGTCTGCCCGATCGCGCCGTCGTCCCAGGACCGCGAGGACTAGCGAAGCCCCAGAGAGACCTCGGCCGTCACGCGGGCGCGCGGCTGAGCGATGGGGGCGACGCCGGCGGCGAGCCCCCATTGGGAAGATCGCGAAGCGATGCCGCGCCCGCCCAAGGCGCGGTCACGCCCCGAGGCGCCAGGCGAGTGCCCTGGGCCGGGGCTTCGATGAATTCACCCTCGGCGCATGAGGCGGCCGACGGCGGCCATCAGCTCGGTCGACATCGCCTCGCCCTTGCCCTCCTCGGCGCCTTCGGCGACGCAGTGCCGCACGTGCCCGTCCAGCAGGCCGAGGGCCACCTTGTCCAGCGCGGCCTGGACGGCGCTGATCTGGGTGAGCACGTCGATGCAGTAGCGGTCGTCCTCGACCATGCGGTCGATGCCGCGCACCTGGCCCTCGATCCGGCGGAGCCGGGTCTGCAACTGGTCCTTGGTCGCGGTGTACCCGCGGGTGGGGGTCTCGCTGGTCGCCATGTCCGTCCTCGCAATCGATCTCGGGGCGGCTCCGGGGGTACCCCTCGGGGATGATCCCCCTAGGGGTATCCTATGCGCTAGGTGACGTGTGCTCCGCGCCCGCGCTCGTGGCGGCGGGCACCGCGCGGTCAGCCCGCCGGGGTGTTCCAGGACGTGACCACCGGCCGCCCGTGCTCGGCGCCGAGCGTCGAGACGGTGCCGTTGCCCAGCGCGAACAGGCGTCCGAGCGCGGGTTCCAGGCCGAGGTGGCGGGCGGTGAGGACGCGCAGCACATGCCCGTGCGCGACCAGCGCGACGTCGCCGTCGTCCAGAAGCGGCCGCACGCGCGCCAGCACCGCGTCCACGCGGGCGCCGACGCTCTCGACGCTCTCCCCGGGGTGCTCGGCGTCGCCCGGGACCACCCCGTCGTCCCACAGGTACCAGTCGGGGCGGTGCTCGCGGATCTCCGCCGACGTGATGCCCTCGTAGCCGCCGTAGTCCCACTCCCACAGGTCGGGGTCCACGTCGTCCACCGCGAGCCCGGCCAGCTCGGCGGTGCGGCGGGCGCGCTCGGCCGGGCTGCACACGGTGCGGACGATCCGGCGCGCCTCCAGCGGCGCGGCGAGCGCCCGCGCCTGCCGCTCGCCGTGCTCGGTCAGCGGAAGGTCGGTGCGGCCGGTGTGGCGTCCGGCGCGGCTCCACTCGGTCTCGCCGTGCCGCAGGACGATCAGTTCCCCCATGGGCCCCACTGTAGGGCCCACGGGGGCGGGTTCGATCAGGCGAGGACGGAGGCCAGGGTGGTGTGGGGGAGCCCGTGGGCCTCGGCGACGTGGTCGTAGACGAGTTCGCCCGCGTGGGTGTTGAGGCCGAGGGCGAGCGCGGTGTTGTCGCGCAGGGCCTGCCGCCAGCCCTTGTCGGCGATCGCGACCGCGTAGGGCAGCGTCACGTTCGTGAGGGCGTAGGTGGAGGTGTTCGGCACCGAGCCGGGCATGTTCGCGACGCAGTAGAAGATCGAGTCGTGCACGCGGTAGGTGGGGTCGGCGTGCGTGGTGGGACGGGAGTCCTCGAAGCAGCCGCCCTGGTCGATCGCGATGTCGACGAGCACCGAGCCCGACTTCATCCCGGCGACGAGGTCGTTGGACACCAGCGTCGGTGCCTTGGCGCCGGGGATCAGCACGGCGCCGATGACGAGGTCGGCGGCGCGCACCTGCTGCTCGATCGTCAGCGAGTTGGACACCAGCGTCCGCAGCCGGCCCTGGTAGATCGCGTCGATGTGGCGGAGCCGGTCGACGTTGACGTCGAGGATCGTCACGTCGGCGCCCATGCCGACCGCGATCTGCGCCGCGTTCAGCCCGGACACGCCGCCGCCGATCACCACGACCTTCGCGGGCGCCACCCCGGGCACCCCGCCGGGCAGCACGCCGCGCCCGCCGTTGAAGGCCATCAGGTTGTAGGCGCCGACCTGCGGGGCGAGCCGTCCGGCGACCTCCGACATCGGCGCCAGCAGCGGCAGCGAGCGGTCGGGCAGCTGGACGGTCTCGTAGGCGACCGCCGTCACCCCGGACGCCAGCAGGGCGTCGGTGCACTCGCGGGACGCGGCGAGGTGCAGGTAGGTGAACAGCGTCTGGCCCGAGCGCATCCGGTGGTACTCCGCCGCGATCGGCTCCTTGACCTTGAGGATCAGGTCGCCCTCGGCCCACACCTCGTCGGGGCCGTCCAGGATCTTGGCGCCGGCGGCGGTGAAGTCCTCGTCGGGGATCGCCGAGCCGAGCCCGGCGCCGCGCTCGACGAACACCTCGTGGCCGTGCCGGCTGAGCTCGTGCACGCCCGCCGGGGTGATGGCCACCCGGTACTCGTGGTTCTTTATCTCTTGCGGGACGCCGATCTTCACGGCCGCTCCTCCGTCAACGCTGACCAGGACCTGCTGGCAGGGGCTACGCCTCCAGCGTGGGGGCCCGCGCGCGCACCCCGCCATGAGCAGGATGCAAACGCATCGGCGATTTCGATAACACTGTGTAAAGCAATACAGGGGCCCAGAACCCGCCGCCGGCGACCCGCGCCGGGCCCGGAATGGAGCGATCCGCTCACGGCTCGGACGGCGGCGCGGGCGGCGGCACGGACGGCCGCACCGGCGGCAGCCCCGAGGGGGGCAGCCACTCGTCGGCGATCGCGACCGTGAGCTGCTCCAGCAGCGCCCCCGACCGCCGGACGCGGCGCTCCTCGTCGGGCTCGATGTCGGCGAGCGCGTACACCGCCTGGATCCGGGCCCGGCGGAGCCGCTCGCCGGTGAGGGCGCGCTGCCCGGCGACCGCGACGACCGGGGCGCCCGCCCGCGCCGCCGCCCGCGCGACGCCCATCGGCGCGGCGCCGCGCAGGGAGCGGCTGTCGAGCGAGCCCTCGCCGGTGACGACCAGGTGCGCGCCGCGGGCCTTCTCGGCGAAGCCGAGCAGGTCGAGCATCAGGGAGGCGCCGGGCTCGATCCGCGCGCCGAGGAAGGCGAGCGCCGCGAACCCGACGCCGCCGCTGGCTCCCGCGCCCGGCAGGTCGCGGGAGGCGCGCCGGGACGCCGCCTCCGCGAGGTCGGCCCAGCGGCGCAGCCCCGCGTCCAGCAGCGCGACCTCGTCGCGGCTCGCGCCCCGGCGCGGCCCGCCCACCGCCGCCGCGCCGCCGCGGCCGAGCAGCGGCCCGGCGGCCTCGCCCGCGACGACCACCTCGACGGAGGACAGGTCGGGCAGGCCGCGCAGGTCGAGCGCGTGCAGCGAGCGCAGCGCGGCGCCGCCGGGCGGCAGGTCCTTGCCGAGCGCGTCCAGCAGCCGCCCGCCGAGCCCCTGGACGAGGCCCGCGCCGCCGTCGGTGCAGGCGCCGCCGCCGAGCCCGAGCACGATGCGGCGGGCGCCGAGCCGCACCGCGTGGCCGAGGAGCTGGCCCGTTCCGACGCTGGAGGCGACGAGCGGGCGGGGCCGCCCGCCCGGGAGCCGCCGCAGCCCGGACGCCTCGGCCAGCTCCACCACCGCGCTCTGCCCGCGCAGCGCCAGCCGCGCGGTGACGGGGCGCCCGGTGGGCCCGCACACCTCGACCTCGACCCGCCGCCACCCGGCCGCGACCGCCGCGTCGACGGTGCCGTCGCCGCCGTCGGCGACGGGCAGCTCGACCAGCGGGACGTCCGGCCGGACGCGGCGCAGCCCGGCCGCCAGGTGCGCGGCGACCTCGGCGGCGCTCAGCGCCCCGCGGAACCGGCCCGGGGCCAGCAGGACGTGGCCGCGCGGGGACGGGTGGGGGGGAGAGTCCGCGGACGCCACAGCCATGCCTTTCACGCCGGGAGGTAAGCCTCTACCTTCTGCTTACGCCATGACGGCACTATTTGACACCCGGAACGGGGTCCGGGACATCGAAACCGGCGGAGAGGACGGCGCTGGAGGCGATTACTTGACGTTCAGCCACTCCTCAATGGGGTGAATCGCGAAGAAGACGAGGAACAAGGCCACCACCGGCCACAGCCACACCGACACCTCGCGCCACCTGCCGACCGCGATCTTGATGGCCGCGTAGCCGACCATCCCGCCGCCGATCCCGATCGTGATCGAGTAGGTGAACGGCATCAGCACGATGGTCAGGAAGGCCGGGATCGTGATCTCCAGGTCGCTCCAGTCGACCTTGGCGACCTGGGTCATCATCAGCGCGCCGACCACGACCAGCGCGGGCGCGGCGGCCTGCGCGGGGACGACCGCGGCCAGCGGGGTGAGCAGCAGCGTCGCCGCGAACAGCGCGCCGGTGGCGAGGTTGGCCAGGCCGGTGCGGGCGCCCTCGCCGACGCCGGCGGCCGACTCGACGAACACCGTGTTCGCCGAGGAGCTGGTGAGGCCGCCGAACGCGGCCGACAGCCCGTCCACCGACAGGATGCGGCCGAGCCTCGGCACCTCGCCGCGCTCGCCGACGAGCCCCGCCTCGTCGCTGATCCCGAGGATCGTGCCCATCGCGTCGAAGAACCCGGACAGGACGAGGGTGAACAGCACGACCAGCGCGGTGATGACCCCGGCGCGGCCGAACCCGCCGAACAGGTCGACCTCGCCGAACAGCCCGAAGTCGGGCGCGGCGAACAGCTTGTCGGGCATGTCGGGGGTGACCACGCCCCAGCCGCCCTTGGGGATCGAGGCGTTCGCCTCGATGACCACGGCCGCGACCGTCCCGACGATGATGCTGAGCAGGATCGCGCCCGGCATCCGCCGCGCGTACAGGGCGATCATCAGCAGCAGCGTGCCCGCGAACACCAGCGTCGGCCAGGTCTCCAGGTGGCCGCCGGTGCCGAGCGCCAGCGGCGGGCTCGTGGCGCTGGAGGTGACGAACCCGGCGTCGACCAGGCCGACCAGCGCGAGGAACGCGCCGATGCCGACCGCGATCGCGTGCTTGAGCGCCAGCGGGATCGAGTTCATGATCCGCTCGCGGATGCCGGTCAGCGCCAGCACGACGATGATCACGCCCTCGATCACCACCAGGCCCATCGCCTGCGGCCAGGTCATCACGGGCGCCGCCTGGAACGCCACGACCGCGTTGATGCCGAGCCCGGCGGCCAGCGCGAGCGGCGCGTTGCCGACCAGCCCCATGATCACCGTGGTGACCGCCGCCGACAGCGCGGTCATGGTGGTGAGCTGCGGGACCGACAGCGCCGCGCCGGTGACGTCGCGCGCCTTGCCGAGGATGATCGGGTTCAGCAGGATGATGTAGGCCATCGCGAAGAACGTCGTGACCCCGCCGCGCAGCTCCCGCGCGACGCTCGTCCCCCGTCCGGTCAGGTCGAACCACCGGTCCAGCGGCCCGGACGGGGGCGGGTCGGCCTGGGCGTTCTTGGACAGGGACATGCGGACGCTCCGGTTCGGCGCGGGGTCTCGGGAAACGGCGAGGTCAGGTTAGCCGCAGGCCGCCCGGAACCGTGGAGCGAGGTGGCGCGCGGCGGTGATTTCGGTCCCGTGCTGCGTGACGAGCGGCGTCCGCTATAGCCTGCCCAGGTGTGAAATGCCAGAATCGGCGAACGCGGCGGGCGGGCGGGCCGCTCCCGGCGTGCCCGGCGACACGGCTGCGCGTCCAACTGAACACGCTTCGGTACCGTATCCGGCGAATAGCGGACCTGACGGGCCGTGACCTCGGCACACTAGAGGATCGAGTCGACTTCTTCCTCGCCCCGCGCGCCACGCGCTGGGCGAGCACCTTGTAGGCGGTGGTCAAACGATGGACCGGGAGACACTGGGGCAGCGCATCCGCGCCCTGCGGATCCGGCAGGGCGTGAGCCAGGCGCAGCTCGCCTTCCCCGAGCTGTCCGACAGCTACATCTCGCTGATCGAGAGCGACAAGCGGGTGCCCGCCCCGAGCGTGGTCGACCTGCTCGCCGCGAAGCTGAACTGCTCGGCCACCTACCTGGTCAGCGGCGTCAGCGAGGACGTGGTGGACGAGCTGCGCGTCACGCTCGACTACGCCGAGATCGCGCTGCAGAACGGCGCCGCCGCCGAGGCGCGGGCCCGGTTCGCCGAGGTGCTCGCCAACTCCGACGCGGTCGCGCTGCCGGAGATGCTGCACCAGGCGCGGTGGGGCTACGCGCTGGCGCTGGAGGCGTCCGGCGACCTGGAGGAGGCGATCACCGGGCTGCTGGAGCTGACCGAGGAGGCCTCCGCCGAGGCCGACCTCGACCACTGGGCGAAGGTCCATGTCGCGCTCAGCCGCTGCCTGCGCGAGCGCGGCGACATCAGCGCGGGCGTGCAGGCCGCCGAGGGCGCGCTGCGGCACCTGATCTCCACCGGCGCCGACTCCACCGACGCGGCCGTCCACCTCGGCGCCGCGCTGCTGTCGGCGTTCATCGAGCGCGGCGACCTCGTCCGGGCCCGGCACCTGGCCGCCCAGCTCGTCGAGCGCGCCGAGCGGATCGGTACGCCGCGCGCCCGCATGGTCGCCTACTGGGAGGCCGCCTACGTCGCCGAGATCCGCGGCGAGTACGAGGAGGGCGTCGCCCTCGCCGAGCGGGCGCTGATGCTCGCCGGGGACGGCGAGGACCCGCGCAACCTCAACCGGCTCCGCGTCATCCACGCCGGGCTGCTGCTGCGCGCCCGTCCCGACCAGGCCGCCCGCGCCCGCGAGATGCTGAACCGGGTGCGCGGCGAGATCACCGCCAGCTCCGCCGGGGAGATCGACGTCGCCTGGTGCCTGACCGAGCTGGCCCGCGCCGAGACCGTGCTCGGCCGCCCCGCCGAGTCGGTGCGGCTCGCCGAGGAGGCCATCGACCTGCTCGGGGACGCGCCGCGCCGGGCGACCGCCGGGGCGCTGACCGTGCTCGGCGAGGCGTGCGTGCGGCTGGGCCGCCGCGAGCGCGCCGCCGAGGTGCTCACCCGCGCCGCGACCTGCCTGGAGGAGATGGAGTCCTCCCGCGAGGCCGCGCAGGCGTGGTTCGACCTCGCCGAGGTGCTGGCGGCGACGGGCCCGGCCGACGAGCCGCAGATGGCCGCCTACCGCCGCGCGCTGACCTGCGTGGGCGTCTGACCCGGGGACGTACCGGGGGGCCGGTCCGCCGGAAATGATCATCTACGTGATCATGAAAGCGGTAATGCAGCGAGTCGCCTCAGGTGGGGAGTTCTTCGGGAATGTTCGGTGTCGTACGCCCGTGCAGGCATGTCCTGTGCGGGTCGCTCTTCAAGGACTGGATGGCCCACCTGTGCGGGCTGTGCCTGACGCTGCGGGCCGAGCACGGCCACGCCGCGCGGCTCGTCACCAACTATGACGGGCTGCTGGTGTCGGTGCTCGCCGAGGCGCAGGCGCCGGAGCTGTCGCCGCGCCGCAAGGCCGGGCCGTGCGCGCTGCGCGGGCTGAAGACCGCCGAGGTCGTGACCGCGAAGGCGCGCGGCGCGCAGCTCGCCGCCGCCGCCTCCCTGCTGCTCGCGGCGGGCAAGACCCGCGACCACGTGGCCGACGGCGACGGCCCCTACGCCCGCCGCCTCGTCGCGGCCGCCGCGGGCCGGGTGGCCGGACGGTGGGACGCGGCGGGCGCCCGCACCGGCGCGGCGGTCGGCTTCGACCCCTCCGTCCTGCGGGACGCGGTGGCGCGGCAGCCGCTGCTGGAGGCGGCGCCCGGACTCGGGCTGCTGGAGCTGACCGAGCCGACCGAGACCGCCGTCGCGGCCGTGTTCGCGCACACCGCCGTCCTCGCGGGACGGGAGGGCAACGCCGAGCCGCTCGCCGAGGCGGGCCGGTTCTTCGGCCGCGTCGCGCACCTGGTCGACGCCGTCGAGGACGTCGCCGCCGACCGGGCGTCCGGCGCCTACAACCCGCTCCTGGCCACCGGCACCACCCCCGGGCAGGCGCGCCGCCACGTCGAGGACGCGCTGCACGGGCTGCGGCTCGCGCTGGCGGAGGTGGAGATGGAGAACCCGCGCCTCGTCCGGGCGCTGCTGGGCCGCGAGGTGCGCCGCACCGCCGACCGGGTGTTCGCCGCCTACCCGCCCGCCCCCGGGCAGCCGCCGCACGGGCAGTACCCGCCCGGTCAGTACCCGCCGCCTCCCGGCTACTCGCCCGGCCAGTACCCGCCGCCCCGGCGCACCGGCGAGCCGCAGGACTGGGGCAACGGCGGCGGGGACGGCTGGGGCGGCGGTGGCGGCGGTGGCGGCTGGGGCGGTGGCGGAGGGCACGGCCACCGGCCCCCGGACCGGCGCCCCGGCTGGCCGGTGCCGTGCCTGACCGGCGCGGCCGTCTGCTTCACCTGCGGCGTCTTCCAGCCCGAGTGGAGCGAGTACCACGCGAAGAGCTGCGGCGACCGCTGCTGGTGCACCCGGCACTGCGACGGGTGCTGCGACTGCTGCGACTGCTGCGGGGACTGCGACTGCTGCGGATGCGACTGCTGACCTGGGCCGGCCCCGGCCTGACCATGGGAATCCCTCTCCCCGCGGCATTCGCGGACGATCTGGACCGTCTCGCTGCTCCATATGTGCTGCCGGGCCAGGGTCTGGTAACGCCGGGGCGTCAGTAGGCTGGGGGCCCACCCCATCCACCACTGGAGAACCCGGCCGCCCATGAAGATCCACACGCCCCGCCGGCCGCTGCGCCGGCTCGGCCTCGCCGCCGCCGTCGCCCTCGCCCTCGGCACCGTCACCGCGACCCCGGCGCTCGCCCACACCAAGCTGGTCAGCAGCACGCCCGGCAAGGGCGCGTCGGCGGGCCCGGTGACCGAGGTCAAGCTCGTCTTCAGCGACAAGATCAGCGTCGCCAAGGTGATCGTCCGGGACAAGGCGAACAAGACGTTCCAGGCGGGCGAGGCCGAGCGGTCGGGGACGACCGTCACGCAGAAGCTGACGGGCGCCCTGCCCGCCGGGTCCTACACGGTCGCCTACCGGGTGGTCGGCGAGGACGGCCACCCGATCGAGGGCGACGACCTGAAGTTCACCGCGACCGCCGACGGCGCGGGCGCCGGCGCGGGCACCGAGGGCGGCGGCGGGACCGGCGACAAGCCCGCGGCGTCCCCGAGCGCCGGCGGTGTCGGCGCCCAGGAGCAGACGGGCGCCGCCGCCACGACCAACGAGCAGCCCCTCAAGATCGACCAGGAGCAGGCCGAGAAGGACGACGGCGGCTCCGGCACGGTCATGTGGGTGCTGATCGGCGGCGGCGTGCTCGTCGGCATCCTGATCGGCGTGGTCATCGTGCTCCGGGCCAGGCGCAAGCACCCGGCGGCCGACAGCGGTGAGTAGGGGCAGCGGTGAGTAAGGGCGCGGCGGGCAGGGACGCGGCGGGCCGGGGCGCGGGCGCGGTGGGCAGGAGCGGCGTCCTCGCGGTCGCCCGCACCGCCGCCGCCGCCTCGGTCGCGGCCGTCGTGGTCCTGGTGGCGGGGCTGATCCTCGGCGGCTCGGTCACCGAGAAGGTCATCCCGGGCCTCGGCGACGCGGGCGTCGTCACCCGCTGGGGGCTGCCCGGCTCCCGGATGGTGATGGACCTCGCGGCCACGCTGACCATCGGCACGCTGCTGGCCGCCGCCGTGCTGCTCCCGCTGGAGACCGCGCGCGGCGGACGGCAGGCCGCGGGCGCCAGGCAGGGCACCGGCACGCTGTCGGCGGACGCCGTCGGCTACCTGCGCGCCGCGTCCTGGACCGCCGCCGCCTGGGCCGCGGCCGCCGCGGCCAACCTCGTGTTCACGGTCGCGGACGTGCTCGGCCAGCCGGTCGGCGAGGTCGTCACCGGCAGCGAGCTGAGCAGCTACGTCGGGTCGCTGCCGCAGGGCACCGCGCTGATGCTCGTGGTGCTGCTCGCCGTCGTCGTGGCGCTGCTGGCCCGCACGACCACCACCCCGGCCGCGACGTTCGGGCTGCTGGCGCTGGCGGGCGCGGCGCTGCTGCCGCCGCCGCTGACCGGGCACTCGGCCTCCGCCGCGAACCACTCGGTCGCCGTGACCGGCGTCGCCCTGCACGTCGCCGCGATCGCGCCCTGGGTCGGCGGCCTGATCGTGGTCGCCGCGCACGCGCTGCTGGGCCGCGACAGGCTGCCGGTGATGGCCGAGCGGTTCAGCCGCATGGCGCTGTGGTGCTACGTCACCGTCGGCGTCAGCGGCTTCGTCAACGTGATCTCCCGGCTGCCCGATCCCGCCGAGATGGTCGACACCGACTACGGACGGCTCGCGCTCGGCAAGATCGCGGCGTTCGCCGTCCTCGGCTACGTCGGCTGGTGGCACCGGAACCGGACGCTGCCCGCCCTCGCCGACCGCAGGCCGTGGGCGTTCACGCGGCTGGCGAGCGCCGAGGTCGTGGTGATGGCCTCGACGGTGGGCCTCGCCGTGGCGCTGGCGCGCACCGCGCCGCCCCCGCCGACCGGCGAGGAGACGCCGGTCAAGGCGCTGGTCGGCTTCGACATGCCGCCCGAGCTCACCGCCGGACGGCTCGCGCAGCTCGGCCAGTTCGACTTCACGTTCGCCGCGCTGGTCGCCGTGCTCGGCGGGGTCTACCTCGCCGGTGTCGTCCGGCTGCGGCGGCGCGGCGACTCCTGGCCGATGGGACGCACCGTCTCCTGGTTCGTCGGGCTGCTCACGATCCTGCTCGTGACCGAGACGGGCGTCGCGAAGTACTCGCAGATCCTGTTCAGCGTCCACATGGTGCAGCACATGGTGCTGAACATGCTGACGCCGATCTTCCTGGTCGTCGGCGCCCCGGTGACGCTCGCGCTGCGCGCGCTGAAGCCCGCCGCGATCCGCGGCGACCGGGGGCCGCGCGAGTGGCTGACGGCGGCGCTGCACAGCCGGTTCACCGCGATCGTCGCGCACCCGGCGGTCGCCACGGTGATCTTCGTGGCGGGGACGTTCGTCCTGTACTTCACCTCGCTGTTCGAGTCCGCGATGCGCAACCATCTCGGGCACATCGCGATGACGCTGCACTTCCTGCTCGCCGGGTCGCTGTTCTTCTGGGTGCTGCTCGGTGTCGACCCGGCGCCGAAGAAGCTGCCCTACCCGGGCCGGCTGATGCTGCTGTTCGTCACGATGCCGTTCCACGCGTTCTTCGGCATCGCGCTGATGAACCTCAGCCAGCCGCTGGCGCGCGGCTGGTACCAGGCCGTCGACCCGCCGTGGGGCGGCACCGTCCTGAACGACCAGCACAACGGCGGCGCGATCGCGTGGGGCTTCGGCGAGATCCCGACGTTCATCGTCCTGATCTTCCTGGCGTTCCAGTGGTACTTCGACGACCAGCGGCAGGCCCGGCGGCTGGACCGCAGGGCCGACCGCGCCGGGGCGCCCGGCGGCGACCCCCGCGACGACGAGCTGGCCGCCTACAACGCCCGCCTCGCCAAGCTCGCCGAGCGCGACCGCGCCGCCAAGGGCGGCGGGGAGAAGGACGAGCCCACCGCCGGGCCCGGGCCCGAGCCCGAGTTGGCGGAGGCGGTCGAGGGGGACGGGCACGACGACGACGCGGGCAAGGCCCCCTCCTGAGCGCCCCGGCCCCTCCCCCTCGCGGGGGAGGGGCGCGGCGCCGTGATCTGCGAGGATCGGGGGCGTGACGCTCGTACTCGGCCCGCTCGCCCGGCGCACGACCTGGCGGCGCTGGTCGCATCTCGTCGTGGGCGGCGCGCTGCTCATGCCGTACTGGTTCCTCGCGATCAGCCTCATCCCCGTTCTTCCGATCGGCAGCAACTTCGTCGAGAGCGTGCTGATGCTGCTGGTGATGCCGGGCGCGGCGACGTTCGTGACCGGGCTCGTCCCGACCGTGCGGCTGCTGGAGGGCTCGCTCGCCAAGGAGCTGCTCGCCGGGCCCGCCGCCGCGCTCGTGCCCGGGTCGGCGCGGACGTGGGAGAGCCGCGTCCGCGCGGGCGCGTGGTTCACGCTGCACCTGTTCGCGGGCGTGGTGGTCAGCGGCCTGAGCCTGGCCGTGCCGCCGTTCGCGCTCGTGCTGCTCCTCGCGCCCGCCGTCGGCTGGGACACGCGGTTCATGGAGGCGTGGGGCTGGCGGGACTACTGGCCCCAGTGGCCGACGCCGTTCGCGGGTCTCGTGGCGCTCGCGGCGCTGCTCGCGGTGATCGTGGGGGCGGGCGCGCTGCTGTCCCGGCTCGCGCCGCGCTTCCTCGGCCCGTCGGCCGCCGAGCGGCTCGCCGCCGTGCAGGCGCGGGCGGTCAAGCTCGCCGAGCGCAACCGGCTGGCCCGCGAGCTGCACGACTCGGTCGGGCACGCGCTCAGCGTCGTGACGCTCCAGGCGGGCGCCGCCGGGCGCGTCCTCGACAGCGACCCGGCGTTCGCGCGGGAGGCGCTCGGCGCGATCGAGGAGTCGGCGCGGGCCGCGCTGGAGGACCTCGACCACGTCCTCGGGCTGCTGCGCGAGGACCCGTCCCGCACGGCGCCGCAGCCGACGCTCGCCGACCTCGGACGGCTGCTGGAGCAGACGCGGATCGCCGGCGTGAAGCTCGACTCGGAGGTGGGCGCGGAGGTCGGGCAGGTGCCCGCCGCCGTGTCCCGGGAGGCGTACCGGATCGTGCAGGAGGGGCTGACGAACGCGCTGCGGCACGCCGGGAAGGTCCCGGTGCGGCTCCGCCTCGGCGTGGTGGGGGAGCGGTTGGAGATGGAGATGAGCAATCCGCTCGGCGCGCCCGGCGGCGAGGCGTCCCGGCACGGCGGCGGGCGCGGCCTGGACGGGATCCGCGAGCGCGTGACCGTGCTGCGCGGCGAGATGTCCGCCGGTCCGGAGGAGGGCGGGTGGCGGATCCACGTGTCGCTGCCGCTAAGGTCCGGGACATGACGATCAAGGTGCTGCTGGTCGACGACGAGCGGCTGATCCGGGCGGGGCTCGCGGCGATCATCAACGCCGAGGACGACCTGGCCGTGGTCGGCGAGGCCTCCGACGGCGCCGAGGTGCCGGGGGCGGTGTCGCGGCTGCGCCCCGACGTCATCCTGATGGACGTGCGGATGCCGAGGCTGGACGGCATCCAGGCCACCCGGCGCATCCTCGACACCGTTCCCGAGCCGCCCCGGATCATCGTCGTCACCACGTTCGAGAACGACGAGTACGTCTACGACGCGCTGAAGGCGGGCGCGAACGGCTTCCTGCTCAAGCGGACGCGCCCGGAGGAGATCCTCCAGGCCGTCCGGATGGTCGCGCACGGCGACACCCTGCTGTTCCCCGCCGCGATCCGCGCGCTGGCCGCCTCGCACGGCCCCGCGGGGGACGCCCCGGGCTCGGCGCCCTGGCACGGGCGGCTCACCGAGCGCGAGGCGGACGTGCTGCGGCTGGTGGCCAAGGGCCACTCCAACGCCGAGATCGCCCAGGAGCTGTTCGTCAGCCCGCAGACGGTGAAGACGCACGTCGGCAACGTCCTCGGCAAGCTCCAGGCCCGCGACCGGACGCAGGCGGTCATCCTCGCCTACGAGACGGGCTTCATCACCCCCGGCTGACGGCCGGGTCGGGCCGCCGGAGCGCGGCGGCGAAGGCGATGACGCGCTCCCGGGCCGCCGCGTCGCCGAACGGGCTGATCAGCAGGTCGGTCGCGCCCGCGTCGGCGAACCGGCGCAGCTCACGCTCGACGGTCCGCTCGTCGCCCGCGACGACGGTCTCGTGGACGCCCGCGAGGCCCTGCCGGTCGAGGACCGCGCGGTACCCGGGGAAGTCCGAGGCGAAGCCGTACCGGTCGGCGATGGCGGCGCGCACGCCGTCCGGGTCGGCCGTGAGCGCGACGAGGACGCCCGCGAGGACGCGCGGCGCCGGACGCCCCGCCCCCTCCGCCGCGGCGGTGACCGACGGCACGATGTGGTCGGCGATCGCGTCCGCCCCCGTCCAGGTGGTCGTCACGCCGTCGGCCAGCTCCCCGGCGGCCTTGAGCATCAGCGGGCCCAGCGCGGAGACGATCACCTGGGGCGGCTCGGCGCCCGGGGCGTCGACCCGCGCCGCGACCTTCACCGTCTCGCCCTCGTAGCGGACGTCCTCGCCGCGCAGCAGCGGCCGCAGCGCCGCCAGGTACTCCCGGACGTGCCGCACCGGCCGCCCGTAGGGGAGGCCGTGCGCGTCCTCGATCACCGCCCGGTGGCTCGGCCCGACGCCGAGCGTGAACCGGCCGCCGCTCATCGCCTGCGCGGTCAGCGCCTGGCTCGCGAGCGCGAGCGGGTGCCGGGGGTAGGTCGGCATGACGGCGGTGCCGACCTCGATCCCGGGGGCCTCGCGTCCGGCGAGCGCGGCGACCATCAGCGCGTCCCAGCCGTTGACGTGGCCGTAGAACACGCTGTCGAGGCCGGCGGCCGCGGCGGCGCGCGTCCACCCGACGGCGTCCTCCAGGGGTGCGCCTCCGGCGGGGGCGAACAGTCCGATGCGCATGGCGTCCTCCAACATGAATCGGAGCTTCAGGTTCCGCCAGGATAAACTGAATTCCGGATTCCGGTGACGGCGACCGGGCCGGAGAGGGGGCGGGACGGTGCGAGCCGACGCGCGGCGCAACCGCGAGCTGATCGTCGAGGCGGCCCTCGACCGGTTCGCGGGGAGCGGGCCCGCCGCGTCCATGGAGGAGATCGCGCGGGCCGCGGGCCTCGGCGTGGGCACGCTCTACCGGCACTTCCCCGACCGGCGGGCGCTGGTGGAGGAGATCGCCGGTCGGTCGCTGCGCTGCCTGCGCACGGGGCTGCGGTCGCTGGCGGAGCAGGACCTCTCGCGCCGGGACGTGATCGCGCGCTACGTCGGCTACTGCGCGGGCCAGCCGCTCGCGCTCATCAAGGCGCTCGCCGAGGAGAACGAGGCGCCGGAGGAGCGGCTGGAGTTGCAGGACGAGCTCAACGGCCTGCTCGAAGCGCTCGCCCGGCAGGCCCAGGAGGAGGGGACGGTCCGCGGCGACATCAGCCCCCGCGAGGTCGTCGAGCTGCTCAGCGTCGTGGTCTGCCGCCCCGGCGCCCGCGCGGACGACGCCCTCACGAGGGTGGCGCTGGACGGCCTGCGCGCCTGACCGCCAGGGGGCGGCGAGCGGGCGGCCCGGGCACGATCCTCAAACGGCACTTACCCCTCGTTTACGTAGGTGTGGGTAGAAAAGAGACAGCAGTGGAGCACGCTACCGATCGGGGGATCATGGACGCTGCCACCCTTGCCGACCTGCGCAAACCGAGGGCCTATCCCGCCGTCTCGGTGCTGATGCCGACCCACCGCGCCGCCCCGGCCAACCGCCAGGACCCGATCCGCCTCCGCAACCTCCTCGCCGAGGTGCGCCGCCGCCTCGACGCCGACGTCCGCGTCACGCCCGACGCCGCCGACCACGTCCTGCGCGGGCTGGAGCGGGCGGCCGGCGACCTCGACCCGCGCCACCCCGCCGACGGGCTGGTGCTGTTCGCCGCGCCCGGCGGCGAGCACCACGCGTTCACGGTCGGCCAGCCGGTGGACGAGCGGGTCGTCGTCGACTCCGGGTTCGCCACCCGCGACCTCGTCGCCGACCACACCCGCACCCTCCGCTACTGGCTGCTGTCCCTGTCCGACCAGGCGTCCCGGCTCTGGGACGGCGACGGCGGCGAGGGCGCCGACCTCACCGAGCACGTCCGCGACGGTTTCCCCGTCGGGCCGGACCGGCTGGACGAGGAGGGCTCGGGCCGCCAGTCCCCGCGCGGCGCGCAGAACGGCGACGAGCGCCACCGCCGGATGATGCGCGACGTCGTGGCCGCGCTCGACCGGGTCCTCGCCCGGGACCGCCGCCCGCTGGTCGTCGCGGGCGTGACGCGCCACCAGGCGTTCTTCGACGAGGTCGCGGGCCCGCACATCCGGGTGGCCGGGCGCGTCGACGGCAGCCACGAGGGCGCGGCGCCGAGCGCGCTGGTCGAGGCGGCCCGCCCGGCGCTGGCCGCCTACGAGGACCGCCGCGAGGTCGCCGTGCTCACCGAGCTGGAGGGCGCCCGCGGCGCCCAGCGCTACGCGGGCGGGCTGTGCGAGGTCGCGCGGCTGGTCGAGGAGGGGCGCGGCGAGCACCTGGTCGTCGAGCGCGGCTACTACGCGCCCGCCGTGCGGACCGAGAACGACCTCGTCCCGGTCGAGGGCATGCCGGGCGTGCTGCGCGGCGCGGACGTGGTGGACGACGCCGTCGACGACGTCATCGAGACCGCGCTGGAGTACGGCGGCCAGGTGACGTTCGTCTCCGACGGCTTCCTGGTCGACCACGACCGCATCGCGCTCGTCACCCGCTACTGACCCGGCGGGCGACCCGGCGGGTGTCCCGGCGCCGGAGCGTCATCGGCGGGCGGCCGGGCACGCCGGATCCCACCAGGTCACCCATCCGGTGGAGTAGGCGCGCCCCGCGCGGAACCGCCAGGCGGGCGGGTGCGCGGGCCAGGACGCCTCGGGGGCCGTGCCGTTCGGCAGCGGCAGCACGACGGTGCACACGCCGGGCGCGGGCGGCCGGTTCCGCTGGCCGTAGGGGCGCTCGACGCGCGTCCAGTCCACCGGGTACTGGAACTTGACCCTGAGGACCCAGTAGACCGACTGGTCCACGACGACGCCGCCCGCCTGCGGCCCGGCCAGCGGCGAGGCGGGGCGGACGCGGTCCTGCTTCGGGCCCATCGCGAACGTCATCGCGGCGAGGTTGATCCCGACCAGGCCGCCCGCCAGCAGCAGGGCCGCGACCCGGGGGACGCGCGCCCGCGTCAGCAGCAGCGCGCAGCACAGCAGCCCCGCGCCCGCGAGCGTGACCTCCGGCATGTGCAGCGCGGTGCGGTCCCCGGTCAGGAACATGGGCTCGGGGAAGTCGAACGCGATGAAGCCGAAGGTCTCCAGCCTGTCGCCCGCGTAGGCGGTGACCCACGCGGCCGATCCGGAGAGCAGGAGCGCCCCCGCCGCCGTGAGCTGGGCGGCGCGCCGCGTCCTCGACCGCAGCAGCGCCACCGCTCCGACCAGCGCGTACACCAGCACGATGCACGACAGGTAGCGCCCGTAGGCGTAGTTGCCGATGCGGTGCTCGTCGGGCAGCGCGGCGGAGGAGGAGTAGGCGACGCCGGCGGTGGCGACCAGCAGCACGGCGGCCATCACGCGGTCCGCGGCCGGGGCCCGGCGGCGCAGCGGCGTCGCGAGGACGGCGGCGAGCCCGATCCCGGCCAGCCCCCAGGTCGCGACGATCATGTACCAGACCTGCCCGGCCGAGCCCGACAGCGCCCACTCCTGCCCGGACACCGACGTGAGCCGGGACGTCATGATGCCCAGGTGGTCCTTGGCGCCGTCCGGGTACATCTCCGCCTTGACGCGCGCGTTCAGCGCCGCCCCCGCCGCGTACCCGGCGGCGGCGACGGCGAGCCCGGCGGCCGTGCCGCGCGCCCGGCGGGTGATCGCCGCCGTGCGGTCGGCTCCGACGGCGGCCGCCACGCGCCGCCACCGCACGAGGACCACCGCGAGGAGGAGCAGGCCCAGGACCGCGCCGTGGACGGCCAGCAGCATCGTCCCGCGCATGTGGACCGACGCCAGGTAGGACGCGGCGGCGCTCGCGAGGACGGCCGAGCCGGTCCGCCCGTCCCGCACGAAGCGGTCCAGCGCCAGCAGCCACGCGAGGACCAGCGTCGGCAGCACCGCGTCGGTCAGCGTGAACGCGCCGAAGAACGTGGTCTCCGGGAGCAGCGCCGCCGCCCACGCCAGCGGCAGCGCCGGGCGCCGCGCGAGCCCGAGCCGGCGCAGCGCCAGGTACCCGAGCGGGAACAGCGCCGCGCCGATCAGCGCGTTGGTCGCCATGGCGAGCGTGTAGACCGTCATCAGGTCGTCGCTCAGCCAGTTCGCCGGGACGAGCAGCAGCGGGTACCCGCCCTGGTAGAAGGTGTGGCCCGAGTAGTCGGCCCCGTGCCCGCCGGCCAGCCACCGGGCCACGAGCAGGTAGCCCGTCTCGTCGGGGTCGGCGACCGGGCCCGTCCGGGCGCGGGCGAACCAGAGCCGGACGCACACCTGGGCGACGACCCCCGCGACCAGCAGCCACGGTAGGGCAGCCAGCCTGCGCGGCGCCGGCCGCGGGGGCGATGGTGGGACGACCCGCCGCGGCGGGACCTTGGCGAGCGTCATGGACACCACGGTCCCCGCCGGCTGTCATGATCTTGTCCGGGAATTGTCTGGATCTTGTGACATGGCCGGAGGTGGTGGCGCCGATGTCCAATAATGTCCGGATGGCCAGCATTCTCTTCGTCGAGGACGATCCCTCCGCCCGGGTCGCGCTGGAGCTGGCGCTCTCCCGGCTCGGGCACAGCGTGACGTCCCGGGCGACCGGCGAGGACGGGCTGGAGGCGCTGCGCGCCCGTCCGCCCGAGATCGCGATCCTGGACGTGATGCTGCCCGGCATCGACGGGATCGAGGTCTGCCGCCGCATCCGCCGCGACGACCTCGGCGGCGGTGGCGGGGGGCTCCCGGTCATCCTGCTGACCGCGCGCGGCGACGACCTGGACGTGGTGCTCGGGCTGGAGGCGGGCGCCGACGACTACGTGGTCAAGCCCGTCGAGCCGCGCGTCCTGGACGCCCGCATCCGCGCCGTCCTGCGCCGGGCGGACCAGACCTCGCTCGACCGCTCCAGCCACGGCGACCTCGTCATCGACCGGGCCTCGCTGAAGGTGACCAAGGCGGGCGCCGACATCAGGCTCACCCCGACCGAGCTGCGGCTGCTGCTGGAGCTGTCCCGGCGGCCGGGCCAGGCGCTGACCCGCCAGCACCTGCTGTCGGCGGTGTGGGAGCACGAGTACCCCGGCGACTCGCGGCTGGTCGACGCCTGCGTGCAGCGCGTCCGCGCCAAGATCGAGGACGAGCCGGCCGAGCCCCGGCTGATCGAGACCGTCCGGGGGTTCGGCTACCGGTTCGCGGCCACATGATCGCCGGGCTGCGGCGCCGGGCGCGGCGGCGCGGTGAGCGCGTCCGCACCCGCTGGTTCACCGGGCTGCGGGTGCGGCTCGCGGCGGCCTTCACCGCGGTCGCGCTGCTGGCCTCGATGTTCGCCTCCGGCGTCGCCTACGTGCTGCTGCGCCGCGCGACGCTCCAGCGCGCCCAGGACGCGGTGCTCACCGACGTCCGGCAGACGCTGACCCGGCAGGTGCCGCCCGAGCTGCCGCCCGACGTCAGCGGGTTCCTCGGCGCCCAGCTCGTGGACGCCCTCTCCGCGCCTCCCGGGCGCAAGGCGGTGGCCGTGCCGACCCGCAACGAGGGCGACCTGGCCATCCCCGCCTCCGGCCTGCTGGACGTGCCGGTCAGCGCGGAGTTCGCGCGGCGGGCCCAGCAGCAGCTGGCATTTCAGCGCGTCGTGCGGAACGGCACCCCCTACCTGCTGGTCGGCACGCACGTCACCGGCTTCCGCAGGGGCGAGGGGGGAGGCGAGCGGACGACGCCGCCGACCGTCTACGTCACCGCCAGCCTGCGCCAGGAGGTGCGGGACCTCGCGTCGCTGACCCGCGTCCTGATGATCGAGAACGCGCTGGCGCTGGTGCTCGCGCTCGCGCTCGCGGTGCTGGCCACCCGCGGCGTGCTGCAACCGGTGCGGCGGCTCGGCGCGGCGGCCCGCGCGCTCGGCGAGGGCGAGCTGGAGACGCGGGTGGCGGTGCGGGGCCGCGACGAGCTGGCCGACCTCGCCCGCACCTTCAACCGCACCGCCGAGGCGCTGGAGCGGACGGTGACCGAGCTGCGCGCGATGGAGCGGGCGTCCCGCCGGTTCGTCGCCGACGTCTCCCACGAGCTGCGCACCCCGCTGACCTCGATGGTCGCGGCGACCGACGTGCTCGCCGCCGACGCCGGCGGCGAGGGCGAGGACAGCGCGGCCGGGCTCGTCGCCCGCGAGACCCGCCGCCTCGGCACGCTCGTCGAGCACCTGATCGAGATCAGCAGGTTCGACGCGGGCGCCGCCGCGCTCGTCCTGGACGAGGTGAACGTGGCCGACGCCGTCGCGGCGACCCTGCACGCGCGCGGCTGGACCGGCGAGCTGACGGTGACCGGCCCCGCCGACCTGGTCGCCCGCCTCGACCCCCGCCGGTTCGACGTCATCGTCGCCAACCTCGTCGGCAACGCGCTGCGGCACGGCCGCCCGCCGGTGACGCTGCGCTTCGGCCGCGCCGGGCGGGCGGGCGTCCGCGGGCTCTCGCTGGTCGTCGAGGACCACGGCCCCGGCCTGCCCGGCGACCTCGTCGCCGTGGTCTTCGACCGCTTCGTCAAGGCCGAGGCCGCCCGGACGCGCAGCGAGGGCAGCGGCCTCGGCCTGTCGATCGCGAAGGAGAACGCCATGCTGCACGGGGGCGTGCTGGAGGCCGCGAACAAGGGGGCTCCGGCGGGCGCGGGAGACGGTGCCCCCGAAGAGGACCGGCCTGCCGCGGAGGGGGCGGTGTTCACGCTGTGGATCCCGGACCGGGAGGACGGATGAGGCGCCACGGTGCCGCCGTGCTCGCGGCCGCGCTCGCCGCCGTGCTGCTCGGCGGCGTCCTCGCGTCGGGGTGCGGGGTGCGGCCGACCGGCGTCCTCAGCGCGGGCGACCGCCCGGTCGCGGCCGGCAGCCAGGCCGCCGCGATCACCGTCTACCTGGTGCGCGGCGACCGGCTGGTGCCGGTCGTCCGCCCGGGGCTGCCGGGGCAGCCCTACCTGTCCATCGGCCAGCTGTCGGTGCCGCCCACCGCCTCGGACCTCGCCCTCGGGCTGCACACCGAGGTGGCCCACACCCTCGTGGCCCGGGTGGTGGGCGACCCCTCGGTGCTGATCGTCGACCAGGTGCCCACGGACGAGCGCCGCCGCTGGCGCTGGTCCCGCCTGGCGCTCGCCCAGATCGCCTGCACCGCCCAGGCCATCAGCGGCGTCGAGCGCGTCCAGCTCTGGAACGGGCCCGCACCCGACCAGCACGGATGGGGGAGGATCAGCTGCGCGCAGTTCCAGGACCTGCTGGACTGAGCGCCTCCGGCACCGGCCCGCGCCGGGTCAGCCCTTGGTCAGCCACTCGGTGGTCACGTCGCCGAGCACCGACCGCACCGCGAGGATCGCGATGCCGAGCGTGAGCGCGGGCGCGACCACGAAGCGCTCCACCTTGCCGTCCGTGCGCGGGACGATCGGGATGTCGATCCGCCATCGCAGCGGCCAGAACACCGGGCAGCCGCGCGGGGTCAGGCAGTCCCCGGCGACGTGCGCGAGGCAGCCCAGCGTGACCGCGAAGCCGACGAAGCTCATGTCGAGGTCGTGCATGAGCCAGACGGCGAACGCGGCGAGCGCGCAGTCGGCCAGCGCGGACTGCGGCTCCTTGCCCTCGAAGTCGAACCCGACGCCCCGCAGCCCCAGTCCGACGATCATGAACAGGCAGGCCCACCACGCGTAGACGTAGTGGGTGGCGAGCGCGTCCATCGCCCAGCCGACGCCGACCGCGAACAGGATCGAGTGGGTGGCCTGCCGGTGCCCGCCGGAGATCTTCCCGATCCCCTTGCACATCCCGTGGGTGATGGGGCCGAACGTGTTGGCGATGCGCCCGTTGTGGTGGTCGATGTCGGGCAGGATCGCCGCGCCCGCGCACACCACCGCGCCCGCCGCGACCTGCTCGGCCGTCAGGGCGACGGCGTGGTCGCCGATCAGCCGCTCCTGCGCGATCAGGGGCACGGCCGCCAGCCACGCGAGCGCGCCGCTCAGCGCGTGCGTCTTCCCCATCATGCCCGGATCCCCCGCCTTCCCACCGGTCCCACCCGTCCGGGGGGTCGGGGTCGCCCCCGCGAGAAACCCGCCCGCACGGCCGGACTCTAGCCCGCTATTGATCGTTTTCGGTGGCGACGCGCCGGAACCGGCCACCACGTCCGTTTGATGCCGGGCGGCGGCCGGGGGTTCCGTGCCGTCAGCGGGCGGCGGGGTGGGCGGGCGCGTGCCGCGCGTCCGCCGGGGCCTCGCCGAGGAGGGCCCGTTCGCGGGCGGCGATGACGGCCCCGACGTTCTCCTGCGCCCACTCGGCGACCGCCTCGATCGGGCGCCGCAGCGAGTGGCCGAGCGGGGTGAGGGCGTACTCCACGCGCGGCGGGACCTCGGCGAAGACCTGCCGGGTGAGCAGGCCGTCGCGCTCCATCGCGCGCAGCGTCTGGGTGAGCACCTTGGGCGTGACGCCGCCGATCGTGTCGCGCAGCCGGGAGAAGCGGCGCGGGCCGTCGGACAGGGTCAGGACGACGAGCACCGACCATTTGTCGCCGATGCGGTCGAGGATCAGCCGGGTGGGGCAGTTCGGGTCAAAAGGGTCGCCTCTCATGGTTTCCGAAGGGTACCAACGGAACCTCGGGGTAAGCGCGGAACTTTGAAGTAAGCGGTATCCGATGGATACCTTCGGCCGGGTAAGGCTGTCGAGGGAGGTCTCAATGAGGATTCTGCTGATCGGCGCGACCGGGATGGTCGGCTCGCGGGTGGCCGCGGAAGCGCGCGGCCGGGGCCACGAGGTCACCGGCGTGACCCGGAGCGGGGCGGAGGGCACCGCGAAGGCCGAGGCGGGCGACGCCGCCGCCGTGGCCGCGCTCGCAAAGGGCCACGACGCCGCCGTGCTCGCGATCGCGCCGCCCCGCGACGGCTCGGAGGCGGAGGGGCCGCTGCTCGCGGCCGGGCGCGGCGTCCTCGCCGGGCTGCGCGCCGCAGGCGTGCGCCGCCTGGTCGTCGTGGGCGGCGCGGGCAGCCTGGAGGCGGCGCCGGGCGTCCGGCTCGTGGACACCCCCGGGTTCCCCGACGCCTACAAGGCCGAGGCGCTCGCGCACGGCGCGCTGCTCGACGTGATCAGGGCCGAGGCCGGCGACCTCGACTGGACCTACATCTCGCCCGCCGCGCTGATCGAGCCCGGCGAGCGCACCGGCACGTTCCGCCTGGGCGGCGACCAACTGCTCTCCGACGCCGACGGCAACAGCGCCATCAGCGCCGAGGACTACGCGATCGCCCTGGTGGACGAGCTGGAGAAGAGCGAGGCCGTGGGCCGCCGCATCACCGTGGCGTACTGAGCCACCGGGGCCGCCGGTTACCGGGAGCCGACCGGGATGAGGCGCCAGGCGTCCGACTCCTCGCCCGGCCGGTAGGGGGAGTCCAGGCGCTTGGCGACCACCCCCGGCAGGTCCTGCGCGCGGGCGGCCTCCCGGACGGGGTCGCCGTCGCCCGGATACCAGGGAGCGGTCCGCCACAGCGGACCCGACAGCTCCAGCCCGTCGAGCGTCTCCCGGCGCTCCCCGTAGGGGACGTCCAGCAGCGGGCGGCCGTCCAGGTGCGGCACGTCGAAGACCATGTAGGTCTCGCGGCCCTCCAGGACGGCCAGCTCCCCGTCCAGCAGCGCGGGACGGGCGCCGAGCGCGGCGCCGAGCCGGGAGCCGAGGCGGCCGGGGCCGTCCACCGCGCGGCCCCGGCCGTCGGTGAACCGCGTCCGGCCGCCCTCGACGTAGGCCAGCAGCCGCCGGCCGCCGAAGGCGAACTCGAACCCCCACGCCTCCCGGTCGAGGGGGAGCCGGGCCCGCCGCACCGGACGCATCGGGCGCAGCCGCTCGGGCAGCGGCTCGGCCCCGGGGTCGGCGGGCGGGTCCATGCGGTGGATCATCCAGTTCTTCCCCCGCGTCCGGAACAGCACGTACCGGCCGGACACGCGCGAGCCGTGGATGATCACCTTCACCTCGCGCTCGGACCACTTCTCCGTCTCGTAGGTCCCGCGGTCCCAGATGACGACCTCGCCGCCGCCGTACTCGCCGCGCGGGATGTCGCCCTCGAACGTCGCGTACTCCAGCGGATGGTCCTCGGTGTGGACGGCGAGGTGGTCGGTCTCGGGCGACCACGGCAGGCCCTTGGGGACGGCCCACGACACCAGCACCCCGTCGCGCTCGAACCGCAGGTCCCAGTGCAGGCTGCGGGCGTGGTGCTCCTGCACGACGAACGTGTCGTCGTCGCCGTGCGGCAGCGCCTTCTCGTCCGGGACGGGCTCGGGCGTCCGTGAGGCGTCGCGCCTGCCCCGGTACTCGGCGAGCCGGTCGCCCTTCCTCTTCGCCGGCGTCCTCTTCGGCTTCTTCGGGGTCACACCCGGCTACGTACCCACCCCTTCGGCGGGGAGTCAGCGGATGAAGACGGCGTAGTCGGCGAGGTCGGCGGTCAGGTCGGGCGGCAGGCCCGCCACCGCCGACAGCTCCTCGGCGGACACGAACCCGCCCGTCTCGGTGCGCACCCGCTCGATCCGCTCCGCCAGCTCCGTGGTGACGCCGGGCAGCAGCGTCAGCGCCCGCACGGGCGCGTGGTTGACGTCGACGAGCCCGCCGTCCTGGAACTGGTGCGGCAGGTCGGGGCGGCCGATGCGCAGCTCCTTGGCGAGGCCGGGGTCGGAGGCGGCCAGCGCGCGGGCCTTCTCGCGCAGCAGCCGCCGCCGGCGCACGCGCTCCACGACCGCGTCGTTGCCCATGCCCGCCAGCCCGTCCGGGTCGAACACGCGGCGGCGGATCAGGAACGCGTGCCCGCACCCCACGACCGCGAGCAGGAACAGCAGCACCCCGACCGCGCGCTGCGTGCCGTCCTCGCCGCCCATCTGCGGCGCCAGGAACAGCATCAGCGCGAACAGGGAGATGTAGACGGCGGAGGCGACCACCAGGTGCGTGGTCCGCCGCCACAGGGCCGCCGCCGCGAACGTGAACGCCGTCGCGTAGCCGAGCGTCAGGAACGGCAGCGCCGCCCACGTCACGCTCAGCGCGGCGCGGCCGGGCGGCATGTCGTCGGTCGGGACCCTCGGCTCGTAGGGCGCTGGCGCGTTCATCTGGCGGTGCCTCCCGGACCGGAGGTGGCGTGGTTCGGACTCTAGATCATCGGACCGTCACGGCAGGGTGAGGATCTCGTGCCCGTCCTCGGTCACCAGGATCGTGTGCTCGAACTGCGCGGTGCGCCTGCGGTCCTTGGTGACGACGGTCCAGCCGTCGGCCCAGATGTCGTAGTCGTAGGTGCCGAGCGTCAGCATCGGCTCGATCGTGAACGTCATGCCCGGCTCGATGATCGTCGTGGCGCCCGGGTCGTCGTAGTGCGGGACGGCGAGCCCGGAGTGGAACGTCGTGCCGATCCCGTGCCCGGTGAAGTCGCGGACGACCCCGTACCCGAACCGCTTGGCGTAGGACTCGATGACCCGCCCGATCACGTTCAGCGCCCGCCCCGGACGCACCGCGCGGATGCCCCGCATGGTCGCCTCGCGGGTGCGCTCCACCAGCAGCCTCGACTCCTCGTCGACCTCGCCGCACAGGAACGTCGCGTCGGTGTCGCCGTGCACGCCGTCCACGAACGCGGTGATGTCGATGTTGATGATGTCGCCGTCGCGCAGGACGGTGTCGTCGGGGATGCCGTGGCAGATCACCTCGTTCAGCGAGGTGCACAGCGACTTGGGGAAGCCCCGGTAGCCGAGCGTGGAGGGGTAGGCGCCGTGGTCCAGCATGAACTCGTGCCCGATGACGTCCAGCTCGTCGGTGGTGATCCCGGGCCGGACGTGCTTGCCGACCTCGTCGAGCGCCTGCGCGGCGACCTTGCCCGCCACCCGCATCCGCTCGATGATCTCCGGTGTCTTCACGTCCGGCTCGCCGGTCTTCGGCTTCTTCTTGCCGACGTACTCCGGGCGCGGGATGTGCGCGGGGACCTTCCGCATCGGCGAGACGGTGCCGGGCCGGAGCAGTTGGGTCGTCATAGTCATGGAGTGTAGTCAGCGCGTCCGGGGCACGAATCACGTGCCGACGCCAGATCGAAGGGAGTGCCGATGGCCGGTGACGAGGGTGACTGGTGGTTCTGCCTGAAGCACATGAAGGCCGAGCACGGGCCGGGCTGCCCGAACAAGGACCGGATGGGCCCCTACGCCTCGCAGGACGCGGCGTCGCACGCCATGGAGCGGGCCCGCGAGCGCAACGAGCAGTGGCGCGAGCGGAACGAGGACTGACCCCGCGGGTCAGTCGACGACGGGGCCGCTGACGGCGTCGAGGAGCCGGGCGAGGCGTCCGCGCAGGCCGCGCGGGTCGGGGGCGCCGCGCCGGGCGCGGCCGGGGTCCTCGCCCGCGGCGCTGCTGACCAGGTGCTGCGCGCCGTCGAAGGACAGCAGCGCCTCCGCCGGCGGGACGGTCAGCGCCTCGTGCGCGAGGCCGCGCAGCTCGCGGTCGCCGCCCTCCAGCGCGAGGACCCGCGCGCCGGTGCGGCGGGCGTCGTCGACCCGCTCCAGCAGCGGGACGGGGGCGCCCTCCTCGGCGACGACGAGCAGCGTCTCGCCGCGCTCGGCCGCCTCCAGCCGCTCCATCCCGATCCGCAGGTGCGCGGGCGCGTCCCGCGGCGGCGACCAGCGCACCAGCGTGGGGGCGAGGCCGGGCGCGTCGCCGAAGCGGCTCTCGTCGTCCAGGTGCGCCGCCATGTGCCAGGGGTCCTCGCCGGGGGTGCCGACCAGCAGCAGCCCGCCCGGGGTCCTGGAGGTGACCCGCAGCGCGCGCCCGAACTCCCGCGTCCGCTCCAGCCAGCCCGTGCTCGACAGCACCTCGCGCAACATCGTGACCTGCTCGGCGTCCACGGGACCATGGTGCCGCACCGGACGCCCGCCCACAGGCCGTTTCCGGAAGGCGTCCGCCGCCGCCGGACCCCTGCGCCCGGGTCCGCGCTCCCCGCCCGAAGGCCGCCTGGCAGACTCGGCGGCATGACTGAGCAGCAGAGCACCCCCCACGACCTTCCGGACGCCGGCGGCCTCACGATCGGCATCCTCGGCGGCACCGGCGACCAGGGCAAGGGGCTCGCGCGCCGGTTCGCGCTCGCCGGGCACCGGGTGGTCATCGGGTCGCGCAGGGCCGAGCGCGCCCGCGAGGCCGCCGCCGACCTCGGCGCCGACCTGCCGGTCTCGGGCGCGGAGAACCCCGCCGCCGCGGGCGGGGCCGACGTGGTGATCGTCGCGGTGCCCTGGGACGGCCACCGCGCGACGCTGGAGTCGCTGCGCGCCGAGCTGGCCGGGAAGATCGTCGTGGACTGCGTGAACCCGCTCGGCTTCGAGAAGGGCAAGGGCGCGTTCGCGCTGCCGGTCGAGGAGGGCAGCGCGGCGCAGCAGGCCGCGTCCGTCCTGCCCGACAGCCGCGTCGTCGCCGCGTTCCACCACGTCTCGGCCAAGCTGCTGCTCGACCCCGAGGTGGAGGAGATGGCGCTGGACGTCCTCGTGCTCGGCGACGACCGGGAGGCGACCGACCTCGTCCAGGCGCTCGCGGGCCGCATCCCCGGCATGCGCGGCGTCTACGGCGGACGGCTGCACAACGCCCACCAGGTCGAGGCGTTCACCGCGAACCTCATCTCCATCAACCGCCGCTACAAGGCGCACGCGGGGCTCCGCGTCACCGACGTGTGACCCGCGTGCGACCGTGCGGGGACCGGTCAGGGCACCGTGACCCCGGGCCACGTGGCGAAGCCCACAGCAGAAGGGAAGACTGGCGGGAGCGGTAGCCGCCGGACGCGCGTCCAAGATGCTGGTGCCGGAGCCGGCACCGGAGCGCGGACGACCCCGGCGACGCCGCCGCGGCGGCCCCCGCGCCGTCTATGATCGGTGTTCGACAGGGCAGGTGGAGATGAGGCAGAACCGGTCGGCCGACCCGTGGAGCGCCTTCCTCGCCCCTCCGGGGCGGGCGGCGGGGGTGGCGCCGCCCGGCGCGGCGCCCGCCGGGGAGCGCAGGCCGCCGGGGGAGCCCGGCCCCGCGCACGGCCCCGCCGCCGAGCCCGCCGCCGAGCCCGGCCAGGAGGACGCGTGCCGCCGCGTGCTGGGCCAGCTCCGGGCGGCGAGCGCGCCGCTGTCGCTGGAGCAGATCCACCACGCCACGCGGCTCGGCCTGCTGGAGGTCGCGGACGCCGTCGACACGCTGCGCGAGCGCGGCCTCGTCGCGGTCGACCGCGAGATCGACGAGGTCGTCAGGCTGACCGAGTCGTGAGGCCGGCCGAGCGATGAGCGAGGGATGAGCGCGGGCGCGCGGCGCCCGGAGACGAGCGGGGCACGATGATCGGGTACGTCGTCGCGGTGTCGCTGAGCTGCCTGGTCGGCGTCGCCGAGCTGGTCAGCCGGTACCGCGACCGCCCCACCACGCTCGTCCGGGTGCCGAGCACCTGGGCGTACGTGCTGATCAACGGGGGAGCGGGGGCCGGGTCCCTGCTCCTCCTGCACACCTTCGACTGGAGGTTCGGCGTCCAGTCCCCGCACGTGGTCGCCGCGACGCAGGTGCTGGTCGCCAGCCTCGGCTCGATGATGGTGTTCCGCAGCGCGGTGTTCACCGTCCGGGTCGGCGACGAGGACGTCGCGGTCGGCCCGAGCACGCTGCTGACCTCGCTGCTGGCCGCCGCCGACCGGGGGGTCGACCGGATGCAGGCCAAGACCCGCGCGCAGGAGGCGGGCGAGATCATGCGGGGGGTGTCGTTCCGCAAGTCGAAGCTCGCGCTCCCGACCTACTGCCTCGGCCTCCTGCAGAACGTCTCCGCCGAGGACCAGGCCGACCTGCGCACCGCCGTGGACGCCCTCGCGGGCAGCGAGATGACCGACGGGCAGATGGCCCTCAACCTCGGGCTGCTGCTGATGAACGTGGCGGGCCCCGACGTCCTGCGCGCGGCGGTCGACACGCTGCGCGCCGAGATCACGGCCGACGAGGGCGAGGCGGGCCGCGTCCCGCCGCCGCGCGACGGCGGGACCCACGAGGGCGGGCGGCCCCTGGAACCGGCGCGGGCCAACCCCGACCGCTGACCGCCCCGGGCGGGAGGCGGGGCCTCGGCCCGGGCGGGTCCGCCCGGGCCGAGGCGGAGACCTACCGGTAGGAGTGCTCCGGCGCCGGGTAGACGCCGCTCACGACCTCGTCGGCGTAGGCGCGGGCGGCGTCGCCGAGCAGCGCGCCGACCTCGGCGAAGCGCTTGACGAACTTCGCGGTGTGCGGGGTGAGGCCCGCCATGTCCTGCCAGACGAGGACCTGCGCGTCGGTCTGGTTGCCGCCGCCGATGCCGATCGTCGGCACCGACAGCGACGCGGTGACGCGCGCGGCGAGGTCCTCGGGGACGCATTCGAGCACGACCGCGAACGCCCCGGCCGCCTCCAGCGCCTTGGCGTCGGCCATCAGCTCCTCGCCGGACTGGCCGCGCCCCTGGACGCGGTATCCGCCGAAGGCGTTCACCGACTGCGGGGTGAGGCCGAGGTGGCCCATGACCGGGATCCCGGCCGCGACCATCGACTCGACCTGCGGCAGGATCCGGCGGCCGCCCTCCAGCTTGACGGCGTGCGCGCCGGTCTCCTTGAGGAAGCGGGTGGCGGCGGCCAGCGCGTCGGCGACGCCGGTCTGGTAGGAGCCGAACGGGAGGTCCGCGACGACCATCGCCCGCTTGGACCCGCGCACGACGGCGGCGGTGAGCGGGATCAGGTCGTCCACGGTGACGGGGATCGTGGAGTCGTGGCCGTAGACGACCATGGCGGCGGAGTCGCCGACGAGCAGGACGGGGATGCCCGCCTCGTCGAAGATCCGCGCGGTGAGGGCGTCGTAGGCGGTGAGCATGGGCCACTTCTCGTGGCGCTGCTTGGCGGCCGCGATGTCGCGCACGGTGACCCGCCGTCCACTCGTACCGCCGTACAGTGCGGTCGGGTTCGCGGGGGATGCGGGCATGGCAGAAGACATGGTGTACCTCCGGTCTCGAGGCGCCACGGTGGCGTACCCGGACGGTCCGATCGTGCCACCTTCGAAACGATTCGGGAACCCCGCCGCATTCCCCCGCCCGACGGGGAATGAATTGCGAAACGATACGGTTCCGTATCGGTGTGGGCGTGCCCGCGCCCATGACCGGACGCAGAAGTATCGATGAGGACTGCTTTGGACTCGGAGACCATCCAACGGCGACGCTGGGCCATCCTCGGCGTGCTGACCGTGAGCCTGCTCGTGGTGGTGCTCGACAACACCATCCTGAACGTGGCGCTCAAGACCATCGCCGACCCCGACAAGGGCCTGGGGGCGACCCAGAGCCAGCTTGAGTGGTCGATCAACTCCTACACCCTGGTCTTCGCCGGGCTGCTGTTCACCTTCGGGGTGCTCGGCGACCGGCTCGGCCGCAAGAAGGTGCTGATCGGCGGCATGGCGGTGTTCGCCGTCGCCTCGCTCGCCTCGGCGTACGCGCAGTCGCCCGACCAGCTGATCTACGCCCGCGCCCTGATGGGCCTCGGCGGCGCCGCGGTGATGCCGCAGACGCTGTCGATCATCACCAACGTGTTCGAGCCGCACGAGCGGCCCCGCGCGATCGGCATCTGGGCCGGCGCGGTCGGGATGGGCGTGGCGATCGGCCCGCTCACCGGCGGCCTGCTGCTCGCCCACTTCTGGTGGGGCTCGGTCTTCCTGATCAACGTGCCCGTCATCGTCGTGGGCGTCGCGCTGATGGCGGTCCTCGTCCCCGAGTCGCGCAACCCGAGCCCCGGACGGCTCGACCCGCTGGGCGTCGTGCTCTCGGTGATCGGGCTGGTCGTCCTGTCCTACGGGATCATCCAGGGCGGCGAGAAGGGCGCCTGGCTGGAGCCCGCCGTGCTCGGCCCGATCCTCGCCGGAGCGGCCGTGCTCGCGCTGTTCGTCTGGCACGAGGCCCGCACCCCCTCGCCCGCCTTCGACGTGGCGCTGTTCAAGGACCCCCGGATGTCGGCGGCCGTCGCCTCCATCGCGCTGTGCTTCTTCGCCGCGGCGGGCGTGTTCTTCTTCGCCAACTTCTACATGCAGTCGGTCCGCGGGCTGTCGCCGCTGGAGTCCGGCGCGATGGTGCTGCCGTTCGCCGTGGCGCAGCTGCTGTTCTCCACCCGCAGCGCCGCGATGGTGCGCCGGTTCGGCGCGAAGGCGGTCTGCACGTCCGGGCTGCTGCTGGTCGCGGCAGCGCTGGTCGGCTACCACTTCGTCGGCACCGACACGCCGCTGTGGATCCTCGCCGCCGTGTTCTTCTTCCAGGGTGCCGGGATGGCCAACGTGATGCCGCCCGCGACCGAGTCGGTCATGTCGGCGCTGCCCCGCGAGAAGGCGGGCGCCGGGTCGGCCATCAACAACGTCGCCCGGCAGGTCGCCGTCGCGATGGGCGTGGCCGTGCTCGGCTCCGTCGTCGCGTCCGTCTACCGGGGCGACCTCGGCGACGACCTCGCCGCGCTCCCGGCGGGCGCGCGGGACGCGGCCGGGGAGTCCATCGCGGGCGCCCACGGCGTCGGCGGGCAGACGCTGGTCGACCACGCCGACGCGGCGTTCGTCCACGCCATGCACACCGCGTCCGCGGCCGCCGCCGTCATCGCCTTCCTCGGCGCGCTGGTGGTGCTCAAGTGGATGCCCGGACGCCAGGCCGCGCCGCCCGCGGAGGCGAGCCAGCGGACGTCCGAGCAGGAGACGGCCGGAGTGTGAGAGCGTGAGCACCGATGACTGAGACCACGACCGAGCGGCGGGCGGGACGGCCGCGCAGCGAACGGGCCGAGCGGGCCATCGTCGAGGCCACGCTCGACCTGCTCGCCGCGGAGTCGGGGGTCGCGGGCGTGACCATCGAGGCGGTCGCCTCCCGCGCCGGCGTCGGCAAGGCCACGATCTACCGGCGCTGGCCCAACAAGGAGGCGCTGATCGTGCACGCGCTCGCGACGGTGAAGGCGCCGCTGCCCGAGCCGTCCGGCGGGTCCGTCCGCGAGGACCTCCTGGAGCTCGCGCTCGCGATGGGCGCCGAACGCAAGCGGAAGTACGCCAAGTGCTTCTGGAACGTGGTCGGCAGCGCGGAGAAGCACCCCACCCTGTACGCCCGCTACCGGCAGGACGTCATCGAACCGCGCCGCGACGTCATCCGCGCGGTGCTGGCCCGGGGCGTGCGCGGCGGCGAGCTGCGCGCCGACCTCGACCTGGAGGTGGGGGTCACGATGCTCGTCGGATCGCTGTCGACCCGGGTGCCGGGCGAGGCGCTGCCCGACGGCTACGCCGAGACCGTCGTCGACACCCTGATCCGCGGCATCGGCGCCCCCGGCAGTTGAAAACGGAATCAGTTTTCCAACGGTAACCGTGATCTTCTCCCCTGATCCCTAGTCATGCCCCATACTGTCGCTGGGTAGTGCTAAGACGAACGGCTTTCTGGAGCGCGTCAGGTGAGATCCGTCATGGCGCCGCGAGGCGATGCACCCGCCGCCGATTCCGCGTCCCGGACCCTGGTCCTCGGTATCGACGGGGTCCGGCGGGTCGTGCAGTGCGGGCCGAACGTGGGAACCGTCATCGGCCGCACGACGGGGGACCTGATCGGCCGTCCCGCCGCCGATCTGGTGGGCGACGAGGGCAAGGCCGAACTCGAAACCCTGCTGGAGGCGATCGGCGCGGGGCAGGAGCGCACCGCCGTCCTGCCGGTGCTGCGCGGCGACCGGACCGTCACCGACGCGGTCGTCACCGCGCAGCCGATGGTGGGCGACGAGGCCGGCGCCGCGGCCGGGCTGCTGTTCGTCCGGGTGGCGCTGCCGCCCAGCGAGCGCTACCAGGACCCGGCGCTCATGCGCCGCGCGCTGATGGACGACCAGGTCACCCGGTTCGGCGCCTCGCTCGACCTCGACCAGTCCGCGCGCGGGCTCGTGGACGCGGTCGTCCCGCACTTCTGCACGGCCGCGTCCGTCCTGGTGCTGGAGAGCCTCGTCGCGGCCGACGAGGTGCACAGCGAGTCCGGCTCGGCGGTGCTGCGCCGCATCGCGGTGACCTCCGACGACGGCAACCCGGCGTGGACGTCGGCGTTCCCCGTCGGCGAGGTGCTGGTGTTCCCCGAGGGCACCCCCTACCGCGAGGTGATGGACACCGCCCGCCCCGTCCACCTGCCCCACATCGACGAGGACGCCGCGGGCTCCATCGGCACCAAGTGGCGCCGCGGCCCCGCGGGCGACCTGCTCAAGGGCGTGTCGATGGTGCTGCTGCCGATGATCGCGCGCGACACCCTGCTCGGCTTCATCGCCTGCACCCGCGTCCCCGGCTTCCGCAAGTTCGACGCCTACGACGTCGAGATCGGCATGGAGTTCGCCGCCCGCGCCGCGATCGTCATCGACAACGCGCGGCTGTTCAGCCGCGAGCGCGCCACCGCGCTCGCGCTCCAGCGCAGCCTGCTCCCGAACCGGCTGTCGGCGCCGTCCTCGGTCGAGGTCCGGCACCGCTACCTGCCCGGCAGCAAGCTCGTCGAGGTCGGCGGCGACTGGTATGAGTCGATCGCGCTGCCCGGCGCCCGCGTCGCGCTGATCGTCGGCGACGTCGCCGGGCACGGCGTCCGCGCCGCCGTCACGATGGGACGGCTCCGCACCGCGCTGCACACGCTCGCGAACCTCGAACTCCCGCCCGCCGACGCCCTGCACGTCATGCACGAGCTGATGATCGAGCTGGGCGAGCAGGAACCCCACTTCGCGACCTGCGTGTACGCGGTCTACGACGCGACGAGCGGCACGATCGAGATCGCCTCCGCCGGGCACCTGCCGCCGCTGCTCGCCGGCCCCGCCGGAGACAACGAGTACCTCCAGGTCCCGCCCGCGCCGCCGCTCGGCGTCGCGGGCGGCCAGGCCATCGAGAGCCGCGAGTTCACCGTCGAGGACGGCAGCCTCTTCGTCATCTACACCGACGGCCTCGTCGAGAACCGCGGCCGCGACATCGACGACGGCCTCGCGCGGCTGCGCGGCATCTTCGGCCCCGGCTCGGTGGAGCGTCCCATGGAGGACCTCGCCAAGGCCACGCTCGACGGCGTCTACGCCGACCAGCACCGCGACGACATCGCCGTCCTCATCGCCCGGCTGCGCCGCCTCCCCGAGGACCGCTGCGCCTCCTGGTCCCTTCCGGCCGACCCGGCCGCGGTCCGCCGCGCGCGGGGCCACGTCCGCACCCGCCTGGAGGAGTGGGGCCTGGAGGACCTCGACTACACCACGCAGCTGCTGGCGTCCGAGCTCATCACCAACGCCATGCGCTACGCGCACGGCCCCATCGAGCTGCGCCTGCTGCTGGAGCGCACCCTCGTGTGCGAGGTACTGGACCGTTCTGCCGCCCTGCCCCGCCTCCGCCGCGCCGAGGACGACGACGAGAACGGCCGCGGCCTCCTCGTCGTCAGCCAGCTGGCCCACCGCTGGGGCACCCGCCGCACCGCGTCCGGCAAGGTCGTCTGGTGCGAGCAGATCGTCCCCGGCGTCGACCCCGACCCCGCCGACCAGGTCTCCTCCTGGCCCGGCGAAAGCCACCACCGCGAATGACCCGGGGCGGCCGCGCGCCCTCGGCGCCCGGCCGCGGAGGTCAGCCGGAGAGGGCGCGGTGGAGGGAGGCCGCGGCTATCGCTATCGCGGTGACGCGGGTGGCGTAGGCGAGGCGGGCGGGGTCCATGCGGGTGCCCGCCGCCAGGTGGCGGTCGTGGTCCAGGAAGAGGGCCTCCGCTCCGACGTCGTGGAGGATCTCGCTGGCCTTCGCCACGTCGATCGTGCGGCGGCGGCCCTGGGGGTGGTGGGCGGTGAACACCACGATCGTCCGGGGGACGACGCGGGCCAGGGGGCCCGCCGAGAGGAAGTCCAGGGCCCGGCCCGCGCTCGCGGCGCCCTCCGGGGTGGCCGGGGTGACCATGACCTGCGCGTGCGCGCCCGCCAGGACGGCGTGGTGCAGAGGGGTGTGGACGCCGACGCCGCAGTCGGCCACCGTCACCCCGAAGAAGCGGCTCAGCGGCAGGCCGGCCGCCTGGTAGACGGCGGCGTCCAGACCGGCGCCCGCGACCGCGCCCTGGGAGCCGGGGAGGGCCCAGAAGTGCTCGCCGAGGCGGGTCAGGTAGGGCTCGACCTCGGCGAAGGAGGCCGTGCGGAGGTCGGCGCGGGCCAGGTCGGCGAGCGGGCGTCCGGCGGGGACGCCGAGCCGCAGCGGCAGCGAGCCGAGTTCCGGGTCGACGTCCAGCGCGAGCACGCGGTCCTGCCGGTAGCGGGCGAAGACCGAGGAGATCAGCGCGGAGACCGTGCTCTTGCCCGATCCGCCGCGGATGCCCGTCACGGCGATCCGGCGCCCGGTGGTGACCGGGTGCTGGACCCAGCGGCCGTGATCGGCCAGCGCCTGGACGTCCGGGGACGTGCGGAACGGCCGGGCGGCGCCCCTGCCGATCCTGCGCAGGAGCGGGTCGCCGTGCACGTCGTGCTTGAGCAGGTCGTCCGCCGAGGGTTCGGCGTCCCGTCGGTCAGCCACGCGCGGCCTCTCAGCCGGCGGACGGTTCGCGCCAGCGATTGGTGATCGGCAGGCGCCGGTCGCGGCCGAAGTTCTTGGGGGTGGTCTTCGGGCCGGGCGGGTACTGGCGGCGCTTGTACTCGGCGAGGTCGACCAGGCGGATCACGCGCTCGACCAGGGCGGGGTCGTGGCCGGCGGCGACGAGGGCGTCGCGGCCGAGGTCGCGCTCGACGTAGTCGACGATGAGCGGGTCCAGGACGGCGTAGTCGGGCAGCGAGTCGCGGTCGCGCTGGTCGGGGCGCAGCTCCGCCGACGGCTCCTTGACGATGATCGCCTCGGGGATCGGCTCCTGCGCGAACGGGTGCAGGAACGGCAGGCCGCCGCCGTCCGGGACGGTGTCGCGCCAGCGGGCGAGGGCCCACACCATCGTCTTGGTGAGGTCCTTGATGGGGCCGAAGCCGCCCGCGGAGTCGCCGTAGAGGGTGGAGTAGCCGGTGGCCAGCTCGCTCTTGTTACCGCCGGTCAGCACGAGGTGGCCGTGCTCGTTCGACAGCCCCATCCACACGTTCGCGCGGATGCGGGCCTGGAGGTTCTCGGCGGCGAGGCCGTGCAGGTCGAGTTCGGCCTCGAACGCCTCGACCATGCCGCCGATCGGGACGATCCGCGAGTTGATCCCCTGCCGCTTGACGAGGTCCTCGGCGTCGGTGACCGATCCTTCGGAGGAGTAGCGGCTCGGCAGCAGGACGGCGTGCACGTTCTCGGGGCCGATCGCGTCCGCGGCGATGGTCGCGACGAGCGCGGAGTCGATGCCGCCGGACAGGCCGAGCAGCACCGAGCGGAAGCCGTTCTTGCGGACGTAGTCGCGGGTGCCGAGCACGAGCGCCGCGTACACCTCGGCGAGGTCGTCCAGGGGTTCGGCGACGGACTGCGGCTCGACGGGGTAGGCGGGCAGCGTCGCGTCGGAGAGCGTGCGCCGGTCGACGGTGATGGTGGTGCCGTCCCCCGCGTCCACGGGGGTGCGGCCCGGACGGGCGGACGGGTCGGCCGCGGGCAGCGCGAGGTCGGCGACGAGCAGGTGCTCGGCGAACTGCGGGCCGCGGGCGAGGAGCGTTCCGTCGGCGCCGACGATGACGGAGTCGCCGTCGAAGACGAGCTCGTCCTGGCCGCCGACCATGTTGACGTAGGCGAGCGCGCAGCCGGCCTCGCGGGCGCGCTCGGCGCACAGGTCGAGGCGGACGTCGTCCTTGTCGCGCTCGTAGGGGGAGGCGTTGAGGGCGAGCAGCAGCCCGGCGCCCGCGGTGGCGGTGACGCCGACGGGGCCGCCGTCCTGCCAGAGGTCCTCGCAGATGACGGTGGCGACGTCCACGCCGTGCAGCCGGACGACGGGCAGCCGGTCGCCGCGCACGAAGATCCGGTACTCGTCGAACACGCCGTAGTTCGGCAGGTGGTGCTTGGCGGAGCGGACGAGCACCTCGCCGCCGTGCAGCCACGCGGCGGCGTTGAGCGGCGACCCGGCGGGGCGGCCGGGACGGCTCGGGTCGCGGGCGAGCCCCACCACCTGGCGGTCGAGGTAGCCGGTGACGACCGCGAGGTCGCCGAGGCCCTCGGCGGCGAGGCGGCGGGCGACGCCCGCCAGCGCCCGCTGGGACGCCTCGACGAAGGAGCCGCGCAGCGCGAGGTCCTCCACCGGGTAGCCGGTCAGCATCATCTCGGGGAAGGCGACCAGGTGCGCGCCCGCGGCGGCGGCGCGCCGGGCCCACTCCACGATCAGGTCGGCGTTGCCGCCGAGGTCGCCGACGGTCGGGTTCACCTGCGCGAGCGCGATCCTGAGCTGTGCCACGATCACAGCCTAATTCGTCCCGGCCCGATTTGCCGGGCGAGTTTCGTCACTGTGACGAAAAGGCGAGGGCGTGGCGGCGCCGGATCGCGGGGCCGAGCGCGAGCTGCGCCGCGGCCGCCGCGAGGCCGAGTGCCAGGCAGGTCAGCCACAGCGCGGGGCCGCCCCCGGCGTCCAGCAGCAGGGTGCCGCCGAGCGGCGCCAGCAGGAACCCGCCCGACCACGCCATCCCGTACAGGCCGCTGTAGCGTCCGCGCAGGTGGGGCGGGGCGAGGTCGGCGACGACGGCCTGCAGGACCGACGCGGCCATGATCTCCCCGATCGTCCACACCAGGATCGCCGCGATGTACCCGGCGAGCGTCGAGGCGAACGCCATCGACCCGAACCCGAGGCCGACCAGGCAGAACCCGGCGGCCATCACGAGGCTGTGGTCGCGCCGCGCCAGCCACGCGTTGACCAGCGGCTGGACGATGATGATCAGGACGCCGTTGGCCGCGAACGCCACGCCGTAGTCGCGCGGGCCGAGGCCCTCCTCCTTCATCGCGAGCGGCATCGTGGTCAGGCACTGCATCAGCACGAACGTGTAGACCAGCGCGACCAGCGCGTAGGCGACCATGACCCGGTCGCGCAGCACCCGGCCGAACCCGCCGGGCGGCGCGTCCGCGGCCGCGCGGGTCCGCGTCTCGGGGACGGCGCGCCAGACCAGGAGCCCGAACGCCGCGCAGGTCAGCGCGTCGATCCAGAACAGCCACAGGAACCCCTGCTGCGCGAGCGTCCCGCCGAGCACCATCGCGACCGCCCAGCCGAGGTTGACCGCCCAGAACAGCAGCCCGAACGCGCGCGGGCGGTCGGAGGGGGAGACGAGGTCGGCCACCATCGCCTGCGAGGCGGGCCGGTACATGTCCAGCAGCAGCCCGAACACCAGCGCGGACACGATGATCGCGGGCAGGCCCTGCGCGTAGCCGAGCGCGAGCATCGCGACGCCGGTGCCGACGGTCGCGAACGTCAGCGTCGCGCGGCGGCCGAGGCGGTCGGCGAGCGCGCCGCCCGCGAGCTGCCCGGCGAACGAGCCCGCGCCGATCACCGCCATGACCGCGCCGGCCTCGGCGAGCGACAGCCCCCGCGTCGTCGTCAGGTAGAGCCCCATGAACGGCTCGACCATCGTCCCGAGGCGGTTGAGCAGGGTGCCCGCCCACAGGAACCAGAACGTGCGGGGGAACCCGCCGACGCGGGGGTGCAGGAACGCGGCGAGCCGGCCGGTGGACGGCGGCATGCCGACGGGAGCGTCTTCCAGGGTGGCCACCCACCGATGGTGCGGTCCACCCCGGCGGCGGCGACAATGATTTAGCCTGTGCTAAATGATCGAGCTGGTGTTCGCCCCGGACGACGTCGCGCGCGTCCGGTTCGCGTTCTCCCCGCTGTGGGAGATGGTGCGCAGCCTGCGGGTCCTCGGCGACCCGTCGGGGCACGCGCTGCACCTGCCGTGGGTGCGCGCCGTCCGTCCCGGCCTGGACGGCCTCGACCTGGGTCTGCTGCACGTGCTCGTCAAGCCCTGGGGCTACATCCCCGACTTCCTCACCCCGCCGCCGGTGACACCGCTGCCCGACCTGCGGGCCGAGCTGGACGTCGTCCGCGCGACGCCTCCGGAGGTGGTCGCCGCCGAGCTGCGCTGGACGGAGCGCGGCGGCAGCGCCGGGCCGGAGCGGCTGGCGCTCGCCGACGACCCGGAGCGCGCCCTGGCGGACATCGCCGACGCCCTCGAACGCTACTGGGCCGCCGCCGTGGAGCCGTTCTGGCCGCGCGTCCGCGACCTGCTGGAGGGCGACGTCCTGCGCCGCACCCGCGCGCTGGCCGCGCGGGGCGCCGAGGGCGTGTTCGCCGACCTCCACGAGGCGGTCGCCTGGCGCGCCGGGCGGCTGTTCATCGACCGGCGCTGGCACCACCACGGCGAGCTGGCCGGGAGCGGGCTGCTCCTGGTCCCGAGCGTGTTCGTGTGGCCGAGCGTGTCGGTGATGCTGCCGCCCTACCAGGCGATGCTCAGCTACCCGCCGACCGGCGTCGCGACGCTGTGGGAGTCGGGCGGGCGCGGCGCCGGGTCCCGCGTGCCGGACGCGCTCGCCGCGCTGGTCGGCCGCCGCCGCGCCGAGCTGCTCATCGCGCTCGCCGCCCCCGCGTCCACGACGGAGCTGGCCGCGCGGATGGACGTCACGGCGGGCGCGGTCAGCCAGCACCTCGGCGTGCTGCGCGCCTGCGGCCTGGTGTCCGGGCACCGGATGGGGCGCAGCGTCCTGTACGTCCGCACCCCCGAGGGCGACGCGCTGACCGCCAACAGCGCTCAGCGCAGCGAGGCCAGGGCGTCCAGGCGCAGGGACGTCACCGAGCCGCCGGACTCGTAGCGGCCCGACTCGGCGAGCCAGTCCAGGTGCGCGCGGGGGGTGTCCAGCAGCACCTTGACGACCTGCGCGGCGGCGGCGCGCTGCGCGGCGTTCAGGTGCAGCCGTTCGAGCATGTCGGGCAGCCCCCGGGCCGCCTTCCAGGCGTCCTCGATCCGCTCGGCGACCCGCTCGACGACCATGTCGCCCGCGCGCGCCGCGTCCACGCCGTGCGCGGCGGCGAGCACGGCCGGGTAGTTGTGGACGTCGCCGCGCGCCGACTCCAGGTCGTGCGAGGCGAGGTCGTTCGTCCACGCGACGACGTCGGCGACGCTGTGCGCGAGCGTCTTCCAGCCGGGCGTGCGCAGCAGCCGCGGCGCCAGCTCCACGCCGAGCACCGGCTCGATCAGGTCGTACAGGAACGGCGGGCACGCGCGCCGCCGCAGCGCCGTGTACGCGGCGGGCGCCGGGACGTGCCCGATGCGGCGGTTGACGGCCTCCTCGGCGCAGCCGTCCCGGTGCGCCTCCAGTTGCAGCATGAACCGGCGGCGCCAGTCGCGGCTCATGGAGCGGGACGTGGCGTCCCACAGCTCCACCAGCGCCGCCTCCAGCGGGCGGGCGCCCGGCCGGGCGTGCCCGCGCCGCATCGCGCGCAGCAGGTCGTCGTACAGGGCGTGGACGGCGCTGCCGCTGTCGGCGAGCGGCGGGTGGTCGAGCGTGTCGTCCAGCGCGAGCGCCCAGGTCAGCCAGCGGGCGAACAGGTCCACGGCGACGAGGTCGGCGCCGGGGAAGACCCGCGCCGCCAGCCGCTCGCACCTGGCCCGGCCGAGCGGCGAGGTGTCGGGGTCGCCGAGCACCAGGCCCCGGCCGCGCGCCCAGGACTCGACCTGCGCGCACAGCTGCCAGGACTCCGGGTGCATGGCCGACGGGGCGGCCAGCGGGGCCACCCGGTCCGACGTCGAGAGAAGAAGTGAGATGTCCACGACCCGGCCCACGCTAATGACCACCACCGGTCAGAACCATGATCGCCACGTCAATTTTTGGGGAAACGGGATTGAGGGGACGGTCACGGACGGGCCCGCCGATCGTGCGGCGGGCCGCGGTGTTCTCCGATGATCACGAGACCGGAGACGAATGGGACAGCCGAACGGACCGACGACGAAGACCGGCAACGAAACACCGACACAGGAGGACATGTGACCAGACGGACCGCACGTTGGGCGCTCGGAACCGGACTGGCCGCCCTGGCGCTGACCGCGACGTCCTGCGGAAACGGCGACAAGGGCGCCACCGTGCAGGGGGTGAAGCTCATCAAGAAGGACGCGCTGACCTCCTGCACCCACCTGCCGTACCCGCCGTTCCAGGTGGAACAGGGAGGAAAGGTCGTCGGCTTCGACGTCGACCTGGTCGACCTCGTCGCGAAGCGCCTCGGCGTGACGCAGAAGATCGTCGACACCCAGTTCGAGACGATGCGGACCGGCGCCGCGCTGAACGCCGGGAAATGCGACATCGTCATGGGCGGCATGACGATCAAGCCCGACCGGGTCGAGTTCATGGACGTGACCAAGCCCTACTTCGACGCCACGCAGTCGCTGCTGGCGAAGAAGGGCAGCGGCGTCACCTCGCTGGACGCCGTCAAGGCCAAGGACCTCAAGCTCGGCGCGCAGGCCGGGACGACCGGCGAGGACTACGTCAAGGGCAAGGGCTTCGACCCGGTCTCCTTCGACAACTCCGGCGCCGAGCTGGACGGCCTGCGCACCGGCCAGGTCAAGGTCATCGTCCAGGACGACCCGGTCGTCAAGGGCTGGCTCAAGGACCCGGCGAACGCGGGCCTGGAGATCGTCGCGAACCTCAACACCGGCGAGCAGTACGGGTTCTGGATCCGCAAGGGCCACAACCCGAAGCTCGTCGAGCTGGTGAACCAGGTCCTCGCGCAGGCCAAGGCCGACGGCACCTACAAGCGGATCTACGAGAGGTGGATCGGCGCGATGCCGCCGGCGGGAGGCCCGTCGTGACGGTCGAGCCGGTGGACGCCGCCGCCTCGCGCGGCCCGGCCCGCGGCCTCTTCGCGGGCATGCCGCGGCGCCGCCGCCGGCGGCTGTCCCTGGGCGCGCAGTACACGCTGTTCGCCGCCGCGGTCGTGGTCGTCGCGCTGCTGGCCGACTGGCCCACGCTGCGGGAGAACTTCGCCAAACAGGAGGTCGCCGAGCAGCTCTTCCCCGACATCATCACGGTCGGGCTGCGCAACACCGCCGTCTACACGGCGGCCGGGTTCGGCCTCGGCCTGGCGGGCGGGCTGGTGGTCGCGCTGATGCGGCTGTCGACCGCGGCCCCCTACCGGTGGCTCGCCACCGCCTACATCGAGGTCTTCCGCGGCCTGCCGCTGCTGCTGATCTTCATCTTCGTGGCGGTCGGCGTGCCGCTGGCCTTCCCCGGCACGGAGATCCCCGGCGGCGCCGTCGGGCAGGCGGGGCTCGCGCTCGGCCTGGCCGCCACCGCCTACATCGCCGAGACGATCCGCGCGGGCATCGAGGCCGTCCCGCGCGGGCAGGTGGAGGCCGCGCGCTCGCTCGGCATGTCGCAGGGCCGGGCGATGTGGACGATCATCCTCCCGCAGGCGTTCCGGATCGTGATCCCCCCGCTGACCAACCAGGTCGTGCTGCTGTGCAAGGACTCCTCGCTCGTGCTGTTCCTCGGCATCACGCTGGAGCAGCGCGAGCTCACCAAGTTCGGCCGCGACCTCGCCGGGCAGAAGGGCAACACCACCCCGATCATCGTGGCCGGGATCTGCTATCTGATCATCACCATCCCGCTGAGCCTGCTGGCCAGACGGCTGGAGGCGCGGCAGCGCAGGGGGCAGCGATGACCCGTACCGGTGAACCCGCCGGAGCGGACGCGGGCGCGATCGAGATCAGCGGGCTGCACAAGTCGTTCGGGGCGAACGAGGTGCTGCGCGGCATCGACTTCCGCGTGGACGCGGGCGAGGTGGTGTGCGTCATCGGGCCGTCCGGCTCGGGGAAGTCGACGCTGCTGCGCTGCGTGAACCTGCTGGAGGAGCCGTCCGCCGGAACGGTCCGGGTCGCGGGCGCGGAGGTCACCGACCCCGACGTCGACATCGACGCCGTCCGCCGCCGGATCGGCATGGTGTTCCAGTCGTTCAACCTGTTCCCGCACCTCACCGCGCTCGGGAACGTGGCGGTCGCGCAGCGCAAGGTGCTGCGGCGCGGGAAGCGGGACGCCGAGCGGATCGCGCGGGAGAACCTGGAGCGGGTCGGGCTGGCGGACAAGGTCGGCGCCTACCCGGCGCAGCTGTCGGGCGGGCAGCAGCAGCGCGTCGCGATCGCCCGCGCGCTCGCGATGGGGCCCGAGGTGATGCTGTTCGACGAGCCGACGTCCGCGCTGGACCCCGAACTCGTCGGCGACGTCCTCGGCGTCATGCGCGGGCTCGCGGAGGCGGGCATGACCATGCTCGTCGTCACCCACGAGATGAGCTTCGCCCGCGAGGTCGCCGACCGGGTCGCGTTCATGGACGGCGGCGTGATCGTCGAGCAGGGGGAGGCGGCCCGGATGGTCACCGACCCCGACCACGAGCGGACGCGGGAGTTCCTGTCCCGCGTCCTTGATCCGGCCGCCGCGCGTGTGCAGGGGGGTGAGAGGTGAAGGGTCGGATATGTTCCGGTCAGGACGTCGGCCGCGTAACGTCGCGGTAACAGCGGACGGGCATACTGCGAAGTAGCCGGGGGTCGGCGCGTAGCCCCTGACCTGCGGGGCACGCCCAGCTGGCACACCCTGCCGACGAACCCGGCAGGCACCATCGAGGGAGAAGGCTTTGGAGCGACAGCAGGAGTTCGTGCTCCGCACGCTGGAGGAGCGCGACATCCGCTTCATCCGGCTGTGGTTCACCGACGTGCTCGGGTTCCTGAAGTCGGTGGCGGTCGCCCCCGCCGAACTGGAGGGCGCCTTCGGCGAGGGCATCGGCTTCGACGGCTCGGCGATCGAGGGCTTCGCCCGCGTGTACGAGGCCGACATGATCGCCAAGCCCGACCCGTCCACCTTCCAGGTGCTGCCATGGCGCTCGGAGTCGCCGGGCGTCGGCCGGATGTTCTGCGACATCCTCATGCCCGACGGCACGCCGAGCTTCGCCGACCCCCGCTACGTCCTCAAACGGGCCCTCGCCCGCGCCGCCGACCTCGGGTTCACCTTCTACACCCATCCCGAGATCGAGTTCTTCCTGCTCAACGACCGTCCCGAGGACGGCCGCGAGCCCGAGCCGGCGGACGCGGGCGGCTACTTCGACCACACCCCGCACAGCGCCGCGCACGACTTCCGGCGCAACGCGATCACGATGCTGGAGGCCATGGGCATCTCGGTGGAGTTCAGCCACCACGAGGGCGCCCCCGGCCAGCAGGAGATCGACCTCCGCTACGCCGACGCGCTCACCACCGCCGACAACATCATGACGTTCCGGCTGGTGATGAAGGAGGTCGCGCTGGAGCAGGGCGTGTTCGCCTCGTTCATGCCGAAGCCCTTCACCGAGCACCCCGGCTCGGGCATGCACACCCACATGTCGCTGTTCGAGGGCGACCGCAACGCCTTCTACGAGCCCGGCGCCGAGTACAAGCTGTCCAAGGTCGGGCGCGCGTTCATCGCGGGGCTGCTGCGGCACTCCGCCGAGATCACCGCCGTCTGCAACCAGTGGGTGAACTCCTACAAGCGGCTGTGGGGCGGCGTCGGCTCGGCCGCGGGCGCCGGGGGAGAGGCGCCGTCCTACATCTGCTGGGGGCACAACAACCGGTCCGCGCTCGTCCGCGTGCCGATGTACAAGCCGCACAAGGGCCACTCGACCCGCATCGAGTTCCGCTCGCTGGACACCGCCGCCAACCCCTACCTCGCGTTCGCGGCGATCCTCGGCGCCGGGCTGCGCGGCATCGAGGAGGGCTACGAGCTGCCGCCGGGCGCCGAGGACGACGTGTGGGCGCTGACCCCCGCCGAGCGGCGCGCGCTCGGCATCGAGCCGCTGCCGCAGAACCTCGACGAGGCGATCCACGCGATGGAGCGCAGCGAGCTGGTCGCCGACGTCCTCGGGGAGCACGTCTTCGACTTCTTCCTGCGCAACAAGCGCCAGGAGTGGGAGGAGTACCGGCGCGAGGTGACGGTGTTCGAACGCAAGCGGCTCATGGCCGTCCTGTAGCGGCCCGGCCGCGTCGTGGGCGATCCGTGGAGCGACCGCCGTCCCTCGCTCGTGGGACGGCTGGCGCGGCTCGGGTTCACCGACACGGGCCGGGCCGGGCGGCTCATCGCCGAGGCCGAGCGCGCCGGGACCGCCCCCCTCGGCGACGGCCTGCTGGAGGCGCTCGGCGCCACCGCCGACCCCGACCTCGCGCTGGACGGCCTGCTCCGGCTCCTGGACGCCGCGCCCGGCCCCGAGCTGCGGGCGGCGCTCGACGCCGAGCCCGAGACCCGGGCCCGGCTGACCAGGGTGCTCGGGGTCAGCGCCGCGCTCGCCGACCACCTCGTCCGGCACGCCGGGGACTGGCGCGTCCTGCGCGACGGCGGCGCGCCGCTGGGGGACCCGCGCGCCGGGCTGCTGGAGGCCGTGGGCGCCGACGCCTCCGCCGCCGACCCCGTCGCGCGGGGCCCCGGCGTCCTCGCGGCGCTGCGGGTCGCCTACCGGCGGCGGCTGCTCGCGCTCGCCGGCCGCGACCTGTGCGGCGACCTGGACGTCGCGGACGTCGCCGCCGCGCTCGCCGACCTCGCCGCCGCCGCGCTGGAGGCCGGGCTCGCGATCGCCCGCGCGGAGGTCCCCGGGCACGACGCCTGCCGCCTCGCGGTGATCGGGATGGGCAAGTGCGGCGGCCGGGAGCTGAACTACGTCTCCGACGTCGATGTGGTCTTCGTGGCGGAGGCCCGGGAGGGGCACGGCGAGGACGCCGCGCTGCGCGTCGCGACCCGGCTCGCCTCGGCGACCATGCGGGCCTGCTCGGCCAGTACCCCGGAGGGGTCGCTGTGGGAGGTGGACGCGGCGCTGCGCCCCGAGGGGAGGTCCGGGCCGCTCGTGCGGACCCTCGCCAGCCACCGCGCCTACTACGAGCGCTGGGCCAAGACCTGGGAGTTCCAGGCGCTGCTCAAGGCGCGGCCGGTCGCGGGCGATCCCGGCCTCGGCGCCCGCTACATGGAGGCGATCACCCCGATCGTGTGGCGGGCCGCCGAGGGCGAGAGCTTCGTCGCCGACGTCCAGGCCATGCGGCGCCGGGTGGAGGCCGACCTCGACCGGCGCACCGGCGAGGCCGAGCGGCAGCTCAAGCTCGGCCCCGGCGGGCTGCGCGACGTGGAGTTCGCGGTGCAGCTCCTCCAGCTCGTCCACGGCCGGGCCGACGAGACGCTGCGCAGCCCCACCACGCTGGACGCGCTGTCGGAGCTGTCGCGCGGCGGCTACGTCGGGCGCGACGACGCCGCGTCCCTCGCGACCGCGTACCGGTTCCTGCGGCGCGTCGAGCACCTGGTGCAGCTGCACCGGCTGCGCCGCACCCATCTCGTCCCCGACGACGAGGCCGGGCTGCGGCGCCTCGGCCGGGCCCTCGGCCTGCGCCCCGACCCGGTCCGGGAGTTCACGGGGGAGTGGCGGCGGCAGGCGCGGAAGGTCCGCCGGATCCACGAGAAGCTGTTCTACCGCCCGCTGCTCCCGGCGGTCGCCCGGCTGCCGGGGGAGGAGGCGCGGCTCACGCCCGAGGCCGCGCGCGCCCGGCTGGAGGCGCTCGGCTACGCCGACCCGGCGGGCGCCCTCCGGCACATCGAGGCGCTCACCGCCGGGGTGTCGCGGCGCGCGGCGATCCAGCGGACGCTGCTGCCGGTCATGCTCGGCTGGTTCGCCGACGCCCCCGACCCCGACGAGGGCCTGCTCGGGTTCCGGAAGGTCAGCGACGCGCTCGGCACCACCCCCTGGTACCTGCGGCTGCTGCGCGACGAGGTGGTCGTCGCCGAGCGGATGGCGTGGCTGCTCGGCTCCAGCCGCTACGCCACCGACCTGCTGCTGCGCGCGCCCGAGGCGGTCGCGACGCTCGGCAGCGCCGCCGACCTCGCGCCCCGGCCGCGGGCCTCGCTGCGCGCCGAGGCGTTCGCGGCCGTCCGCCGGCACACCCAGCCGGACGCGGGCGCCCCGTCGGCGTCGGCCGCCGAGGACGCGGTCGGGGTCGTGCGCGCGCTGCGCCGCCGCGAGCTGTTCCGGGTCGCGGTCGCCGACCTGCTCGGCCTGGCCGAGGTCGAGGCGGTGGGGCTCGCGCTCACCGACATCGCCGCCGTGACGATCGAGGCCGCGCTGCGCGCCGCCGTCAGCAAGGTCGAGCGGGCCACCGGGGAGGCGCTGCCGACCCGGATCGCGGTGGTCGCGATGGGCCGGTTCGGCGGCCACGAACTCGGCTACGGCAGCGACGCCGACGTGATGTTCGTCCACGACCCGCTCCCCGGCGCCGACGAGCGGGCCGCGGGCCGCGCCGCGCACGGCGTCGCCGAGGAGCTGCGGCGGCTGCTGTCGCTGCCCGCCCCCGACCCGCCGCTGGACATCGACCCGAACCTGCGTCCCGAGGGCCGCCAGGGCCCGCTCGTGCGGACGCTCGCCTCCTACGCCGCCTACTACGCCCGCTGGTCGCAGCCGTGGGAGGCGCAGGCGCTGCTGCGCGCCGACCCCCTCATCGGCGACCCGGGGCTGTGCGAGGGCTTCCGCGCGCTGATCGACCCGATCCGCTTCCCCGAGGGCGGCGTCGACGAGGCGGCGGTCCGGCAGATCCGGCGGCTCAAGGCGCGGATGGAGTCCGAGCGGCTGCCGCACGGCGTCGACCGCTCCCTACACACCAAGCTCGGCTCCGGCGGCCTCGCCGACGTCGAGTGGGTCGCGCAGCTCCTCCAGCTCCGGCACGCCCACGCCGTCCCCGCGCTGCGCACGACCCGGACCCTCGCCGCGCTGGACGCGGCGGTCGGCGCGGGCCTGCTGGAGGAGGAGGACGCGTCCGTCCTGGCCGAGGCGTGGTGCCTGGCCACCCGCATCCGCGGCTCGCTCATGCTGGTCCGGGGCCGGGCGTCGGACCTGCTGCCGAGCGAGCACCACCGCGAGCGCACCGCCGTCGCCAGCGTGCTCGGCTACCCCGGGCCGGGCGACCTGCTGGAGGACTACCGCCGCCGCACCCGCCGCGCCCGCGGTGTGGTCGAACGTGTGTTCTATGGCGCCGACGAGTAGCGGCGCTCGGGCGGGCGCGCATGACCGGGGGTCCGGGTCGCGTGAGCGCTCTACCAGCCCGTGGGCGGAGATGGCGGAGGGGATCCGCCCGCAGGATGATCACGGAGCGGTGCGGCCGTCGCGCAGGGGCGGGCCGGGACGAGGCGCCAGGCGAGCTCCCGGGCCGGGATCGCGATCAGCGCGCCGCCCGCGAGGGCGCCCACGCCGCCCGCCGCGTCCAGGAGGAAGTGGTTGGCCGTCCCCACGATCACGACGATCGTGAGCGCGGGATAGAGCAGGGCCAGCCACGCCCACCGCCGCCGGACGACGCCGATCACCGCCGCCGCGCACCACAGCGACCAGGCGGTGTGCATGGACGGCATCGCCGCGAACTGGTTGGTGACCGACGCGGTGGGCCCGGAGCCGTAGAAGCCCCAGGTCCCGAAGACGGCCACGGTGTCGGTGAAGCCGGGCAGCATCCGCGGCGGGGCCAGCGGGAACAGCCAGAAGCCGAGGAGGCCCAGCAGCGTCGTGGCGAACAGGAGCGTCCGGTACACCGCGTACCGGGCGGGTCTGCGGACGTAGAGCCACACCATCACGGCGACGGTCGCGGCGAAGTGCATCGTGGCGTAGAAGTAGTTCCCGGCGGTCGCCAGCCATCCGTGCCCCGCGAACACCCGGTTAACGTCGTACTCGACGTCCAGGTGGAGCGAGTACTCCACTTCGAGGATCTCGCGGGCCCGGTGCGCCGCCGTCGCCGGATCGACCGGGACGAGGTTCCGCACCAGTTGGTACGCGCCGTAGCAGACCACCAGCAGGAGCAGCTCCGACCAGAGCCGCGGCCGGACGCGGATCGCGAAGGCGGCCGTGAGCCGGCCCCCCGCCACGTCGCCCCCGGCGCCGCGGCCGGACCCGGAAGGGTGCCCTGACCTGGCCACCCTTCCTATCGTGTCAAATGGCGGAGCCGGACGCACCCCCGGCCGTGGCCGAGTCCGCGCGGGTCCGCCCGGACTCGGCGACCCGGGCGGCCGTGCGGGCCGCGCTCTTGGCCGCGCTCGTCGCGGCGGCGCTGGCGGTGGCCCGCGCCGTGCTCCGCGCCGCGGAACCGGCCGAGGTGCCGGCGGTGGCCCGCACCGGGACGTGCGTGGCCGTCACGGAGGCGCCCGCGCCGAACGCCGCGCCGACCCTCGTCGCGAGGGTGCGCGCCGTGCCGCGGTCCCAGGGGCGGCCCAGCCGCGCCGACACCGCGTGCCGGGCGTCCAGCAGCCGCTGGGGGCAGCGCATGTAGAGCATCCAGGACAGGCCGAGCGCGCCCGCGATGATCGCGATGCCGACGATCGCGTCCATGAGGTAGTGGTTGGCGGTGGACAGGATCACGAACACCGTCGTGGCGGGGTAGAGCACCCCGACGATCTTGGCCCAGCGCTGGGTGGCCATCTTGACCAGGATGAACCCGCACCACAGCGCCCACCCCGCGTGCATGGACGGCATCGCGGCGTACTGGTTGGTGAGGCTGCCCGAGGCGTCGCTGGCGTACAGGCCGACGGAGTGCAGCGCGGTCACCGGGTCGACGAACCCCTCGCTGCCGAGGAAGCGCGGCGGCGCGAGCGGGTAGAGCCAGAAGCCGATCAGCGCCAGGCCCGTGGCCACCATGATCGACGTCCGGAGCCAGCGGTACTCCCGCGGGCGGTACCGGTACAGCCACACGACGATCCCGGCCGTCACGATGAAGTGCATCGTGGCGTAGAACAGGTTCGCGGTGCGCGCCAGCCAGGGCACGTCCAGCAGCGTCTGGTTCAGGCCCAGCTCCACGTCGATGCCCAGGAACCGCTCGACGTGGAGGATCTGTCTGGCGTGCTCGAACGCCGGACCGGTGCCGTCCTGGACGAGGACGATGCGCGTCAGCGTGTAGCCGGAGTAGAAGAGCGCGATCAGCAGGAGCTCGCGCCACACCGGCGGTGCCTTGAGCACCCGGCGACGTGCCGTCTCGGCGGGCTGGCGCGGCCCACCTCGCCGGGCCGTTCGGGCCTGGCCTCGGTGGGCTGCTGGGGGGGCGGTCTGGGCCATGCTACCTATCTTTGCCTCGCGGCCCCCTGATTGAGATCACCGCGCCGAATGGTCTTCGTCTCAGACTTGAGTAGTACGACCCTGATGCGGTATCCGGACTTTCGGGGGAGGGGTCTCAGGGGAACCTCACCCCTGAGACGGCTCCCCGCGCGGAGCCTATGAAGTTGATCAGGCATCAGCATAGGAGGCACCGGGTAGGTCCAGGCCGCCCCCCGTGAACCGAACGGGGGGACGAATGGCCAGGATCACCTCGATACCCGGCAAAGTGGTGGTATTCGCTGCGATCCTGACCGCTTTCGGTCTGGTCCCGGACGCCGCGTCGCCGTCGATCCGGTCGGTGCGGTCACCGTCCGACTGGTCCGGTCGCTCACCGTCCAAGGGGCCCGGAGACGCGCCGCCCGAGCGGCTCGTGTGGAAGCGCTGCACGGGTCTGCCCGAGCCGGACCCCGGGGCGAAGCCGCCGCCCGCCGGGTTCCGCTGCACCACGGTGCGGGTCCCGCTGGACCATGACAGGCCCTCGGGGGAGACGATCGGCGTCGCGCTGATCCGCGTCCCGGCGACCGACTCGGCCCACCGTATCGGGTCGCTGCTGTTCAACTTCGGCGGCCCCGGCGGCGAGGGCGTCGACACCCTCGCCCATGCCGCCGGCGACTACGCGCGCCTGAACACCCGCTACGACCTGGTCGGCTTCGACCCGCGCGGCGTCGGCCGCAGCGCCCCCGTCACCTGCGTCGACGACCGCCGCATGGACGTCCTGACCGCGCGGGAGGGCACCCCCGACACCGCCGCCGAGGAGCGGGCGTTCGCCGCGGACGAGGCGTCCTACAACCGGGGGTGCCAGACCCGGTCGGGCGCGCTCCTCCCGCATGTCGGGACGGTCAGCGCCGCCCGCGACATGGACCTGGTCCGCGCCGCGCTCGGCGACCCCCGGCTCCACTACTTCGGCATCTCCTACGGCACCTGGCTCGGCGGCAGCTACGCCCACCGGCACCCCGGCAGCGTCGGCCGCGCCGTCCTCGACGGGGCGGTGGACACCGCCGTGGACCCGGCCGAGCAGGCGCTCCAGCAGGCCGAGGCGTTCCAGCGGGCGCTCGGCGCGTTCGGGGCGGCCTGCGCCGCGCTCGGCGAACGCGCCTGCCCGCTCGGCGCCGACGGGCCGGGCGTCGCCGCGTCCGTCCGGCGGCTGCTCACCCGGCTCGACCGGGCGCCGCTGCCCGCGCGCGGCGGGCGGAGGCTGACCGAGCGGCTCGCGACCAGCGGCGTCACCGCCGCGCTCTACTCCCGGCGGGCGTGGCCGATCCTCGCGCAGGGCCTGGTGGACGCCGCCACCCGCCGCGACGGGACCCTGCTGCGCGCCCTCGCCGACGCGGGCAACGGCCGCCGCCCCGACGGCTCCTACACGAACCTGTCCGCCGCCAACACCGCGATCGCCTGCGCGGACACCACCGCGCGCTACGCCCCGGCCGACGTCCGGCGGCTGCTGCCGCGCTTCCGCGCCGCGTCCCCGGTGTTCGGGCCGGCGCTGGCGTGGGGCCTGCTCCAGTGCACCGGCTGGCCGGTCGCGGGGGACGCGGCGGCGCGCGAGGTGTCCGCGCCGTCCGCCGCCCCGATCCTCGTCGTCGGCAACACCGGCGACCCCGCCACCCCCTACGCGTGGGCGCCCGCCCTGACCAAGGCACTCGGCGGGCAGGCGACGCTCCTCACCCTCAAGGGGGAGGGGCACGGCGCCTACGACACCGGCGACGCCTGCGTCCGCCGGACCGTGGACGCCTACCTCCTCCAGGGCACCGTCCCCCCGGCCGGGACGGTCTGCCCCCCGGACAAGGGGCCCCAGGAACCCGCGGAGCCCAAGGGCCTCACGGGACGATCTGATCGACCTTCATCGGCTCCCTGAGCGCGTTCCCGACCGTGCAGTACTTGTCGTGGACGCGCGCGGCCACGCCCTTCAGCACCTCCGCCGCCTTCTCGTCGCCCTCGGGCAGCTCCACGTCGTAGGTGACCGTGATCGTGCCGAGCGCGCTGGTGGCGATCTTGTCGGCCTGGACGGTCGCGGCCAGCCGCGCCAGCCGGTGCCCCCGCTGGGCCGTCAGCGGCTCCACGGTGACCAGCTCGCAGCCGCCGAGCGCCGCCAGCAGCAGCTCCACCGGCGTGAAGACCCCGTCGGTGTCGCCGTCCCCGATCGCGACGCTCGCGCCCCGGTCGTTGACCGCCCGGAACCCGTCCTCGGTGCGCTCCACCCTGACCTCGGCCATGACGTCTCCTCCGCTCGATGCTCGTCCGTCGCAACACGGCCGCCCCGCCGGTTCTTCCCCGCTCGGACACGTCCCGCTCAGGACGTGCCGAGGCGTTCCCGCTCCTCCTCGACGATCTGCCGGGCGAGGGACTGCTCGGAGACGTCGACCGCGTCCGGCGCCCGCTCGGCCAGGTGGCTGCGCCGCGCGTACGCGTCGAACAGCCGCGACTTGGCCCCCAGGATCTCCAGCATCCGCTGGTCCACGCCGCCCGGCGTGAGCAGCCGGTGCACCTGCACGGTGCGCGCCTGGCCCATCCGGTGCGCGCGGGCGACCGCCTGGGTCTCGGTGGTCGGCTTCACCTGCGGCTCACAGATGATCACCACGGACGCCGCCTGGAGGTTGAGGCCGACCCCGCCCGCCTGGATCTGCGCGAGCAGCACCGCGTGGCCGGGCTCGGCGGTGAACGCGTCCACCAGCGCCTGCCGCCGCTCCGCCGTGGCCGCGCCGTCGATCGGCCCCCGCGCGCCGTCGCCGACCGCGTCCCGGACGGCGGCGAGCACGTCCCGGAAATAGGAGAACACCACGACCTTCAGCTCGTTCGCGGCGGCCTCCTCCACCAGCTCCTTCAGCCGCGCGAGCTTCGCCGACTCCGCCGGGACGGCGTAGGCGGCGCGGCGCATCGCCATGAAGTTGCCCTCGGCGACCGCGCTCCGGTAGGCCGCCTCGTCGGCCGGGCCGAACTCCTCCCACTCGTCCACGTGCACGACCTCGGGCAGCTCCAGCAGCACGTCGCGCTGGTTGCGGCGCAGGTAGACGGGCGCGACGGCCTTGCGGAACGCCGCCGCGCCGACCACCGCGTCCCGCCGGGCGACCCGCGCGGCCACCTCGGGCCGCAGGTGCGCCACCAGGCTCCGGAACTCCTCGACGCGGTTCTCCATCGGCGTGCCGGTGAGGAACAGGACGCGGTCCGTCCGCGCGCACCACGCCGCGACGGCCCTCGCGCGCCGCGTCTCGTGGTTCTTGGCGTAGTGCGCCTCGTCCACGACGAACATGCCGAGCGGCAGGTCCCCGGGGACGTCGAGCGCGTGCAGCGAGTCCAGCGTCGCGACCGCGATGCCGCCCGCGGCGGCCCAGTCCGCGAGCGCCGCCGCCCGCCCCGGCCCGTGCACCGGACGCGCCGCCAGCGTGCTGCGCGCCTCGATCTCCCGCACCCAGTTGACCAGCACGCTCGCCGGGCACGCCACCAGGAAGTGCGTGGCGCCCTCCGACCGCAGGTGCGCGATCGCGGCGATCGCCTGGACGGTCTTGCCGAGCCCCATCTCGTCCCCGAGGATCACCCTGCGCTGGACGAGCGCGAACCTCGCCCCGAACGCCTGGTACCCGCGCAGCGAGACCCGCCGGTAGGTGTCGTCGAGCGGCTGGGCCTTGACCCTGGCCGCGATGTCGCGGGGCAGGAACCCCTCCGCCGCGTCGCGCTCGGGATCCAGCGCGGCCAGCTCCGCCAGCAGCGTCTGGTAGTCGGACGCGCGCAGCTCGAAGTCGATCCACGCCTCGTCCGCCGAGACCGCCGGGCGCAGCAGGTCGACCGACGCCTGCGAGATGAGGAGGCCGGTGCCGGGCGCGTCCAGGACCCGCCGGAGTTCGCCGAGCGCCTTTCGCGCCCGCTCCCGCCTGCGCCTCCCGCAGAGCGCCCTCCGCCACCACGACGCCTCGGGCCGCGCCTCCCGGACGAGCGGCTCCAACTCCGCCTCCAGCCGGGCGGCGGCGGCCCGCGCCCGTGGCAGGTCGGGCCCGGCGTCCACCATCCGGTGCAGCGCGACGACCAGGGGGGTGGTCCGCTCGTCGCGCCGCTCGGCGTCGATCCGGACGCCGGCCGTGGCGGCCGCCGCGTCCGCGAGCTGCCCGGCGGCGGCGTGGAACCGGTTCGCGGTCTGCGGGCCGATGCCGGGAAGGAGCTGGAGGCGGTACGGGGTGGCGTCGAGGACGTCCAGCACGGTCTTCAGCCCGGCCTGCTCCAGCGGGCCGAGGCGGAGGCGCCCGCGGGTCACGTCCTTGAGCCGGGCGACGGGGATCGACGCCAGATGGCGGCGCGCCGCGTCCAGCCGAAGCGGTTCGAGCGCCGCGTGCACCTCCGCCACCGCCCGCCGGTGGTCCTCCAGCAGTCCGCGCGCGGCGCCGAGCAGGGCGCGCCCGCCCCGCAGCAGCTCCCTGGGCTGGACGCTCCTCGGCCGCGGGCCGTCGATCCGGGCATCCTGCGCCATCAACCGGTACTCCCTCACTCTCCGGGCACATGATGCCACCGCTCCGCCGCGTCGCGGAAAGCGCATTTAATTCGGTTGTGCGCAAGCGAGGCACAATGGTTTTCTAAGGACATCGCCCTTCCGGTGCGAAGGCCACAGGCTACTTCTCACCCAGGATTCTCTCCTTGGAGCCGCCTGAGGCCGCATGCGTACTCGGAAGGACGCACAACTGAAGAGGCGCCCGGTGCGCAGGCGAGGGTTACTTCGAATTGGAATCGAGAGGTTGCGGGTTCGAGTCCCGCCGCGGGCTCCGGCTCGTGTAGTTCAATGGGTAGAACGCTTTGTCACCTTCGCCGACCCTGAACTCGGGCGCCTCCACAACTGAACACGCACCTCCCGGTGCGCAGGTGCACGGATACTTCTGGGTTCGACTCCTCGCAGGCCCGCCCACGGGCCTGACGCCCCACCTCGGCGGGGCGGTTCCGTACACCGCATCGATCTCGGGGGGAGCACCATATTCGCGGGGTGCCCGGTGCGAAGGCAACGGATACTTCACATTCTAATCCATGGGTCGCGGGTTCAAGTCCCGCCACCGCCAAAGGCGGTGTAGCTCAGATGAGTAGAGCAATGGGCTGCGGACCGTAGCCGATTCTGACCTCGGGCACCCCCGCGAACGTGCTCCCACCGCTCATGGAAGGAACCCCCCATGGCGAAGTTCAACCACGGCAAGGCCCGCGCGGCCGCCTCCGGTCCCGTCCGTTCCGGGACGAGGCCCTCCGGCCGCACCCACGAGGGCGCGCCCGGCTACGCGCGCGACGCCAAGGGCGAGCTGTTCCTCCTGGCGGTCTCCCACATGGCCGGTGAGGACACCTTCTACGAGAAGGCCGCCGACCGCGACGCCCGCTTCCGCGACCTCGTCCACCGCGTGGCCATCGACGACATCGAGTGGACGGCCGCGTTCGTCCGCTGGCTGCGCGGCGAGGCGAACCTGCGCTCGGCCCCCGTGGTCGCCGCGCTGGAGGCCGTCCGGGCGCGGCTCACCGTCGGGCTGCACGGCGGCAACCGGCAGCTCGTCGCGAGCGTGCTCCAGCGCGCCGACGAGCCCGGCGAGGCCCTCGCGTACTGGACGTCCACCTACGGGCGCGCGATCCCGAAGCCGGTCAAGCGCGGCGTCGCCGACGCCGTCCAGCGGCTCTACGGCGAGCGGTCGCTGCTGAAGTACGACACCGCCGCGCGCGGCTTCCGCTTCGGCGACGTCATCGACCTCGTCCACCCGTCCCCGGCCGCCGGCAAGCCGTGGCAGGGCGAGCTGTTCAAGCACGCCCTCGACCGGCGCCACGACCGCGACGAGCCGATCCCGGAGCGGCTGCGCGTCCTCACCTCGGCGCGGGCCCTCGCGGCCCTGCCCGTCGAGCGCCGCCGCGCGCACGTGCTCGACCCGTCGCTGACCACCTCACCGGGCGGTCTGGCGGGCGCCGGGTTCACCTGGGAGCGGCTCGCGGGCTGGCTCCAGGGGCCGATGGACGCCGCCGCCTGGAGCGCGGTCATCCCGTCCATGGGCTACATGGCGCTGCTGCGCAACCTGCGCAACTTCGACGAGGCGGGAGTCCCCGACGAGGTCGCCGACCAGGTCGCGGCGCGGCTCGCCGACCCCGGCCAGGTCGCGCGGTCGCGGCAGTTCCCGTTCCGGTTCTTCTCCGCGCACCTGGCGGCGCGGTCGCTGCGCTGGGGCCGCGCCCTGGACAAGGCGCTCACCGCCGCCACCGCGAACGTGCCGGAGTTCCCGGGGCGCACGCTCGTCCTCGTGGACACCTCCGGGTCGATGACGTCCGTGGGCGTCTCGGCGCGGTCGAAGATGACCTACGCGCAGATGGCCGCCCTGTTCGGCGTCACCCTCGCCGCCCGCGGCGCCGACGTCGACCTGCACGGCTTCGCGGACGGGGTGTTCCGCCACGAGGTGCCGCGCGGGGCGTCCGTGCTGCGCGAGGTGGAGCGCTTCGTGGAGCGGATCGGCGAGGTGGGCCACGGCACCCGCATCGCCGACTCGGTGCGGGCGACCTACCGCGGCCACGACCGCGTGATCATCCTGTCGGACATGCAGACGTTCAGTAGTTGGGGCGGCAGCGTCACCGAGGCGGTGCCCGCGCACGTCCCGATGTACGGCTTCAACCTGGCCGGGTACAAGCACGGCGCGATCCCGTCCGGCACGGGACTGCGCCATGAGCTGGGCGGTATGACCGACCACACGTTCAGGATGATCCCGCTCCTGGAAGCGGGCCACAACGCCGACTGGCCCTGGAAGTAGCCCGCCGGCCGGGCGTCCCCTCAGGACGCCCGGCCGACGCGCCGCCACTCCTCACGCGGGAGAGCCCGGTTTGGGAGCGGTCCTGGCCAGCACCTCACGGAATTCGAGAACGGCGGGGCGTCGCTGCTGTTCGTGTGGGACGGCGCGGAGGATGAACATTCCGGTCGCCGTGGTGAATTGGGTGACACAGCCAGGTGGAACGGCGTCCAGGACTTGCGCGGCCTGGGTCGCGCCTTGGTCGACACCGCCATTGGTGATCGTGCACAGGGCTTCATGAAGGCGCACGTTGGCCGCGTACGGCGTTTCGCCGCCCCGGTGGCTGGGACGGGACAGGAGCAGGTCGCGTGCTTGATCGGCCTCGCGCTCGTTGCCCGCACCCGCGTGTACCCAGCTCTGGGCGAAGAGAGGTTGGGAGCCGCTCCACAAGGTAGGCAGGATGCTGGGGGGTGTATCGGGCCCGCCATATTCGACGGTGACATTCAGAGCTTTTATTGCTTGCCCATGCTGGCCGAGTAGGGAGAGCGCCTTGGCGCGGGTGCCGGCGAGGTCGGCCCTCCAGAAGGACGGAGCGGTCCCGGCGATCTGCTCTGCCTGCCGCACGAGAGCCAGCACCGTTCCCACATCTCGCTGACCGTACAGCCCCACACCGGCCTCCTCGCATCGGATCATCAGCCGCAGGTCGAGGTCTCCGGTGCTGTCGGCGGCGGCGCGTGCCGTCCGCCACCATCGAATGGCCTCCCCGTGCTCGGCCAGCCGCGCTGACAGATGCGCGTGAAGCATCGCCAGGACGGCCTCGACCCGTTGCAGTTCGGTGAGGTAGCCGTCCTTGGCTTCGGCCAGGTGACCGTTGAGGGCCAGTAGGTCGGACACCAGGTCTTCACGGGCTTGGACGGCAGGACGTGTGCGCAATGCGTGCAGGTGGTCGGCACACGCGAGGTGCCATTCGTCCAAATCACGGGGCGCGGCGGTCAGGATCAGATCAGCGATGCGGTGCAGCGGGGCGGCGCCTGCGCTTGCACCGAGAGTGGCCAGGAGTTGAATCACTGCACGGCGTCTCACGCTGTCCCCAACGTCGGGATTGATGCCAAGTGCCACGATACACTCGGCCGCCAAGCGATCCTGGGAAGCCGGCCGGTGTTTCAGGGGTTCGGGGCTGAGATCGAAGCGCATCTCGTCTGCCCGAAGCAGATCGTTCAGCCCAATGCCTTGTGAGATAGATCGTACTGGCACCTCCGGCGGCGGAGGAAAAAGCGCATCTGCCGCAACGCCGAACAAGTCGGCAATGGTGCCCGCCCAGTCCTGCGGGCAGTGCGTACCGGCCTCCCAGCGGGTTATCTGCCTGGCTAGTCCTTTGACCTGCTTTGTTGCCGGGTTCGTGATCCCCGAAGCCGAGAACAGCTGGCGAGCCATGTCCCATTTGCCCCATCCGCGCTGAGTCCGCTCGGATTCCAGGCGTATCGCCCATATGGGGCGGTCGGACTCGCTCATAACGCGCATCCTTTCGAAACGCGGCGCTCTGGCCGAGGGGCCAAGGGAGTCGGAGGATTGGCGCCCTTGTGATGGCTCCCATTGTCCACTATCGATGCGAAGCGCGGCGTGGGTTTACTGGCTTCTGTCGGGGAGGAGCACCGAGTTCGCGGTCCGATCAAGAGTGAGGTTCGGTTCATGGAGAAGCCACAGCAGCGCCCGGGTGTGGGAGATGCCGAGGCGCAGAAAGCGGCGCTGCGTCGGGAATTCTCGGCCTGGTCGATCATTCACACCGATACCGGGCGGTGGTGGGCGACGCGTTCGGCCGGGCAGGTCCGCGACGGCGACCGGACGGGCCGGGGCCCGGTGGTCAGCGAGGTGGACGCCGACACGGCCGAGGGGTTGCGGGTGCGGCTGCGGCGGGTCGAGGCGGGTGAATTCCCCGGCGGCGCGCTTGTGACGCGCGCGTCCATGCTGCTGTCGCTGGAGTTGTGGCAGGACACGCTCGCGGCGTTGGGCGCGGGCGACGTCAGGGCTCGCAAAGGAGTCTCCGCGCGGTTGCTGGCCGCCGCGCCGCCCTCCTGGGAACTGGTGCCGGTCGCCCAGGCCGAGAGGCCCTGATGGCGATCCGGTCGGAGAGTGCCCTCGGTATGGCGGGGCCTTCATGACGTGGGCGCGGCGGTCGCTCGACTGCGCGGCGGCGACCGTCGCGCCCGCTCCGACGTGCGGCCGGACGCCCGGCGCCTGGGATCGCTGAGAGCGAGGCCGCACGACCGGGCACGGATCCGTCGCCCCCGAGATCCGTGCCCGCCGCCCGTCCGGGACGAGGAACGGCGCGTCCCGGACGGGCGGACCTTCAGGCGCCGGGCTTCTCGTCCGACGAGCAGGCCGGGCAGGGCGACCGGCTGCCGTTCCGCGCCAGCATGACCCCCGCGCCGTAGCAGGCCCCGCAGACGGACGCGGACGTGAGCGGGGACGACGCCACCGGTCCATGAACGGCCTCGTCGTACTCGTCGCCGTCCTCAGGGGTCCTGTATCCACGCGCGTCGTAGCGGGGGGCCGTCCCAGGCGGCCGGTCCAGGCCGGTGCCCCGGCAGTCCTCGCACCGGACGCCGATCCAGTTGCCGCCCCGCCGGCCCGTCATGATGATCTCGCCCTTGCCCCGGCACCCCGGGCACGCCCGCGCATCGTCAGGGGCGGTCACCTGTGGCCTCTCCCGTCGCAGTCCGTGCACTTGATCCAGCGCTTCGGCTTGGCGACGTCCTTCTGCCCGTTGCCGTGCTCCCACCATCCGGCCTGTCCCCGGCAGGTGTCGCAGGGGTCGGGCTCGTCCTCGTCCTTGGCCACGGGCCGATGGTGACATGACAGGGAGTGAAGAAGGAATTACCGTCCGCGTTACTTCTTGCGGAGCCGGGCCGGGGCGCGCTGACGGGATGCCTGGTCAGCGCGCCCCGGTGGGCTAGATGTCGTAGTACAGCTCGAATTCGTGGGGGTGGGGGCGCAGGCGGATCGGGTCGATCTCGAATTCGTGCTTCATCGTGATGTAGGTCTCGATGAGGTCGGGGGTGAAGACGCCGCCTTCGAGGAGGTACTCGTGGTCGGCCTCCAGGGCGTCCAGGACCTCGGGCAGGCTGCCGGGGACCTGGGGGATCGCGCGGGCCTCCTCGGGCGGGAGTTCGTACAGGTCCTTGTCGACGGGCTCCGCGGGCTCGATCTTGTTCTTGATGCCGTCCAGCCCGGCCATGAGCATGGCGGAGAAGGCCAGGTAGGGGTTGCAGGACGGGTCGGGGACGCGGAACTCGATGCGCTTGGCCTTCGGGTTCGAGCCCGTGATCGGGACGCGGATGCAGGCCGAGCGGTTGCGCTGGGAGTAGACGAGGTTGACCGGCGCCTCGAAGCCCGGGACGAGGCGGTGGTAGCTGTTGACCGTCGGGTTCGTGAAGGCCAGCAGGGATGGGGCGTGCCGGAGCAGGCCGCCGATGTAGTGGCGGGCGCTGTCGGACAGGCCCGCGTAGCCGACCTCGTCGTAGAACAGGGGCGCGCCGTCCCGCCAGAGGGACTGGTGGCAGTGCATCCCGGAGCCGTTGTCGCCGAAGATCGGCTTCGGCATGAACGTGACGGACTTGCCCGCGTCGCGCGCGACGTTCTTGACGATGTACTTGTAGAGGAGCAGTTGGTCGGCGGTCTTCAGGAGCGTGTCGAAGCGGAAGTCGATCTCGGCCTGGCCCGCGGTGCCGACCTCGTGGTGCTGCATCTCGACGTGGATGCCGGACGTGAGCAGCTGGGAGACCATTTCCGAGCGCAGGTCGGTGTAGTGGTCCATCGGCGGGACGGGGAAGTAGCCGCCCTTGTAGGGCGGCTTGGCGCCGAGGTTGCCGCCGGGTTCCTCGCGTCCGGTGTTCCAGGCGCCCTCGATCGAGTCCAGGTAGTAGTAGCCCGCGTTCTGGCGGGTCTCGAAGCGGACGTCGTCGAAGATGTAGAACTCGGCCTCGGGGCCGAAGTAGCAGGTGTCGGCGATGCCGGTGCCGCGCAGGTAGTCCTCGGCCTTGCGCGCGACGTTGCGGGGGTCGCGGCTGTAGGGCTCGCCCGTCAGCGGGTCGTGGACGAAGAAGTTCAGGATCAGCGTCTTGTGCTGGCGGAACGGGTCGACGACGGCGGTGGACGGGTCGGGCAGCAGCAGCATGTCCGACTCGTGGATCTCCTGGAATCCGCGGACCGAGGAGCCGTCGAACATCAGCCCGTCGGTGAACACGCTTTCGCCGAAGCTCTCGACCGGGAAGGTGAAGTGCTGCATCTTCCCCGGCAGATCCACGAAACGGCAGTCGACGAAACGGACACCTTCGTTCCTGATGAAGCCGAGGACCTCGTCGGCGCTGCTGAACATCCGACCTCCTATGGGCGCTCTTGGGCTGTGAAGGCTACGTACGTGCCGTTTCCCCGCTATGTCTCATATGTTTCGACTGTGTTAAGCGTCACACGTCGTACCCCTCTTCTCCCTGCCCGGGGATAGCCGGTCAGAACCTCGCGAGGGGACGGGATAGCGTAGAGGCATGAGCGGTGAGGACCAGGGCGTCGGGACCAAGGGTGCCGGGCCGCGCTGGACGCAGACGTGGCTCAGCGGCGCGCGCGCGGCGGGGGCCGACCTCGGGCGGCCGGGGGAGCGGTTCGGGCTGCCGGCGAGCGGCAGCGGGTCCGTGGCGGGGTACGGGCGGCGGCTGGTCGCGCTGTTCGTCGACTGGGGCCTGTCGATGCTGGTCGCGAGCCTGCTCACGCGGGCGTTCGAGTGGACGCCCTCGGAGCGGAGCCTGTGCACGCTGATCGTCTTCGGCGTGCAGGCGTGGCTGCTGACCGGCCTCGCGGGGACGACGCTCGGCAAGCGCCTGTGCGGGCTGCGGGTCGTCCGGCCGGACGGCGGGCCGGTGGGGCCCGTCTGGGCGCTGGCCCGCGCGCTGCTGCTGCTCCTGGTCGTCCCGGCCCTGGTGTGGGACCGGGACTACCGCGGCCTCCACGACCGGGCCGCGAACACCGTCGTCGTCCACCTGTAGCGGGCGGCCGGCCCCTGTGCCTGCTGGCCCTGTGCTCGCTGGGCTCAGCGCATTTCGGGCTCAGCACATTTCGGGCTCAGCGTATTTTCGGCTCAGCGCATTGTCGGCTCAGCGCATCTTGGGCTTGGGGCCCTTGGGCATCTTCGCGCCCCGGGGGATCGGGCCCTTGGGCATCTGCATCGAGCGGGGCAGCGCCTGGAGGCGGTCGTTCAGCTCCGACACCTGCGCCTTGGTGAGGTTGCGGGGGAGCTTCATCAGGTGCCGCTGGAGCTTGTCGACCGGGATCTGGCCCTCGTCGTCGCCGACCTGCACGTCGTAGATCGGGACCTGCTGCGCCGCGCGGGAGATGCGCTTCTTCTCGGCGCCGAGCAGCGGCCCGACCCGGTTGCGCGGGCCCTCCGACACCAGGACGACGCCCGGACGGCCCACCGCGCGGTGCACCATGTCGAGGTTGCGGTTGCCGCTGACCGCCTCGGTGACGCTCCAGCCGCCGCGCATGTTCTTCAGGATCGCGGCGGCGGCGCCCGGCTGCCCGGCGATCACCTTGTACTGGGCGCGCTGCGCGAGCTGCCCGAAGACGATCATGCCGACCGCGAACGCGGCGAGGACCGCCAGCGGGATGAAGAACCAGAGCTGGTTGATGAACAGCCCGACCAGCACGACCACGACCAGCGTGCCGAGCGCCGAGGCGAAGACGATCGGGAGGGCCTTCGGATCGGCCTGCCGGAGCACCTGCGCGACCATGCGGATCTGCTTGAAGCGGCCCGGACGCTCCTGGGCCCCGTCCGTGGGCTTGTTCGTCATATGACCAAGGATAGTCGTGCCGCAAACCCCGTTCGGACCCCGTCTGTCCGAATCTCCGCGGGGCTACGCCTCGCGGGCCTCGACCGCCTGCTTGTAGAGGCGCCCGGCGCGGTAGCTGGAGCGCACCAGCGGGCCGGACATGACGCCCGCGAAGCCGATCTCCTCCGCCTCGGCGGACAGCTCGACGAACTCCTCGGGCTTCACCCACCGCTCGACCGGGTGGTGGCGGGGGCTCGGCCGCAGGTACTGGGTGATCGTGATCAGCTCGCAGCCGGCCTCGTGCAGGTCGCGCAGGGCCTCGGAGACCTCCTCGCGGGTCTCGCCCATGCCGAGGATGAGGTTGGACTTGGTGACCAGGCCGTCCCGCCGCGCCCGGGTGATGACCTCCAGCGAGCGCTCGTAGCGGAACCCGGGACGGATCCGCTTGAAGATCCGCGGGACCGTCTCCACGTTGTGCGCCAGCACCTCGGGACGGGCGGAGAACACCTCGGCGAGCTGGCCCTCGTCGGCGTTGAAGTCGGGGATCAGCAGCTCGACGCCGCAGCCGGGGACGGCCGCGTGGATCTGCCGGACGGTCTCGGCGTACAGCCAGGCGCCGCCGTCCTCAAGGTCGTCGCGGGCGACGCCGGTGACGGTGGCGTAGCGCAGGCCCATCGAGGCGACGGACTCGGCGACGCGGCGCGGCTCGTCGCGGTCGAGCGCGGCGGGCTTGCCGGTGTCGATCTGGCAGAAGTCGCAGCGCCGGGTGCACTGGTCGCCGCCGATGAGGAAGGTGGCCTCGCGGTCCTCCCAGCATTCGAAGATGTTGGGACAGCCGGCCTCCTGGCACACGGTGTGCAGGCCCTCGGACTTCACCAGGTTGGTGAGTTCCCTGTACTGCGGGCCCATCTTCAGCCGGGTTTTGATCCATTCGGGCTTGCGCTCGATCGGGGTCTGGCTGTTGCGGGCCTCAACGCGCAGGAGCTTGCGCCCCTCAGGTGTCACCGTCGTCACCCCCTCAGCGTACGTCCCGACCACCGGAACCGGCACATCCGGGCCGTCTCGCCGCCGTCCCGTATCGGTGTGATCTCGAACGCATGACAAGAACCTCTCTCAGCTTGCCGATTCGCGTGTTTTCACCGTCGCCGCCAGTGGATCTCTCTAAGGTGACTCCCTGTCGTTACGCAACAGCGTTGGCTGGAGGGCCGCAGTGGGTCTGGCAATGTCGTACCTCAGGGTGCCGCCGGTGCTGGAGGGAGAGCAGGATCCCGGCCGGATCGCCCGCCACATCTTCGGGACGCCCGACTGGCGCAGGCGCGCCGCTCCGCAGGGGTTCGATCTCGGCGGCGCCTGGCAGGCGATGCACTACCTCGTCACCGGCGACCCGTGGGAGGGACGCCAGCCCGAGGCGGACGCCGTGTGCGGCGGGCGGCTCCTCACCGAGGACGGCGCCGACGAGCTGGGCATGGACGTGATCTACCTCGCGCCCGAGCGGGTCAAGCCCGCCGCCGACCACCTGGCCGCGACCCCGTTCGCCGAGATCGCCGGGCGCTTCGACCCGGCGGCGATGGCGAAGGCCGGGGTCCAGGACGCCCGCGGCCTGGACGGCAGTGCCCGGGACCGCTTCCTGCGCCCCGCCTACGAGGGCCTGACGGCGTTCTTCGGCGCGGCCGCGACCGAGGGCCAGGCCGTCTACAAGGTGATGACACCCACGAGGTGACGGCCGTCCCGGTATGGCGCCGCCGGGGAGCGTGCGGCCGGGCGCGGCGGTTCCCGCCCGGCCGCACGCGCGGCCTCAGCCGTCACGCGTGACCGAGCGGTGGGGCGACGCCGGAGGCGAGCCCCACCGCGAAGATCGCGAAGCGGTGCCGCGCCCGCCGAGGCGCGGTCGCCGCCCGAGCCGCCGGGCGAGGGCGGTGGGCGAGGGCGGTGGGCCCCCGACCTAGTCGACGACCCCCAGTTGGGCGGTGGTGCGGTGGAGGGTCTCGGCGGCGCCGAGCCGGGCCGCCAGGTGCCGTTCGACCAGCGGCGTGATCTCGGCGACCGTGACCTCGCGGCCGAGTTCGCGGCTGAGGTTGGTGGAGCCCGCGTCCCGGATGCCGCACGCGATGATCGCGTCGAACCAGCCCATGTCGTTGTCGCAGTTGAGCTGGAAGCCGTGCATCGCGACGCCCTGGGACACCCGGATGCCGATGGAGCCGATCTTGCGGTCGGGCACGCCGCGCACCCACAGGCCGCTGCGTCCCTCGACGGTGGCGGTCTCCAGGCCGAGTTCCGTGCAGACGTCCATCATCATGTGCTCCAGCAGCCGCACGTAGGCGACCACGTCCACGGGGTCCGGGAGCTTCACGATCGGGTAGCCGGTGAGCTGCCCGGGGCCGTGCCAGGTGATCTTGCCGCCGCGGTCGACGTCCACGACGGGGGCGCCGGGGTCGCCGAGCGGGCGGTCGACCGCCGCGGTGCGCTTGCCCGCCGTGAACACGGGCTCGTGCTCCATCAGCAGGACGGTGTCGGGGATCCGGTCGTCCACGCGCAGGGCGTGGGTGCGCTTCTGAAGGGCCCAGCCGTCCAGGTAGGGGACGGCGGCGGTCCCGAAGCCCGCGTGGACGACCACCAGCTCTCCCGTGCCCGGAGTCGCCTGGAGGGGACGGGGTGCCTCGCGTACGTCTACATCGCTCACGCGGGCCAGCTTACTTACCCGCGATCGGCGTCAGAGAGCGGCCAGCAGGCGGGGCTCCAGGCGGGTCTCCTTGGCGGTGCCGGGGGCGTCCGGTTCGAGCCGGTAGGCGCCCGCGTCCGGGCGGTAGGAGACCGCCTGGACGAACTCCGTGCCGACGTAGTGCAGGCCCACGCCCTCGTCCGCCGCGTACCCGCCCGGGAGGGTGCCCTCCCCGACGAGCTGCTGGAGCAGCGGGCGGCGCTGGGGGTCGCTGTCGTAGTGCACGCCGCACGAGTACGGCAGGAACCCGAGCCCGTCGGTCAGCGGGCGCAGCTGCGGGCCGTAGGAGTCGGTGTTGCCGCCGACGTGCCAGCACAGCGCGCCCGCGCTCTGCCCGGCCAGGACGACGCCCTCCGTCCACGCCTCGCGCATCATGTCGTCGAGGCCGTGCAGGCGCCACAGGGCCAGCAGGTTCGCGACGCTGCCGCCGGACACGTAGACGAGGTCCTGCGTGAGCAGGTGCCCCCGCATGTCGGGGACGTTCGGCATGGGGAACAGCGCCAGGTGGCTGACCTCGACGTCCATCGTGGAGAACGCGGCGTAGGACTGGGCGATGTGCTCGGCGCCGTCGCCGACCGCCGTCCGCAGGAAGCAGACGCGCGGGCGGTCCTGGCCGGTCAGGTCCAGCGCGTACCGCAGCAGCGGGCTCGGGGCGAGCCCGTCGCGGCCGTCGGGGACGAAGCCGCCGCCGCCGATCGCGAGAATGTGCGGCTGTCCGTCGGTGCTCATGCGCCCTCCTCGGGGCCGGGGTACTTGATCGCTACCGTAGGACCGCTGATCGGAACCGGACCCGACTTTGACGTTTCTTGAGCCCTACGGGACGGCCTCTAGGCAGTGTTCACCGACCTGTCTAACGCCCTGCTCGGAGTTCTGCCTATACCCCGGCCACACCCCTAGCCTGGCGGTCCGGACCCGCGACCGTGGCTTGGAGCGTGCGCTCGGGCCGCCGCCCCCGGGCCCGCGGGCGCCTCAGAGGACGGCCTCCAGGGCCGCGCCGACCTCGGTGTGCGCGAACCGGAACCCGGCCTCCTCCAGGCGGCGGGGCAGGACGCGCTGGCTGATCAGCGGTCCCTCGTCGGCGAACCCGCCGAGCACCGCCCGCAGCGCGAAGCGGGGGACGGCGAGCCGCGCCGGCCGCCGCAGCACCGCGCCGAGCGCCCGCGTGTACTCGGCGTTGGTCACCGGGTTCGGCGCGGTGAGGTTGACGGGCCCCGACAGCTCGTGGTCGATGAGGAACCGCAGCGCCGCGACCTGGTCGTCCAGCGAGATCCAGCTCGTCCACTGGCGGCCGTCGCCGAGCCGGCCGCCGAGGCCGAGCCGGAACAGCGGCAGCGTCCGGCCGAGCAGCCCGCCCGACCGGGCCAGCACGACCCCGGTGCGGGGGTGGACGACCCGGACGCCGACCTCCCGCGCGGGCTCCGCCGCGGCCTCCCAGTCGCGGACGAGCCCGGCGAGGAACCCGCGTCCCATGCCCGCCTTCTCGTCGGCCTCCTGGCCGCCGGTGTCGCCGTAGTAGCCGATCGCCGACCCGCTGACCAGGACGGGAGGCCGCCGGCCCGCCGCCGCGATCGCCTGGGCGAGGGAGCGGGTGCCGTCCAGCCGGCTGTCGCGGATGCGCCGTTTGTAGGCGCTTGTCCAGGGGCGGTCGCCGAGGCCCGCGCCCGCGAGGTGCACGATGGCGTCGGCGCCCTCGACCGCCGCGCGGTCGACGCAGCCGTCGGCGGGGGACCAGCGCGCCTCGTCGTCGGCGGCGGGCTCGCGGCGCACGAGCCGCAGGACGTCGTGCCCGTCCGCGCGCAGCGACCGGACGAGCGCGCCGCCGATCAGTCCCGACGAACCCGTCACGGTGACCTTCATGGATCCCAGCCTAGGCGGGCGGTGCCGTCCGTCGCCGGGACTCGCCCCCGGTCCCGGGTTTCCCCGGACCCCGCCCGGCCGCGGGCCGCGCGCACGGGACCCCCGCGGCTCCGCGGGGAGCGGCGGGGGTCCCGGGACGAGCGGTGCCGGAGAGGGGTCAGAGGCCGAGGTCGGCCTCGAAGTTGCCCTCCTCCAGGCGGTGCTTGATCGTGCCGAGGAAGCGGGCGGCGTCGGCGCCGTCGATCAGGCGGTGGTCGTAGGTGAGGGCCAGGTAGACGATCGAGCGGACCGCGATGACCTCGCCCAGGTCGGGGTCGTCGATGACGGCGGGGCGCTTGACGACGGCGCCGGTGCCGAGCATGCCGACCTGCGGCTGGTTGAGGATCGGGGTGTCGAACAGCGCGCCCCGGCTGCCGGTGTTGGTCAGCGTGAACGTGCCGCCCGACAGCTCGTCCGGGCTCACCTTGTTGGTGCGGGTGCGCTCGGCGAGGTCGGCGATGCGCTGCGCGAGGCCGCCGAGGTTCAGCTGGCCCGCGTTGTGGACGACAGGGACCATCAGGCCCCGCTCGGGCACGTCCACGGCCATGCCGAGGTTCTCGACGTCGTGGTAGGTGACCTCGTTGGTCTCGCTGTCGATGACGGCGTTGACCTTCGGGTGCGCCTTGAGCGCCTCGACGGCCGCCAGCGCGAAGAACGGCAGGAACGACAGCTTCACGCCCTCGCGGGCCTGGAAGTCGGCCCTGGCCCGCTCCCGCAGCCGCGCGATCTTGGTGATGTCGACCTCGACCACGGTGGTGAGCTGCGCCGAGACCTGGAGCGACTCCACCATGCGGCGGGCGATCGTCTGCCGGATCCGGGTCATCTTCTCGGTGCGGCCGCGCAGCGCGAGCTGCTCGGCGGGGGCGCCCGCGGGCGCCGGGGCGGCGTGCCGTCCGGCCGGGGCCGGCGCGGCGGGGGCGGCCGGGGCGGCGGCCGGAGCCGCCGGGGCCGGGGCGGGCGCGGCCTGCCGGGCGGCCTGGGCGGCGCGGGCGGCCTCCAGGACGTCCTGCTTGCGGATGCGCCCGCCGACGCCGGTGCCCTTCAGCGCGGACAGGTCGACGTCGTGCTCGGCCGCGAGCTTGCGGACGAGCGGCGTCACGTACGGGCCGTCGCCCGACGGCGCCGCCGGGGCCGGAGCCGAGGGCGCGGGCGCCGCCGGAGCGGGCTGGGACGCCGGAGCCGGCGCGGGAGCCGACGGGGCCTGGGCCGCCGGAGCCGGGGCGGGCGGGGCCGTGGGCTGCTGCTGCGCGGGCGGCGGCCACGCGGCGGGCGGCGGCGCCTGCGGCGCGGGCGCGGACTCCGCGGCGGGGGCCTCCTGGGCGGGGGCCTCCTGCGCCGGGGCCTCCTGCGCCGGAGCCTCCTGGGCGGGCGCCTCCTGCTCGGCGGGGGCGTCGCCGCCGGCCGGCGCGGCGCCCTCGTCCCCGATGATCGCGAGCTCGGCGCCGACCTCCACCGTCTCGTCCTCGGCGACGGTGATGCTGGTCAGGACGCCGGATGCGGGCGAAGGGATCTCGGTGTCGACCTTGTCGGTCGACACTTCGAGAAGCGGCTCGTCGGTCTCGACGCGCTCACCCTCCTTCTTCAACCAGCGGGTGACGGTGCCCTCGGTGACGCTCTCGCCGAGCTGGGGCATAGTGACGGAGACCGGCATGGCTCTCAGCGACTCCTTCGAGAAATACGCGCGGCGTTCAGCCGTGCACGTGCAATGGCTTGCCGGCGAGCGCCAGATGCGCCTCGCCGACCGCCTCGGACTGGGTCGGGTGGGGGTGGATCAGCTGGGCGACCTCGCCTGGCAGGGCCTCCCAGTTGTAGATGAGCTGACCCTCCGCGATCAGCTCGCCGACGCGTGCGCCGACCATGTGCAGGCCGAGGACGGGGCCGTCCACGGCGGCGATCACCTTCACCTCGCCCTGCGTCCCCAGGATCTTGCTCTTGGGGTTGCCGGCGAGGTCGTAGGTGACCTCCTTGACCTCGTACCCGCGCTCCCGGGCGGTGGCGGTGGTGATGCCCACCGACGCGACCTCGGGGTCGGAGTAGGTGATGCGCGGCACGCCGTCGTAGTCGATCGGCGGCGGGGTGAGCCCGGCGAGCCGCTCGGCGACGAGGATCCCCTCGGCGAAGCCGACGTGGGCCAGCTGCGGCGTCGGGATCAGGTCGCCGACCGCCGAGATCGTGGGGACGCTCGTCCGGCACAGCTCGTCGACCTTGACGAACCCGCGCTCGGTCTCCACGCCCGCCTCGGCCAGCCCGATGCCGTCGGAGACGGGACCGCGCCCGACGGCGACGAGCAGGATCTCGGCGTCGATGGTCTTGCCGCCCTCCAGGGTGACCGACACGCCGCCCTGGGTGGTCTTGGCGGTCTCGAAGCGGGTGCCGAGCTCGTACTTGATGCCGCGCTTGCGGAAGGCCCGCTCCAGCCGCTTGGAGCTGGACTCCTCCTCCAGCGGCAGCAGGTGCGGCAGCGCCTCGACGATCGTGACCTCGGCGCCGAACGAGCGCCACACGCTGGCGAACTCGACGCCGATCACGCCGCCGCCGAGGATGACGACGGAGCCCGGGACGTGCTGGAGCCGCAGCGCGTGGTCGCTGGAGATGACGCGCTCGCCGTCGATCTCCAGGCCGGGCAGCGACTTTGGGGCCGACCCCGTGCCGAGGACGATGTGGCCGCCCTCCAGCGTCCTGACCTGCCCGTCGTTCGTCGTGACCTCGACGCTGGTCGCGCCGGTCAGCCGGCCGGTGCCGTGCACGACCTCGATGCCCTTGGACTTGATGAGCCCGGTGAGGCCCTTGACGGTCGTCGAGACGACCTTGTCCTTGTAGGCGTTCACTCCGGCGACGTCGATGCCCTCGAACGTCGCCTTCACGCCGAACTTCGCCGCCTCGCGGGACTGGTCGGCGATCTCGGCCGCGTGCAGCAGCGCCTTGGTGGGGATGCAGCCGCGGTTGAGGCAGGTGCCGCCGAGCGAGTCGTCCCGCTCGACGAGGGCGACGGACTTGCCGAGCTCGGCGGCGCGCAGCGCGCACGCGTATCCGCCGCTGCCGGCACCCAGGACGACGATGTCGAAGGGGCCGCTGTTGGCCACTGGACGCTCCCTTTCCCGATCTGACGCCGCGTGGGCCGCGGCGCCTCTGGCGGGGCGGGGGCTCGGGCGTCCGGGCCCCCACCGCCACGAGAAAAACCTATTAGCTTGTCACGCCGGTGGTTCGGGCGGCCCCTACAGAGTGCCGTCGGCGAGGTCCTCGGCGATCTGGACGAGGGTCCGGGTCGCCGCGCCGGTGCCGCCCTTCGGGGTGTACCCGTAGGGCTCGCCCTTGTGGAAGGACGGGCCGGCGATGTCGAGGTGGGCCCACCTGACGCCGTCCGGCACGAACTCCTTGAGGAAGACCCCGGCCACCAGCATGCCGCCCCAGCGCTCGCCGCTGATGTTGGCGATGTCGGCGACGGCGGAGTCCAGGCCCTTGCGCAGGTCGGCGGGCAGCGGCATGCCCCAGGCCGCCTCCCCGGCGCGTCCGGCCGCCGCGACAACCTTCTCACGGACGTCGTCGTCGTTGGCCATGACCCCGGCGGTGCGGGTGCCGAGCGCGACCAGCTGGGCGCCGGTCAGCGTCGCCACGTCCACGATCAGGTCGGGGCCGTCCTCACCGGAGCGCACGAGCGCGTCGGCGAGGACGAGGCGGCCCTCGGCGTCGGTGTTGAGGACCTCGACGGTCTTGCCGCCGTAGATGCGCAGCACGTCGGAGGGGCGCTGGGCGGTGCCGCTCGGCATGTTCTCGGCGATCGCGAGGTAGCCGACGACGTTCACCTTCGGGCCGAGTTTGGCGATCGCGGCCAGCGCGCCGAGCACCGCGCCCGCGCCGCCCATGTCGGACTTCATCCAGTCCATGGACTCCGACGGCTTGAGCGACAGGCCGCCCGAGTCGAACGTGATGCCCTTGCCGACCAGCGCGAGCGTCTTGGACGCCTCGGGGTGGGAGTAGGCGAGCCGGACCAGGCGCGGCGGGTTCACCGAGCCCTGCCCGACGCCCGCGATGCCGCCGTACCCGCCGTCCACCAGGGCCTTCTCGTCGAGCACCTCGATGGCGAGGCCGGTCTCGGCGGCGACCCGCTCGGCCTCGTGGGCCAGCTCCTCGGGCGGCAGGTGGGAGGGCGGCGTGTTGACCAGGTCGCGGACGAGGTTGATCGAGGAGGCGAGCACGCGGGCGCGCTCCAGCGCCGCGTCGGCGCCCTCGCCGCCCGGCCCGGCGGCGGGGCCGGCCACGCGGACGTCCTCGACCGGGCTCTTGTGCCCGTCGCCGGTGCGGAAGGCGTCGAAGGCGTAGGCGCCGAGCAGCGCGCCGAGCGCGACGCCCTCGACCTCGCCGGCCGAGGCGGCGGGCAGGGCGACGGCGACCCGGGCGGTGCCGGCGAGCGCGCGCAGGGCGGCGCCCGCCGCGCGGCGGAGGTCTTCGACGGTGGGGCTCTCGCCCAGGCCCGCGGCCAAGATGACCGGGGCGGGGACGGCGCCGAGGGTCGGGAGTTTGACGACCTCTCCGGCCTTGCCGGTGGCGCCGAGTGCGCGCAGCGCGTCCGCGAGCCGTCCGCCGAGGGCCTGGTCGAGGTCCTGGAGGAAGGGCGCGGAACCGGCGGCCGGGGCGGCTCCCGCCTCGGCTGGGGAGACGCCGATCACGATCGCGTCGACGTCTAGATCGGCCGGGGTCGCGCTGTCAAGGCTGATGCTCGTCACGTAGCCCGATGGTAGTCCTCCCGGTGACCGGTTTCGCCCTTTTGGATCAAGCCTTACCCTCCTGGAACGTGCCGCGCCGGACCGCTCCACCCCGCCCCCGCCGGCGCCCGGCGGGCGCGCCGCGCGGCGGCCGGGGGCGTGCGGGGGGTGCGCGGGGGCGGCGGCGGGGTGGCGGAACGCCGCTGGTCACGGGACGAACCGCAGGTCAGAAGGGGTTCCCCGGCGTGTCGGGGTGGCGTAGCGGAACCTCTATTCACCTATTCCGATTGTTTTAGTAGGTTTAGCTGCGTGACCAGGAGAGACGCCGTGATCAGGGCCGAGGCGGCCGGGGCGCTGACGCTGTCGGACGCGCGGCGGCTGCGCGCCGACCGGGCGCGGCAGGTGGCCGACGTGCTGCGCCGCCAGGTGCTGTACGGGGAGTTCCGCAGCGGCGCGCTGCCCGCCGAGGCCGATCTCGTCCGGGAGTTCGGCACGTCCCGCAACGCCGTCCGGGACGCGCTGGACCTGCTGCGCGCCGAGGGCCTGGTCGAGCGCTGTCCGGGGGTCGGCACGCTCGCGGTCGCCGAGAAGTACCCGCACGGGCTGGAGCGGCTGCTCGGGCTGGCCGAGACGCTGCGCGAGCACGGGGAGGTGACCAACGAGGTCCGCACGACCGGGCTGATCGCGCCGTCCCGGGAGATCTCGTCGCGGCTGCGGCTGCCCGAGGGCGAGCCCGTCGTCTACGTCGAGCGGATCCGGCGGCTGAACGGGCTGCCGCTCTCGCTCGACCTGACCTACCTCGCCCGCGACCTCGGCGAGCCGCTGCTCGGCGAGGACCTGGCGCACAACGACATCTTCGTCCTGCTCGAACGGATCGCCGGGCAGCCGCTCGGCCGGGCCGAGGTCACGCTGGAGGCGGTCAACGCCGATCCGCACTCCGCCGCGACCCTCGACGCCCCGCGCGGCACCGCCCTGCTCATGGTCGAGCGCCTCACCCACCTCGCGGACGGCCGCCCGGTCGACCTGGAGTTCATCCGGTTCCGCGGCGACCGCATCACGATGAGCGGCTCCATGCACCGCTCCTGACCCCACCCCTTCCCGCACCCTTCCCGCACCGCTGCCGCGCGGCGCCGCGCGGTGTCCTCCGCATGCCCGCAGACCCCTGGAGAAGCCCATGTCCCTCGTGGCGAACCGTGCCGACGTCCCCGTGACCGTGGACGAGGCGCTCTGCATCGACGGCTGCACGCTGTGCATCGACGTCTGCCCCCTGGACGCGCTGGCCGTCCACCCCGAGACCGGCAAGGCGTACATGCACGTGGACGAGTGCTGGTACTGCGGCCCGTGCGCCGACAGATGTCCGACCGGGGCCGTGACCGTGAACATGCCATATCTGCTGCGCTGAGGGACATATCCGATGAAGAGAGTGCTGGCGGCCGGTGCCGCCCTGGTTCCACTGCTGGCCGGCTGCACCGTGGCGGGGAACGCCTCGGGCGGGGGCGGCTCGGGCGAGATCGTCGTGGGTTACCAGTCCAAGACCATCAACACGGTCACCGCGGGCACGCTGCTGCGCTCGCAGGGCTACTTCGAGAAGCGCCTCAAGGAGCTCGGCGGGGACAAGCACTCCGTCGTGTGGCGCGACTACGACACGGGCGCGCCGATCACCGCGCAGATGCTCGCCGGGAAGATCGACATCGGCTCGATGGGCGACTACCCGCTGCTGATCAACGGCTCGCGCTCGCAGGCGCAGGGCGGCGACGCCGCCACCGAGTGGGTGTCGGTGACCGGCTACAACCTGCGCGGGTCGCTGAACGGCGTGGTCGTCGCGAACGACTCCAAGGCGAAGACGCTGCGCGACCTGAAGGGCAAGACGGTGTCGGCGAGCGTCGGGTCCGCCGGGCACGGGACGTTCGTCCAGGCGGCGCGCCGGTACGGGCTCGACCCGTCCAAGGACGTCAAGGTCGAGAACCAGCAGCCCACGGTCGGCGCGTCGGCGCTCCAGTCGGGGCACGCGGCGGCGTTCGCGCAGTTCGTGGCCTGGCCCGGCCTGCTGGTGAACCGGGGCGAGGCCAGGCTGCTCTACGACGGAGGCCAGCTGGGCGTGCCGACGTTCCACGGCGTGGTCGTCCGCAAGCAGTACGCCAAGGACAACGAGAAGATCCTGCGGGCGTTCCTGCAAGCGCAGATCGACGCGACCAACTACCTGCACGCCCACCCCCTGGAGGCGGCGGAGTCGGTGGCGTCGGCCACGGGGCTGCCGGTGGAGACCGTCTACCTCTACAACGGCGCGGGCGGGGTGGCGACGTTCGACCCGACCGTGAAGAAGCCGCTGCGGGACGCGTTCGTCCAGGACGTCCCGTTCCTGAAGTCGATCGGGGTCATCCAGACGCCGCTCCAGGTGGACCCCTTCGTCAACGAGTCCTACATCAGGAAGGTCGTCGGCCCGTCCTACGACGGGCAGGCCGCCTCCACCGCCAACCCCGCCGCGATCACCGGCACGGACGAGGTCTGCAAGACGAAGGTGGGCGACGCCGCCACGGCGGGCGAGGTGTGGGTGAAGGGCGAGCCGCGGACGCGTCCCGTCGCCGACCCCGTCTGCCTGCTGCGGAACGTGAAGGCGCTGCAAGGCCAGGGCAAGCAGATCCGCGCCGCCTACATCCCCGACACCGCCTCCGGGACGCGCTGGTTCGCCGACAAGGACGTCTGGGTCGAGGACCCGTCGGCCGGGGCCGCCAAGCGGTTCAAGCCGTTCGCCACCCAGGAGGGCGCGCAGAAGTACGTGTCCGCGCACGGCGGCGCCAGGGTCGTGGCCTACGACGAGGCGGTGAAGCGCGCATGACCGCGACACGGGCGAGGGGACCGCGCGCCGACGCGACACGCGCCGACGCGACGCGCACGGGCGCGGGGCGCGCGGGCGGGGCGCGGGTGAGCGGGCTCCTGCGGTGGCCGGTGCGGGCGGCGTCGCTCGCGACCGCGCTGCTGGCCTGGCAGATCCTCACCGCGGCGAACGTCCGGTTCTGGGTGCGCTTCGACCGCTTCCCCGGCCCGATGGACGTGCTGCGCGAGTTCGGGCGCCAGGTCGAGGAGGCCCAGTTCTGGCAGGACATCGCGCAGAGCCTCGTCCGGATCCTCACCGGGTTCGCGCTGGCGGCCGTGCTCGGCGTCGTCCTCGGCGTCGCGACCGCCCGGTCGCGCTGGGCGGGCGACCTGCTCCAGCCGCTGTTCGAGGTGGCGCGGCCGATCCCCGCGATCGCGCTGGTGCCCGTGGCGATCCTGCTGTTCCCGGCGAACGAGCAGGGGATCGTCTTCATCACGTTCGCCGCCGGGTTCTTCCCCGTCCTGGTCAGCACCCGGCACGCGGTGAAGGCGCTCCCGGTCGTCTGGGAGGACGCGGTGCGGACGCTCGGCGCGGGCCGGTGGCGGGTGCTGCTCCGCGTCGTCCTGCCCGGGGTGCTGCCGGGGGTGTTCGGGGGCCTGTCGATCGGGATGGGCGTGGCGTGGATCTGCGTGATCTCCGCCGAGATGATCTCCGGCGACTTCGGCGTCGGCTACCGCACCTGGCAGGCGTACACGATCGTCGACTACCCCGGCGTGCTCGTCGGGATGGCCACCATCGGGCTGCTCGGCTGGCTCACCTCCGCCGCCGTGGAGGTGGCCGGCCGCAGGCTGACCCGCTGGCTGCCGAGGGAGGAACGCTGATGGGCGGGAACGGGGCGCTGTCCCTGCGGGCCGAGGGGGTGACGCTCGGCTACGCCGGGCGGCCCGTCGTGTCGGGGCTGAACCTGGCGGTCGCGGCGGGGGAGATCCTCGTCGTGCTCGGGCCGTCGGGATGCGGCAAGTCGACGCTGCTGCGGGCGTTCGCGGGGCTGCTGCCCGCCGCGTCCGGACGCCTCGTCGCGGGCGGCGAGCCCGTCACCGGCACCTCCGCCGACCGCGCGCTCGTCTTCCAGGACGACGCGCTGCTGCCCTGGCGCACGGCGCGCCGCAACGTCGAGCTGGCGCTGGCGCTGCGCGGCGTCCGGCGCGGGGAGCGCCGCGCGACGGCGGCCCGCTGGCTCGAACGGGTCGGGCTCGGCGACGCCGCCGACCGGCTGCCGCGCGAGCTGTCGGGCGGGATGCGCCAGCGCGTCCAGCTCGCCCGCACGCTCGCGGCCGGTCCGCGCGCGATCCTCATGGACGAGCCGTTCGGCGCCCTGGACGCGCAGACCCGCGCGAGCATGCAGCGCCTGCTGCTGGACGTCCTCGCCGACGCGCCCGCCACCGTCGTGTTCGTCACCCACGACGTGGACGAGGCGCTGCTGCTCGGGCACCGGATCGTGGTGCTCGGCGCGGTCGGCGTGGCGGCCGAGTTCCCCGTCCCCGCGTCCCGCGACCTGCTGCTCGCGGCGCTCGGCGCCGCACCCGAAGTCGTTCAGGACGCGCGGCCGGAAACGCGCGTCGAGGAGAGGGAGGCCGTCTGATGGAGACCCCATCCGTGCCGATGGAGAACTCCGTGCCGATGGAGATCCCGCCCGTGGGGCGGCGGCGCGAGCTGAGCTGCGACGTGCTGGTCGTCGGCGGCGGCACCGCCGGGACGATGGCGGCGATCACCGCCGCCGAGCACGGGTCGTCGGTGCTGCTGCTGGAGAAGGCGCACGTCCGGCACTCGGGCGCCCTCGCGATGGGCATGGACGGCGTGAACAACGCGGTCATCCCCGGCAAGGCCACCCCCGAGGACTACGTCGCCGAGATCACCCGCGCCAACGACGGCATCGTCGACCAGCGGACCGTCCACCAGACGGCGACGCGCGGGTTCGCGATGGTGAAGCGCCTGGAGCGCTACGGCGTGAAGTTCGAGAAGGACGAGCACGGCGAGTACGCGGTGCGGCGCGTCCACCGGTCAGGTTCCTACGTGCTGCCGATGCCGGAGGGCAAGGACGTCAAGAAGGTGCTGTACCGGGTGCTGCGGCAGCGCTCGATCCGGGAGAAGGTGCGGATCGAGAACCGCGTCATGCCGGTGCGCGTCCTCACCTCCGGCGGGCGGGCCGTCGGGGCGGTGGGCTTCGACACCCGCACCGGCGAGTTCGTCACGGTGTCGGCGAACGCCGTCATCCTCGCGACCGGGGCGGCCGGGCGGCTCGGGCTCCCCGCGTCCGGCTACCTCTACGGGACCTACGAGAACCCCACCAACGCCGGTGACGGCTACGCGATGGCCTACCACGCGGGCGCGGAGCTGAGCGGCATCGAGTGCTTCCAGATCAACCCGCTCATCAAGGACTACAACGGGCCCGCCTGCGCCTACGTCGCCAACCCGTTCGGCGGCTACCAGGTGAACGCCGAGGGCACCCGGTTCGTCGACTGCGACTACTGGTCGGGGCAGATGATGGCGGAGGTCAAGCGCGAGATCGACTCCGCGCGCGGGCCCATCTACCTCAAGCTCACCCACCTGCCGGACGAGACGCTGTCGGCGCTGGAGAGCATCCTGCACACCACCGAGCGGCCGACGCGCGGCACGTTCCACTCCGGACGCGGCCACGACTACCGGACGCACGACGTGGAGATGCACATCTCCGAGATCGGGCTGTGCGGCGGCCACTCGGCCTCGGGAGTCCGGGTGGACGAGAACGCCCGCACCACGGTCCCCGGCCTGTACGCGGCGGGCGACCTGGCCTGCGTCCCGCACAACTACATGATCGGCGCGTTCGTGTTCGGTGACCTGGCGGGCGCGCACGCCTCCGCCTACTGCACCTACGGCGAGGGCCTCGCCGCGCTGCCGGAGGACCAGATCGCGGCGGCGCACGAGCTGATCTACCGCCCGCTGCGCCACCCGGACGGCCCGCCCCAGCCGCAGGTCGAGTACAAGCTCCGCCGGTTCGTCAACGACTACGTCGCGCCGCCGAAGACGCAGGCCAAGCTCGACATCGCGGTCGAGACCTTCACCCGGATGGAGGGGGAGATCGCCGAGATGGGCGCGACGACCCCGCACGAGCTGATGCGCTGCGCGGAGGTGACGTTCATCCGGGACTGCGCGGAGATGGCGGCCCGCTCGTCGCTGGCCCGTACCGAGAGCCGCTGGGGCCTCTACCACGACCGCGCCGACCTGCCCGAGCGCGACGACGCGTCCTGGATGTACCACCTCGACCTGCGGCGCCGCGACGACGGGACGATGGAGTTCCTCAAGCGTCCCGTCGCGCCCTACCTGGTGCCGGTGGAGGAGTTCACCGTCCCGCCCGAGGACACGCCCGTCGTCGTCCTGACCCCGGAGGCGCCGCGCTCGGCCGCGCACACTCCGGTTCCGGGCACGGCCACGACGCGGCAGGCGACCGCGATCGGCCGGTCCCCGCACCTGCTGGAGCTCCAGCGGCTCGCCGAGACCGAGCCGCCCGTCGAGGAGATCACCCCCTACCTGGAGGACCCGGACCCGAAGGTCCGCCGCGCCGCCGTCGCCACCCTCACCGAGGTCGCGCCGGACGGCGTCGCGGGGGCCCTCGCGTGCGCGCTCGGGGACGGGCACGGGTCGGTCCGGCGCGCCGCCGCGACCGCGCTGCGCGAGCTGGTCGAGGTGCTGCCCGCGACCCCCGAGGTGCGGGACGCGCTGTCCGGTGCGCTGGGGAGCGAGGACGCGCAGGTCCGGGCGGCCGTCCTGGACGTCCTGCGCGCGCTGCGGCTCGGCTCGCCCGAGGTGTTCGGCGACGCGCTCGGGGACCCCGACCACCGCGTCCGCCTCCAGGCCGTGCGGGGCCTGGTCGCCCACGACGCCTCCGACCGGGTGGCGGCGGCCTCCGGCGACGCGTCCCGCGAGGTGCGGGTCGCGGTCGCGCACGGCCTCGGCACGATCGGCGCCGCCTCCGCGGCGGGCGCCCTGGGCGCGCTGCTCGGCGACCGCGACGACCTGGTCAGGGCGGCGGCGCTGGAGGCGCTCGCCGGGATCGGCTGCCCGCCGCCGCTCTCCGCCGCCGCCGTCGGCGCCCTGCACGACCCCGCCTGGCAGGTCAGGACGGGCGCCGCGCGGGGCCTGGCCGCCGCCGACCCGGAGGTCGCCGCGGGGCCGCTGATCAAGGCGCTGGACGACCCGCACCTCGACGTCCGCAAGGCCGCCGTGATCGCGCTGTCCGCCGTCCCCGCGACCCCGGAGGTGGCCGCCGCGCTGGACCGCGCCCGCACCGACCCGGACGCCGACGTCCGCGCCTACGCCCGCCGGGCGGTCACGGCGCCAGCGTGATCAGGGCGGCGGTCCCGGCGATCTCGACCAGCGCGCCGAGGACGTCGCCGGTGACCCCGCCCAGCCGCCGGACGGCGTGCCGCAGCATCAGCGCCGCCGCCGCCAGCCCGACCAGGACGGCGGCGGCGGCGCGCGGCGCGCCGCCGGGCCCGCTCGCGGCCGCCCCGGCGGCGGCCGCGCCCACGACGACGAGCCCGGTGACCAGCAGCGCGTTCCGCGTCGGGACGGTGCCCGCGACCAGCGAGCCCAGCCCGCCCGGCCGCGCCGCCGGAACGGCGTCCCGGCACGCCCAGGGCAGCGCCGCACGCCCGGTCACGGCCCCGATGACCGCGGCCACGGCGCCATGCGGCGCGGACGCGAGCGCCGCGACCTGGACGAGCAGGGTCAGGAGCAGCGTCACCACGCCGAACGGCCCGATGTCGGACCGCTTCATGATCGCGAGCGCCTCCGCCGCCGGGCGGCCGCTGCCGAGCCCGTCGGCCAGGTCGGCGAGCCCGTCCAGGTGCAGCGCCCGCGTGAGCACCGCCGTCGCCGCCACCGCGAGCGCCGCGCGCAGCAGCGGCGACAGCCCCGCCGCGTCGCCCGCGACGAGCACCAGCGCCGCGGCGCCGCCGGTGACCAGCCCCACGGCGGGCGCGGTCAGCATCGCGGCCCGCGCGGTGCCCCGGTCGACGCTCCCCGCCGGCAGCGGCACGACGGTCAGGAGCGTGACGGCCAGCCGCAGCCCCGCGATCACGCCAGCTCCGTGACGCGGCCCGCCACGACCAGCGCGGCCTCCTCGGACTCGGCGGCGAGCCGCTGGTTGAGGTGCCCGAGCGCGTCCCGGAACGCCCGTCCCGACCGGGTCGCGGGCACCACCGACAGGCCGACCTCGTCGCTCACCGCCACGACGCGGGACCTCGTGCGCCGCCAGGCGTCGACGAGACCGTCCAGACGCGGCCGGACGCGGTCCGGGTCGTCCCACGCCCCTTCCTCGTCGAACACGACCGCCAGCCAGGAGCCGACGCCGTCCACCAGCACCGCCCCCTCGGCCTCCCCGAGCACGCCGCCGAGGTCGGAGGTCTCGACCGTCCGCCACCACTCCGGGCGCCGCCGCCTGTGCGCCTCGACGCGCGCCGTCCACTCCGGGTCGTCCGCGCGGACCACGCCGGTCGCCACGTAGGTCACGTCCGGGCACGCGGCCAGCCGCAGCTCCGCCTCCGCCGACTTCCCCGACCGCGCGCCGCCCAGCAGCAGCGTCCGGTGGGGCCCGCCCGCCGGACGCCGCCAGAACGCCGTCCGCCGCTCCAACTCCTCGACCGAACGGATCCGGTGGTCGACGTGCACGGCCAGAACCTCGGTCCCGGACGTGACGGCCCCAGCCGTGCGCAGCCGTCCCAGATGCTCGGGTGACCCCACCAGATCCAGCAGGACGGCGTCGTACACCACCCCCGCACCCGGCTCGGGATCGGCCCCGGGCCCGGACGAGACCAGCGCACGCCCACCGGACGGCCCGGTGACGTCGTGGCCCCCGGCCACGGGGACGCGGGCGCAATCCTCCAGCGGCACGCCGTCGATGAGGACCCGCGTCGGCCCGTGCGAGACCCCGGCGGTGCGCAGCCGGCCGCAGGACGCGCACCCGCACCCGGCCGCGGGCCAGCCGCCGGGACCCGCGAGGTCGAGAAGCTGAATGTCCATGACGCCGCGAATACTACGGTGGCCTGGAGACACGGGCCGCGGGCCCGCCCGGCTTCATTCGGCGGGGACCCCCGTCAGGGTGATGGTCCGGGTCTCCGGGTCGATGTCGCCGAAGGAGGCGCAGCGCCCGTCCCGTCCGTGCACGCGGCCGAACTCGGCGGTCACCACGCGCCATCCCGGCAGGCCGTTGGCGGCGAGCCGCCCCTCGGCGAGCGCGATCGACCTCCGCTCGGAGACGCAGCGGGCGCTGAACCCGGCCACGAGCTCCTTCCGGAGCCTGGCGAGCGCCTGGGCCCGGGTCCTCTCGGCGCCCGCGAGCGGGCGCCACGGACGCAGTCCGAGCTTCCGGCAGACCCCGGAGTCGCCGGGGAAGACCCCGACCGCCTTGTCCATGCCGCAGGCCACGAGCGGCGGCGCCGTGCGTGTGCCCTCTCGCACGACGCCCTCCCGCCACAGCCCGGCGCACTCGCCGACCGGGTCGAGGGTGCCGGTCCCGATGGCGGTCGTGTCGGCTTGCAGGTCCGCGCGCGCGTAGCAGCCGGTGGCCAGGGACTGCTCCACTCCGTCGTCCAGCAGGCCCCCGGCGACGGCGACGCCGCCGCCCGCCAGGACGAGGGCGGCGACCCCGCCCGCGATCCAGGGCCCGCGCCGGGCGATCCGGCGCCGTCCGGCGGGCCGCGAGATCTCCTCGACGAGGTGCCGCCTCCGTACGGCACCGGCCGCCGGGTCCAGGTCGCGCTCGCGAGGCGGCGAGTACTCGTTCACAGTTCCTCCTGGGTCGACTGAAGCGCCGAGTGGCGTTCACCGTTCGCGTGGGGCTCGTTCGCCGCCAGCTCCCGCAGCCGCGACTTCGCCCTGGACAGGCGCGACCGCACGGTCCCCACCGGCACCCCCAGGGCGACGGCCGCCTGGGCGTAGCTGAGCCCGTCCGCCGCGCACAGGGCGAGGACGTCCTGGTCGTCGGGGGAGAGCCGCCTCACCAGGCGCAGGAGCCGCGCCATCGCCCGTTCGGCGTCGAGCCGCTCCGCCACGTCGTCGGCGTGGTCGGAGGCGTCCGGGCGCTCGGGGAGGCGGGCCAGCGCGTCGCGGTGCCGGCGCCGCGCGCGGTCGCGGTTGCGGGCGACGTTGGCGGCCACGCCGAGCAGCCAGGGCAGGGCCGAGTCGCCGTCCAGCCGCACCTCGGCGCGGCGGCGCCACGCCTCAAGGAACACGACCGAGGTCAGCTCCTCCGCCGCCGACCAGTCGCCGGCGCGGCGGAAGCAGTGGTTGTAGACGGCGCGGGAGTGCCGGTCGAACAGCACCCCGAACGCCTCGGCCTCGCCCTCGACGGCCCGCCGCCACATCTCGGCGTCGGTCGGGTCCGGGTCGGTCGACACGTATCTCATGCCCTTCTGTGTCCGCGGACGAGCCGGGGGTTCCGCGCGCCCCCGGGAACCCGGACGGCGGCCGCGGACATAGACCCCGTGATGATGATCGACACAGAGGAGCCCAGATGGACACGTCCACCCGCGGCCTGCCGGTCCTGTTCGGGAGCGCCGTCGCGGTCGTCGTCGCGTCCGGCGTCGGCGCGCCCCCGTCGGACCCCGCCGCGCGGTCCGCGCCCGTCGCGAACCGTACGCCCCGCCAGGCCGTCGGAGGCACGATGGAGGAGACGGCGCTCCGGGACGGTCCACGGATGATCGAACCGAGGCCCGCGTCGCCGTCCCGCGCCCCCCGGCGGCGGGCGGCCGGCCCGCTCCACCGGCTCACGGTGTCGGTCCTCGACCGCGCCGGTGAGGCGCCCGCCGACGGCGACGCCGAGAGTTTCGGGGTCTTCGACCCTTCGACCGGCGAACAGGTGCACGGCACGTTCACCGGGGGATCGGGGCAGGTCGAGGTGCCGCCGGGCACGTACCGGGTGGGCACCTGGATCCGCACGCGGGAGCCCGGCCGCCCCGACGCCGCCGCCCTGGTGATCCGGCCGTCGGTGACGGTCGCCGGTGACACCGGCGTCCTGCTGGACGCCCGCACCACCAGGAAGGTCGAGGTGAGCCTGGACGACCCGGGCCCGAAGATGTTCCTGGGCGACGTGCTCGTCCCGATGACGACCAAGGGGGAGCGGCACGCCTACCGCCTCCCGCTGGAGAACGGGTTGTACGTCTCCCCGGCGGTCGGCGTGTCGCTCCACGTCTTCACCACCTGGACGCCCGGCGGCACGGGCGAGGGCCGGTACCAGTACTCCGTGCTCACCACCTCGAAGGGCCGCATCCCCGACGAGCCGGTGTTCCGGGTCCACCGCTCCGACCTGGCCGCGGTCCGCACGGGCTACCCCGCGCCCGGCCGCGCCGCCTGCGTCTCGACCTGGACCGGGCCCGACCTGCCCGACCTGCCCGTCATCGTCTCGCACGGCCTGCTGGCGGGCACGGCGCCGGGGGAGCACACCGTCCACACCACCCCGGGTGTCCGGTGGAGCGACGACCTGCTGATGGACGGCGACGACTGCGCCTTCCAGAACCTGGAGGCGACCCAGAGCGGGGAGCGCTACCCGAGCGCCGGTGAGTACACCCGGCGATGGAACACCGCCCCGCTCACCCCCGCGCTGGCGTACTGGAACGGCGGCGACCTCACCCCCGCCGTCGTCCGCCGCCAAGACCAGCTGGACGTCAACATGTCCCTGTTCTCCGACGGCGTCCCCAACCACGTCGGGCCGCGGGACGCCCCCTGGGAGGACGGGCACATCACCGGCAGCACGACCCTGAAGCTGGACGGACGGCCGATCGGCACGAGCCAGGACGCCGGTTTCGGCACCTTCACGCTCCCCGGCGGAGGCGGGCGCTACAGGTTGGAGACCACCGCCGAGCGGAACGTCCCGTGGTCGCCGCTGGGCACCCGCACCGACGCGGCCTGGACCTTCACCTCGGCGCACACCGGCACCGAGGCCGCGCCCCCGCTCATGGCGGTGCGCTACGACGCGGGACTCGACGGCCACAGCCGCGCCCTCGCCGGTGCCGCACACCGCGTCGGCGCCAAGGTGCAGACCCCGCCCGGGGCCGGGGCGCCCAGAGTGAAGCGGCTCCGCGTCCGCGTCTCCTACGACGACGGCCGGACGTGGCGGGACGCCGCCACCCGGCCCGCCGGGGACGGCTGGGCCATCGACCTCCGCCACCCCGCGGACGCCGAGTACGTCTCCCTCTCCGCCACCGCCGTCGACGCGGCGGGCGGCACCGTCGAGCAGAGCACCATCCGCGCCTACGCCCTGCGCCGGTGAGGCCGCCGGACGAGTGAGGCCGCGTCCTGACCGGACACGACACGCCGAGGCGACTAGTGTTCGGGCCGACGAGGGAGGTCGCCATGGCGTGGAACTGGCGTTTGGAAAAGGCCGACGGCCGCCCGGCCGGGGTATCGGAGGAGACGTTCTCCACCCAGGCGGACGCGGAGAGCTGGCTGGGTGAGAACTGGCGCGGCCTGCGCGCCGACGAGGTCGACAAGGTGACGCTGCTGGACGGCGAGGACGTCGTCTACGGGATGAGCCTGCTCGACCCCGAGTGAACCGGCCGAGGGCCGCGGGGCACCGGGCCCCGCGGCCCCTCGCTCACGGCCGGGTGGGCGGGCTGACGGTGTGGGACGCGTCGCGGAACACCGCGTCGCCGAGCACGTCGTCGATCCGCCGCAGCACGTCGGCCTCCAGCTTGACCCCGGCGGCCTTCACGTTGTCGCTCACCTGCTCCGGGCGCGACGCCCCGACGATCGCCGCCGACACGTTCGCGTTCTGGAGCGTCCACGCGATCGCGAGCTGCGCCATCGACAGGCCCAGCTCGTCCGCGATCGGGCGCAGGTTCTGCACGCGGGTCAGCAGCCCGTCGTCGAGGAAGCGGCTGATCATGTTGGCGCCGCCCTTGTCGTCGGTGGCGCGCGAGCCCGCCGGGAGCGGCTGCCCGGGGCGGTACTTGCCGGTCAGCACGCCCTGCGCGATCGGCGACCACACGACCTGGCCGAGGCCCTCGCGCTCCGACAGCGGGACGACCTCCTCCTCGATCACCCGCCACAGCATCGAGTACTGCGGCTGGTTGGACACCAGGCGGTCGAAGCCCATCTCGTCCGCGATCTTCAGGGCCCGCTCGATCTCCTCGGCGCGCCACTCCGACACGCCGACGTAGAGGACTTTGCCGCGCCGGACGAGGTCGTCGAACGCGCGGAGGGTCTCCTCCAGCGGCGTCTCGTGGTCGAACCGGTGCGCCTGGTAAAGGTCGACGTAGTCGGTGCCGAGGCGGCGCAGGGAGCCGTCGATGCCCTCCATGATGTGCTTGCGCGACAGCCCGCGGTCGTTCGGGCCCGGCCCGGTCGGCCAGAAGACCTTCGTGAAGATCTCCAGCCCCTCGCGGCGCTGGCCCTTGAGCGCGCGGCCGAGAACCTCCTCGGCGCGCGTCCCGGCGTAGACGTCCGCGGTGTCGAAGGTCGTGATCCCCTCGTCGAGGGCGGCGCGCACACAGGCGTGCGCCGCGTCCTCCTCGACCTGGGAGCCGTGGGTGAGCCAGTTGCCGTACGCGATCTCGCTGATCTTCAGACCGCTCCGGCCGAGGTATCGGAACTCCATGTCCGGAACCCTATCCGGCCGGTGATCGCGACCCCGGGGTCAGACCCGGTCCTTCTCGCCGAGCTTCACCGCCGGGGCGGGCATCCGCAGCCTGCGGATCTGCATCGCGCGCATCGCCGCGTAGAGGCCCACGCCGCGCTGGTCGTCGTCCGGATACCGCTCCGAGGCCAGCTTCTTCACCCCGCGGCTGAGGAACACGCCCTCCGCCAGGACGACCAGCAGCACCACCGGCGGCGCGAACAGCCCCATCAGCCGCGCGGCGGGGATCGGCATCAGGCTGAGGATCACGACCGCGAACAACGCGTACATCAGGTACGAGCCGAACGTGCGGCGCGCGTCCACGTAGTTGCGGGCGAGCTTGCGCACCGGCCCCTTGTCGCGCTTGAGCAGGTACTTGTCGTCGCCCTTGGCCATGCCCTGCTTGGCCTTGACCCGCTCGCCGGCCTGCCGCTCCCTGGCCCGCTTGTAGGCCTCCTTGCGCGTGGAAGGCGCCGTGATCGGCTGGCGGCGGCGCTTCTCGGCCTCGCTGCGCTTGGGCGTGGGACGGCCCTTGCCTCCGGGCTTCACGACCTCCGGAGGGCTCTCCGGCGCTTCTGGGCTACGACGCTTGAACACGGGGATCAGCCTACCGGCCCCCACCCGCCACGACGCCAGACGCGGGAGCCCCGGCCCAAGAAGGACCGGGGCTCCCGCGCCTCGGCGGTCCTCAGCGGTTCGACACGGCGACACCGGAGCGCGGCCCGGCGCTGATCGTGGCGGGGGGACGGTTCGGGCGCGGGGCGTGCGTCCGCCGAACGAAGGAGGGAAGGTCGCATGGGTCGAACTTCGCTGACCGGATACGAGGTGCGGCGCAGGCTCCGGTCCCGTTATTTGCGGTGGCGGACGGAGCAGCACCGGGAGACCGTCATCCGGTACCTGGACGAGCTGGCGCCCGTCCTGGAGGAGCTCGAGTGGCGGTGCGTGCGGACGGACCGTCCCGAGATCGCGCGGGTGGGGCAGCCGCTCCTGCGGATCCACGGCGAGGGCGTCGTGACGACTCTGAACGTGCTGGCCGTGCCCAAGGGCGGGTGGGGGTTCCACGAGGCCGCGAAGGGGAGGGGCGGCTTCCTCTTCCCCTGCGGGGGAGACGTCGCGCACGCGGCGCAGGTCGTGGACCGGTTCCTGCGGGCGCGGGAGGAGGACGCGCGGTGGGGCGTCCCGAGGCCGCGGGAGGGGAGTTGACCCGTCACCCGCCGTACCGCCGGAACCGGACAGGGAACTGGACACCGGGCGGCGCGCGTCCGAGATTCGTGAGCATCGAGTCCGCGAACCGGGGAAGGGTACCCATGCGATCATGGGGGGACTGCGACGCTCTGACGGCAACATCTCGCAAGGCTGGGACGTTAACGCGTAGGGTGATAAGAACCCCAGCAGTGGTCATTGAGCCCAGTTTGCGACTGAGGCGACAGCACGAAGGGACCGGCGCCGCGCGATGAGCGTGATGAAGCGAATGTCGATGATCTTCAAGTCCAAGGCGAACAAGGCCCTGGACCGCATGGAGGATCCTCGCGAGACGCTCGACTACTCCTACCAGCGCCAGCTTGAGATGCTGCAGAAGGTCCGTCGGGGTGTCGCCGACGTCGCCACCTCGCGCAAGCGTCTTGAGCTGCAGATCAACCAGTTGGAAGGTCAGCAGAACAAGCTGACCGACCAGGGCAAGAAGGCCCTCCAGGTGGGCCGCGAGGACCTCGCCCGCGAGGCCCTGACCCGCCGCGCCGGGCTCGACGGCCAGCTCGGCGACCTGCGCGCCCAGTACCAGCAGTTGCAGGGCGAGGAGGAGAAGCTCACGCTCGCCTCCCAGCGGCTCCAGGCCAAGGTCGACTCCTTCCGCACCCGCAAGGAGACGATCAAGGCGACCTACACGGCCGCCGAGGCGCAGACGAAGATCAACGAGGCGTTCTCCGGCATCTCCGAGGAGATGGGCGATGTGGGTCTGGCGATCCAGCGCGCCGAGGAGAAGACCGAGACGATGAAGGCCCGCGCGGGCGCCATCGACGAACTCCTCGCCTCCGGCGCCCTGGAGGACTTCTCCGGTCCCAAGGACGACATCCAGGCCGAGCTCGACCGGATGGGCTCCGGGCCCGGCGTCGACCTCGAACTGGAACGTCTCAAGGCCGAGCTGGGCCAGGGCCCCGCGCCCAAGGAGCTGAACCAGGGCTCCTCGGCCGCGCAGGCGCAGCAGCAGGCCCAGGACACCCCGCAGCAGGCCCCGTGGCCGCAGAAGCCCGGGGGTGCCCAGTGATCGTCCGCCTGATGGGCGAGGGCCAGCTGGACGTGGCGGCCGCCGACCTCTCGGCGCTCAACACCCTCGACGCCGAGCTGGAGAAGGCGATCGAGGCCGACGACGAGACGGCGTTCCGCGCCGCGCTGCACGCCCTGCTGGAGAACGTCCGCAAGGTGGGCCAGCCGCTGCCGGCCGACAGCCTCGCGCCCTCGGAGCTGATCCTCCCCCCGGCGGACGCGCACATCGACGAGGTCCGGTCGATGCTGGGTGACGAGGGGCTCATTCCGGACTGATCCGGCACGAAACCCGGCTCTCGGACGTTGCTACAGGTGAATCGGGAGAACGGGGGAGATCAGAAATGGCCCGGACGCGGTACGCCTCCGATCGGGGGCTCACGTCGCGCATGCTCGTGACCATGTTCCTGCTGGGGCTGGTCTACGTCGTCTTCGTCACGGCGTTCTTCGTGATCTCACCGAGCATCGGCATGATCGCGCTGGGCGTCGCCCTGGTCTTCCTCCTCGTCCAGTACTTCTTCTCCGACAAGCTGACGATGTTCGCCATGCACGGGCGGGAGGTCTCCCCGGAGGAGGCGCCCGAACTGCACGGCGTCATCGACCGGATCTGCGCGATGTCGGACGCGCCGAAGCCGCGCGTCGCGATCACCGACACCGACGTCCCGAACGCGTTCGCCACCGGCCGCAACCAGAAGAAGGCCGTCGTGTGCGTCACGACCGGCCTGATGCGCCGCCTCGACCCGGTCGAGCTGGAGGGCGTCCTCGCGCACGAGATGGCGCACATCGCGCACAAGGACGTCGCGGTCATGACGATCGCCTCGTTCCTCGGCATCTGCGCGGGCCTGATCACGCGGTTCGGGCTGGAGTGGGGCCTGTGGGGCGGCTTCAACCGCCGCGACGGCGACCAGAACACCGGCCTGATCCTGCTCGCCGTGATCGCGGTCAGCGCCGTCGCGTACGCGGTCAGCTTCCTGCTCACCCGGGCGCTGTCGCGCTACCGGGAGCTGTCGGCCGACCGGGCCGCCGCGCTGCTGACCGGCCGCCCGTCCGCGCTGGCGAGCGCGCTGACGAAGGTCACCGGTGAGATCGCCCGGATCCCGACCAACGACCTGCGCTCCGCGCAGGCGTTCAACGCCTTCTTCTTCACCCCGGCGTTCGGCAAGGGCTTCAGCGTCTCCTCGCTGTTCTCCACCCACCCGACGCTCGACCGCCGCCTCGCCCAGCTGTCGTCGATCTCCGACCAGCTCAGCAGGGGAGCCTGATGGGATTCCTGGACACGCTGCTCGGCCGGTCCAAGCCGGTCAAGCCCGACCTCGACCGGCTGTTCGGGCTGTCCACCGCCGCGATCACACTGGAGGCCGCCGCCGGCTTCCGGCCCACCGGGCTCGGCTCGGTGTGCTTCCGCGCGGCCGAGGGCGGCGCGTTCGCGCGGCTCCAGCAGGACGTCCAGGAACTGCTCGACGCCGACGAGGGCCCGAAGGTCGAGATCAGCACCGACGGCTACGGGTACACCTGGCTGCTCGCCGAGCATCCGCCGGAGGAGCTCCCCGCGCTGGTCACCGACCTGCACGCGGTCAACGCGACGCTGGAGGGCGGCGGGTTCGGCCCGCACCTGCTGTGCTCGCTCGCCGGGTTCGCCGGCCTTGACGGGCGGCGGCTCGCGCTCGTCTACCTCTACAAGCGCGGCACGTTCTACCCGTTCGCGCCGCTTCCCGGCGACAAGCGCGACAACGCGCTCGAACTCCAGGTGCGCGGCGCGATCGGCGCGGACCTCCCCTTCGAGGACGACCTCGGCCGGTGGTTCCCCGTCTGGGGCGCCCCCGGCCTCTGACCTCCGCTACGGCAGGGCGAGCATCTGGTCGAGGGCCACGCGGGCGTAGTGCGCGGTCTCCTCGTCCACCGTGATGACGTTCTCGACCTCGCCGCGCGCCAGCGTCTCCAGCGACATGACCAGGTGCGGCAGGTCGATCCGGTTCATCGTCGAGCAGTAGCAGACGGTCTTGTCGAGGAACATCACGTTCTTGTCGGGGTGGGCGTTCGCCAGCCGCCGGACGAGGTTCAGCTCCGTCCCGACCGCCCACGACGACCCGGGCTCGGCCGCCTCGATCGCCTTGATGATGTACTCGGTCGAGCCGATCCGGTCCGCGGCGGTGACGACCTCGTGCCGGCACTCGGGGTGGACGAGCACGTTCACGCCGGGGACGCGGGCCCGCACGTCGTCCACCGACTCCTTGCTGAACCGGCCGTGCACCGAGCAGTGGCCGCGCCAGAGGATCATCTTCGCGTCCCGCAGCCGCCGGTGGTCGAGGCCGCCGTCGCGGCGGTGCGGGCTGTAGACGACGCAGTCGTCCAGCGAGAAGCCCATCTCCAGGACGGCGGTGTTGCGGCCGAGGTGCTGGTCGGGCAGGAACAGCACCTTCTTCCCCTTGGAGTAGGCCCACTCCAGGGCCCGCCTGGCGTTGGAGGAGGTGCACACGACGCCGCCGTGCCGTCCGACGAAGCCCTTGATGTCGGCCGAGGAGTTCATGTAGGTCACCGGGACCACGTCGTCGGCGATCCCGGCGTCCTCCAGGACGTCCCAGCACTCCTCGACCTGGTCGAAGGTGGCCATGTCGGCCATCGAGCAGCCCGCGCCGAGGTCGGGGAGGATCACCTGCTGGTGGGCCGCGGTCAGGATGTCGGCCGACTCCGCCATGAAGTGCACGCCGCAGAACACCACGTAGGGCGCCTCGGGGCGCGCCGCCGCCTGCTGGGCCAGCTTGAAGGAGTCGCCGGTGACGTCCGCGAACCGGATGACCTCGTCGCGCTGGTAGTGGTGGCCGAGGACGAACACCCGGTCGCCGAGCGCGGCCTTCGCGGCGGCGGCCCGCTCGACCAGCCGGGGGTCGGACGCGGGCGGCAGCTCGCCCGGACAGTCCACGCCGCGCTCGCTGGCCGGGTCGGCGCCCTGGCCGAGCAGCAGCAGCGGAAGATCACGCACTGGGGTGGTCACGGGGAAGACTCCCTCCTGCGACGGACTTATCGTCGCTCTGACGACTAATGATTGCACATCCGGGCAGATCCGGCGGTGTGACGTAGACCGCACCCCTCCCGGGAGTTAAACCCCGCCGATACGCGGAATGGCCCTGCGGGGAGGTACGTTGTCCTACGGGAAGAGGTCGAACGACGTCCTCGGAGACAAGCGACGGTTCGCCGCACCAGCGGCGCAGCGAGAACCCGGGAGCTGAACACATGACGGTTTCAGGCGAGACCACGCAGGAGACCACGCAGCAGGGCGTCGTCCTCACCGACGCCGCCGCCGTGAAGGCGCGTGGCCTTCTGGAGCAGGAGGGCCGCGACGACCTCGCCCTGCGGGTCGCCGTGCAGCCGGGTGGCTGCTCCGGCCTGATCTACCAGCTGTTCTTCGACGAGCGGGAGATGGACGGCGACCAGATCCAGGACTTCGGCGGCCTGTCGGTCCGCGTCGACCGGATGAGCGCCCCCTACCTGACCGGCGCCACCATCGACTTCGTCGACTCGATCGAGAAGCAGGGCTTCACGATCGACAACCCCAACGCGTCCGGCTCCTGCGCCTGCGGTGACAGCTTCAACTAGGTCCCGCGTCGATGAGCCCGAAGGGCGGTCCGGTGTGATTCCGGGCCGCCCTCGGCGTTTCCGGGGACGCGCCGCATCCGCCGGTCGTGTCCAGGCATCCTCGATGGCCGCACAAGGGCCGTTTCGTATGCTCCGATGGAAGTAGTCTTTCCGGGTTGAAACAGCCGGTGACAAGCCGGACGACCACGACGAGGAGAGCGACGCCCGTGCGCATCGCCGTGACAGGCTCCATTGCGACCGACCATCTCATGACCTTCCCCGGACGGTTCACCGACCAGCTCCTCCCGGACCAGCTCGACCAGGTGTCGCTCTCGTTCCTGGTGGACGAGCTGGAGATCCGCCGGGGCGGCATCGCCGCCAACATCTGCTTCGGGATGGGCAGCCTCGGCAAGGAGTCGATCCTCGTCGGCTCCGTCGGCGCCGACTTCGCCGACTACCGCTCCTGGCTCGAACGGCACGGCGTGGACACCGCGTCCGTCCACGTGTCCGAGATCCACCACACCGCCCGGTTCCTGTGCACCACCGACCAGGACCAGAACCAGATCGCCACCTTCTACGCCGGGGCGATGAGCGAGGCCCGCTCCATCGAGCTGCGTCCCGTCGCCGAGCGCGTCGGCGGCCTCGACCTCGTCGTGGTCAGCCCCAACGACCCCGAGGCGATGCTCCGCCACACCGACGAGTGCCGCACCCGCGAGATCCCGTTCGCGGCCGACCCGTCCCAGCAGCTCGCCCGCATGGACGGCGCCGACGTCCGCCGCCTCGTCGACGGCGCCGCGTACCTGTTCACCAACGAGTACGAGAAGGCCCTCAGCGAGGAGAAGACCGGCTGGTCGAGCGAGGAGATCCTCTCCCGCGTCGGCGTCCGCGTCACCACGCTCGGCGCCAAGGGCGTCGTCATCGACCGCGAGGGCGAGGAGGGCGTGCACGTCCCGCCCGTCCACGTCGACTCCGTCGTCGACCCGACCGGCGTCGGCGACGCGTTCCGCGGCGGCTTCCTGTCGGCCACCGCCTGGGGCCTGCCCCTGGAGCGCGCCGCCCAGGTCGGCAACGCCATCGCCGCGCACGCCCTGGAGGCCGCGGGCCCGCAGGAGTACACCCTGGCCCGCGGGTCCTTCATCGACCGCTTCGCCGCCACCTACGGCCAGGCGGCCGCCGACGAGGTCGCCCCCCACATCACCACCCCGAACCCGTAACCCGAACGAGCCGAATGGCCGCGCCCCACCCAAGGGACGCGGCCATTCGCAACTCAGGTACGTGGACCCCTCAATCCAGGCACGCAAGAGGTCGCGAGCGGCGCCGCGCCCTCTGGACTGAGGAGCGCAGGGAGCGCCGGCGACCGGAGTGACGAGGGAAGGGGGCGCGGAAAGAGCGCCGGTCGCCGCGGCGCCGGAGGCGGCGCGATGGGCGTGTGCCGCGCACTGTGGACTGAGGAGCGCAGGGAGCGCCGGCGACCGGAGTGACGAGGGAAGAGGGCGCGAAGGGAGCGCCGCTCGCCGCGGCGCCGGAGGCGGCGCGATGGGCGTGTGTCGCGCACTGTGGACTGAGGAGCGCAGGGAGCGCTGGCGCCGGAGTGACGAGGGTGGAGGGCGTGATAGGAGCGCCGCTCGCCGCGGCGCCGGAGGCGGCGCGGTTCAGTACGTTCTGCGGATGTGGAAGCCCCAGCCGCCCTGGGGGAGGGTCTCCTCGCGGACGAAGTCCTGGGACTTCATGCGGCACCAGGCGGGGATGTCGGTGCGGGCGGCGGCGTCGTCGGCGAGGACGGCGACGACCTCGCCGACCGGGACCTCGCGGATCCGCTCGGCGAGCATGATGATCGGGATCGGGCACTTGCGGCCGAGCGCGTCGATGACCAGCACGGGGGGCGGGCCCGCGGGCTCGGCGGGGGACGGCGCGGGGGTGGCGGGCGCGGTGCCCTTGACGCGGCCTCGGAACCTCATGGGCGCGACCGCCTCCCTGTCTCTGGGGTGTTCATCGCCGACCGGCGCAGCCGGGAGACGGCGCCGGGGAGGACGGCGAGGAACCGGTCGACGTCGGCCGGACCGGTGCCACGCGGCAGCGACACCCGCACGTTCCCATGGGTGATCACTCCCATCGCCTCCAGGACATGACTTGGACGCAGCGTATCCGCCGTACACGAGCTTCCCGAGGAAACCGCGAAACCCATCTTGTCCAATTCGGTGAGAAGTGCCTCACCCTCGACATACAGGCACGAAAAGGTGACGAGGTGGGGGAGCCGCCGGACGGGGTCGCCGACCACCTGGACGTCCGGGATCTCCCTCGGGACGCGGTCGCGGATGAGGTCGACGAGCGCGGACAGGCGCGGCGCCTCGTCCGCCATGTCCGCCCGGAACGCCTCCAGGGCGGCGGCCGCCGCGACGACGGCGGGGACGTTCTCGAAGCCGGGGACGCGGCGCCCCTCGCGCTCGTCGGCGGGCAGCGGGGAGCGCCAGCGGGTGCCCTTGCGGATCACCAGCACCCCGACTCCGGCGGGTCCGCCCCATTTGTGGGCACTCCCGGCGAGGAAGGACCAGCCGTCCGGCACGTCCACGCGTCCGAGGGACTGCGCGGCGTCGACGAACAGCGGCACGCCCGCCGCGCGGCACGCCTCGGCGGCCTCCGCGACGGGCTGGAGCGTCCCCACCTCGTGGTTGGCCGACTGGAGGCACGCCAGCGCGGTGTCGGGCCTGAGCGCGGCGCCGAACGCGGCCGGGTCGACCCGGCCGGTCCGGTCGACGCCGACGACCGTGACCTCGCCGCCGCCCTGCTCGTGCAGTTCGGCGGCGTGCAGGACGCTGGAGTGCTCGACGGCGCCGACCACCAGGTGGCGCCCGGCCCGCCGGCGCGCCTGGAGCCCCCCGAGGACCGCCAGGTGCACCGCCTGGGTGCCCGAGGACGTGAAGGACACCTCGTCCGGACGGGCACGCAGGACACCGGCGACACGCGCGCGCGCCCGGTCCATCAGCACGCGGGTGCTCCGGGCCGTCCCGTAGAGCCTGGCGGGATCGGCCCAGCCCGCGTCCAGCGCCTCCAGCAGCGCCGCCCGCGCCGCGGGATGCGGCGGTTCGGTGGAAGCGGCGTCGAGATAGGCGCCCGGCGCGCTGGAGTCGGCCACGCCCAGAACACTAACCGGGCACCCGATCGGGGGTACGCGCGACCCTCGCGCTAGGGTGTCCACCACATGCGTGACTACTGATCTCATCCGCCCGGACGACCGGGCATTCATCCGTGGGGAAGGCATTCCGTGAGTCCGACCCGCTCTAGGGAGCGGCGTACGCCTGTGCGCGGTCGCCGCGCATTGAGAAGCGCCGGCGCGCTGGGGCTGCTGGCGCTGACCGCCACCGCGTGCGGCGGTGAGGCGTCCCGCCTAGGCATGCCCGAGCCGATCGGGCCCCAGGCCGAGCGCATGCTGAAGCTGTGGCAGGGGTCCTGGATCGCGGCGTTCGCCGTCGGTGCCGTCGTGTGGGGCCTGATCATCTGGGCGGTGCTGTTCCACCGCAAGCGCTCCGACGACCTGCCGCCGCAGGTGCGCTACAACATGCCGATCGAGATCCTCTACACGGCGGTCCCGTTCGTCATCATCGCGGTGCTGTTCTTCTTCACCGTCCGCGACGAGAACTTCGTCGAGAAGACCACGGACAACCCCGCGGTCACCATCGACGTCACCGGCTTCCAGTGGAGCTGGCAGTTCGACTACAAGGAGAAGATCGGCGGTCAGGAGAAGACCGTCGCCTCCGAGATCGGGCAGCCGGTCGCGCCGAACGCCGACGGCGGCCCCAAGCCGGTGATGACGATCCCGTCCGGCAAGACGGTCCGGATCAGGTTGCACTCCAACGACGTCATCCACTCGTTCTGGGTCCCGGCGCTCCTTTACAAGAAGGACGTCATGCCGGGCTACACCAACGAGTTCGAGTTCACCGCGAACAAGCTCGGCACCTATGAGGGCCGCTGCGCGGAGCTGTGCGGCGTCGACCACAGCAAGATGCTGTTCCAGCTCCGGGTCGTGACGCCCGAGCAGTACGCCGCGTACATCGCCGAGTCCAAGGCCAAGGCCGTGGGGGGTGCCAAGTGACCACGATCAGTCACGCACCGAGTACGCCGGTCGCCGCGTCGCGGACGAGCAAGGGGCGCATCCTCGCCTCGTGGATGTCGTCCACCGACCACAAGGTGATCGGCTACCTCTACCTGATCACGTCGTTCGTGATGTTCCTCATCGGCGGCGTGCTCGCGCTGATGATGCGGGCCGAGCTGTTCAAGCCCGAACTCCAGATCTTCAGCAACGAGCAGTTCAACCAGCTGTTCACCATGCACGGCACGATCATGCTGCTGATGTTCGCGACGCCGCTGTTCGCGGGCTTCGCCAACGTCATCATGCCGCTGCAGATCGGCGCGCCCGACGTGGCGTTCCCGCGGATGAACATGCTGGCGTACTGGCTGTTCCTGTTCGGCAGCATCATCGTCATCGCGGGCTTCCTGACGCCGGGCGGCGCGGCCAGCTTCGGCTGGTTCGCCTACGCCCCGCTGTCGGACGCGGTGCGCTCGCCGGGCGTCGGCGGCGACATGTGGGTCATGGGCCTGGCGATGTCGGGCTTCGGCACCATCATGGGCGCGGTCAACTTCATCACCACGATCCTGTGCATGCGCGCCCCCGGCATGACGATGTTCCGGATGCCGATCTTCACCTGGAACATCCTGCTGACCTCCATCCTCGTCCTGCTGGCGTTCCCGGTGCTCGCCGCGGCGCTGCTGGCGCTGGAGGCCGACCGCAAGCTCGGCGCGCACGTGTTCGACTCCGCGCACGGCGGCGCGCTGCTGTGGCAGCACCTGTTCTGGTTCTTCGGGCATCCGGAGGTCTACATCATCGCGTTGCCCTTCTTCGGCATCGTGACCGAGATCCTCCCGGTGTTCAGCCGCAAGCCGGTGTTCGGCTACATCGGCCTGGTGTTCGCGACGATCAGCATCGCGGGCCTGTCGGTCACCGTGTGGGCGCACCACATGTTCGTGACCGGCCAGGTGCTGCTGCCGTTCTTCTCCTTCATGACGTTCCTCATCGCCGTGCCCACGGGGGTGAAGTTCTTCAACTGGGTGGGGACCATCTGGCGAGGGCAACTGACGTTCGAGTCGCCGATGCTGTGGTCGCTGGGCTTCCTCGTGACGTTCCTGTTCGGCGGCCTGACCGGCGTCATCCTCGCCTCGCCGCCGATGGACTTCCAGCTCTCCGACTCCTACTTCGTCGTGGCGCACTTCCACTACGTGGTGTTCGGCACCGTGGTGTTCGCGATGTTCGCGGGCTTCTACTTCTGGTGGCCGAAGTGGACCGGCAAGATGCTGAACGACACGCTCGGCAAGGTCCACTTCTGGATGCTGTTCATCGGCTTCCACGGCACGTTCCTCATCCAGCACTGGCTGGGCGCCGAGGGCATGCCGCGCCGCTACGCCGACTACGCCAGCGAGTTCGAGGGCCTCAACCAGGTCTCGACGGTCTTCTCGTTCATCCTCGGGCTGTCGATGCTGCCGTTCTTCTACAACGTCTACATCACCGCGAAGAAGGGCAAGCGGGTGATGGTGGACGACCCGTGGGGCTACGGCTCGTCGCTGGAGTGGGCGACCTCGTGCCCGCCGCCGCGGCACAACTTCAACTCGATCCCGAAGATCCGCTCGGAGCGCCCGGCGTTCGACCTGCACCACCCGCACGTGGGTGCCAAGGGCGAGCTGTCCGGGGCGAAGGGGGAGTAGCCGATGCGCGTCCAGGCGTTCATGTTCTACGGGTGCGCGGTCTTCTTCCTCGCCACCGACATCGTGTACTGGCTGTGGTCGGGTGACTGGACGGGCACCACCGCGCTCGCCCTCGCCATCGGCCTCGCCGGGCTCATCGGGTTCTACATCCACTTCACCGTCCGGCGCCTTGAGCGGGCCAACAACGGCCCGCTGTACGAGGACGACCCGGAGGGCGACATCGCCGACGCTGCGGGCGAGCTGGGCTTCTTCAGCCCGCACAGCTGGTGGCCGCTGTTCCTGGCGCTGTCGGCCGCGTGCGTGGCCCTCGGCGTGGTGTTCGGCTGGTGGATGGTGATCCTCGGCGGTGCCGCGGTCATCATGACGACGATCGGTCTGGTCTTCGAGTACTACCGGGGTCATTTCGCCCACTGAGCAGTAAAAGAAGCCCAAGAGGGGCCGGTACCGACATTTTTGTGGGTACCGGCCTTTTCATCTGGGCGTCGTTCCGGCTTCGGGGGCTGGGCAGACGATTCTCTCGCCCAGCGGGGACGACCGGGGGGCTACCGTGCGCGTGGGCGGCTCAGGACCGAGGGACCGAGGAAGGCGCACCGCCGCGCTGCTGACCTGCGCCGCCGTCGCGGCGGGCAGCGCGGCCGGGTGCTCAGGAGGCGGCGGGGCGAGGGACGACGACCTCGGCGTCGCGGTGACGCCGGGCGGCGGCGCCGTGCTGCGGCCGGACGGGCAGATCGCCGTCCGCTCGCGGGGCGGCACGATCGAGAACGTGACGGTGGCGAGCGGCGGGTCGGCGGTGGAGGGCGTCCTCAGCGCGGACCGGAGCCAGTGGCGTTCGCGCTGGACGCTGGACCCGGGCCGCTCGTACACGGTGAACGCGACGGCCGTCGGCCGGGACGGCAGGAGCCGGACGGTCAGCAGCCGGTTCGCGACCGCCCAGGTGAGGTCGACGAGCGCGATGGGCCTGGACGCGCCGTCCGACCGGGAGACGGTCGGGATCGGCATGCCGATCATCTTGAAGTTCGACAAGAAGGTGACCGACCGGGCGGCGGTGGAGCGGGCGCTGGAGGTGCGCTCCGACCGGCCCGTCGAGGGCGCCTGGCACTGGTTCGAGGGCGACGAGGGGCCGGAGGCGGTGTTCCGTCCGAGGCAGTACTGGCCCGCGCACACGAAGGTGAGCTTCCGCGCCCACCTGTCCGGGGTCCGCACCGGCAAGGACGTCTACGGCGTGAAGAACTACGGCGTCGACTTCAGGGTCGGGGACGAGCACGTCTCCACCGTCGGCGAGGACAACCACAAGATGGTGGTGAGGTTCAACGGCCGGAAGGTGAAGACGATCCCGACCAGCATGGGGCGGGGCGGGGCCCGCAAGTACACCACCACCAACGGCGTCCACCTGGCGATGGCCAAGAAGGACCCCACGGTGATGACGTCGGAGTGGGAGGGCTGCGGGCCCGGCTGCGCCGGCTACTACAGCCTGACCGTCTACAAGGCCGTGCAGATCTCCGGCAGCGGCGAGTACGTCCACAGCGCGCCCTGGTCGGTGGGCAGCCAGGGGCACGACAACGTGAGCCACGGCTGCATCAACATCAGCCCGTCCAACGCCGCGTGGTTCTACCGCCACGCCTACCGGGGCGACCCGGTGACGGTGACGGGCACGAGCCGGGAACTGGAGCCCGACAACGGCTGGGGCTACTGGCAGCTCGGCTGGAACGACTGGGTGAAGGGCAGCGCGCTCAAGCGCTCGGTGACGACCGCGCCGCGCGTGGACGCGGCGACCCTGTCGGCCCAACCCGGTTCCGGCACCCCGGCCCGGCCCGGCGCGAAGGGCAACTGACCGCACACCACCGCAAGCGTTGCGATCGCGTCCGAAGGCAGATGCGAGCGAAGCGAGAGTCTGATCGCGAAGCGAGCCGCCAGGCGAGGTCGGAGCGATGCCCGCGATCGCCGCGTGGCCCGTTGAAGGAAGGCGCCCTAGCGCCTGACGCCGAGGGGCGCGCCATGGATTCGCTCCCAGTCTCTCGCCATGGCGATGCGGTCGGGGGCGGACGGGTGGGTCAGCCACAGGAGGTGTTCGAGGGCGTCGGGGCTCAGGTCGGAGATGTTGCGGACGGCCAGCTCGTGCTGCATCGACACGAACGTGGACGGGTCGCGGGTGAGGTCGAGGGCGTGCGCGTCCGCGCGGGCCTCGATGCGGCGGCTCACGAGGTTCTGGACGGGCATGCCGATCTGCGTCCCCGCCGCGACGAGGGCGAGGACGAGGGCCAGCGAGCGCGGGTTCACGGCCGTCCGGACGTCGGAGTCCTCGGCCGGGGGCACTCCGGCGCGGCGCAGGAGGCGCGGGGAGGTCAGCAGGAGGTACAGCAGGCAGACGCCCCCCGCGACGGCCAGGGCGCCCACGAGCGTCCCCCACAGGACGTCGCCCCGCTTGGCGTGGCCCAGCTCGTGGCCGACGATCGACTCGATCCGCGGGCGCGGCGAGCGCAGCAGCGTGTCGTACAGGACGATGCGGCGGGTGGAGCCGAACCCGGACACGTAGGCGTTCAGGGAGGTCGTCCGGCGGGAGGCGTCGGCGACCAGGACGTCCTTGACCGGGACGCCGTCGCGGTCGGCCATGGCGAGCAGGTCGCTGCGAAGCCGCCCCTGCGGCAGCGAGTGGAACTTGTTGAACACCGGCTCGACGGCCACGGGGTAGAGGAAGGAGACGGCGACGACGAGGAGGAAGCCGCCCGCGGCCGCGCCCGTCCACCAGTAGCGGGGGAAGCGGCGCATCACCGCGTAGAGCAGCAGCAGCGCGACCGTGTAGATCACCCAGGTGACCGCGAGGGACTTGAGCTGGTCGAGCAGCCACTGCGGCCAGGACTGCGTGGACAGCCCGTAGCGGCGCAGGACGGACTCGCCCCACAGGTCGAACGGCAGCCCCGCCACCCGCAGCAGCGTCGTCAGCGCGACGGCGGCGGCCATGACGCGCAGCGGCCACCGGCGGACGCGCGCCGTCGTCCACCCGATCAGCCGCGATCCGGCCGGGGTGAGGCCGAGCGCGAGCACGAGCACGAGGCCGACGAGGAGGCCGGCGTAGGCGGGCGGGTTGAGGGCCGAGTCGAACGCGCGGGAGCGGGCGATCTCGGCGGCGGAGAAGTCGGCGGACGGGTCGGCCTCCACGCGGCCGCCCGGCACGCGCCCGGGGAGCGGGTTCCACGGCGTGGTGAGCGCCAGGACGGCGCCGACCGCGGCGAACAGCGCGGCGGCGGCGACCGCGGCCGCGATCCGGGGACGTCGGCTCAACGGAGCTCCTTCTTCAGGTAGTCGCGCCACAGGGCGGTGAGGCGGTCCCGGGTGAGGCCGAGCGCGTCCCGCAGCGCGGCCGCCTCGGAGACGCGCCCCGCGGCCCGGTACAGCCGCACGAGCGTCGCCTCACCGTACCGGTCCGCGATCATCCGGCAGGCGAGCCAGGCCTCCTGGTAGGACTGTGAGAGCCGCGGCGAGGCGCCGGTGAAGGCGGCCGCGTCCGGCAGCGCGGCCGGGAGGCGCCCGGCGGCCACCTCGCGGGCCAGCTCCCCGGCCGCCGACCGCACCGTGATCTCGGTCCCGGAGTACCCGACGTAGTCGGCGAAGCCCTCGATCAGCCACAGCGGGGTGGTGCGGTCGCGGGCGCCGCCGGTCGCGACGTGGGTGAGCTCGTGGGCGAGGACGACGTCGCGGCCGAGGGCGTTGAGGCGTCCGAAGGTGCCGGGGGAGATGATGACGCGGTCCTCGCCGGGGCCCTCCCCGGCCGGCGGGGCGACGGTGGCGAGCGCCGCGATCGCGCCGAGGTCCTGGCCCTGCCCGGCGAGCGCGGCCGCCAGCCGCGCGTCGGCGGGGACGAGCGCGACGGCCCGCTGCGCCCAGCCCCGGCCGACCACCCGGGTGACGACGGGCACGGCCGCGTCCAGGCTGCGCGCGAAGCCGTCCAGCCCGGACGCGTCCCCGACGACCAGGCACGACCGCCCGTGCACGGCGGTCAGCGGCCCGCCGTCCCAGATCTCGGCGTCGTCGGCGAGGCCGTGGGACGTGCCGTCGCCGACGATCGTCCAGCCGCCGGAGCGGGGGGCGAGGGACAGGTAGCGGGCGCGGGCGACCTCGTGCCGGTCGAAGCCCTTCAGCCTGTAGCGCACCTCCGCGCGGACGACCGTGACCCCGGACGCGGCGTCGGTGTGCTGGGTGTCGACGACGCGCTCGCGCCATCCGTCCAGGGGGAGGCGGCGGAGGTTGTCGTAGAGGCCCGCCTGCGCCTGCTGGAACGCGGCGGGCGCGGAGCCGACGGTGGCCAGGAAGGCGGCGCGGTCGCCCCGGGAGACGGCGCGCGCGCGGTTGGCGAGGATGTCCCCGGCCGCGTCGGGGTGGAAGGAGCCCGCCGCCCTGGTGGCCTTCGCGGACGCGGCGCGGCCGTCGCCGGAGCGCGCGTGGACGAGGCCGGCGGTGCCGGCGAGCAGCAGGGCGGCGCCCCCCGCGCCCAGGCCGAGGATCCCGCGGCGGGAGAGGGAGGCGTCCTGTGGAACGCTCCGCGCGGCGTCCGGTGCCGCGTCGTGTTCCTCCTGGCCGGGGCCGTCGGTCATGCGCGTGATCCTATGCAGGACGTCATGAGCGTCGTGGAAGCCGCCCGGGAAAGGGCCGGGCGCGGCCGCGCGCTGAATCGGCGGCCACGCCCGAGGGGCCCGCTCGCAGGCGGGCCGTGGCTTGTTCGGGGGGTGTGCATCACTCCTTCTTCCAAGACGCCTACCGGGTTAGCTGACGGGTTCGGGCGTGGAAGTGGCCCTACGGCGGCTCTCACCTGACGGGAGGGACGCGCCGATTCACCCCGGGGACCGGTGTGCCCGTCCGGAAGCGGACTCCCGGACGCCGGTCGATTGGTTCCCCGGCTCCGCGCGGGCGCGGACTCGGCGTTGCCTCACCGGACCCTGGGGCACCGTCGTGGCGCGCGCTCAGCGCCATGCACGCGTCGGCGTGCGCACGATCGGCCGGGTCCGGCCTGAAATCGGGGGACGGCACGTGGAGCGCGCCGCCGGACGCGGCGCCTGGACGGGGCCGCGCGGGGGCCGTGACGCCTGGTGGGCGCCGCGGGGCTCGGGCGCCTGGCGGGTGCCCGAGTGGTGCAAAGGTACCAAAGGCCCATCAGAAGGCAAACCCCCCCAAAATCAACAACGGACCAGGTCAAAGCCTGGTCCGTTGCCGATATGGCGGGGGGATCGTCGCTCAGGGACGTCCCGCGCCGTAGTAGTTGGAGACGTAGTACCCCGACGAGATGTCGGCGATCCGGACGACGTCGCCGGTGTGCGGGGCGTGGATCATCTTGCCGCCGCCCACGTACATGCCGACGTGCCCGAGGCTGCTGAAGAACACCAGGTCGCCCGGCTGGAGGTCGCTCTTGTCGACCCGCTTGGTCGCCGCGAACTGCGAGTTCGTCGTGCGGGTGATGCTGACGCCCGCCGCGCCCCAGGCGCGCATGGTCAGCCCGGAGCAGTCGAAGGAGTTCGGGCCCGCCGCGCCGTAGACGTACGGCTTGCCGAGCTGGGCGTAGGCGTAGTTCAGCGCGGTGCGCGCCGAGCCGCTGGCCGGGCCGTTGTAGGTCCCGCCCGTGCCGCCGCCGCCACCGGACTTGCTCGGCGACTTCTCGCCCAGCTTGGCCAGCAGCTTCTTCTGCTGCTCGACCTGCTTGTCGAGCTCCTTCTTCTTGTCCTTCAGCTCCTTGGCCTTGCCCGCGACGTCGTCGTAGGCGCTCTGGGCCGTCGCCCGCTCCCGGCGCAGCCGCTGGGTGGCCGCGAGGAACTGGGTGAGCTGCGAGCTGCGCTCCTGCGACAGGTGCGTGAAGACCGCCGCCTGGTCGAGGATCGCCTGCGGGTCGTCGCTGCCGACGAAACCCGACACGTCGGTGGTGTTGCCGTTCTTGTACGCGGCGGCCGCCATCTGCGCGATCGCGGAACGCTGCCGCTCGAACGCCGTCTCCTCGCCCTTGCTCGACTTCTTGGCGGCGTCGAGCTTCTTCTTGGCGATCTTGAGCTGCTCGTTGACCTTGTTGTACTTCTCGACGTTCTGGTCAACCTGCTCATTGAGCTTGGTGAGCTTCTTGCGCACGTCCGCCGCCTTCGGCTTGGGCGCCGCGTGCGCCACCACCGGGGGGAAGGCGAAGGACGCCGTCGCCGCGAGGCAGGCCACTGCCACCACGCGACGGGCCGCGCCACCAGGCGCGCGATGTCTCCGCCGGTCACGCGATTGCGCTGAGGCCCCGATGAGATCACTGGCCACGGTCGAATTCGCCCCTCTCGCTCCACGACGTCAGCGGACGACATTAGCGAGGCACAACAACCGTCACAACCGAAACATCACATCTTGATTGACTTATCCCGCGTACGTCCACTTTCCGTGATACCAAGATCACCGACAGTCGGAACGGGGTTCGCGCAGGTCACAAGCGGTTCAGCGGGGGCAGAAGACGGCCGCCGGCGGGTCAGGAGCGGCCGAGGCGGCGCAGCAGCAGGGTGGACGGCGCGGGGCGCGCACCGGCGCGGCGCGCCGCGTCCGCGACCTCGCGGTCGGCCGACACCACCACGACGGCCCGGCCGGGCGGCTCGGCCCGCACCAGGTCGCCGATCAGCTCGTCGGCGGTCTGCCCGGGGTTGCTGAACAGCACCCGCACCCCGCGCGGCGCCCCGACGGGCACCGGCGCGTCCAGGTCCGCGCCGTCGAACACGCACGTCACCTCGGCGCGGGTCTGCGCGGCGAGGCCGCCGAGGCCCGACACGAGGCGGTTGCGCTGGTCCGACAGGGGCAGCTCGCCGTAGCCGGTCTTGGTGACGTTGTAGCCGTCCACGACGAGGTGGACCTGCGGCAGCGTCAGCAGCTGGTCGAGGAGCTGCGGGTCGCTGTCGGACAGCACGCGGCCCGGCAGCGCCCGGTGGGGCTCCTGCGCGCCGACGACGTCGGCCGGGCGCCCGATCGTGGAGGGCAGCGCCAGCTCGGTGCGCACGCCGCGCGCCGCGTCCACCAGCGTGTCGAGCAGCATCCGCAGCCGGACGTCGTCGACGTTGCGGCCCTCGCGCGCGGCCCGCTTGGCGGCCTCGGCCGCCGCCTCGGCCTGCGCGGCGCGGGCGCGCAGCTTGCGCAGCTCCTTGTCGGCGGCGGCGGTCGACTCGCGCGCGGCGGCCAGCTCGCGCTCGGCGCCCGCCGCGAGCAGCTCGGCGCTCGCCTGCGCGTCGCGCGCCCGCGTCCGCGCCTCGTGCAGCTTGCGGCGCAGCTCGGCGATCTCGGCCTTGGCGCCGCGCAGGTCGGCGCGCAGCTTCTCGACCTCCCCGGCGCGCGCCGCGCGGGCGGCGGCCAGCTCCTCGCGCAGCGCGGCGAAGCGGCGCTCGGCCGCCTCCTCCTCCGACGCCGACACCGAGCGCTCCAGCTCCGCGCGCGCCGCCTCGACCAGCCCCGTCCACCCGGGGGGGCGCAGCAGGTAGGCCAGCACCGCGACGCGGACGGGGTCGGCCGCAGGCGGGACGTCGCCGCCCTCCACCGCCTCCACCAGCTCCGGCTGCGCCTCGCGCGGCGGCCCGGCGACCCGCCGCCGGAACCCGTCGTCCTTCTCCAGCAGCGCGGCGATGTGCTGGCCGGCGAGCTTGGCGCGCTTGCGCCGCTCGAACCGCGCGAACCGGCGCAGCGGCATCGGCACCTCGTCGATCGGCAGCGCGCCGATCAGCTCGGCGGCCGCCTCCACCACGCCCTGCCGGACGGCCTCCGGCAGAGGCCCGCCCAGCTGCTCGGGGGCGCCTGGGCTCGCTTCGGGGCTGTCGATGGTCCCGCTCCTTCCGGGCTTGCCGCCGGTGGGCCGAGTGTTCCCGAGCGCCACACACCCTAACCAGCGGGAATGCAGGGACGGCCTGCTCCGTGCAGGAGATCGGCCGGACGCGCCGAACCCCCGAGCCGTCCCCCGTGGCCCCCACCCGGCGGGACGTGCCGGCGCGGGACCAACCCTAGCGGCCCGGACTTCTGTCGGTGGCGTCCTCTACGGTCCCGGGCATGACGGCTGCGCACGTCCAGGGCACCCTGGACGACCTCGGTACGCCCCTGTCCGGCGTCACCTTCGTGGTGGTCGACCTGGAGACGACCGGCGGCTCGGCGGCCGACTCGGCCATCACCGAGATCGGCGCGGTGAAGGTGCGCGGCGGGGAGGAGCTCGGCGAGCTCGGCACGCTGGTCGACCCGGGCGGGCCCGTCCCGCCGTTCATCACCGCGCTGACCGGCATCACCACCGCGATGGTGACCGCCGCCCCCCGGATGGACTCGGTGCTCCCCGCCTTCCTGGAGTTCGCGCGCGGCAGCGTGCTCGTCGCCCACAACGCGCCCTTCGACATCGGCTTCCTCAAGGCGGCGTGCGCCGAGCACGGCTACGCCTGGCCGAGGTTCACCGTCGTCGACACCGTCGACCTGGCGCGCCGCGTCCTGTCCAAGGACGAGGTGCCCAACTGCAAGCTCGGCACGCTCGCCCGGTTCTTCCGCACGGCGACCGAGCCGACGCACCGCGCCCTCGCCGACGCCCGCGCCACCGTCGAGGTGCTGCACGGGCTCATCGAGCGGCTCGGCTCGTTCGGCGTCACCTCGCTGGAGGAGATGCGCGGCTTCGCCAAGGCGCCCACCCCCGAGCAGCGCCGCAAGCGCCACCTCGCCGACGACGTCCCGTCCGCGCCGGGCGTGTACCTGTTCGAGGACGCCGCGGGCGAGGCGCTGTACGTCGGCAAGAGCGGCGACCTGCGGTCGCGGGTGCGCAGCTACTTCACCGGGTCGGAGACGCGGCGCCGCGTCCGGGAGATGGTGGGGCTCGCCGAGCGGATCCGGACGATCGTGTGCGCGACCGGCCTGGAGGCGGAGGTCCGCGAGCTGCGGCTGATCGCCGAGCACAAGCCCCGCTACAACCGCCGCTCGAAGTTCCCCGAGCGGGCGCTGTGGCTGAAGCTCACCGCCGAGCCGTTCCCGCGGCTGTCGATCGTCCGCGAGATCCGCGACGACGGCGCCCGCTACCTCGGCCCGATCTCCTCGCGGCGGCAGGCCGAGGAGGCGCGCGCCGCGCTGCACGAGGCCGTCCCGCTGCGGCAGTGCACGCAGCGGATCACGCTGCGGCTGGTGGAGGCCGGGCGGCTGCACGCCTGCGCGCTCGCCGAGATGGGCCACTGCGGCGCGCCCTGCGACGGCAGCGAGGCCTTGGAGGACTACACCGCCCACGTCACCGCCGCCCAGGAGATCATGGAGGGGGACGCGCGCCCGGTGGTGGCCTCCGCGCGGGCCCGCATCGACCGGCTCTCGCGCGAGTTGCGCTACGAGGAGGCCGCCGCCCAGCGCGACCGGCTGGCCGCGTTCGTGCGCGCCGCCGCGCGCGGGCAGCGGCTCACCGCGTTCGCGCGGCTGCGGCAGCTCGTGGCGGCGCGCCCGGCCTTCGACAACGGCTGGGAGCTGGCGGTCGTGCGCTACGGGCGGCTCGCGGCGGCCGGAACGGTCCCGCCGCGCGCCGACCCCTGGCCCTACGTGCACGCCCTCACCGCCACCGCCGAGACGGTCTTCCCGCCCGTCGGCGGCGCTCCCGGAGGCGTACCGCTCGGCACCGCGCAGGGCGGCGGCGCGACCGCCGAGGAGATGGAGTGCGTGCTGCGCTGGCTCGACCTGCCCGGCGTCCGCCTCGTCGAGGTGGACGGCGAGTGGACGTGCCCCGCCCACGGCGCCGAGGGTCTGCGCGGCTGGATCGACAACGCCTACGCCGCCCACGACCCGGAGTCGTCCGGGCGGAGCCGCCCGCTGAGGTGACGGCGGCTACAGTGACGGGCGAGGTCCCGGTGGTGGGCGCCGGGTGACGGAGAGGACGTCGAACACCGCATGGCCGTGCCTCTCTACGACAGCCAGCCCGCGCGGCGCGTCCCCTGGGTGACCTATCTGCTGGTCGCGGCCAACGTCGTGGTGTTCCTGCTGACCCCGATGTCCAACTTCGCCACCTGGTACGGCGAGGACCGCGCCCGCGAGTGCGAGGCGGTGCGGTTCAGCCACGAGTACGGCGCCGTCCCGAAGGAGCTGACCACCGGCGTCCAGCAGCCGCTCCCGGCGGACGCCGTCGAGGAGTGCGGCCCCGCCCGCTTCGCCAAGCATCCCTGGACGTCCGCGTTCACCTCGATGTTCCTGCACTCGGGCGCCCTGCACCTGGTGGGCAACCTGGTGGCGCTGTTCGTCGTCGGCGCGGGCGTCGAGGACCGGCTCGGACGGCTGCGCTACCTGCTCGCCTACCTGCTGTTCGGCCTCGTCGCCGTCTACGGCTTCGCCTACACCTCGGCCGGGTCGACGGTGCCGCTGATCGGCGCGTCCGGCGCGATCGCGGGCGTGATGGGCGCCTACGCGATCCTCAACCCGCGCGGCCGCATCGTCAGCTACGTCCCGCCGGTGATCGTCGTCCGGCTGCCGGTGTGGGTGGTGCTCGGCTACTGGTTCGTGCTCCAGTGGCTGTCGCTCGGCGACGAGGAGAGCGACGTCGCCTACACCGCGCACATCTACGGCTTCGCCGCCGGGGTGGTCTTCGCGCTGCTGGCCCGCCGCGCGGGCCCCGCGCGCCGCCCGGTGGCCCTGAGCAGAGGCTGAGCGGCCGCCCGATAGGGTTGGGGCATCCGCATGTGCAGGGCGAAGGTGCAGGGAGGGTGCCGGTGGTCACCGCCATCGTGTTCGTCAAGGCCGACGTCGCGCGCATCCACGAGGTGGCCGAGACGATCGCGGCGCTGGACGGCGTCAGCGAGGTCTACTCCGTCACCGGTGAGCACGACCTCATGGCGATGGTCCGCGTCCGGGAGCACGACGAGCTGAACGACGTGATCCCGGGGCGCCTCAACAAGGTGCCCGGCATCCTCGACACCGAGACCCACATCGCGTTCCGCACCTACTCCCAGCACGACCTGGAGCAGGCGTTCGCCCTCGGCCTGCCCGACGCCGACTAGCGGGCGCCCACCAGCAGCGACACCGTGCTTCCGCAGGGGCGGGCGTCGAAGCCCCGCCCGCCCCGGTAGACGGCGCCGGGCGGCCAGGCCGCCGTGTTGGAGGCCATCACGCGGCCCGGCGCGTTGACGACGAACGCGGGCGCGGGGATCTCGCGGAGCGCCGGGACGATCTCGTTCTCGAAGGTGCGGGCGAACACGTCGGCGGCGGCGACCCCGGCGAACACCCCCTCGACGTGGACCGGCGCCGACAGCGTGAGGACGTACTCGTCGCTGCACAGGTAGTCGACGTAGGGGCCGCAGACGGTCCGCTCGGCGCCGCCGCGCGGGCCGGTGAACCAGTCCCAGGCGGTGTAGTCGTACAGGGCGCTGCTCTCGGGGTCGAGGTCGGGCAGGAGCTGGGACGGCGCGCCCGCCGGCCCGGTCTGCCACCACTCCAGGTACCAGGCGGCGTCGGCGAGCAGGCCGGGGGCGGCGATGAAGCCCAGCCCGCAGACCAGCGGGCCGAGGCGGGGGAGCAGCAGCGGGCGCAGCGGGGCGAGGTCGGCGCGGACGGGCGCGCGCCCGGCGGCGGCGACCTCGGCGAGCCGCCGGGACGAGGCGTCGCGCACCTCCGCCACGGTCGCGAACACCGCGTCGAGGGTCGCGTGGACGCGCGCGGCGGCGGCGCCGACGGCGGCACCGACGGCCGCACCGGCGGCCGGGCGGGCCACCGGGAGCTCGGAGCGCATGGATCACCTCGGGGTCAGAGGGCGAGCCGTCGTTCAATCAGATGTTCTACCGCATTCGCGACGTGACTTTCAGCGACATCGCGGGCCCGCCCCTCCTCGCCCCGGGCGATCGCCTCGACGAGCGCCGCGTGCTCGGCGCGGACCCGGTCGCCGGCCTCGGGACGCCCGTGCGCGGCGAGGATCAGCGGCCCGATGTCGGCCTGGAGCCGGATCTCCTCCCGGGTGAGCCGGACGGACTGCGACGCGGCGGCCACCTCCAGGTGGAACCGCCCGTCCAGGCGGCACAGGTGAGGGCCCGGGTCGGCCTCGGCCATCTCGGCGAGCGAGCGCCGCAGCCGGTCGACGTCGCCGGGCAGCGAGCGCAGCGCCGCCAGCCGCGCGGCGGCGCCCGCGATCGCCGCGTAGTGGTCGCCGAGGTCGCGCAGCTCCTCGGCGGCGAGCGGGCGCAGCCGCCCGTCCAGGTCGAACGGGCGGGCCGGGGTGCGGACGAAGCTCCCGCCGCCGCGTCCCCGCCGGGTCTCGATGAGGCCCTGCTGACGCAAGGCCATCAGCGCCTCGCGTAGGGTGACCGTCGACACGCCGAGATACCCGGCGAGGTCGGTCTCGCTGGGCAGCTGCTCCCCGTCGGCGAGCAGCCCGAGCGCAATCGCGTCGCCGAGGCGGCGGACCACCGCGTGCACCCGCGCGGTGTTGTCGACCGGGGCGAACACGGCCGGACGCGCGCTGTCCATCGGGCCCCCTCCCGCCGGCGTCGACTCAGTGATACCGGATCATCACTTGAACTGAAACTTATGAATCCATATGTTTTCATCCCATGTCGGTTTCAGCGGTGCGGATCCGCGACCTCCGCAAGGGCTTCGGCGCGGTCGAGGCGGTCGCGGGCGTCGACCTCGACATCGGGGACGGCGAGTTCTTCTCGATGCTCGGCCCGTCCGGGTCGGGCAAGACGACCGTGCTCCGGCTGATCGCGGGGTTCGAGCGTCCCACGGCTGGAACGGTCGAACTGGCCGGCCGTGACGTCACCTCCCTCCCGCCGTTCGAGCGCGACGTCAACACCGTCTTCCAGGACTACGCGCTGTTCCCGCACCTGGACGTGCTCCGCAACGTCGAGTACGGGCTGAAGGTGCGGCGGGTGCCGCGCGCGGAGCGCCGCGCGCGGGCCCGGGAGGCGCTGCGCGGCGTCCGGCTGGAGGGCATGGAGGCGCGGCGCCCGGCGGAGCTGTCGGGCGGCCAGCGGCAGCGGGTCGCGCTGGCCCGCGCGCTGGTCAACGAGCCCCGCGTCCTGCTGCTGGACGAGCCGCTCGGCGCGCTCGACCTCCGGCTGCGCGAGGAGATGCAGGCCGAGTTGAAGGCCATCCAGCGCCGCGCCGGGATCACGTTCGTGTTCGTCACCCACGACCAGGAGGAGGCGCTGACGCTCAGCGACCGGGTCGCGGTGATGGACCGCGGCCGGATCGAGCAGGTCGGCACCCCGGCGCAGCTGTACGAGCGTCCGGCGACCGCGTTCGTGGCGGGCTTCGTCGGCACCTCCAACCGCGTCGGGGACGTCCGCGTCCGTCCGGAGAAGCTCCAGGTCGACGGGCTCGACGGGGTCGGCACGGAGCGCGGGCCGGGCCAGGGGGACCGGCACGCGCTCGGCACGGTCGCCGACCTCGTCTACGCGGGCGCGCTCACCCGGGTCCACGTCGACCTGGACTCGGGCGAGCGGGTCGTGGCGCTCCGGCAGAACCTCGCGGCCTCGGACGACATGCCGCACCGGCCGGGCGACCGCGTCCGGGTCCGGTGGCACTCCGCGCACGAGTTCCGGGTGGCGGACGCCGGCCGGGGCGACGCGGCCGAGGCGGCGCCCGCCTCCTGAACCGCACGACACCTCCTTCATCACCCCCCGAAATAAGGAGTTCCCCATGTGGTCCACGCGCGTGGCGCTCGCCGCCACGGCAGCGCTGGCGATCGGACTGACCGGCGCCTGCGGCGACGGCGATTCGGCAGGCAAGGCGACCGGTGCCGGGCAGGGCGGGTTCACCGTCCCGAAGATCGCGGCGCGGCAGTCGCTCGGCGCGGGCGAGGGCCGGGTCAACCTGGTCGCCTGGGCCGGGTACGCCGAGGACGGCTCCAACGACAAGAAGGTCGACTGGGTCCACCCCTTCGAGAAGCAGACCGGCTGCAAGGTCAACACCAAGATCGCCGGGACGTCCGACGAGATGGTCACGCTGATGCGGACGGGGGAGTACGACGCCGTGTCCGCGTCCGGCGACGCCTCGCTGCGGCTCATCGCCTCCGGCACGGTCGCGCCCGTCAACACCGCGCTGGTGCCGAACTACGCCGACGTGTTCCCCGGCCTGAAGCTCAAGCCGTGGAACTCGGTGAACGGCGTCGCCTACGGCATCCCGCACGGGCGCGGCGCGAACCTGCTGATGTGGCGGTCGGACAAGGTCAGGCCCGCGCCGACGTCCTGGGGCGCGGTGTTCGACGCGAACTCGCCCTACAAGGGCAAGGTCACCGGCTACGACTCGCCGATCTACATCGCGGACGCGGCGCTGTACCTGATGTCCTCGCGCCCCGAACTCGGGATCAAGAACCCCTACGCGCTCGACCAGAAGCAGTTCGACGCGGCCGTCGCGCTGCTGAAGACGCAGCGCGGCCTGATCGGCGAGTACTGGTCGGACTACACCAAGGAGGTCCAGGCGTTCAAGAGCGGCGACTCGGTGCTCGGGACGACCTGGCAGGTCATCGCCAACCTCGCCAAGGCCGAGAAGGCGCCGGTGGAGGTGGCGCTGCCGAAGGAGGGCTCGACCGGCTGGTCGGACACCTGGATGGTCGGCGCCAAGGCCAAGAACCCGAACTGCGCCTACAAGTGGATGGACTGGATCGTCTCCCCGAAGGCGAACGCCCAGGTCGCCGAGTGGTTCGGTGAGGCGCCCGCCAACGCCAGGGCGTGCGGGCTGACCGCCGACAGGAAGTTCTGCGACACCTTCCACGCCACCGACGAGACCTACTTCTCCAAGGTGCGCTTCTGGACGACGCCGATCGCGCAGTGCCTCGACGGCCGCAAGGACGTCAAGTGCGTGGACTACTCCAAGTGGACCCAGGCGTGGACGACGATCAAGGGCTGACCGCCGTCGCCGCCGCGGCCCGCCCGGCGCCGGGTCCCCGGCGCCGGGCGGCGGCCGTCCTGCACCGCCGCCCCCGGCTGCGCCTGACGCTGCTGCTGAGCGCCCCGCTCGCCTGGCTGGTGCCCGGCTACCTCGGCGCCCTCGCCGCGATCTTCCTGACCGCGTTCTGGACGACCGACACCTTCACCGGCGAGGTGGTCCACCAGTACACGCTCGCCAACTTCCAGACGCTCTGGGACGAGCCCGTCTACCGGACGATCGCGCTGCGCAGCGTGGGCGTCGCCGCCGCCGTCACGTTGATCGACATGGTGATCGGCCTGCCGATGGCGTTCGCCATGGCCAAGGTCGTGAGGCCCCGCCGGCGGCCGTACCTGGTCGTCGCGGTGCTCGCGCCGCTGTGGGCGCCCTACCTCGTCAAGGCGTACGCGTGGCGGGTCATGCTGGCGCACGGCGGCCTCGCCGACGAGGCGCTCGGCCCGTTCGGGCTGTCGGGGCCGGGCTACGGCCTGACCGCGACCGTCCTCGTGCTCGCCTACCTGTGGCTGCCGTACATGATCCTGCCCGTCTACACGGGCCTGGAGCGGCTGCCCGACTCGCTGCTGGACGCCTCCGGCGACCTCGGCGCGCGGCCGCTGCGCACGCTCCGCGCCGTCGTGCTGCCGATGGTCTTCCCCTCGCTGGTCGCCGGGTCGGTCTTCACGTTCTCGCTGTCGCTCGGCGACTACATCACCGTGAAGATCGTCGGCGGCCGGACACAGCTGCTCGGCAACGTCGTCTACGACAACGTCGGCGCCGCCAACAACCTGCCGTTCGCCGCCGCCGTCGCCACGATCCCCGTCGTGGTGATGCTGGCCTACCTCGCCGCCGCCCGCCGCACCGGCGCGCTCAGGGAGCTGTGATGACCCTCTCGCCCGCGGCCCGCGCCGCGCTGCGCGCCGTGCTGGTCCTCGGCCTGGCGGTGATCTACGTCCCGCTGCTGGTCGTGCTGGTCAACTCCGTCAACGCCGACCGGGCGTTCGGGTGGCCGCCGACGTCGTTCACCGGGCGCTGGTGGGCGCACGCGATGGACGACGCGGGCGCCCGGCGCGCCGTGCTCACCAGCGTCAAGGCCGGGCTCGGCGCGACGGCGATCGCGCTCGTGCTCGGCACGGCCGCCGCGTTCGCGGTGGCCCGGCACCGCTTCTTCGGCCGCGAGGCCGTGTCGCTGGCCGTCGTGCTGCCGATCGCGCTGCCCGGCATCGTCACCGGCATCGCGCTCAGCAACGCCTTCCAGGTCGTGCTGAAGCCGCTCGGCGTCGGGCTCGGCCTGTTCACCGTGATCGCCGGGCACGCCACGTTCTGCGTCGTCACGATCTACAACAACGTCCTCGCCCGGCTGCGCCGCACCGGGACCAGCCTGGAGGAGGCGTCCGCCGACCTCGGCGCCGACACCTTCCAGACGCTCCGGTACGTGACGTTCCCGGCGCTGCGCTCGGCGATGCTCGCCGGGGGGCTGCTGTCGTTCGCGCTGTCCTTCGACGAGATCATCGTGACCACGTTCACCGCCGGGCCCGGCGCCCAGACGCTGCCGATCTGGATCTTCGGCAACCTGTTCCGGCCGAACCAGGCGCCGGTCGTCAACGTGCTGGCCGCCGCCATGATCGTGCTGTCGGTGATCCCGATCTGGATCGCGCAGCGGCTCTCCTCCGGCGCCCGCTCGCCGGTGTGAGGGCGTCGTGTGAGGGCGTCGTGTGAGGGCGCTGTGTGAGGGCGCGGAGGGGGTCAGGCGCGCAGGCCCCGCGAGACCTCGATCCAGCGGTCCAGCAGGGCGCTCGCGGCGCCGGAGTCGATCGCCGCCGCAGCCCGCTCGTAGCCGGCGCCCAGCGTCGCGGTGAGGTCGGCGGCGGCCGGCGCGCCCTCGAACGCGGTGATCAGCGCGGCGGCGTTCAGCAGCACCATGTCGCGGACGGCGCCGGGCGCCCCCGCGAACACCTCGCGCGCCACCCGGCCGTTGAACGCGGCGTCGGCGCCGCGCAGGTCCTCCGGCTTGGCGGGCGCGATCCCGAGGTCGGACGGGTCGAACGTCGTCTCCACCGCCGCGCCGTCGCGGACCACCCACACCGTGGACGTGCCGGTCGTCGTCAGCTCGTCGAGCCCGTCGTCGCCCCGGAACACCAGCGACGAGCAGCCGCGCGAGGCGAACACGCCCGCGACGACCTCCGCCATCCGGGGATGGAACACCCCCACCGCCTGCGCGGGCGGCCGCGCCGGGTTCGTCAGCGGGCCGAGGAAGTTGAACACCGTCGGGGTGCCCAGCTGGCCGCGCGCCTTGGAGGCGTGGCGCAGCGCCGGGTGGAACATCGGCGCGAAGCAGAACGTGATGCCGGTCTCCTCGGCGACGCGCGCGGTCGCCTCCGGCGGCAGGTCGATCGCGACGCCGAGGTGCTCCAGCAGGTCGGCGGCGCCGCACGAGGACGAGGCGGCCCGGTTGCCGTGCTTGACGACCTTCACCCCGGCCGCGGCGCCCACCACGGCCGCCATCGTGGAGATGTTGACGGTGTGGGCCCGGTCGCCGCCCGTGCCGACCAGATCGGCGAAGCGGCCCGCCACCGTGATCGGGGTGGCGTTGTCCATCATGCCGTCGGCGAGGCCGGACACCTCGGCGACCGTCTCGCCCTTGGCCCGCATCGCGACCGCGAAGCCCGCGATCTGCACGTCCGTGGCCTCCCCGGCCATGATCTGGTTCATGGCCCAGGCGGTCTCCTCGCTGGTCAGCGAGTCGCCGTCGAGGAGGGCGTTCAGCAGTGCGGGCCACGTCGTGCGGGCGTCCATGTCGCTCCGGGGAAGTTCGTCCGGGGGCGGTGCGCCCCGGGCTGAATCTGTTCTGGCCTGCCCGGCCTGTGCCTGCCAGGCCCCGCCTGAGGAGTCGGGCCTACAGGGCGGGCAGGCGGCTCTCGGCGCGCCGCCGCATCAGCCCGGCGAGCGCGGTGGCGAGGGCCATCGGGTCGAGCGGGAGGCTGACCACGGCGTCGGCGCGCGACCAGGTCGCGAGCCAGCCGTCGTCGCGGCGGGCGATGATCGCCAGGACCGGCGGGCAGTCGTAGACCTCGTCCTTGGCCTGCCGGCACACCCCGAGGCCCCCGGCGGGCTGGGCCTCGGCGTCCACGACCAGCACGTCGATGTCGCCCTCGTCCAGGCGCGCCACCACGGCGGGCTGGGTCGCGATCTCCACGAACTCGACCCGCGGGACGTCCGCGGCGGGGCGGCGTCCGACCGCCATCCGGATCTGGGCGCGGGTGTTCGCGTCGTCGCTGTAGACGAGAACCTTCATCGGGCTCTCCGTGCTCTCCGGGGCGGTGCTCATGGCACCGAAGGGTACCGCTTCGCGTGCGTGCGCACGAGATACGCCCCCGGCCGCTGCCAGGCAAGAGCCCCGGAGAGGTCCTCCGGCGCGACGCGCCGTGACACGCTCGGGGAACTCTAGAAGGGGGGTCATGCGTCGATCACTGGATAGGGGCGCAATAATGCTGCCCGTGACAGCATCCGCGATAGAGACAACACCTCACGCACGGGCAAACCGTCCCAATCTGGTCAGCGTGGGGACGATCGTCTGGCTGTCGTCCGAGCTGATGTTCTTCGCGGCGCTGTTCGCGATGTTCTTCACGATCCGCTCCGTGACGATCGGCCAGTCCGGGCACGGCGCGTGGCCCGGCGCCCCGCTGAACCTGCCGCTGTCGGCGGTCAACACCACCGTCCTGGTGCTGTCCTCGGTGACGTGCCAGATGGGCGTGTTCAAAGCGGAGGCGGGCAAGGTCGGCCGGGACGGCGGCCTGCTGAACTTCCGGCGGTGGGGGCTGCGCGAGTGGTACGTGCTGTCGTTCCTCATGGGCGCCTACTTCGTCGCCGGGCAGGCGTACGAGTACTACAGCCTGGTCACCAAGGACGGCCTCACGCTGTCCTCGTCGGCCTACGGCTCGGTCTTCTACCTGACCACCGGCTTCCACGGCCTGCACGTCACCGGCGGGCTCGTCGCGTTCCTGTTCGTCCTCGGGCGGACCTACGCCGCCAAGCGCTGGACGCACGAGCAGGCCACGAGCGCGATCGTCGTGTCCTACTACTGGCACTTCGTCGACGTGGTGTGGATCGGCCTGTTCGCCACCATCTACCTGCTCGACTGACGTGACGCCGTGACCTGCTCGACGACCTGCTCGAACCACCAGACGACATGACCCGAACGGGGATTTCCGTGAGAAGGATCACCGCATGGCGACGGCGCCCCTGGGCGGGCTACGCCGTCGTGCTGGCGGCCCTGGCGGCGATCGGCGCCATCTACGCCGGCTTCTCGCCGCAGACCGGCCGCGCCGAGGCGGAGGGCACCGCCGCGGCCGCGCAGGACCTGGGCAACGGCAAGCAGCTGTTCAACAAGAACTGCGCCAGCTGCCACGGCCTGAACGCCGAGGGCACCAAGGACGCCAAGGGCAAGCCGATCGCCCCGAGCCTCATCGGCGTCGGCGCCGCGTCCGTCGACTTCCAGGTCAGCACGGGCCGCATGCCCGCGATGAACCCGGGCGCGCAGATGCCGCGCAAGGAGCCGATCCCCCCCTTCGACACCTCGATCAAGACCGACTACGAGGAGAAGGAGAAGCGGGAGGCGGCCGAGAAGCAGAAGGCGCAGGCCGAGAAGAACCTGGCCGACCTGCGCGCCTACATCTCCTCGCTCGGCAACGGCCCGGACGTCCCCCCGGCCTCGGCGGTCGACCCGAAGACCGGCGACGTGGCCCTCGGCGGCAAGCTGTTCCGCACCAACTGCGCCCAGTGCCACAACTTCACCGGCCAGGGCGGGGCGCTGACCGGCGGCAAGTACGCCCCGCCGCTGAACAACAGCGACGTCACGCCCACCCAGATCTACGAGGCCATGCTGACCGGCCCGCAGGCGATGCCGGTGTTCAACGACACCACGCTCACGCCCAAGGACAAGCAGGCGATCATCGCCTACCTCGTCCAGACGCGCGAGGAGCCGAACCCGGGCGGTAACGGCCTCGGCCGCATCGGTCCGGTGTCGGAGGGCCTGGCGGGCTGGCTGATCGGGATCGGCCTGCTGGTGCTGGCCGCCATGTGGATCACCGCGAAGAAGCCGAAGAAGCTGAAGAAGCCATGAGCGACGACAACAAGGACGACACCGGCGCCGCCGGCTCGGAGGAGCCGCGCAGGGGCGCCCGCGGCGGGGACGGCCGGCGTGAGGAGGCCCCGCGCGAACGGGTGATCCGCACGCCGTCCCCCGCCAGGGACAAGGAACTGCTCGCCGAGGGCGACATCTCGGCCCCGGCGGGCGCGGGAGAGCAGCTCGACGAGGCGTCGGCCAAGCGGGCCGAGCGCGTCGTCGCGACGTTCTTCCTGCTCGCCTTCGCGGGCAGCGTGGGCTTCATCGCCTACTACATCGGCTGGAGCGGCCGCGACGGCGGCATGCACGGCGTCGACCGGGCCCGGGAGTCCAACTTCTGGCTCGGCGGCATGATGGCGCTGTCGTTCCTCGCCCTCGCGATCGGCGTCACGATCTGGGTGCGGCGGCTGATGACCAGCAAGCCGATCATCCAGGAGCGGCACCTGCCGGCCGCCGACGAGGAGACCCGCGCCGGGTTCAACGAGGACTTCATGGAGGGGGCGGTCGACAGCGGCATCACCAAGCGGCCGCTGCTGCGCCGCACGCTGCTGCTGGCCTCCGCCCCGCTCGGCCTCGCCCCGCTGGTGCTGCTGCGCGACCTCGGCCCGCTGCCGGAGAAGAAGCTCCGCAGCACCTTCTGGGCCAAGGCCGTCGAGGAGGCGCACAAGCAGGGCAAGAAGGGCGTCCGGCTCGTCGTGGACGGCACCAACCGCCCGCTGCGGGTCAGCGACTTCTCCTCGCCCGGCTCGATGATCACCGTGCTGCCGGAGGGCATCGAGGAGCACGTCCCCGAGGAGCAGGTGCTCACCGAGACCGCCAAGGCCGTGACCATCCTCATCAACGTGCCCGCGGACGAGTTCAAGCCCGCCAAGGGCCGCGAGAACTGGCACGTCAACGGCATCGTGGCCTACTCCAAGATCTGCACGCACGTCGGCTGCCCGGCCGCGCTGTACGAGCAGACCACGCACCACATCCTGTGCCCGTGCCACCAGTCCACCTTCGACGCCACCAACGCCGCGAAGGTCGTGTTCGGCCCGGCCGCCCGTCCGCTGCCGCAGCTTCCGCTGTCGGTCGAGGACGGCTACATCGTCGCCACCAGCGACTACCACGAGCCGATCGGCCCGAGCTTCTGGGAGCGCGGATGAGCCAGACGACAGCTCCGCAGTCGGTCGACGCCTCGCTGAACTGGCTCGACGACCGGCTCGGCTCCACGACCTTCATGAAGCGCAACCTCAAGAAGGTCTTCCCCGACCACTGGTCGTTCATGCTGGGCGAGATCGCCCTGTACTCCTTCATCATCCTGCTGCTGACCGGGACGTTCCTGACGCTCTGGTTCCAGCCGAGCATGCAGGAGGTCGTGTACAACGGCTCGTACACGAAGCTGAACGGCGTGAAGATGTCGCAGGCCTACGCCTCGACGCTGGAGATCAGCTTCGACGTGCGCGGCGGCCTGCTGATGCGGCAGATCCACCACTGGGCCGCGGTCCTGTTCATGGCTTCGATCTTGGCGCACATGCTGCGGGTGTTCTTCACCGGCGCCTACCGCAAGCCGCGCGAGCTGAACTGGCTCATCGGCATCGGCATGTTCACGCTCGGCATGCTGGAGGGCCTGTTCGGCTACTCGCTGCCCGACGACCTGCTGTCGGGCACCGGGCTGCGGATCACCCAGGGCGTCACGGAGTCGATCCCGCTGGTCGGCACCTACCTGTACATGTTCCTGTTCGGCGGCGAGTTCCCCGGCCAGGACATCGTGCCCCGGCTGTTCACCATCCACGTGCTGCTGATCCCGGGGCTGATCCTCGGCATGGTCACCGCGCACATGATGATCATGTGGCACCAGAAGCACACCGCGATGCCGGTCAAGAACCAGACCGAGCAGCAGGTGTACGGCTACCCGTTCTACCCGGTGTTCATGGCCAAGACCGGCGCCTACTTCCTGTTCACCTTCGGCGTGCTCGCGCTGATGGGGGCGTTCGTCCAGATCAACCCGATCTGGCTGTTCGGCCCCTACGACCCCGGCGCGATCTCCGCGGGCTCCCAGCCCGACTGGTACATGGGCGTGCTGGAGGGCGCGCTGCGCATCATGCCGAACTGGGAGATCTCGGCCTGGGGCCACACGGTCAGCTTCAACGTGCTGATCCCGGCGACGGTGCCGCTCGGCATCATCTTCACCGGCGCGGCCGTCTGGCCGTTCGTCGAGGCGTGGGTGACCGGTGACAAGCGGCACCACAACGTCAACACGCGTCCGCGCAACGCCCCGGTCCGCACGGCGACGGGCATGGCCGCGGTGACGTTCTACGGGATGCTGTGGATCGCGGGCGCCAACGACGTGCTGGCCGACAAGTTCCACCTGTCGATGTTCGGGATCACGTGGTTCTTCCGCGTGGGGATCTTCATCGGGCCCTACCTGGCGTTCGTCATCACCAAGCGGATCTGCCTGGGCCTCCAGCGCAAGGACGCGAACATCATCGGGCACGGCGAGGAGTCCGGCATCATCATGATGTCGCCGGACGGCCGGTACTCCGAGCGGCACGAGCCCGCGCGCGAGGAGAAGCGGGTGACGATCCTGTCCAAGGAGAACACCCGTCCCGAGGCGCCCGCCAAGGACGCCCGCGGGATCCCGGCGCCCGGCTCCAAGGGCCCGCTCGGGCATCTGCGCTCGCGCCTCAACCGCGCCTGGACCTTCGACGACATCCCCGTCGAGGAGCACGAGCACGGCGAGCACGGCGAGGGTGGGCACGGCGAGGTCGAGGGCCGGGAGTCCCGGCCGCTCAGCCGCTGACCGCCGCCGCGATGTCGCAGGCAGGGGCCCGTCACCGGACGTCCGGTGGCGGGCCCCTCCGCTTGCCTTCCGGACCCGGCCGATGACCCGGACGCTTTTCGTCACCAACGACTTCCCGCCGCGTCCGGGCGGCATCCAGGCGTTCGTGCACGGCCTCGCCGCGCGCCGTCCGCCCGGCTCGGTGGTCGTGTACGCGCCGGCGTGGGAGGGCGCGGCGGGGTTCGACGCGCGGCAGCCGTTCCCGGTCGTCCGGCACCCGGGGTCGCTGATGCTGCCGGTGCCGGGCGTGCTGCGCCGGGCGCGGGAGGTGCTGCGCGCGGAGGGCTGCGAGTCGGTCGTCTTCGGCGCGGCGGCGCCGCTCGGGCTGCTGGCGCCCGCGCTGCGGCGGAGCGGCGCGGGACGGCTCGTCGGGATCACGCACGGGCACGAGGCGGGCTGGGCGTCGCTGCCGGTCGCGGGCGGTGCGCTGCGCCGCATCGCGGACGGCCTGGACGTCCTCACCTACCTGGGCGAGTACACGCGGTCGCGGATCGCGCCGGCCCTGTCGCCGGACGCGGCGGCGCGCATGGCGCGGCTCGCCCCCGGCGTCGACGAGCACGCCTTCCGGCGGGGCGCGGGGGGCGCGGAGATCCGCGCTCGGCACGGCCTGTCCGACCGCCCGGTCGCGGTGTGCGTGTCGCGTCTCGTGCCGCGCAAGGGGCAGGACGCGCTGATCCACGCGTGGCCGCGCGTCCTGACGCGGGTCCCGGACGCGGCGCTGCTGCTCGTCGGCGGCGGCCCCTATCGCGCCGAGCTGGAGCGGCTGGCCGCCTCCCTCGGCGTCGACCGCTCGGTGGTGTTCGCCGGGAACGTTCCGTGGGAGGAGCTTCCGGCGCACCACGACGCGGGCGAGGTGTTCGCGATGCCGTGCCGCACCCGCCGCCGCGGCCTGGACGTGGAGGGCCTCGGCATCGTCTACCTGGAGGCGTCCGCGACCGGGCTGCCGGTGGTCGCGGGCGACTCCGGCGGCGCGCCCGACGCGGTCGTCGACGGGGAGACCGGCGTGGTCGTGCCGGGCCGGTCCGTCGCGCGCGTCGCCGACGCGGTCGCCGCCCTCCTCGCCGATCCGGCGCGGGCCCGCGCGATGGGGGAGCGGGGGCGCGCGTGGGTGGAGCGGGAGTGGCGCTGGGAGGTCCAGGCGGCGCGGCTGGGCGCGCTGCTCGGCCACTGAGATGTGGCCCCATGGTCAGCAACGAAAATCCCTAGGTCATGCCACGTTTCGCGGCACGTCGTGAGGGTGCGAGGATGCGGGATATGGAGAACGCGGACATCGAGGACGCTTGGGCCCGGGCTCCGGGAGAGGCCGCCCGCTGGCTGCACGAACTCGACCCCGACCACTGCTACTCGGGTTTCGAGCCGCCGCGGAACCCCGACTCCGCCTGGCTTCTGCACGCGATGTACGCGTGGGAGGAGGGCCTGGTCACCACGACCCACGACGACGTCCACCAGTCGGTGACGGCGGCCGGGCTCGTCGAGCCCGCCGATCCCGCCGCCGACGTCCCCGGCGACGTGGGCGACCTGCTGGAGGGCGCGATCGTCACCGGCACCGAGCTCGGCCGCAGCGGCGACCCGGGCGCGGGGTGGCGGCGGCTGCGCTGGCGGGAGCTGGCGCGCGGGTTCGGGGAGCCGGTCGTGCCGGAGGGGGAGCTGCCCGGCAACCGCTGCCTGCGCCAGGGCCATCCCACCGGGAGCTGGTCGGCGGCGATCCAGCCGCCCGCCGAGGGCTGCCTGGACCGCGAGAGCTGGCACCGGCTCGTCGGCGTGCTGCTGCGGCACAGCCCGGCGGGCGCCGACACGCGCTGCCTCGCCTACTACTGCCCGCTGGTCACGGCCGACTGGGACAACGAGACCGTGCTCGCGGGGCGGCTCGGCGACGCGGCGCGGCTGTACGACCATCCGGGGATGGCGAGCTGCCCGTCCGACCTGTGGTCGGCCGACCGGTCGTGGGTGGTCTACTGCGACTGGGACCTGTGGGGCACCAAGGTCGTCGGGCCGACGGAGCTGGTCGAGGCCGTGCTGGCCGACCCGGAGCTGGAGGGCGTCCGGCTGCCCTGGACGCGCTGACCCGACACGCCGAGTGACCGCTCGGCCGCGCGTCGAAGATCAGCCTCGGGTCGCATGTGCCGGGCGACCGGGGGCTGAGATGATCGTGCTCCGCTCGGGGGGAGAGTGGAGAGATGTCGCGTGCGATCACGGGGCGTGGCCGTGCTGGCCGTGTTGGTGACGCTGGCGCTGGCGGCGGGGGCCGCCGCGGTGTGGCTGTGGCCGGGGAGGGACGAGGGGACACCCGAGGAGGTGGCCCGCGACTACTTCGCCGCCTGGTCGCGGGGGTCCCTCGACGGGATGGGGAGGCTGGTCGCCGACCCGCCGCCGGACTTCGCCGACCAGCACCACGCGCTGTCGGACGGGCTGCGGGTGAGCACGATCGCGCTGGATCCGCGTCCGGTGGTGCGGTCGGGGCCCGACACGGCGCGCGCGGCCTTCACGGTCACGCGCGCGGTCGCGGGACGCGGCGACTGGACGTTCGGGTCGGAGCTGAGGCTCGGGAAGGTGGACGGGCGGTGGCGCGTCCTGTGGACGCCCTCGACCCTGTACCCCGGGCTGAAGGGGAAGGGCACGTGGTCGCTGCGCGAGGTGACGGTGCCCGCCGTCGCGCCGGTCGCGCGCGACGGGAAGCCGTTCCCGCAGGACGGCCCGCTCCAGCCCTACCTGAGCGCGATCAACGAGCGGATGGAGGGCGAGGCCGGCACCGGGTGGGTCATCGAGCTGCGTGACGGCTCCGGGCCCGTCCAGCGGGTCAAGGTGCTCGGGGTGAAGGCGACCCGGAAGGTCCGCACGACGCTGGACCGGCGCGTCCAGGCGGCGGCGGAGAGGGCCGTCGGGGGGCGGCAGGCGGCGGTCGTCGCGATCCGCCCGTCCAGCGGGGAGATCGTCGCCGTCGCCGACGCGCTCGGCGGGATGGGCGCGTTCGTCGGCACCTACCCGCCGGGCTCGACGTTCAAGGTCGTGACCGCGGCGGCGCTGCTCGCGGACGGGATGGGCGCCGGATCGGCGGCCGACTGCCCGGCGGTCGTCGTCACCGCGCAGCGGACCATCCGCAACGACCAGAACCACGACCTCGGGCGGACGACGCTGCGGGACGCGTTCGCGGCGTCGTGCAACACCACGTTCGCGCGCCTGGCGGTGGAGAAGGCGGGCGCGAAGAAGCTCGCGGCGGCGGCCGAGTCGTTCGGGTTCGGCGCGCGGGTCGCGCCGGGCCTGACCGCCGCCCCCTGCCCCTTCCCGTCGGTCGGGAGCGGCGCGGCGCTGGCGGAGGCGGGCATCGGGCAGGGGCAGGTGCTGGCGAGCCCGCTGCTGATGGCGTCGGTCGCGGCGGCGGTGGCGGACGGGACGTGGCGCGCCCCCCGGCTGCTGTCGCCGGAGCTGATCCGCGAGGGCGGGGGAGGTGTTCCGGACGCCCACGACGTCCCGGGCGCCGCCGACCTGCGGTCGATGATGCGCGCGGTCGTCACCGGCGGCACCGCCGCGCGGGCCGGGCTTCCGGAGGGGACGTCCGGCAAGACCGGCACCGCCGAGTACGACGGCGGCACCCACGCCTGGTTCATCGGCTTCCGCGGCGACCTGGCGTTCTCCGTCCTCGTCCCGGACGGCGGGTCGGGCCCCGAGGTGGCGGCGCCGCTGGCCGCCGCGTTCCTGCGCGGCCTGAGGTGACGCCGCGCGGTCGAGGTGACGCTGCGGGGTGAAACGTTTTTGGGCATCCTCATTCATCCGGACGCGCCGTGGGCGTATGCTCCCGGGTGATCGACCGGACCCGCGAGGGTCCACGAGGCAGCGGTGGGAGCGGAGCGGGCTCCCGCGCCGCGGCCTCGACGTCTCACATGTCTCATCGGGACCACCGAACAGGTCGGCGTTCGCCGAGCCCTCCCCTCCTCCACAGGAGAGGGCATGGTGCGACGCGACACCCGGCATGCGTCACGGCACGCGCATGCTTCATCTCGCGCGCGGACGTCCGCGCGCCCCCCATCGGGCCCGGGGCGACCGGCCGAGGAACCGCAGTGGCCCGAGGGGTCCTGGTGGGCCCGGCAGCCCGGATGGACCGGGGCCCGGCCCGCGGCCGAACCCCGGCGCGCGGCCGAACCCCGGTATCCGGCTGAGCCCCGGTATCCGGGTGAGTCCCGGCGTCCGGCTGAGCCCCGGCGTGCGGGCGGGCACCGGGCGCGGCGCGCCCCCGGGCCCCGGGCGCGGCCGCGCGGCGGGCGGCGGGGGGCACCCGACCGGCTGAGCATCGGCGCGGTCGTGCTGTCGTGCGTCGTCGGCCTGTCGCTGCTCGGCGTCGTCGAGCGGGCGCTGCTGGACGGCGGCACCGTCGGCGCGTCCGGAACGGTCGGCGACGACACCCCGGCACGAAGCCACCGGGAACGCGCCAAGCCGGGCAGGCGCGAGGCTCCCCGGCGGACCCCCGGCCCCTCCGGCGGCCCGGCCGCGCCCGCCGCGCCCGATCCGGCGGTGCTCACCGCGCGGGTGCGGGAGTTGACGCTGGAGCAGCGCGGCGCGACCGCCCGCCGCTCCTACGGCGCCGCGCCGTCCCGCCCGCCCGTCGTGGACACCGCCCGCACCAGCGCCGACGGGACGTGGGCGTTCGGCACCACCGCGATCCCCGTCCCGGCCGCCAGCGCCGCCACCCCCGAGATCGCGTTCTTCGCGGCGCGGTGGCGGCGCGGCCGGTGGGAGATCGGGCTGTCGGGCGGCGCGGCGTTCACCGGCCTGCTGTCGGCGATGCCCGCGAGCCTCATGTCGGCGGCCGAGGCGGGCGCGCTGCGCCGCTACGCCGCGCTCACCGCCGAGGGGGCGAACGCGCTGGTCAACGGCAGCCGCACCGGCGACGGGCTGATGCTGCCGTGGAAGAGCGGCGCCGTCTGGTCGATGACCGCCGGGGAGCCGCCGGGCGGCGCGGCCGGGCGCCCGCTGGGCTCGCTGGCGTTCTCGGGCGGGGACGGGCGCGTCCTGTCCTCCGGCGCCGGACGGCTCTACCGGTTCTGCGGCGACGCGGCGGGCCGCGCGCTGGTCATGGTGGTCCACCGCAGCGGCCTCGCCACCACCTACTACCGGGTGCGGTCGGTGCCGCGGCTGCGCGACGGCAGCGTCGTCGGGCGCGGTGAGCCGATCGGGCGGACCGGCACCGACCTGCCCTGCGGCGGCGCCGCCGCGCCGCGTCCGCAGGTCGGGTTCGACCTGCGGCGGGGCACCGAGAGGGTCCCGCTGGACGGCGCGCGCATCGGCGGCTGGACGTTCCGGGAGCGGGCCGAGCCCCTCCTCGGGTTCGCCGAGCGCGGCGACCTCCAGGTCCTCCCCGGGGGGCTGCTGGCCAACCTCGGCCCGGTCCCCGCGGCGGACGACCCGCCGCCATCGCCGCTCCCCGGCACCCCGCCGGAGGACGGTACGCCAGGTCGGGCGAAACCGGGCGGCGCGCCGTCGCCGTCCGCGACGTGAGAAGAGGAGTCCGAGCGGTGCGAACACGCAACAGCGATGAACCCGCGGTGCCGTCCTGGGCACTGCGCGCGGTGCTCGTCGGCGCGGTGGCGGTCCTGGTCGGCGCGGCGACCCCGCCGGGCGCGGCCGCCGCGGCGAACGTGCAGTACTTCCTCTCCTTCTACGCGGGGGTCTTCACCCTGCTCGCGATGACCGCGGCCGTGATGAGCGGGCTGCTGGCCACCGAGCGGCTGATCCTCGGCATCCGGCACCGCGTGCTGGCGCAGGGCGTGCACCGCGCGTCCGCCGTGCTCGCGGTGGCGATGGTGGTCGCGCACATCGCGGTGAAGGTGGTCGGCGGGCTCGCCGCCCCCGAGCAGATCGCGGTGCCCGGCCCCGGCGCCGTCGGCCTCGGCACGCTCGCGTTCGAATTGATGCTGCTCGTCGTGGTCACCGGCCTGCTGCGTCCGCGGTTCGCGTTCCGGGGGCGCCCGTGGGTGTGGCGGATGATGCACGCCGTCTCCTACGTCTCCTGGCCCCTCGCGATCGTGCACGGCCTCACCGCCGGGCGGGTCGCCGCGAACTGGGTCGTGCTCAGCTACGTGCTGAGCGTCGCGGGCGTCGCGCTCGCGCTGCTCACCCGCATGATCGTGGTGGTGCGGCCGCGGGAGGTGCGGCGCGCGGGCGAGGACGCCGGCGAGCGCCGCGCCGCGCCCGGCTCCCGCACGGCCCCCGGCTCCCGCGCGACCGTCGCCGACCCGCGCGGGATGCGCGTGCCCCCGGCGGGGCGGGGCCATGACAGCGAGGCCCTCCGATGACGCCCCCGGTCGCGGTCTCCCATCTCGGCGGGCCCCGCCTGACGCTCGGCTTCGACCGGTTCGACCGGCTGGACCTCGCCCGGCACCTCGCCGTGCACGGCCGGCTGCGCGCCCCCGGCCTCGCCGACCTCGTCGAGATGGCCGAGCAGGTCGACCTGCTCGGCCGGGGCGGCGCGGGCTTCCCGTTCGCGCGCAAGCTCACGGCCGTCGCCGCCCGGGTGCGCCACCCCGGCGCGGACGACCTCCCGCCGCTGCCGGGGGAGCGGCGCGGCGCGCGCGGCCCCAGCGAGGACGTCGTGGTCGTGGTGAACGGCGCCGAGGGCGAGCCGGGCAGCGCCAAGGACCGGGTGCTGCTCGGCCGCGCGCCCCACCTCGTCCTGGACGGCGCGCAGATCGCCGCGTCCGCGCTCGGCACCCGGCGGATCGTCGTCGCCGTCGAGGACGGCGAGGCCGCCCGCTCGGTCCGCGCCGCGATCGCCGAGCGGCGGATGCCCGCCCGCGTCGTCCGGCTCACCGAGCGGTTCATCTCCGGGGAGAGCGGCGCGGTCGTCCGCGCGATCAACGGGGAGGCGCCGATCCCGCCGGGGGTGAAGGTCCGCGCCGCCGAGTCCGGGGTGGACGGCTGCCCGACGCTGCTGTCCAACACCGAGACGTTCGCGCAGCTCGCCGTGCTGGTCTCGCTCGGCCCCGACCTGTACGCCTCGGCGGGCGGCGAGGACGAGCCGGGCACGACGCTGCTCACCGTCGGCGGGACCCGGGTCGTCGAGGCGCCGCTCGGCACGCCGCTGCGCGCCGTCCTGGAGCACTGCGAGGTCCCGCCGTCCCCGGGCGTGCTCGTCGGCGGATACCACGGCATGTGGCTCGACCCGCCCGCCGCGGCGCGGGCCGTGCTCTCGCGCGCCGGGATGCGGCGGGCGGGCGGCACCGTCGGCGCCGGGATCATCCTGCCGCTCGCGCGCGGCACGTGCCCGCTCGGCGAGGTCACGCGCATCGCGTCCTACCTCGCCGCGCAGTCCGCCGGGCAGTGCGGGCCGTGCCGGCTGGGGCTGCCCGACGTCGTCCGGTCGCTGACCGCGCTCGCCGACGGCTCCGGGACGGTCGAGGACGTGCGGCGCGCGGCGGGCGTCGGGCGGGGCCGGGGCGCCTGCACCCACCCCGACGGCACCGCGAGGTTCGTGCTGTCGGCGGTCGAGGCGTTCGCCGGGGACATCGACGTCCACCGGCAGGGCGGGACCTGCGGGCAGCCGACCTACGGGGTGCTGCCGCTGCCCGTCCCGACCGGCGAGGAGGGCCGCGTCGCGATCGACTGGAGCCGCTGCGACGGGCACGGGCTGTGCGCCTACCTCGTCCCTGAGCTGATCCAGCTCGACCGGTACGGCTTCCCCGTCGTGCTCGGCAGCGACATTCCGGCCTGGATGGAACGCGACGTGGCCAAAGCGGTGGCGATGTGCCCCGCGCTCGCGCTGCGCGTCACCGGCGGAATCACGGGAAGTGCGGCGCGGCGTCCATGACCGGCCAATCCTCCGCGATTTTCCATCGCGAATCGGTGAACCCCGGGTTCGGCGCGGTGCGTACCTCCTGGCGACCCGCGCCGGGTCGGTCCGGCGACATTTCCGAAAGGAGGACGAGGCCGTTTTGAGGAAGAGCCACGGTTTCGCGCGGGTGCGCCGGCGCCGCCGCCACCGCGTCGGCCGCGCCCTGCTGCTGCTGGCGGTGGCGGCCGCCGTCGCGGGCGCCGCCGCGGTGGTCCTGCGCCCCGGATACGGCGGTGCGCCCGCCGACGGCGCGACCCGGGGAGGTACGACCCAGACCCGCTGGGGCCGCCTCAGCGCGCTCGACAGGGTGCTGCTGGTGAAGGTCCGGCAGGCCGGGCTGTGGGAGATGCCCGCAGGCCAGCAGGCCCAGCAGCGCGCCGCCAGCCCCCGGGTGCGGGAGGTCGCGGGGATGATCATGGAGCAGCACATGCGGCTGGACGCCGACACCCGCGCCACCGCGGAGCGGCTCGGCGTGATCGTGCCGAACCAGCCGAACGGCACCCAGCAGAGCTACCTCCGGGAGCTCTCGCACAAGATCGGGGCGGACTACGACCGGACGTTCGTGCTGCGGCTGCGCTCGGCCCACGGGCAGGTCTTCAGCGTCATCGCCAAGGTCCGCGCGCAGAGCGAGAACACCGAGATCCGCGCTTTCGCGGAACGGGCGCTGAAATTCGTCAACACCCATATGTCACTGCTGGAGAGCACGGGCCTGGTGACTAAATCGGCCCTGCATTGAACGGCACCGCATTGAGGCTTTCCGCCCACACCTAGGGAGTTTTTCCATGGGAAGAAGGAAGAAGGCGCTCGCCGCGATCGTCCCGGCGCTCGCGCTCGTCGCGACGGCGGCCGGGACGCCCCCGGCGGGGGCCGCGCCGATCGGAGGCCGCGCGGTGCTCGCCGCCGGCCCGTCCGATCCGCCCTCCTCCGACCCGCCGCCCCCCGACCCGTCCGCGAGCCCGTCGGCCGATCCGTCGGCGGAACCGCCCGCCGACGCGTCCGCCGATCCGTCGGCGGGGCCGCCCGGGGAGCCCTCCGCCGAACCGTCCGCGGAGCCGCCGGACCAGCCGACCGCCGCGCCGCCGCAGGGGCAGGGCGGGCAGGCGGTCAAGCAGGGGCCGAACCGGAACCAGTTCGCCGACATCCGCCGGGCCCCGCGCGTGCGGCAGCCCCGGCAGGGCCGGGGCGGGTCGCGCGGCACCTTCACCTCGAACTGCGGGCGCAACGAGGGCCAGCGGCACAGCAACCCCGACAACGTGATCGTGGCGCCCGGCGTCCAGAACGGCGCGCACCACATCCACGACTACGTGGGCAACGAGTCGACCGACGGGTTCTCCACCGACCAGAGCCTCGCCGCCGCCGGGACGACCTGCACCAACGGCGACAGGTCCACCTACTACTGGCCGGTCGTGCGGCTCCGCGCCGGGCGGGACGGGTCGGACGCGGCGGGCCAGAGCAAGCAGGACGGCAACACCGGCTCCGTCGTCACCCCCTCGTCCGTCCAGCTCCGGTTCATGGGGAACGCGCGGGGCAGGGTCGCCGCGATGCCGGAGTTCATGCGGATCGTCACCGGCGACGCCAAGGCCGGGACGAACGGCCCGGGCAACGCCCGCTCCCAGTGGACGTGCACCGGCTTCCAGGACCGCGCGTTCACCGACCGGTACCCGCTGTGCCCGCGCGGCAGCCGCGTGACGCGCGTGCTGAACTTCCCGAGCTGCTGGGACGGGCGCAACTCCGACAGCGCGAACCACCGGGACCACGTCGTCTTCCCCGACCCGCGGACCGGCGCGTGCCCGCAGGGGCGCCAGGCCGTCCCGCAGCTGCGGATGACCCTGACCTACGCGGTCCCGGCGCGCGCGCTGGCGTTCGCGCTCGACACCTTCCCCGAGCAGGGCCACGACCCGGTGACCGACCACGGCGACTTCATCAACGTGATGCCGCCGGACCTGATGCGCCGCGCGGTCGGCTGCGTGAACTCCGGCCGCCGCTGCTGAGGTCCCGGGTCCCCGGCCCGTCCGGCCGTAGGATCGCGGGCATGAACGTAGTGATCGCGGGCGGGCACGGGCAGATCGCGCTGAGGCTGGCGAGGCTGCTGGCCGCGCGGGGGGACACGGTGCTCAGCATGATCCGCAACCCGGCGCACGAGGAGGACGTGCGGGCGGCGGGCGCCGGGCCGGTGCTGTGCGACCTGGAGTCGGCGTCCGTCGAGGAGGTCGCCGACGTGGTGTCGGGCGCGGACGCGGTCGTGTTCGCCGCCGGGGCGGGGCCGGGCAGCGGCGCCGCCCGCAAGGACACCGTGGACCGGGCCGCCTCGGTGCTGCTGGCGGACGCGGCGGAGCGCGCCGGGGTCCGCGACTTCGTGCAGATCTCGGCGATGGGCGCCGGGGAGCCGCCCGCCCCCGGCCGCGACGACGTCTGGGCCGCCTACATCAGGGCCAAGGGCGAGGCGGAGGACGACCTCCGCGCGCGCGGAGCCCTCGACTGGCTGATCCTGCGCCCGGGGCGCCTCACCGACGACCCCGGCACCGGCCGGGTCCTCCTCGCCGAGCCGCCGGTCGGGCGCGGTGAGGTCACCCGCGACGACGTCGCGGCGGTCGTGGCCGCGGTGCTGGACGCTCCGGCCGCCCGCCGCCGCACCCTCGACCTGCTGGGCGGCGACACGCCGGTGGAAGCGGCGGTCGCCGCGCTCTCCTGAGCGGTCAGGAGTCGTAGAGCGCGTCGATCTCGGCGGCGAAGTCGCGCAGCACCACGCCGCGCTTGACCTTGAGGCTGGGCGTCATGTGCCCGGCCTCCTCGGTGAAGTCCACGCCGAGCACGACGTACTTCTTGACGGCCTCGGCGTGGCTGACCGCCCGGTTCGCGGCGGCGACGGCGGCGTCGATCTCGGCGACGAGGTCGGGGTCGCGGCGCAGCTCGTCCACCGTGGCGCCCGCGGGCTTGCCGTGCCGCTCCTTCCACGGGCCCAGCGCCTCGTCGTCCAGCGTGATCAGCGCGCCGACGAACCTGCGGCCGTCGCCGACGACCAGGCACTGGCTGACCAGGGGGTGCGCGCGGATCCGGTCCTCCAGCGGCGCGGGCGCCACGTTCTTGCCCGCCGCGGTGACCAGGATCTCCTTCTTGCGGCCGGTGATGCTCAGGAAGCCGTCGCCGTCCAGGGAGCCGAGGTCGCCGGTGTGGAACCAGCCGTCGTCCAGGGCCTCCTTGGTGGCGGCCTCGTTGTTCCAGTAGCCGCTCAGGATGTTGACGCCCCGGACGAGGACCTCCCCGTCCTCGGCGAGGCGGACGTCCACGCCCGGGATCGGCGGGCCGACCGTGCCCATCCTGATCTTGGTCGGCCGGTTGACGCTGACCGGCGCGGTCGTCTCGGTGAGCCCGTAGCCCTCCAGGATCGTGATGCCGACGCCGCGGAAGAAGTGCCCGAGCCGCTCGCCCAGCGCGGCGCCGCCCGACACCGCGTACTCGACCCGCCCGCCGATCGCCGCGCGCAGCTTCTTGTAGACCAGCACGTCGAAGACCTTGTGCCGGACCGCCAGCCCGAGGCCGGGGCGGCCGGAGTCCAGCGCGCGGCTGTAGGCGACCGCCGTCTCGGCCGCCGCCTTGAAGATCCTGCCCTTGCCCTCGGCGGCGGCCTTCTGCTCGGCGCCGTTGTAGACCTTCTCGAACACGCGGGGGACGGCGAGCAGGAACGTCGGGCGGAACGTCGCGAGGTCGGGCAGCAGGTTCGGGACGTCGCTGTGCCCGAACACGACCCCGGCCTCGACGCACGCCACCTCGATCATCCGCGCGAACACGTGCGCGAGCGGCAGGAACAGCAGTGTCGAGCTGCCGTCCACGGTGATCTCGGAGATCGCGCCCTGGACGGCGTTGCGGGCCGTCCGCAGCAGGTTCCCGTGGGTGATCTCGCAGCCCTTGGGGCGCCCGGTGGTGCCCGAGGTGTAGATGAGCGTCGCGGTGTCGGCGGTGTCGCGGGAGGCGCGGCGCTCCTCCACCACGTCCCGCGCGACCTCCTTGCCAAGGCGGACGACCTCGGCGACGCCGCCCGCGTCGATGCCCCAGACGTGCGCGAGGTCCGGGAGCGAGCCCCGGACCTCCTCGATCGCGGCCTCGTGCGCGGCCGTCTCGGCGAACACCGCCCTGAGACCGGAGTCGCCGGCGATCCACTCGATCTGCTCGGCGGAGGACGTCTCATAGACCGGCACCGAGACCGCGCCCGCCGCCCAGATCGCGTAGTCCAGCAGCGTCCACTCGTAGCGGGTCCGCGACAGCAGCCCGACCCGGTCGCCGGGCTCGATCCCGGCGGCGATGAGGCCACGGGCCACGCCCGCGACCTCGTCCGCGAACTCGGCCGCGGTGACCGAGCGCCACGCCCCGCCGCCCCGTCTGCGCAACACGATCACGCCGGGTTCCCGCGCGGCGCGGGTGAAGGGCGCGTCGGTCAGATTGGCGGAGTCGGGGACCTCCACCATCGCGGGGACGCTGAACTCGCGCACGGCCCACTCCTGTTGTCGGTCGTCTGTTGTGGCTAGGCGGGACGGCGGGGGAGTCGTCTCCGGCTCCTCCGCAGCCGATGATACCCACGGGTAGGTAACAGACCGCCAGCAAAACGCCGCCAACCAGGGCGTGCGCGGCATCGCGGAGGCTTTCGAACGCCCGCCGGAGGCGGCTGCTAACGGCACGGCAAAGACCGCCCGGCCACCCGTGGCGGGCGCCGTGCCGTGGCCTACCCTTGGTGTCGCCGGACACCTGGGACTCGGGGGATCGCCATGTCGCTGCTTGAGGTGATCGCGCTGACCGCCGACGACGCGCGCGCCGCGCAGGACGGCGGCGCCGACCGGATCGAGGTCGCCGCCGACATGGCCGCGGGCGGGCTCACCCCCGATCCCGACGTCGTCGAGGCGATGCGCCGGGCGACGTCGCTGCCGATGCGGGTGATGCTGCGCGCCAACGCCGGGTTCCGCACGACCGGCGCCGAACTCGACCGGCTCCGGGACGCCGCCGCGCGCCTGGCCGGGTCGGGCGTGGACGGCTTCGTGCTCGGCTTCCTCGACCCGCTCGGCCAGGTCGACACCGCCGCGATCGACAAGCTCGCCGCCGTCACCGCCCCGCTGCCGTGGACGTTCCACCGCGCCCTCGACAACGCCGCCGACCCCGCGCAGGCGTGGGAGGTCGTCCGGGGCCTCGGCGGCGGGCTCGACACCGTCCTCACCGCGGGCTCGGCGCGCGGCGTGGACGCGGGCGTCGACGTCCTCGCCCGCCGCGCCCAGCGGGACGGCGACTCCGCGAGCATGATCCTCGCCGGCGGCGGGCTGCGGCGCAGGCACGTCGCCGTCCTCGCCGCCGCCGGCGTCAGCGCGTTCCACGTGGGCGGCGCCGTCCGCCCCGACGGGGCCTGGGACGCCACGGTCGACGCCGCGCTCGTCGCCGAGTGGCGCTCGCTGGTCTCCGCCGCCGCCGACGGCGCCTGAGCGGCGCGCGGGCGGCGTTCTGGCCGCCTCTCGGCCGATTAGAGTCGGTTCATGAGGATCCACGTGGTGAGCGACGTCCACGGCCGCGCGGACGCGCTGAGGAGCGCGGCCGACGGCGCCGACGCCCTCCTCTGCCTGGGCGACCTGATCCTGTTCGTCGACTACTCCGACCACGGCCGCGGGATCTTCGCCGACCTGTTCGGCCCGGAGGCCGCGAGCCGTTTCATCGCGCTGCGCGACCAGCGGCGCTTCGACGAGGCGCGGGAGTTCTCCCGGACGCTGTGGACCCGGCTCGACGGCGAGCCCTGGCCGCACATCGAGCGCGCCGTGGACCGCCAGTACGCCGAGCTGTTCGCGGCCATGCCCGCCCCCGCCTACCTCACCTACGGGAACGTCGACGTCCCGCACCTGTGGGCGCCGCACCTGCGGGACGGGCACCGCGTCCTGGACGGCGAGACCGCCGAACTCGGCGGGCTGCGGTTCGGGTTCGTCGGCGGCGGCCTGCGCACCGAGTACCGCACCCCCTACGAGCTGGACGAGGACGCCTACGCCGCCAAGGTCGAGGCGGTCGGGGCCGTGGACGTGCTGTGCTGCCACATCCCGCCCGCCGTCCCCGAACTCCTCTACGACACGGTCGCGCGCCGGTTCGAGCGGGGAAGCGAGGCGATCCTGGAGGCGATCCACCGGACCCAGCCGAAGTACGTGCTGTTCGGGCACGTCCACCAGCCGCTCGCCCGCCGCGTCCGCCTCGGACGCACCGAATGCGTGAACGTGGGGCACTTCAGGGCCAGCGGGGTGCCCTACGTGCTGACGGTGTGAAGATACTTCCTGTGAGGACCCCGTCCGGAGGGAAGCGCGCATGGCCGACCGCACGAGTTCGTCGATCAACGTGAAGGCGGCGAAGGCCGAGATCATGGCGGTGATCGCCGATCTCGGGAGCTATCCGCGCTGGGCCAGCGGCATCCGGGAGTTCACCGTCCAGGAGACGGGCGGCGACGGGCGGGCCGAGCGGGCCCGGCTCACCTTCGACGGCGGGCCGTTCAGCGACACGGTCGGGCTGGCCTACACCTGGGCCGGCGACGACCGCGTCACCTGGGACCTCGTGGAGAAGGGCAACGTCGTCACCGGCCTGCACGGCTCCTACACCCTCACCGAGGCGGGCGGCGGCACCGAGGTGACCTACGAGCTGGCCGTGGACGTGCGGGTTCCCATGCTCGGGATGGTGAAGCGCAAGGGCGAGAAGCGGATCATCGACTCCGCTCTCAAGGGGCTCAAGCGACACGTTGAGAGCTGAGTGGTTCGTTCCCTGTCGCGGGGGCGATACCGTTTCACGCCGACAACGGATGGAAAATGTGGTCATGACCGATCAGCCGGGTGGTGTGCGGGGCCGGGCGACCGCCGAGGACGTCCAGCGTGCCGCCACGGAATGCCGGTACCGCCCGATCCGCCGGGCGACGGCGCTCGGCCGCGCTGGGGACCGCCGCGGCCGCGGCGGGGAGGGGTCAGGGGGCTTCTGGGCGGGTACGTCCGATCGGTCGGGCCCGTCGCGTCCCGAGGGGAGCGGCCGCCCGCAGCGGGAGGACGCGTGGTCGCCGGCCACCGCCGGCGATCCCACCGACATCCGCCAGCGCGGTACGCGCCCCTGCCGGGACGCGTGAGGAGGAGGAAGCGTTACATGGCCCTGACCATCGGCGTGGATGTGGGCGGCACGAAGGTGGCCGCCGGGGTCGTCGACGACCGGGGGAGGATCCTGGAGAAGGTCCGCCGGCCGACCCCCTCGACGAACCCCAAGGAGACCGCCGACGCCATCGCCGAGGTCGTCGACCTGCTGAAGGGCAAGTTCGAGGGCGTCTCGGCGGTCGGGCTCGGCACCGCCGGGTTCGTCGACGAGACCCGCTCCACCGTGCTGTTCGCCCCCAACCTGGCCTGGCGCGACGAGCCGATCAAGGAGAAGGTCGAGAGCCTGGTCGGGCTCCCGGTCGTGGTCGAGAACGACGGCAACGCCACCGCCTGGGGCGAGGCGAGGTTCGGCGCCGGACGCGGCGAGAACTTCATCGTGCTCGTGGCGCTCGGCACCGGCATCGGTGGCGGCATCATCATCAACGGCGAGCTGTACCGGGGGCAGTTCGGCATCGGCGCCGAGATGGGCCACTTCCGCGTCGTCCCGGACGGGCGGCGCTGCGGCTGCGGCAACCGCGGCTGCTGGGAGCAGTACGCCAGCGGGAACGCCCTCGTCCACGAGGCCCGCGACCTCGCCCGGGTCGCCCCCGCGATGGCGGGGCGGCTGCTGGAGCTCGGCGACGGCAGGCCCGACGGGATCAGCGGCCCCGAGGTCACCCAGGCGGCCCGCGAGGGCGACAAGGCGGCGCTGGAGTGCTTCCGCACCGTCGCGCACTGGGCGGGCCAGGGCCTCGCCGACCTCAGCGCCATCCTCGACCCGGGCGCGTTCATCATCGGCGGCGGCCTCTCGGACGCCGGGGACCTGCTCCTCGACCCCATCCGCGCCGCGTACGGGAACGCTCTGACGGGGCGGGGCCACCGCCCGGTGTCCGACATCCGCATCGCCGAACTCGGCAGCGCCGCCGGGATCGTCGGCGCCGCCGACCTGGCCCGCGCCCGCACCCGCGAGGACGCGGTCGTGTGACGGGCGCCCCCGCCCGCGGCTCCGGCGTCCGCGTCCTGAGCTACAACGTCCGGTCGCTGCGCGACGACCCGGCCGCCGTGGCGCGGGTCGTCCGCGGGATCGGCCCGGATCTGCTGCTCCTCCAGGAGGTCCCGCGCTTCTGGGACTGGCGGGTCAAGCGCCGCAGGCTGGCCCGCGCCTGCCGGATGGAGATCGCCGCCGGGCGCCGCGCGTGCGGGCTGGCCGTGCTGGCGGCGCCGGGCGTCCGGCGGGTGGGGCGCGAGTTCCACCTGCTCAGCCCCGTCCCGGGGCTGCACCGGCGCGGGCTCGCGATCGCCGTCGTGGAGGTCGGCGGCGCGCGGCTCGTCGCCGCGTCCACCCACCTGGACCTGATGGAGGCGCCGCGCCTGCGGCACACGCGGGAGGTCCTCGGCCACCTGGAACGCGCCCGCGACCGCTACGGCGCGCCCGTCGTGCTGGCGGGCGACATCAACGAGGAGCCGGGCGGCCCGTCCTGGACGATGTTCACCGGGACCTTCCAGGACGCCCACGCCGTCGCCCCGGACGGCGGCGAGCCGACCTTCTCCGCCCGCGACCCCCGGCGGCGCATCGACGCGGTCTTCGCCGACCCGCCGGTGGAGGTCCTCGCGTGCGGCGTCCCGCCGGACCCGGACGGCGACCACGAGCGCGCCACCGACCACCGCCCGCTACGCGCCGACCTGCGCCTCCCGGCGGGCTCCTAGACGACGACTCCCGGCGGGCTCCTGGACAAGGGCTCCTAGACGACGGCTCCGTCGTCGGGATCGCGGGGCTCGTCGCCCATCCGCAGGACGAGGGTGACGAAGCCGCCGATGAACGCGGCGACCGCGAGGAAGGCGGCCCAGCCGGGCACCTCCCAGTCGAGGATGACGGTGATCAGCAGGTAGACGGGGCCGCCGATGAGCGCGATCCAGGCGCCCTTGGTGAGGGGGTCGGCGGTCGGGAGCGGGGGCGGCGGCGGGGGGACGTAGTGGCCCTCATCGTCGTCGTCCGGGGGGAACTCGGGCGGGTCGTCGGTGTCGATCACGCGGGCGCGGGGCAGCCGGCCGGTGCGGTCCTCGCCCTCGGCGGGCGGCGCGGAGGGCTCGTCGATGTTCTCCTGGTCGGGCCAGGGGTTCTCGTCGCCCTCGGGGGCGGTGTCGAAGCCGGCGACGATCTCGGCCCAGATCGCGTCCTCGTCGCGTTCGGCGGTGTCGCCCTCGGGCGGGGAGGCGGGGGTCGGGGCGGGGGTGTCGGCGTCGCGGTCGGCGAGGTCGGTCTCGGGCTCGGAGCCGCGCACGGAGGCGTCGCGCAGGCGCGCGAGGTGGGCGCGCAGGATGCCCTCGGCGGCGGGCTTCATCTCGACGTCCACGTAGAGCCGGTCGAGGACGTCGCCGGACGCGGGCTCGCCCGCGAGGTCGGGCAGGTCGGCGAGCCCGGACGGCGACGCGGCGTAGGCGGCGACGCCCGCCTCCCCGAGCGCGGTGAGCATGGCGTCGGCGAGGTGGGGGGCGAGGTCGACCAGGGGGGCGTAGGTGTCCGCCGACAGTCCGTTGCCGCGGCGGTTCACGGAGCCGGCTCCTTCGACTGCACCGGCATGACGGCCTCCGCTCCCCGATGGTCATGTGCCCGGCGGTACGCGGTGGCACCCACGGACACCCCGAAACGTGAGTCCCACGGTATTCGCTGCGCCGCCCGGGACAAGCCCCCGGGGCACACCCGATTGAGATTTCGTACAGAGCCTACGTTCATGTCGCGGCCACCCGCGCCCGCGCGGACGGACGGGGCCTGTTCGCCGCGCCGTTCCGGGTGCGGCTCCTGGGGCTGGTCGCGGCGGCGTTCGACGTGTGGGCGCCCACCGGCCGGGATGCGAGGATGTCCCATCATCTCCCCTCGGGGACTTAACCTTGCGCCCGCGGGCTCGCGCGGTCGGAGGAAGGTGTCGGCATGCTCTGGTTCTGGATCCTGCTGAGGATCGTTCTCACACCCATCATGTACGCCGGGTGGTGGCCGCGGAACCGGGGCATGCGGAACGTCCCGAAGCGGGGCCCCGCGCTGCTGGTCAGCAACCACCTCTCGTTCGCCGACCACTTCTTCGGGCCGCTGCCGCTGCTGCGCCCCATCTTCTTCATCGGCAAGGGCGAGTATTTCACCGGCCGCGGGATCAAGGGCCTGGTCAGCAGGGCGTTCTTCACCGGGGTGGGCGTCGTGCCGGTGGACCGGACGGGCGGCTCCTCGGCCGAGGCGGCGCTGCGGACGGGCCTGCGGATCCTGTCGGAGGGCAAGCTGCTCGGCATCTACCCCGAGGGGACCCGGGCACCCGACAACCGCCTCTACCGGGGCAAGACGGGCGTCGCGCGGCTGGCGCTGAAGTCCCGGGCGCCGGTGGTCCCGATGGCGATGATCAACACCTTCGAGCTGATGCCGCCGGGACGGCGGTTCCCGAGGTTCGGGATCAGGCCCGGGGTGCGGTTCGGCGCGCCGCTGGACTTCTCCCGGCACTACGGCCGCGAGGACGACCACGACGTGCTGCGGGAGATCACCGACGAGATCATGCAGGCGATCCGGGACCTGTCGGGCCAGGAGTACGTGGACCGCTACGCCGCCGACGTCAAGGCGGAGCTGGCCGGGGGGCCGGCCCGGGACGCCGAGGACGACGGCGGCTTCGGAGGCGGCTGAGGCCCTTCGGGCGAAGGAGGGGGCGGGGTGACCGGCACCGGCATCGGCGGCGGGCAGGGCCTGGAGGTCGCGCTGTGGCGCGCGGTCGCGGTGTACCGGGTCGCGGCGCTCGGCTACGCGGCCGTGGTGATCGTGATGAACTACGACGGCTACGCGCACCCGTGGGGCGGCTGGGCCGTCCTCGCCGTGATGACCGCCTGGACGGCCTACACCGTGCCGGCCTACGGCGGCCGGCGGCGCCGGGGCTGGCCGCTGCTGATCGCCGACCTCGCGGTCGCGGCCTGCTGCGTGGTCGCGACCGCGTGGGTGGAGCGGCCCGACAACATCGCGGACGGGCGTCCGACGCTGCCGGTGTCGTGGGTCGCGGCGGCGCTGCTGGCGTGGGCGGTGGCGGGCGGGCGGCGCGTGGGGATCACCGCGGCGGCCGTGCTGTCGGCCGCGAACCTGCTGGTGCACGCCCTCGCGCGGACGAGCGGCGGGATGAGCCGCACCACCTTCAACGCGATCGTGCTGCTGTTCCTCGCGGGCCTGGTCGTCGGGCACGTCGTCCGGCTGGCCCTGGAGGCCGAGGCGCGGCTGGCGCGGGCGGTGGAGATGGAGTCGGCGACCCGGGAGCGCGAGCGCCTGGCCCGCCGCATCCACGACTCGGTGCTCCAGGTGCTCGCGATGGTGCAGCGGCGCGGCGGAGAGCTCGGCGGCGAGGCGGCCGAGCTGGGCCGGCTCGCGGGGGAGCAGGAGGCGGCGCTGCGCGCCATGATCGGTACCGCGCCGTCCGTCGAGGCGGTGGTGGACGCCGCCGTGGACGGGCGGCGCGGAGCGGACGGGCACGGGCGGCTCGTCGACCTGCGCCCCCTGCTCGCGGCCCACGCGTCCCCCTCGGTGACCGTGTCGGCCCCGGCGACCGCGGTGCGGCTGCCCGAGCACGCGGCGGGCGAGGTCGCGGCGGCGGTGGCGGCGGCGCTGGACAACGTCCGGCGGCACTGCGGCGGCTCCGCCCGCGCCTGGGTGCTGCTGGAGGACGACGGCGCGGGCGCGGTGACGGTCAGCGTCCGCGACGACGGCCCCGGCATGCCGCCCGACCGGCTCGCGCTCGCCGCCGCCGACGGGCGCCTGGGCGTCGCGCAGTCGATCCGGGGCCGCGTCCGCGACCTCGGCGGGACGGTGTCGATCGTCTCGGCCCCGGGCGAGGGGACCGAGATCGAGATGACGGTTCCGGGAGCGGAGGCCGCGGGGCGCCTCCGGCCGTAGGGTGAGGGTGTGAGCGAGGTTCCCCTCAGGGTCATGGTCGTGGACGACCATCCGATGTGGCGCGAGTCGGTCGCCCGCGACCTGGCCGAGGCCGGGTACGAGGTGGCCGCGACGGCGGGCGACGGCCGCACGGCGGTGCGCGTCGCGGCGGCGGCGCGCCCGGCGGTCGCGGTCGTCGACCTCCAGCTTCCCGACATCAGCGGCGTCGAGGTGACCAGGCACCTGGTCGCCGCGGACCCGCCCGTCCGCGTGCTGGTGCTCTCGGCCAGCGGCGAGCAGCAGGACGTCCTGGAGGCGGTCAAGGCGGGCGCCACCGGCTACCTGCTGAAGTCCGCCGCGCGCGAGGAGTTCCTGGACGCCGTCCGGCGGACGGCGGAGGGCGACGCGGTCTTCACCCCGGGCCTGGCCGGGCTCGTCCTCGGCGAGTACCGGCGGCTCGCGGCGGCCCCCGCCCGCGCGGACGACGGCGCGCCCCGCCTCACCGACCGCGAGACCGAGGTGCTGCGCCTGGTCGCCAAGGGGCTGACGTACAAGCAGATCGCGCAGCGGCTCGTCCTTTCCCACCGGACCGTCCAGAACCACGTGCAGAACACCCTTGGAAAGCTCCAGTTGCACAACCGCGTCGAGCTCGTCCGCTACGCCATAGAAAAGGGGCTCGATCAGGAGGCGGAGTAGGGGCCGGACGGCTATGGTCTAGACCAATGGCGGCGCGCCGGGGGCACCGGCGAATGCCCCGAGGGGCCGTGTGCGGACGGCTAGTCTGACCACGTGGACGAGGGAGGATCCCGGTGGCGGGAGAGGGAGAGGGCATGCGCGTCGGAGTGCTGACCGGCGGCGGGGACTGCCCCGGCCTGAACGCGGTGATCCGCGCTGTCGTGCGCAAGGGGGTCCAGGTCTACGGCTATGAGTTCGTGGGCTTCCGGGCGGGCTGGCGCGGCCCGCTGGAGGGCGACACCGTGGCCCTGGACGTGCAGGCCGTCCGAGGGATCCTGCCGCGCGGCGGAACGATCCTCGGCTCGTCGCGGACCAACCCCGTCAAGGTCGAGGGCGGCGTCGAGCGGATCAAGGACAACCTCGCCGGGCTCGGCGTGGACGCGCTGATCGCCATCGGCGGCGAGGACACCCTCGGCGTCGCGCGCGAGCTGCACGCGAACGGGGTCGACGTCGTCGGAGTGCCGAAGACGATCGACAACGACCTGAACGCCACCGACTACACCTTCGGCTTCGACACCGCCGTCAACATCGGCATGGAGGCGGTCGACCGGCTGCACACCACCGCCGAGAGCCACCACCGCGCGCTGATCTGCGAGGTCATGGGGCGGCACGCGGGCTGGATCGCGCTGCACGTCGGGATGGCGGCGGGCGCCAACGTCATCCTCATCCCCGAGCGGCCCTTCGACATCGACAAGGTCTGCGAGTACGTCGAGAGCCGGTTCAAGACCCGCTTCGCGCCGATCATCGTGGTGTCCGAGGGCGCCCACCCGATCGACGGGCAGATGGAGCTCCAGACCGGCGAGCGCGACGCGTTCGGGCACGTCCGGCTCGGCGGCATCGGCCAGGCCCTCGCCGACGAGATCGAGAAGCGCACCGGCAAGGAGGCCCGCGCCACCGTGCTCGGGCACATCCAGCGCGGCGGCACCCCGACCGCGTTCGACCGCGTGCTCGCCACCCGCTTCGGCCTCCAGGCGATCGACGCCGTCCGCGACGGCGACTACGGGAAGATGGTGTCGCTCCAGGGCACGGACATCGTCCGCGTCGCCCTGGCCGACGCGACCAAGGAGCTGAAGACCGTCCCGCTGGAGCGCTACTCCGAGTCCGAGGTCTTCTTCGGCTGACGCGGCGCCCCACCTGACGGCCGGCCGGGGCGACCCCGGCCGGCCGGTCCGCCTCCGGGAACAGGTTCACGCGGTCGCGGCGTTGCCGACTGTGGGCCACACTAGAGAGGCCCGCCCCCAGTACCGTCCGGCCTGTTCCGGCCCTCGCCAGGAGGATCACGCATGACCACGCTCGACACCGCGCCCGCCGCCGTCCGGGAGGCGCCGGTCGACGGCGAGCCGTGCGTGCTGCTGAAGCTGGGCGAGGTCGTGCTGAAGGGCAAGAACCGCGAGCTGTTCGAGCGGCGCCTCGCCGACAACGTCCGGATGGCGTGCCGCCCGATCGCCCGGGTGGACGTGATCAGGCGGCACGGGGTGTTCATCGTCCGCACCAAGGACGCCGACACCGCCACCGTCGACCGGCTCGCCCAGCGCATCACCGACGTCATGGGCATCGTGTGGGCGCACCGCGCCTGGCGGGTCGGCAAGGACCTCGCCAGCGTCGAGCGCGCCGCCCTGGAGCTGATGGACGGCCGGATCGGCGCGTTCGCCGTCCGGTCCCGGCGCCGCGACAAGCGGTTCCCGATGACCTCCACCGAGCTCGACCGGCACATCGGCGGCCTCGTCGCCGACCGGTACGGGCAGCCCGTCCGGCTGAAGGCCCCCGACCACACCCTGTCGATCGAGGTCGACCGCGACGAGGTGTTCGTGTTCTCCGGCGGCCTCCCCGGCCAGGGCGGCCTGCCCGTCGGCATGAGCGGCCGCGCGCTGGTGCTGATGTCGGGCGGCATCGACTCGCCCGTCGCCGCGTACCGGATGATGCGCCGCGGCCTGCGCGTCGACTACCTGCACTTCTCCGGCATGCCCTTCACCGGCCCCGAGTCGATCTACAAGGCGTACGCGCTGGTCCGCGAGCTGGACAAGTTCCAGGGCGGCTCCCGGCTGTTCGTCGTCCCGTTCGGCAAGGCCCAGCAGCAGATCAAGTCCTCGGGCGCCGACCGGCTCGCGGTGATCGCGCAGCGCCGGCTGATGCTGCGCACCGGCGAGGTCCTGGCCCGCCGGCTGCGCGGCTCCGCGCTGATCACCGGTGACGCGCTCGGCCAGGTGTCCAGCCAGACCCTCACCAACATCACCGCGCTGGACGACGCGGTCGAGCTGCCGATCCTGCGCCCCCTCGTCGGCATGGACAAGGTCGAGATCATGGACCAGGCGCGCCGCATCCGGACGCTGACGATCTCCGAGCTGCCCGACGAGGACTGCTGCACGATGCTGGCGCCCCGCCGCGCCGAGACCAAGGCCAAGATCGACGACCTCCGCCAGATCGAGAAGCGCCTGGACGTGGGCGAGCTGGCCGACCAGCTCGCCGCCTCCGTCCAGGAGCACCGCCCGGTCTACGGGGACACGACCGCCTGACAGCCCGCCCTCCGGCAACAGGTCAACAGGTGTCGAAGTCGTCGGGGCGGGGCGGTTCGGGGCCGTCCGGGCCGATCAGGGTGATCCGCTCGATGCGGACGATCCGGAACCGGCGGCCGGCGGCCTGCACGCCGTTGCGGCGCGGCTCGTCCTCCATCAGGTCGGCGGCCTCGGTGTACTCGGCGAACGCGGCCGGGGTGGGCTGCTCCACGGCCGGGATCACGTGCCGGAAGTAGGTCACGAGCGCGGCGCGGGCCTGGCGCGGGGTGTCGTGCAGCCGGCCGATCGGGCGCCAGCGGCCGCCGAGCCGCTCGGCGACCGTGAACGCGGGCGCGAGGGCGATCGGGGTGAGGAACGCGCCGGACGGCTCGTTGCCCGTCGCGGCCGCCGCGTCCAGCACCTGGCACAGCAGTTCGGCGGTGGTGAGGTCGGAGGCGGCCCGGTCCTCGGGCAGCAGGTCGTAGGGGCGGGGCGGGACGGCGCGCCGGTCGGCCGGGTGCGGGTCGAGGTCGGTGGGGCGCGGCGGCTCGGGGCCGTCGGGGCCGGTGCGGACGAGCTGCTCGATCCGGACGACGCGGAACCGCCGCCCGTCGGCCGCCACGTCGTCGGCGGGGGAGTCGCGCAGCAGGTCGGCGGCCTCCCGCAGCTCCCGCGCGGACGCGCCCTCGGCGAGGGCCGCGCCGTCGTCGAGGTGGTCGGCGAGCAGCTCCCGGGCGCCCTGGGGGAGCGGGTCGCAGGGGCAGAGGATCTGCCAGCCGCCGGGGACGTGCTCGGCGGCGGTGAACAGCGCGCCGACGACGACGAGTTCGGGATAGGCCGCGATGGAGCGGCAGGCGTCCGCGAGCATCACCGCGGCGACCGGATCGACGCCGTCCAGATTGTCCGGGAAAAGTCGCCCTCCGGCGTCCCCATCGCCCGTAGTCATGCCGGATATCATCCCCGCCGAGATCGGTTCTGGCGAGTGGTTCAGACCAATTTGTTACTGCGGAGTCTGTCCCGTCTCCCCCGTCCCCGTACGCGATGCCCCGGCGGGCCCGCGCGGGCCCGCCGGGGCCCCTCGCTACCGCCGCGCGGGCAGGACCAGGACGACCAGGCTCGCCGCCAGCAGCGCGAGCCCGCCGAGGGCGACCGCGCCGAGGTGCTCGCCGAGGACGGCCGTGCCGAGCACCGCCGCCACGGCCGGCTCGGCGAGCGTCAGCGTCGTCGCCGTGGTCGCGGGGGTGGTGCGCAGGCCGCGGGTGAACAGCACGTACCCGCCGCCGGTGGTGACCGCGCCCAGGTAGAGCGCGGTGAGCGCGCCCGGCCCGGTGAGCAGCCAGCCGGCCGGCCCCACGAGCAGGACGGGCAGCAGCACGGCGCCCGCCGCCCCGAACAGCGCCGCCGCGACGGCCCGGTCGTCCTCGCCCCGGGAGATCAGCGCGGACGCCGCCGTCGCGTACGCGGCGTAGGCGAGCCCGGCCACCAGCGCCAGCGCGATGCCGACCGGCTCGATCCCGGCGTCCCGGCCGCCGCCGACCAGCGCCGCGCAGCCGCCGACCGCGCCCGCCGTCGCGAGCGCCCAGCGCCGCGACGGCGCGCTCCGGTGGACCACGAGGCCGATCAGGCCGGTGAAGGCGGGCGCGCTGCCGATCGTGACGACGGTCCCGGCCGCGACGCCGGTGCGGGCGACCGCCACGAAGAACGCCGTCTGGTACACGGCGATCGCCGCCGCGCCGACTGCGAGCGGCGGCCACGAGCGGCGGGCGGCGAGCAGCCGCCGCAGCCCGGCGGCGCGGGTGAGCGCGGCGAGGGCGACCAGCACGGTCCCGCCGATGACGATGCGGGCCGCGCCGAGCGAGACGCTGGACGCGCCGTCCGCGAACGTCGCGACGGTGCCGGTCGTCCCCCACAGGGACGCGGCGGCGAGGATGTCGGCGCTGCCGCGCGGCAGCCGCCGCCGGGACGCGGGCCCGGGGGACGTGCCCTGCTTGGACGTGCCCTGCTTGGAGGTGTTCGGCCTGAACGTGCGCACTGCCACGGGAGATGCTCCTGGGCTCGAATCGGGAGGGGATGATCCGGATCCGGGGCGCAGGAGGATGCCGGCCCGGCGCAGGTCAGCGCCGGGCCGCGGCAGGTCTCAGGGAGGTCGTGTCGCCGCGCCCCGTCAGGAGCGGGGCGGCCCGAGGTTGGAGGTCCAGTACGCCATGCCGCCGAGGCTACCAGGCCAGACGTGGCGACCGGCCCCCGCGCGACCGGCTCAGGCGGGGACGCCGTCGGCCGTCCCGGTGAGCACGCGGCCCACCATCGGCGGCAGGTCGCGGACGATCTTGGCCAGCTCGCGCAGGTCGCCGTCCACGAGGGCCTGCGGGCCGTCGCACAGCGCGGTCTCCGGGTGCGGGTGCACGTCGATGATCACGCCGTCGGCGCCGACCGCGATCGCGGCGCGGGTCAGCGGCAGCACCAGGTCGCGGCTGCCGCCCGAGTGGGACGGGTCCACGATCACCGGCAGGTGCGACATGCGCTGCGCTACCGGGACCGCGGAGATGTCCAGGGTGTTGCGGGTGGCGCGCTCGAAGGTGCGGATGCCGCGCTCGCACAGCACGATGTCGAGGTTGCCGCGCTGCGCGATGTACTCGGCGGCCATCAGCCACTCCTCGATCGTGCCGTTCATGCCGCGCTTGAGCATGACCGGGCGCCCCGCCTCGCCCGCCGCCTGGAGCAGCGCGAAGTTCTGCGCGTTGCGGGTGCCGATCTGGAGCATGTCGGCGTAGGAGGCGACGAGGTCGACGTCCCGGGCGTCCACCACCTCGGTGACGATCGGCATGCCGGTCTCCTCCCGCACGTCCGCGAGGATGCGCAGGCCCGCCTCACCGAGGCCCTGGAACGCGTACGGGGAGGTCCGGGGCTTGAACGCGCCGCCGCGCAGCAGCGTCGCGCCGGCCGCCTTCGCCATCTGCGCGGCGCCGAGCGTCTGCTCGGGGGTCTCCACCGCGCACGGCCCGGCGATCAGCGTCATCGTGCCGGGGCCGACCGGGACGCCGCCGACCCGCACGACCGTCCGCTCGGGGTGGTTCTCGCGGCTCACCAGCTTGTGCGGCGCGGAGATGCGGATCACGTCGCTGACGCCGCGCATCCCGCGCAGGTTCAGGGAGGCGAACTGCTGGACGTCGCCGACGAGCCCGACGATGGTCCGCTCGACGCCGCGGCTGACGAACGCGTCGCCGCCCGCCGTCTCGACCAGTGAGACGACGGCCCGGACATCCGCTTCGTTGGCCTCGGGGGCCATGACGACGACCATTGGTGTGCTGCCTCTCCTCGTGGCGCGGGGGCCGGCGGCCCCCGCGAACATCCCTGGAACGACGAAGAGCCCCGGGCCGCTGGGGCCCGGGGCTCTTCGTCTGGTGGTCTGTCAGCGCAACGTCTGGCAGACCAGCCGCCCGGGCTGGTCGAACCAAAAGAAATACACGACGTTGCGCACGAGGTCAGCGTAGCCGATTCCCGGGCCCCCGCTCCGTACGGGGGGCGAATATGGCTCAGCTCACGCCGGATGGCAGGATGGCCGCGTCATGTCGTCCCCACCCGATGAGCCCGCGCCGGATCCGCGGGACCTTCCGCCCGGCCAGTACGTCCCCCGGGGCTGGCCGGTCCTCCACTACGGGCCGGTGCCCAGGTTCCGCCCGGAGGGCTGGGACTTCCGGGTCTTCGGCGCCACCGAGTCGGGCGGGCAGTACCGCTGGAGCTGGGACGAGTTCGACGCGCTCCCGAAGTCCGAGGCCGTCGGCGACTTCCACTGCGTCACCAAGTTCACGATCCCCGACAACGAGTGGCGGGGCGTGCCCTGCGCGCTGATCGTGGACCTCGCGCCACCCGCGCCGGACGTCACCCACGTCATGGTCTGGGCCGAGTACGGCTACAGCGCCAACATCCGGATGACCGACTTCCTCGCCGACGGGACGATGTTCGCCACGCACCGCGACGGGGAGCGGCTCAGCCCCGACCACGGGTTCCCGATCCGCATCGTCGTGCCGCACCTGTACGCGTGGAAGAGCGTGAAGTGGGTCCGGGGCGTGGAGTACCTGGTGAGGGACCGCCGCGGCTTCTGGGAGGAGCGCGGCTACCACAACGTCGCCGACCCGTGGCGCGAGCAGCGCTACTCCTACCAGGAGGACGAGGGCGAGTCGCCGCCCGGCTGACGCGGCGAATCGCGGCCCATGGCGCTCCTACGGGGACGACTCCCTGGCCATCCGCCTTTGTGGACCATGCGCGGATCGGTGCGTTGTCCGGGATTTCGGTCCAATCGAGTTCTTCGTAAATGGGCAACAGACAGACCGGGCGGCGAGACAGCCATTACCGTGGGTCGTCATGGACCTACCGTCCGTTGTGGGTGTCATGGCATGCGCGTCGGCCGCCGCGGCGGTCACCGGCGCCTGCGCGCTGCACCGCTGGCCCGCGGCCCGGCGGCGCCGCGGCCCCGGGCTCGCCGCCGAGGCGGCGAGGTTCGCCGCGCTGCACACGATCGCGCGGGCCTCGCCGCCGCTGCGCGGCGGGCTGAGCAGGGAGGCTGCCCGCCGGTCGGCCGGGCACCTGCGCTCGCTGCTCGGGGCCGAGGCGGTCGCGCTGATCTCCGCCCACCCCCCCGAATGCGAGGAGGGGGCCGACCCCGGCGGCGCGGACGGGCGGCTGCTCGCCTGGGACGGCGCGGGCGGCGGGTGGCACGCGGCCGAGGCCGTCCGGCACGCCCTGCCGGTGCTGGCCTCCGGGCGCCCCCGCGTGGTCACCCCCGGCCCCCCGGCCTGCGCCGACCCCCGCTGCGCGCTGCGCGTCGCCGCGATCGCCCCGCTCACCGTCGAGGGACGGGTGGAGGGCGCGCTCGCCGCGTACTGGCCCGGCCCGTCCGCCGCCCGGGTCAAGGCGGTGGGCGAGGCGGCCCGCTGGGTCACCGGCCAGCTCGAACTCGCCGAACTGGACGCCTCCCGGGTCCGGCTCGCCGAGGCCGAGACCCGGGCGCTGCGGGCCCAGATCTCCCCCCACTTCGTCTACAACTCGCTGACCACGATCGCCTCGTTCGTCCGCACCGACCCCGCCCGCGCCCGCTCGCTCCTGCTGGACTTCGCCGACTTCGCCCGCTACTCCTTCCGCAACCCCCGCGACTTCACCACGCTCGCCGACGAGCTGCGCTCCATCGACCGCTACCTGCTTCTGGAGCGCGCCAGGTTCGGCGAGCGGCTGCGGTTCAGCGTGGAGGTGGCGCCCGAGGTGCTGCCCGTCGCGGTGCCGTTCCTGGCCCTCCAGCCCCTGGTCGAGAACGCCATCCGGCACGGCATGCAGGGCGCGGACGGCGAGTTCCACATCTCGATCGTCGCGCGCGACTCCGGCGCCGACGCCGCGATCAGCGTCGAGGACGACGGCGCGGGCATGGACCCCGAGCGCCTCCAGGAGATCCTCTCCGCCCCCGTTGGCCGGTCCCGGACGCACGGGCCGGGGGGCGCCGCGTCCCGCGGACGATCCGGGGGCGACCCCCAGGAAAGGCCGAACGCGGACGGAGCGGGCATCGGCCTCGCCAACGTGGACGAGCGGATGCGGCAGGTCTACGGCGAGGAGTACGGGCTGACCGTCGAGACCGCGCCGGGCGCCGGAACGAAGGTGAATTTGCGTGTCCCGAAGTACCGGCCAGGAGTATTTCCAGAGTGAGCGGCGGTCCACGACACGCCACTCACATTTCGAAACCGATTGCGGACAGACGGTAATCGCGGCAAAGTCGCCCCTATGCTGCGCGTCCTGGCCGTCGACGATGAACGCCCCGCCTTGGAGGAGCTCACCTACCTGCTCCGCAAGGACCCGCGGATCGGGCAGGTCACCGGGGCGGGCGAGGCCGCGTCCGCGCTGCGCGACCTCAGCCGCATGCTGGTGGCGGGCGAGCGGCTCGACGCGGTCTTCCTCGACATTCGGATGCCGGGGCTGGACGGCCTCGACTTCACCCGGCTGCTCACCGGCTTCGCCGCGCCGCCGCGCGTCGTGTTCGTCACCGCGCACGACGACTGCGCCGTCACCGCCTACGAGCTCGGCGCGCTCGACTACCTGCTCAAGCCCGTCCGGCCCGAGCGGCTCGCCGAGGCCGTCCGCCGGGTCGCCGAGGCCGCCGGGCGCGCCGCGCCGCCGGGTGAGGGCGGCCGCGCCGACGACGAGATGATCCCCGTCGAGCTGGGCGGGCGCACCCGGCTGGTCTCGCGCCGCGCGGTCACCCACGTCGAGGCGCAGGGCGACTACGTCCGGCTGCACACCGCCGACGGCGGCTTCCTCGTCCGGATGCCGCTGGCGGCGCTGACCAAGCGGTGGGAGGCGGCCGGGTTCATCCGCATCCACCGCAGCACGCTCGTCGCGTCCGAGCACATCACCGAGCTGCACTTCGACGGCGGGCGGGCGGCCGTCCAGATCGGCGACGAGCTGCTGCCGGTGAGCCGCCGGCACACCCGCGAGGTCCGCGACCTGCTGATCCGCCGCTTCCACCAGCCCGCCCGACAGCAGCCCGAAGCCCCCGGAGGTGGCCGCCTTGGCTGACCGACGCCGCGTCGTGGTCTCCGGCGCGACCGCCGCCCGCGCCCGTGCCCTGCCGCAGGCGGCGCCGGACCCCGGCGGCGGGCCGCCGGGCGCCGAGCCCTCCGGCGCCGGTCACGACCCGGCCGGGCGGGAGACCGCCGACACCGACCCGCCCGATCCGCCATGTCCTTCGTGTTCTGTTTCGTTCCCCCTCGCGGCCTGCGCCGGTGAGCCGGCGGGACGCGGCGGCGACGGGGCGGGGCTCGCGCAGGCGCGGGCCCTGATCCGCGTCCAGCTCCGGGCGGCCCTCACCACCGGCGCGACCGTCATGATCGTGGTGACGGGCCTCCCGCTGCTGCTCGCCCTCGCCCCCGCCCTCGGACGGCTGCGCGCCGACGGCGTGCCGCTCGCCTGGGCCGTCCTCGCCCTCGGCATCCAGCCGGTCTGGGTCGCCGCGTCCCTCCTGCACCTCCGCCGCGCCGAGGGCGCCGAACGGGCCCTGACCCGCCAGACCTCCCGCGCCGCACCGCCCGAGCACACGGCGCCGACCGGCGGCACGGCGCCGGCCGGGCGCCGGGGGCCGGTCGGGCGCGCGGGGCCGGCGGGGCGCCGGTGACCGTGACGGCCACGGCGGCCTCCCTCAGCGCCCTGGCCGCGCTGGTCGGCATGACCGCCGCCCTCGGCCTGTACGGCCGCCGCGCCGTCCGGACGACCTCCGACCTCCTCATCGCCTCGCGCGGCGTCACCCCCTGGTGGAACGCCTCCGCCATCGGCGGCGAGTACATCTCCGCCGCCGCCTACCTCGGCACCGCCGGGCTGGTGCTCGCCTACGGCGCCGACATGGTGTGGCTGCCCATGGGCGCGACCGCCGGATACGTCCTGCTCCAGGCGTTCGTCACCGCGCCGCTGCGCAGGTCGGGCGCCTACACGATCTCCGACTTCGCCGAGTGGCGGCTCGGCTCCCGCGCCGTCCGGCGGATCGTCACCGGCTGCGTCTGCTTCGTCGGCTGGTTCTACCTCCTGCCGCAGTTCCAGGGCGCCGGCGTCACCCTCCGCGTGCTCACCGGCGCGCCCGTGTGGGCGGGCTGGGCCCTGGTGATCGCGGTGGCGCTGCTCGTCGTGGCCTCCGGCGGCATGCGCAGCATCACCGCCGTCCAGGCCGTCCAGTTCTGGGTGAAGCTCGTCGCGGTCGCCGTCCCCGCCGTGGCGCTGCTGGCCCTGTGGCACCTGGACGGCGGCGCCGACCCCGCGAGCGCCGGCGCCCCCACGTTCGCCCGCGACACCCGGGTCCACGTCGGCCACGGCCTGACCGTCACCGTCCCCGCCGACACCGTCGTGACCGTCCGCGGGCCCGTCGACGGCGTCCCGCGCGCCGGGGAACGGCTGCGGCTGCCCGCCGGCACCCACACGATCGGCCCCGGCGCCGACGTGGACTTCCCGCCCGGCGCGCCCGTCCCGCACGCCGGGCGCCTCACCGTCCAGGACGGCGACACCTGGGCCATGCCGTTCGGGCACGGCGAGGGCCTCGGGCTCTACGCCGGGTACTCGGCGATGCTCGGCGTCCTCCTCGGCACCATGGGCCTCCCGCACATCCTCATGCGCTTCTACACCAACGCCTCCGGCACCACCGCCCGCCGCACCGCCGCCGCCGTGCCCGCCCTGCTCGCCCTGTTCTCGGTGTTCCCCGTCCTGTACGGCGCGCTCGGCCGCCTCTACACCCCCGACCTGCTGCTCACCGGCGACCTCGACGCGACCGTCCTGCTCCTCCCGCAGCGGATGCTGCCCGGACCCGCCGGCGCGCTGCTCACCGGCCTCGTCGCCGCCGGCGCGTTCGCCGCGTTCATCTCCACCTCGTGCGGCATCGTCGTCGCCATCGCCGGGACCCTCTCCCAGTGCGTCCGCCGCCGGGGCGTCACCGCGTTCCGCGCCGGCGTCGTCCTCGCGCTCGCGGCGCCGCTCGCGCTGCTCCCCGGCATCGGCCCCCAGGGCGCCGCGAACGTCGTGACGATGGCGCTGTGCGTGTCGGCGTGCTCGCTGTGCCCGCTGCTCGTCCTCGGCATCTGGTGGCGCGGCCTCACCGCGCCCGGCGCCGGCGCCGGGCTCCTGCTCGGCGGCGGCCTGTCGGTCGCCGCCGGCGTCGCCCGCCTCGTCGCGGGCCCGTTCACGGGCTGGCCCGCCGTCCTGCTCACCCACCCGGCCATGCTCCTCGCCCCGCTGTCGTTCGCCGCGATGGTCGCCGTCTCCCTGCTGACCCGGCGCCGCGTCCCGCGCCGCGCCGAACGCGCGCTCGCCCGGCTGCACCTGCCCGAGGACATCACCGCCCGCTGATCCGCCGCCCATCGGGCCGGGCGGCAGTCGCCCGACCTGCGTGGACCGTTCCCGCGACCGCGCCCGGCCCGCTCGTCCCGCCGGACCGCCCGCTCGTCGCACAGCTACTCTACGCACATCTCCGACTACATACCGCTCATCGAGCCCCGCGTTTTCCGCCTCCCGATCGGTGGCACCAGACCCCTAGTGTTCTCAGTGGCACTACAACCACACCCGCCACGGAGGGCGGACGGCGATCCAGCACCACCCCACCGCCGGAACCTCCCACAACAGCAAATCCGGAGATCCGGCGCACGCCAGTCGAGCGCCGGGTCGTGAGTCGCTGGATCCCGTACCGGGGGGGTGGGATCCGGCGACCTGTGGCTCGGGCGTCGCGGAACAGTCGGGGGGTTGTTCCGCGGCGTCCGAGCTCTTTCCTTTTGGTATTGCCCTTGGCGGTCGGCGCTGGCGCGCCTCCCTTCAACGGGCAACACGGCGATCGCTGGCATCGCTCCGAACTCGCCTGGCGGCTCGCTTCGCGATCAGATTCTCGCTTCGCTCGCATCTGCCTTCGGACGCGATCGCAACGTTTCGGTCGCCGCGGGGCTGGGCTTACTGCGTTGCGCGTGGTGCTCTTGGTGCCTCTCTTGGCCCTTTGCTCGCCTGGCGGCTCGCTCGGGCTTCCTTCGCCCTTGCTCGCTTGGCTTGTGGAGATGGGCCTACGGGCGCAGGTTTTTCAGGGTGGTTATGTCTTTGGCGTGGGGTTCCGGGGCTCGGCCCGGGGTTTCGATGATGAAGGGGATGCCGGCCACGGCGGGGTGGTGGAAGAGGTCGGCGAAGGGGGACTCGCCTATGTGGCCCGCGCCGATGTTCTCGTGGCGGTCGCGGCCCGAGGCGCAGGGGTCCTTGGAGTCGTTGGCGTGCACGAGTTTGAGGCGGCCCTCGCCCACGGTGGCGACCAGGGCGTCGATGGCGGCCTTGGCGCCGCCGGGGGCCGCCAGGTCGTGGCCCGCCGCGTAGGCGTGGCAGGTGTCGAAGCAGACGCCGAGCTTCGGGTGGTGTTCGAGCCTGTCGAAGAAGGGGCCGAGTTCCTGGACCTTGGCGCAGAGCATGTTGTTCTGGCCCGCCATCGGCTCCAGCAGCAGGTCGGGGCCGTCCTCGGGGATCTCTTCGAGGAGGGGGAGGACGTGCTCGTGGACCTGCGCCATCGCCTCGTCGTAGGTCTGGCTCACGGAGGAGCCGGTGTGGACGACGACGCCGCGGGCGCCGATCGCGCGGCCCCGGGCGAGGGAGTGCCGGATGCTCGCCAGCGACTTGGTCAGGGTCTCGGGGTTCGGGGAGCCGATGTTGACCAGGTAGGGGGCGTGGACGTAGACGGGGACGTCGGCGCGCTCCAGCAGCTTCGCGTCCTCGGCGGGCTTGCCCTCGGGCATCGCCCAGCCGCGCGGGTTCGCCACGAACACCTGGATGGTCTCGGCGCCGATCTCGGCGGCGTACTTCAGGCCGCCGGTGGCGAGACCGCCGGCGACCGGGACGTGCGCGCCGATCAGGCTCTTCGGTGAGGTCATAGGTCGTCCAGCCTATGGCGTGTTGCGAAGTGGCCTCAACGGGCGCGTTGGGCCGGGACGGCTCAGGGGCCGCGGAGGAGGGTGATGGTGGAGCCGCGGGGGGCCTCGCCGGAGCTCGGGTTCTGGAAGCGGACGGTGTCGCCGCCGATCCCGGTCACGGTGACCTTGAAACCCGAGTCCTCCAGGGCCGCCTTGGCCTCGTCGACGTTGCGGCCCATCAGGTTGGGGACGGGGATGTCCTCCTCGCCGCCCTGCTTGCAGCCCCACTTGACCGGGCCGATGTCGATCTTGCAGTCGTCCTCGTTGACGACGAGCGTGACGTGGTCGCCCCGGGACACCCCGGTGCCCATGGGCGGGTCCTGGCTGACCACCGTGGCCGCCGGCTTGCCGTCCACCTTCCGCTTGTCGATCTTGACGTCCAGGCCCATCGAGCGGAGCTGGTTGGCGGCGTTCTCGCCGCCGATGCCGACCAGGTTCGGCATCGACATGCCGCTGCTGATGACGAGGTCGACCGGCTCGTCGGGGGAGCGCCGCTCGCCCGCGGGCGGGTCGCTGCTGATGACCCGGTCCCTGGAGACGGTCTGCGAGCCGTTGGTGCTGGTCTGCCCGACGGTGAAGCCCTTGTCGCCGAGTATTCTCCGGGCGTCGGCCAGGGACTTGCCCTCGACGTCCGGGACCTCGCGCGGGGAGCGGCCCCGGGACGGGGTGAGCGTGACGGTCTCGCCCTTGGCGACGCGGGCGCCCGCGGGCGGGTCGGACCTGGCGACCTCGCCCTTGCGGACGCGGTCGTCGTAGACGGCCTTCGCGACGCGGACGTCGAGGCCGCCGCCCTCCAGCTTGGCGCGGGCGTCCGCGACCTTCATCCCGACGATCTTCTCGGGGACGTGGTCGTACTGGCCGGACGTCTCGTACCAGACGGCCCAGCCGAGGACCATCGCGACGACCGCGCCGACCGCGATCAGGACGTAGCGGCCGGTGATCACGCCGATCGCGCGGTCGGCGCGGCCGCGCTCGCGGGGCAGCTCCCGCCGGTCCATGACGGCCGTGTGCGGCGCCGGGGCGTGCATCTCGACGGTGGTGGTCGGCTGCTCCATGCGCTGGTCGAAGTCGCGGGGGAGGCCGTTGTAGGCCTCGGCGACCTCGGCGAGGAACTGGTTCGCGTCCCGGGGGCGGCGGTCGGGCTCGTGGCTGGTGGCGTCGGTGACCAGGTCGTCGACCTGCCGGGGGATGCCGGGGACGGCCTCCGAGGGCGGCGGGACGGTCTCGTTGACGTGCTTGTAGGCGACGGCGAACGCGGTGTCGGCCTGATGGGGCAGCCGCCCGGTGACCAGCTCGTAGAGCATGATCCCGGCGGCGTAGACGTCGGTGCGGACGTCGACGTGCCCCGCCACCACCTGCTCGGGCGCCAGGTAGCCGACGGTTCCGATGATCACGCCGGTGCGGGTCATCTTGCTCGCGGACTCGGCGCGGGCGAGGCCGAAGTCGGCGACCTTGACCCGGCCGTCCTCGGTGATCAGCACGTTCTCCGGCTTGACGTCGCGGTGCACGAGCCCGGCCCGGTGCGCGGCGCCGAGCGCGGCGAGCACCGGCTGCATGATCTCCAGCGCGGCGCGGGGGCCGAACCGGCCGGCGGCGGTGAGCGCGTCGCGGAGCGTGTGGCCCTCCACGTACTCCATCACGAGGAACACGTGCTCGCCGTCGGTGACCTGGTCGTAGACGGCGACGACGTTCGGGTGCGAGAGCGCGGCGGCGGACTTGGCCTCGCCGATGAAGCGGGCGACGAAGTCCTCGTCGGCGGCGAGCGCGGCGTGCATCACCTTGATCGCGATGACGCGGTCGAGGCGGATGTCGCGCGCGACGTACACGGTGGCCATGCCACCGCGGGCGACCCGTGACTCAATGCGGTATCGCCCGTCGAGTACCCGCCCGACGAGGGGATCGGTAGCCGTCGCGTCCATCGCTGCGAGTTTACGGCGACGTACGGGCGGATCTCATCAGTCCCGAGTATGAGCGCCCCTGCGCCGCGGGTCGGAGCCTCACCGGGCGCCGGCGCCGGTCGGGTCCGGCTCGGGTTCGGCCGGCAGGACGGGGGTGCCGCGGCGCGGCGACCGGGTGCTGCGGGACACGCCGACACCGGCCAGGCACAGCACGCCGCCCGCGAGCGTGAGCAGCCCGGGGACCTCGCCCAGGAACAGCCACGACATCAGGACGACCAGCGCGGGCGCGGCGTAGGTGGTGGCGCCCATCTTCCCCGCGGACGTGCGGGCCAGCGCGTACCCCCAGGTCGTGAACGCCAGCGCGGTCGGGAAGACGCCCAGGTAGAGCACGTTGAGCGTCGCGCCGGTGGAGGCGTCGGCGGCCTCTCCGGCGAGCTGCCCGGCGAACGGCAGGCAGGCGAGGGCGCCGATCGCGCAGGAGAACGTGGTGAACTGCAACGGCGTGGCGTGCCTGAGCGTGGGCTTCTGGGTGACGACCCCCGCGGCGTAGGTGACGGCGGCGGCCAGGCACAGCAGGACGCCGCCGACCGAGGATCCGCCCTCGTCCGACATCGACAGCCCGACGACGGCGGCGCCCGCGAACGAGACCGCCATGCCCGCCAGGAGCCGGGGCGCGAAGCCCTCCTTCAGCAGCCAGCCGCCGAGGAGCGCGATGAGGATCGGCCCGATGTTGACGACGAGCGCGGCGGTGCCCGCGTCCACGAGCCGCTCACCCCAGTTCAGCGCGATCATGTAGGCGCCGAACCACAGCACCCCGGCGGTGGCGATGCCGGGCCAGGCGGCCCGGGAGGGCAGGCCCTCCCGGCGGACGAGGCAGATCGCGCCGAGGACGAGCGCCCCGGAGAGCATGCGGCCGAGCGCGAGGGCGCCGGGGCTGTAGTCCTCCCCGGCGCTGCGGATCGCGACGAAGGCCGACGCCCACAGGACGACGGTCACGGTCGCGGCGGCCACCGCGAGCCGGTCGACGCGCGCCGGGGCGGGAACGTTCCCTTCTTCCATGTCACGCACCTTAGGTCTGGAATGCTTCCATCAACACCGAAAAGTCGCGCATGGTTGCGGGACAGGGGGGTTCGGGGGGATAGATCCAGTCTCGGTGCGGTTGACGTGCGGGTCCAGCGAATCCTGCTACAGGCGATCTTTAAGGATCTCTACATCAGGTGGCGAGGCCCTCGAAGGGGGAGGACGCCTGGGCGTGGTGGCGCCTCGGGATGCGTCCCGCCTGCCGGGCGAGGCGTCCGGCCTCGACGGCGTGCCGCATCGCGGCGGCCATCCGCGCGGGGGACTGGGCGCGGGTCACGGCGGTGGCGAGGAGGACGGCGTCGCAGCCCAGCTCCATGGCGAGGGCGGCGTCGCTGGCGGTGCCGATCCCCGCGTCCAGGATCACCGGGACCCCGGCCTGCTCGACGATCAGCGCGATGTTGTGCGGGTTGCGGATGCCGAGCCCCGAGCCGATCGGGGAGCCGAGCGGCATCACCGCCGCGCATCCGATCCGCTCCAGCCGCCGCGCGAGGACGGGGTCGTCGCTGGTGTAGGGCAGCACGGTGAAGCCGTCGTCGACGAGCTGCTCGGCGGCCTCGACCAGCTCGATCGGGTCGGGCAGCAGCGTCCGCTCGTCGGCGATCACCTCCAGCTTGACCCAGTCGGTGCCGAGCGCCTCGCGCGCGAGCTTGGCGGTCAGCACGGCCTCGCCCGCCGTGAAGCAGCCCGCCGTGTTCGGCAGCACCCGGACGCCGCACTCGCGCAGCACGTCCAGCACCGAGCCCCGCGCGGACGGGTCGACCCGCCGCATCGCGACCGTGGTCAGCTCCGTCCCGGACGCGACGAGCGCCTCGCGCAGCACCGCCATGCTGGGCGCGCCGCCGGTGCCCATGATGAGCCGGGAGTCGAGCCTCTCGCCCGCGATCTCCAGCGGGTCGGTCTCGTTCTGGACGGTCATGTCAGCCTCCCTGGACGGCGGTGAGCACTTCGAGGCGGTCGGCCTCGCGCAGCGGCGTGTCGTCCCACGCCGACCGGCGGACGACCTCGTCGTTGAGCGCGGCGGCGACGCCGGACCCGGCAGCGGAGACGGTGGCGACGGCCTGCGCGACGCTGGTGCCCTCCGGCACCTCGCGCGGCTCGCCGTTGACGATGACCTTCATCGGTGCACCTCGGGGGAGAAGCGGTCGGGGGTGAAGGGGGCGGCCTCGGCGGGGACGGGCCCGTCCAGCAGCATCGCGGCCAGGATGTCGGCGCTGACCGGGGCGAGCAGGATGCCGTTGCGGAAGTGGCCGGTGCCGAGGAACAGGCCGGGCAGCGCCGACGGGCCCATCACCGGCGCGTTGTCGGGCGAGCCGGGCCGCAGCCCCGCCGAGACCTCGGCGAACTCCAGCTCGGTGATGCCCGGGAGCAGCTCGTGGGCGTCGCGCAGCAGCTCCCACACGCCGCCCGCGGTGACCCGCGTGTCGAAGCCCAGCTCCTCCTGGGTCGCGCCGACGACGATCTCGCCGTCCGCGCGCGGCACGAGGTAGACCGACGAGCCGCGCACCAGCGCGCGGGTGGAGCGGCGCAGGAACGGCACCGCCGTCCGCAGCCGGATGACCTGGCCCTTCACCGGGCGGACGGGCGGGACCACCCCCGCCGGCAGCCCCTCCAGGTCGCCGGACCAGGAGCCGGCGGCGAGCAGCACGCGGTCGGCGCGGATCTCCGTCCCGTCGTCGAGGCGGACGCCGGCGGCCCGGTCGCGCTCGACCAGGACTCCCGCCGCCCGCCGCCGGACGAGCCGCGCGCCCAGGCCCTCGGCCGCCGCCAGCAGGGCGGGGGCGAGGCGGCGCGGGTCGATCGAGCCGTCCTCGGGGGCGAGCAGGCCGCCGCGCACGCCGGGTGCCAGCATCGGCTCGTGCCGGCGGCACTCGCGGCCGGTCAGCGCCTCGGTCGGGATGCCGAGGCTCCCCTGGAAGCGGCGGAGGTCGTCCAGGTGGTTCAGGTCGCCGGAGTCGAACGCGACCTCCAGGATCCCGTCGGTGCGGTGGGCGACGTCGAGCCCGGTCCGCTCCTCCAGCTCGGCGACGAACGCGCCGTAGCGGTCGCGGGAGGCCAGGCCGAGCCGCAGCAGCGGCTCCTCGCCGTAGGTCAGCTCGCTGACCGGGGTCAGCATGCCCGCCGCGACCGAGGTCGCCCCGCTCATGGGCGCCGGGTCGACGAGCGTGACGGCGGCGCCGCCCGCGGCGGCCCGCCAGGCGGTGGCGAGGCCGATGATTCCGGCGCCGAGGATGACGATCTCCATGCGCGCTCCCTTCGCCGGCATGATCCGGATCAGGTCGTAGCGGTCGGCGGCCCGTTCAGCCGCCCTCTCAGCCCGGTCGCACCGGACTCCCGCGCTCTCGCCCTCCACCATACGACCCCTGGCGATATGCGCCGATGTCCGGATACCGATCACTGTGTCCGGAGGGCCCCCGGCTAGGGTGGACGGCCATGGACAGCGTGATCGTCGTCGGCGGCGGGCTGGCGGGACTGCGGGCGGTACAGGGGCTGCGCGAGGGCGGCCACACGGGCGCGATCACCCTCGTATCCGCCGAGCGGCACCTGCCCTACGACCGCCCGCCGCTGTCGAAGGACGTCCTCGCGGGCGCCGCCGACGACACCACGCTGGAGGCCGACTGGGACGCGCTGCGCTGCGAGGTCCTGCTCGGCGAGCGCGCCACCGGCCTGCGGCTGGACGCGCCGGGCGCGGGCGGCGCGCTCGCCTCCACAGCGGGCGAGCTGCGCTTCGACGGGCTCGTGATCGCCACCGGCGCCGCGCCGGTGACGCTGCCGGGTGGCGGGCGCCAGCGCGTGCTGCGCACCGTCGAGGACGCCCTGGACCTGCGCGCCGCCCTCGTCCCCGGCACCCGGCTCGCGATCGTCGGCGCGGGCTGGATCGGCGCGGAGGTCGCGACGGCCGCCGCCGCCAAGGGCTGCGCGGTCACCGTGGTCGAGGCTGCGGAGGCCCCGCTCGTGTCCGCGCTCGGGCCCGAGGTCGGCGCGCTGACCGCGCGCTGGTACGCCGAGGCGGGCGTCGGGCTGCGCACCGGCGTCAAGGTCGCGGCGGTCGAGGACGGCGGCCTCGCCCTGGCGGGCGGCGAGCGGATCGACGCCGACGAGGTGGTCGTCGGCGTCGGCGTCCGGCCCGTCCTGGGCTGGCTTGAGGGATCCGGGCTGCTGCTGGAGCGCGGGGTCGTCACCGACGCCTCGTTCCGCGCCACCGGGGCGGACGGGGCGCCGCGTCCCGACGTGGTGGCGGTGGGGGACTGCGCCGCCTGGTGGTCCGCCCGGTACGGGCGGCGGCTGCTCGTCGAGCACTGGGACACCGCCCTGAACGCGCCCGCCGTGGCCGCCGCCGCGCTCCTCGGCCGGGACGCGGCGTACGACGCCGTCCCCTACTTCTGGTCGGAGCAGTTCGGCCGGATGGTCCAGTACGCGGGGGTGCACGGGGCGTCCGAGCGGCTCGTCCGCCGGGGCGACCCGGCGGAGGCGGCGTGGGCGGTCGCCTGGCTCACCGGCGACCGGCTCGACGCGATCCTCGCCGTCGGCCGCCCCCGCGACCTCGTGCAGGCCAGGCGGGTGATCGCCGCCGGGACCCCCGTCGACCCCGCCGCGCTGGCCGATCCGGGCGTGCCCGTCCGGCAGGCTGTTCGCGCGTAGCGGACACTGACCTGCGCGAACGGGCGCCGAACGGGTTTGAGTCTTCCGAAGGCGTGGTAGGCAGGGGGCGTGACGCAGATGCACGCGACCGTTGACAGCGCACTCGACCCCCGCACCGACGCCCTGGCCGGGGAGTGGCTCTCCCTCAGGGAGACCGCCGACCGCCTCGGCATCAAGACCAACCGGATCAAGCAGCTCATCAGCGAGCGCCGGCTCCTGGCGATCCGGCGCGCCGGCGAGCCGATGGTGCCCGCCGCGTTCCTCAAGGACGGCCAGGTCATCAAGGGCCTGGCCGGGACGCTGACGCTCCTGTCGGACGCGGGCTTCGACGAGGTGGAGACGGTCCGCTGGCTGTTCACCGCCGACGACACGCTGCCGGGCACGCCCGTCGAGGCGCTGAGCGAGAACCGGGGCACCGAGGTGCGCCGCCGCGCCCAGGCCCTCGCCTTCTAGGGCGGGGCGGGCGGACGGGCCGGACCGAGGGCCCGGCGAACACACGTGACACGATTGCGGGGTCACGCGCGGTGCCGCGGCGCCGCCGCGTGCCCCCGCGATCCGTCTCCGGAAGGAACCGTCCGACACCGTGGCCAGCACCGTCTCCGCGCACATGCCCACCGAGCAGGGCGTCGCGCTCCGCGCCCGGCTCTCCCGCGCCCGCCTCTACCTCTGCACGGACGCGCGGGAGCGGCAGGGCGACCTGCCCGAGTTCCTGGACGCGGTGCTCGCGGGCGGCGTCGACCTCGTCCAGCTCCGCCAGAAGGGCCTGGAGGCCCGGCAGGAGCTGGAGTACCTGGAGGTGTTCCGCGCCGCGTGCGACCGGCACGGCGCGCTGATGGCGGTGAACGACCGGGCGGACGTCGCGCGCGCCGCCGGGGCCGACGTCCTGCACCTCGGGCAGGACGACCTGCCCGTGCCGGCCGCCCGCGCGATCATCGGCGAGGACGTCCTGATCGGCCGCTCGACGCACTCGGACGGGCAGGCGGGCGCGGCGGCGGCGCAGGCGGGCGTCGACTACTTCTGCGCGGGGCCGGTCTGGCCCACGCCCACCAAGCCGGGGCGCGCCGCGCCCGGCCCCGAGCTTCTGGAGCGGGTCGCCGGGCGGCGCGGGAGCCGTCCGTGGTTCGCGATCGGCGGCATCGACCTCGGCAACCTCGACGAGGTCCTCGCGGCGGGGGCGCGCCGCGTCGTGGTCGTTCGGGCGATCACCGAGGCGGACGACCCGGGCGCGGCCGCCGCCGCGTTCGCCGACCGCCTCCCGCCCGCCTGACCGCCTTCCGTTCAGGTTCCGTCCGCTTGGCGCCCACCCGGCCGATGCCCGCTCGTCGGGTGCCGTTCGCCCGCGCGCGGCCGGGGCAGCGGCCCGGATGACCGACAATGGGATCATGGGACCCGACGACGACAGGCTCGTGCACCTGGACGACGACGACCTGGACGTGCTGCCCGACCAGACGTCCGACGACACCGACACCGGGTGGGGCGAGTGGCGCGGCGGCGTGAGCGACGACGACCGCCTGCTGGAGGAGCGGCCGCCGCACTGGTGACCTAGAACAGCACGCCGAGCGCGAAGCCGGCGGTGACCACGACCGCGAGCGCGACCATCATCCGCCACCGGTAGCGGGGGATGCGCTTGGGGCGCGGCTTGGCCGCGGGCGCCTGCCCGTCCCGCAGCGCGCGGACGAGCTGCCGCGCGGTCGGCCGCGCGGCGGGGTTCTTGTCCAGGCAGCGCGCCGTCAGCTCGCGCAGCGGGCCCTCCAGCTCGCCGAGGTCCGGCGGCCGGGAGGTCACGCGCCGCATGACGGCGGCGCTCGGCCCGGTGCCGAACGGCGGGCGCCCGGTCGCGGCGAACACCAGCGTCGCGCCCCAGGCGAACACGTCCGCGGGCGAGCCGACCGGCTCGTCCTCGATCTGCTCGGGCGCCATGTAGGCGGGGGTGCCGACCGGGCCCGTGGTCACCGGGGTCGCGTCGGCGGTGCGCGCGATCCCGAAGTCGATCACCTTGGCGCCGTCCGGGCCGAGCAGGACGTTGCCGGGCTTGAAGTCGCGGTGCACGATCTCGGCGCGGTGGATCGCGGCGAGCGCGCCCGCCGTGCGCAGGGCGATCTTGTGGAGCCGGGGCGCGGGCAGCGGGCCCCGGTCCTCGACGACCTGCTGGAGCGAGGGCCCCTCGACGTACTCGCTGACGATGTAGGGGCGGTCGCCGGTGACGTCGGCGTCCAGCACGCGGGCGGTGTGGCGGCCCTCGACCCGGCGCGCCGCGTCCGCCTCCTTGACGAAGCGGCCCCGGGCGCGCTGCCCGGCCGCGACGCCGCCGCGCAGCAGCTTGACGGTGACGAGCGCGCCGTCCCCGTCCTCGCCGAGGTAGACGACGCCCTGGCCGCCCTCGCCGAGCCGCCCGAGCAGCGTGTAGCCGCCGAGGGAGCCCGGGTCGCCCGCCCAGAGCGGCGAACCGGGGTGCCGGGGCCGCGCGGGCCTGGCCGCGCGGGGGTGCGGCTCCGCGGCGCGGGGCTTGCCGCCGCGCGGCTGACCGGCGCGCGGCGGGGCGCCGCCGGCGGATCGGGCGGCGGGACGCGGGTGATGGGGGTTCGCCCTCCCGCGGGAGGTGTCGTGCGGCACGGCGGACTCCGACTCGGCGGGGACGGACGAAGATTTCCTCATTTGTACCGCGTCATCACGGGAGTCGGCAGGGGAACCCCGATCTTCGGGTCCCCGGAGCGCGCCGCGCGGTCAGGTGCGGCGCGCGGTCGCGGCGACGGCGAGGGCGTTCAGCGCGGCGCGGGCCTCCTCCGGGACGGGCGCGGCCGCCAGTACGCGCTCGGCGTCGCCGGTGTAGCGGGCGATCATCGCCTCGCAGGCCGCGAGCCCCCCGGTGTCGGTGATGATCTGGCGCAGCTCGTCCACGCCCGGCCGGTCGAGGCCGGGGTCGCCGAGGCGCCGCTGGAGCGCCGCCGCCTGCGCGGGCGTGGCGCGTTCGAGGGTCAGCGCGACCAGGACGGTGCGCTTGCCCTCGCGCAGGTCGTCGCCCGCGGGCTTGCCGGTCTCGGCCGGGTCGCCGAACACGCCGAGCACGTCGTCGCGGAGCTGGAAGGCGATGCCGAGCGGGACGCCGTAGCCGGTGAGGGCGGCCGACACCTCCGGGGCGCCCCCGGCGAGCGCGGCGCCGAGGTGCAGCGGCCGCTCGATCGTGTACTTGGCGCTCTTGAACTCCACCACGCGCAGCGCCGTGTCGACGGCGGCCTCGCCCCGGGTGCCCTCCAGCATGTCCAGGTACTGGCCGCACATGACCTCGGTGCGCATCAGGTCGTAGACGGCGCGGCCCCGGCGGCGGCGCTCCTCGTCCAGCCCGCACGTCTCGAACATCTCGCCCGACCAGGCGAGGCACAGGTCGCCGAGCAGGATCGCGGTGCCCTCGCCGAACGCCCGCGCGGGGCCCGGCCAGCCCTGCGCGCGGTGCAGCGCCTCGAACCTGCGGTGCATCGAGGGCTGCCCGCGGCGGGTGTCGCTGGAGTCCATCACGTCGTCGTGGATCAGCGCGCTCGCCTGGAGCAGCTCCAGCGACGCCGCCGCGTTGACGATCCCCTCGTGCAGCCGCTCGCCGGGCGGCCCGTCGAGGTCCTCCTCCACGGCGCCCGCCGCGCGCCAGCCCCAGTAGCAGAACGCCGGCCGCAGCCGCTTGCCCTCCGCGAGCAGCGCGTCCAGCGCGGCCATCAGCGGGGCCAGCTCGTCGCTGATCGCCAGCAGGTTCGGACGCTGCCGGGCGACGAAGGCCAGCAGCGCCCCGTCGACCTCCTTGCGGATGGGGCTCGATGACATGCCGAGATCGTATCCAGGAGTCGGTGGCCGCTCGTACGTCATAACGGGATAAATGCCCAGTTCTAGCTATTTAAGGTGCATACCGGATGGCGCGAGGTGGGAGGGATCACTCCACCCGGGCCCGTCCGCCGTTCACCTTCGGCTCAAGGCCGCTTCTGTACTCTGGGGTGATGCGACGCCTGCGCCCAGACCGGCCCCCGACCGTCCGAGAACTCCTGGCCTCGGGCAGGTCCTTCTCCTTCGAGTTCTTCCCGCCCAAGACCGAGAAGGGCGCGCGGAACCTGTGGCGGACGATCCGCGAGCTGGAGCCCCTCCACCCGTCGTTCGTCTCGGTGACCTACGGCGCGGGCGGCGGCACCCGCGACAAGACCGTCGACATCGTCGAGCGGATCGCGACCGACACCACGCTCACGCCCGTCGCGCACTTCACCGCCGTCGACCACTCGCAGGCGGAGCTGCGCCAGCTCATCGGCCGGTTCGCGGCGGTCGGCGTGCGCAACATCCTCGCCGTGCGCGGCGACCCGCCCGGCGACCCGATGGGGGAGTGGGTCAAGCACCCCGACGGCGTCGAGTACGCCGCCGACCTCGTCCGGATGATCCGCTCCTACGGCGACTTCAGCGTCGGCGTCGCCGCGTTCCCCTACAAGCACCCGCGCTCGCCCGACATCGAGAGCGACACCCGGCACTTCGTCGCCAAGTGCCGCGCCGGCGCCGACTACGCGATCACCCAGATGTTCTTCCGCGCGGACGACTTCCTGCGCCTGCGCGACCGCGTCGACGCCGCGGGCTGCGACGTGCCGATCATCCCGGGCATCATGCCGGTCACCCAGATCAGCACGATCGACCGGTCCGAGCAGCTCTCGGGGGCGCCCTTCCCCGCGGACGTGCGCGCCCGGTTCGAGGCCGTCGCCGACGACCCGGAGGCCGTCCGGCGCCTCGGCATCGAGCACGCGGCGCAGCTGTGCCGCGACCTGCTCGACCAGGGCGTGCCCGGCATCCACTTCATCACCTTCAACAAGTCGACGGCGACCCGCGAGGTCTACGGGCTGCTGGAGGCCGACGGGTACGGCGCCAGGGGCAGTGTCCCGCCCATGACCGCGTAGAGCGGCCCGCCGCCGGGGAACTCGAACCCCGTCAGCAGGTCGACCATCCCCACCGACCGGTAGAGGCGTTGGGCCGGGGTGGCGGACCGCAGGTCCAGCGTGGACAGCACCACCGTCCGCTCCGGCCTGCCCTCGCACAGCGCGGTCAGCAGCCCCCGGCCGAGGCCCTTGCCCTGCGCCGCCGGGTGGACGTGCAGCTCCGCCACCTCGAACGGGTCGTCCATCCAGGCGTCCGCGTGCTCGGGCCCCTCCCGCGCGGCGAGCGCCTGGTGGACGATGTCGTGCCACCACTGCCCGCGCGAGCCGTGGAACCCGTAGGCGAACCCCTGCACCGGCCCGGCCAGGCCGGGCAGCGGCCCGCGCCGCTCCGCGACGAACGCGCGGAACCCGGGGTAGGCCGCGTGCCGCTCCATGATCGTGTGGCGGCCGGGGAGCTGCTCGGCGGGCGGCGCCATCGTCGCGGCGTACACCTCCAGCATCGGGCCGAGCCGGCGCAGGAAGGCGCGCTCGTCGATCTCGCGCAGCTTCGGATCCCTCACCGGACGTCCCTCACCAGACAGAGAGTAGACGTCCCGCCCGCCCACCCGCTCCGGGAACGGTGATCCGGCGCGGCCGCGGGCGCGGTGACGGAGGCGGCCCGGGGGGGAGGGGGATCAGAGCTTGGCGATGGTGCGCTGGGTCGCGTTGAGCCGGTCGTAGATGTCCCACAGGATGCGGTCGGCCGCCTTGCGCAGCGCGTTCCGGTTGGCGTCGAGCTGCCCGCCCCACTGGCGCGCCTCCGGGCCGAGCCAGGCGTCGGTCGAGCCGAGCGTGCGGGCGGAGGCGTCGAGCGCCCGCCGGAGCCGGTCGATGCTGCCGTAGGCGTCCGCGTACGCCTGGTACAGCTGCCCGTACTCGGGGTTCGGGCGCTCGGTCGGCGGCAGGCCCACCGCCGCCGCGGCCTCGATCGGCGGCGGCAGGCTCCCGGGGGGCGGCGGGGCGGACGAGGGGGAGGACACGCTCAGCCACCCGCCTTCTGGTGCAGCCCGGCGAGCGCGTCGCGGGCCCGGGGGCTCAGATCGGCGCCGGTGAGCACCTGGACGGCGACCGGCCGCACGCCCTCCCGGTCGGCCTCGGCGAGGAACGCGCGCAGCCACGCCGCGTCCATCGCCAGGTGGTGGCTGGAGGTGCCGAGCGACTGCCGCAGGGCCTCCAGCCGCGCCGCGTCGCCGTGGGCGGCCTTCACCAGGGCCGCCGCGGAGGCGGGGCCGAGCCGCTCGTACAGCGCCTCGGTGTAGTCGGGGTCGTCGGCGTTGGCCCGCAGGTGCTTCCACACGCCGTCCGGCACGGGGTCGCCGTCGCGGACGGCGGCGGCCACGGCCAGCGCGTCGGCCCGCGCGGCCCGCGCCGCCGCCTGCCGGGTCGGGAAGTTGCCGAGGTCGCCCGCGCCCCGCGAGGTCGGCGGCGCGGTGTGCCTCGGCGGGCGCACCGGATGGCGCCGCCCCGGCGTACCCGGCGTGCCGGGCGAGGGCGTGCGCGGCGCGGTCGCGCCCGGCCTGCCGGGCTGCACGCCGCCGCCCGCGCCCGGGTTCCCGCCGGGGCTCGGCTTCGGGCTCGGCGCGCGGACGGGCGGGACGTCGACGCCGCCGCCGTCCGGGTGCGTGATCGCGTAGTTGTAGCGGCGGGTCAGCATGCCGAGCTGGTCGGCGGCCCACAGCGCGACCTGGTCGGCCTGCCGGTACCCGGTCGCGGGCACCCCCGGCGGGGGGCGGTGCCCGTTCAGCCAGCCCTGGATCGCGTTCTGCGCGTCCTGGAGCTGGCGGATCACCCGGTCGAGCGCGGGCGGGTCGATCCCCCGGAACTCCGGGTCGCGCGCCGCCGGGCCGGAGCGCATCTGCGCGGTCATCGCCCCTCCGGTTGGTCACCGATCGTCGTTGCTCGGTCCCCCAGGATCACATCCTGGCCACCAGAATCACATCAGGGTCACCGGCTGTCGAGGGCCCGGCGCAGCGATTCCCCGTCGCGCGCCACCACCGCCACCGCCCGGGTCAGGACGATCGGCCGCTGGATCAGCACCGGGTTCGCCACCATGATCTCGATCCAGCGCGCCCGGTCGTGCTCCAGGGACCGCAGGCCGAGCTCCTTGGCGACGGGCTCGTTGAGCCGCGCGACGTCCCAGGGCTCGGCGCCGATCCTGGTCAGCGCCGCGTCCAGCTCCGCCGCCGTGGGCGGCTCGTCGAGGTAGCGGCGCTCGGTGTAGGGGACGCCCGCCTCGTCCAGCGCGGCCTTCGCGGCGCGGCTCTTGGAGCAGCGCGGGTTGTGCCACAGTTCCGTACCCCGCGCGTCACCCTGCGCGTCGTCGCCCATCTCAGCCCACCTCCGCCGGGGTGCCCCCGGTGATTTTCAGCAGTTCCTCGTACGAGGTGGGGAACACGGTGTGCGGGTGCCCGCCGGCCGCCCAGACCTCGTCGTACTTGTCCAGCCAGACGTCCACGAGCGTGCGGATCGGCGCGGGGTGGCCCAGCGGGGCGACACCCCCGATGGGCTGGCCCGTCGCGTCCCGGACGAACTCCGGCGTCGCCCGGCGCACCGCCTCCGCGCCCACCAGCGCCGCGACCCGCGCCGTGTCGACCCGGTGCGCGCCGCTGGTCAGCACCAGCAGCGGCGCCCCGTCGGCGTCGAACACCAGGCTGTTGGCGATCGCGCCGACCTCGCATCCGAGCTGGTCGGCGGCGGCCTGCGCCGTCCGGGCCGAGTCGGGCAGCTCCACGATCTTCCCCGTCGCCCCTTGCGCCTCCAGGGCCCGTGCGACACGTTCGGCATTTGCGTGCATGGGAAGCACTTTAAGGTCAGCGGTGAGGCGGAGGAGACCATGGGCATGCGGAAAAGCGCGGCGTTGCTGATCCCGATCGTCCTGCTGGCGGGGTGCAAGACGGCGGGCGAGGCGGCCCCCGCCGACGCGGGGCGCTCCTCGCAGCCCCACAAGCCGTCGGCTGACCGGCCCAAGCACAAGCCCAAGCGGGAGCCCGTCCGCAAGCCGAGGGCCAGGGCCACGCCCAAGCCGTCGCCGTCCAGGCCAGCGCCCCCGCTCCGGGCCGGGGACCGCAAACTCAGGCCCGGAGCGGAGGGGGCCGACGTCCGGGAGCTCCAGCGCCGCCTGAAGGGCCTGCACTACGACCCGGGCGTGGTGGACGGGGAGTACGGGACGTCCACCCAGCTCGCCGTGTGGGCGTTCCAGGCCGTCAACCGGCTCAAGCAGTCCGGGACGCTGGGCGCGCCCTTCTGGAAGGCGCTGGACCGCCCCCGTGAGCCCCGCCCGATGGCCAGGCGCCACGAGGCCGACCGGGTCGACGTGGACCTGCGCCGCCAGTACCTCGTCCTCTACAGGGACGGCAGGCCCCGGCTCATCACGCACGTGTCGTCCGGCTCGGGGGAGTACTACTGCGCCAAGGACCGGGGCGCCACCGTCGCCCGCTGCCGCTACGCCACGACGGGCACCGGCGACTTCCGGACGGGCCGCCGCGCCAAGGGCTGGGAGGTCTCGCCCCTCGGACGGCTCTACAACCCCGTCTACTTCAACGGCGGCATCGCCTTCCACGGGGCCCTCGACGTGCCCCGGTACCCGGCCTCGCACGGCTGCGTCCGGCTGCCCATGCACATCGCGGAGTACTTCCCGAGCCTGGTCGGGACGGGTGTGGCCGTGCACGTCCGACGCCTGGGATGACGGGTGGTCAGGTGGTTCGTGTAACCCGCTGACCTGTGGGAAGCGCCACCCGTTCGAACACGTTGACGAATCGCCCCGGGAACGCTTTACTGTGAGTGCGTCGAACTTATGTTCGACGTGGCGCGGGACTCGCGGCCCGCGCCAGGGCGACGTCCCCGCCCGGCGGCAGCGCGATGCCCCCGGGCGGGACGGACGGCCGGGCGGAGTGAGGGGAAGCTCTCCGCCCGGCCGGCCCGAGCCCCGGAAGGAGGCAGTCATGTCCGAAACGACGACCGCCCGCGGAGTTCATTCCGCCGCGCAGTTCGGCCCGCCGGGCCCGCGCTCGCGGCCGAAGCCCGCGCCGCGTCCGGCGCACACGGCGGTCGGCCAGCTCCACGCCGCCCGCATGGGCCTCGCCGAGGCGGCCGAGGCCACCTCGCCCGCCGTCCGCTACGTCTGCGCCCACCTGGCCGCGCTGCGCGCCGCCGCCGCGGTGCTGGCGTCCAAGGAACCGCTGGAGACCCACCGGCGGGGGCGCCCCCGCAGCGTCTGGGTGCTGCTGCCCGAGGCCGAGCCCGCGCTGCGCGAGTGGGCCGCGTTCTTCGCCGCCGGCGCCGACAAGCGCGCCGCCGCCGAGGCGGGCCTGCCGCGCGCGGTGACGCCGCGCGAGGCCGAGGAGCTGCTGCACGACGCCGAGGTCTTCGTCACCCTCGTCGAGGACACCCTCGGCGTGACCAGCCAGCCCACCTTGCCGATCCCCGAGGCGAGCTGACCCCGCCGACGGGCTCCGAGGCGAGCCGACCTCGCTGACGGGCCCGCCGACCGACCCCGCCGACCCCCTGGACCACTCCCGGGCCGTCCCGTAGACCTCCCCAGGGGACGGCCGCGCCCGAAGACCGGGGCCGCCGCTGGAGCACGGCCCCGGTCTTCGACGCGCCCCCTCAGAGCTTCGACGCGCCCCCTCAGAGCCGGGACGCCTCCCGCGGCGGGCACCCGTTTCGCGCCCTGCGCCGCGTCCGGCCGGCGTCGGCCCGCATGCGGGCGGGCGCCGGCGCCCGCCGCAACGGAATTCGGGCCGGGACGCGGAACGGGGGCCCGGCGTCGGCCGGGCCCCCGTTTCGGTGGTGCCAGAATTAGGTGGTGCTAGGGGTTAGAACGACTCGACGGCGCGCCGCGCCTCCGGGTCGAGGACGCCCCACGTGATGAGCTCTTCCGTGAGCTCGTTCGGGGACTTGTCGTAGATGACCGCGAGTGAACGCAGGTCTTCCTGGCGGATGGACAAAACCTTTCCGTTGTAGTCGCCCCGCTGGCTCTGGATCGTCGCGGCGTAGCGGGCGAGAGGACCGGCCTTGTCTTTCGGAAGCTGCTGCAACCGCTCGAGGTCGATCACGAGCTTGGGTGTAGGCCCGAGCGGGCTCGGCGCGGCTCCGCCGGGCAGCAACTCGGAAACCGGCACGCCGTAGAAATCGGCGAGCTCGGCCAGCTTCTGAACGGTGACGGCGCGGTCGCCCCGCTCGTACGAACCCACGACGACGGCCTTCCAGCGGCCGCGGGACTTCTCCTCCACACCGTGCAGGGACAGGCCCTGCTGTGTGCGGATGGCGCGCAGGCGCGCGCCGAGAGCCTTAGCGTATTCAGACGGCATTGTCGGCCCCCCAGGCTCACTTTCGTCGTCGTTTGCCCCCGGCGGGACGCCGGGGCGGAGGCGGGGAACCCGGCGCGCTGATCGCTCCGGGAATCCACCTCCGGGGATGGTTACGGACAGTGACGGTAAAACGGGGACGGCCTCAGGTCAAGCTGATTGGAAAAAAGCGGTCGAATCAGTAGGTCTCGCTGGGGGTCGTCCGGATCGGCCGGAAGCCCGGCGGGCCCGGCCCCGCGGGCGCCGCGCCGGGGCCGCGGGCCGCTCCGCGCGCGTTCGAGTGTGACCCCTCTCACCAGGCAAGACGTGGACCGGTCCGATGCGGACCCGTGGGTACCGGCTGCTACGGTGTGGGGGACAAGGCGTCCTTTAAGCCCCGTCCTGTGAGGCGGGAAAGGAGGTTTCGGTGGTGAATGCTGCCTCCCGGCCGGACGAGCCGGCGGCGGCGCGCGTGGCGGACGGTGACCCCCGGCCCAAGGCCGTTCTGGAGGGACCGGACATCCGGCGCGCGCTGACCCGCATCGCGCACGAGATCCTCGAACGCACCAAGGGCGGGCACGACGTCCTGCTCCTCGGCATCCAGACCCGCGGGGTGACGCTGGCCGAGCGGCTGGCGGGCCTCCTCGGGGACGTGGAGGGCCGCCCGGTGCCCTGGGGGTCCCTGGACGTGACGATGTACCGGGACGATCTCCGGATGCGTCCCGCGCGCGCTCTGGGCCGCACGGAGGTCCCCCAGGACGGCGTCGACGACCGCGTGGTCGTCCTCGTCGACGACGTGCTGTTCTCCGGCCGGACGGTGCGCGCCGCGCTCGACGCCCTCAACGACCTCGGGCGGCCCCGCGCCGTCCAGCTCGCGGTGCTGGTCGACCGCGGGCACCGCCAGCTGCCGATCCGCGCGGACTACGTCGGCAAGAACCTGCCCACCTCGATGCGGGAGACCGTGCGGGTCCTGCTGGGCGAGAACGACGGACGCGACGCGGTGCTGCTCGGTCCGGCGGGGGGTGACCGGTGAAGCGCCATCTGATCTCGGCGGCCGACCTGACGCGCGAGGACGCGCTGCTCGTCCTCGACACGGCCGAGGAGCTGGAGAAGGTCGCGGGCCGCTCGATCAAGAAGCTGCCGACGCTGCGCGGCCGGACGGTCGTCAACCTGTTCTTCGAGGACTCCACCCGCACCCGGATCTCCTTCGAGGCGGCCGCCAAGCGGCTGTCCGCCGATGTGATCAACTTCTCGGCGAAGGGGTCGAGCGTGTCCAAGGGCGAGAGCCTGAAGGACACCGCGCTGACGCTGGAGGCGATGGGCGCCGACGGCGTCGTCGTCCGGCACGGCGCCTCGGGCGCGCCGCACCGGCTCGCGGGCTGGGTCCAGGGCAGCGTGGTCAACGCCGGGGACGGCACCCACGAGCACCCCACCCAGGCGCTGCTGGACGCGTTCACGATGCGCAAGCGGCTCGGCGACCTGGAGGGGCGCCGGGTCACGATCGTCGGCGACGTCCTGCACAGCCGGGTGGCACGCTCCAACGTGCTGCTGCTCGGGACGCTCGGCGCCGACGTGACCGTGGTCGCGCCGCCCACGCTGCTGCCGGTCGCGATCAACACCTGGCCCTGCCAGGTGTCCTACGACCTCGACGCGGTGCTGCCCAAGAGCGACGTCATCATGATGCTGCGCGTCCAGCAGGAGCGGATGAACGCCGCCTACTTCCCGACCGTGCGCGAGTACAGCCGCCGGTACGGGCTGGACGGCGAGCGCATGGCCGCGCTCCCCGAGCACGCCATCGTCATGCACCCGGGGCCGATGAACCGCGGCGTGGAGATCGCCGCCGAGGTCGCCGACTCGGTCCGGTCCACGATCGTCGAGCAGGTCGCCAACGGCGTCAGCGCCCGCATGGCCGTGCTCTACCTGCTGCTCGGAGGCTCCGAGCCCGCCATCGGCACGGAGGTCACCGAATGAACCACCTGATCAGGGGCGCGCGCATCCTGGGCGGCGCGCCCGCCGACATCCTCGTCCGGAACGGGCAGATCGCCGAGATCGGCACCGGGCTCGACGCCGGCGGCGCGCAGGCGGTCGACGCCGACGGCCTGGTCGCGCTGCCCGGGCTCGTCGACCTGCACACCCACCTGCGCGAGCCGGGGCGCGAGGACGCCGAGACCGTCGAGTCCGGCACGAAGGCCGCCGCGATGGGCGGGTTCACCTCCGTCCACGCGATGGCCAACACCGACCCGGTCGCCGACACGGCGGGCGTGGTCGAGCAGGTGTGGCGGCTCGGCCGCGAGGCCGGGTACTGCGATGTCCAGCCCGTCGGGGCCGTGACGCGCGGCATCGCGGGCGAGCAGCTCGCCGAACTCGGCGCGATGGCCGACTCGGCGGCGCGGGTCCGGGTGTTCTCCGACGACGGGCACTGCGTGTCCGACGCGGTGATCATGCGGCGGGCGCTGGAGTACGTGAAGGCGTTCGGCGGCGTCGTCGCCCAGCACGCGCAGGAGCCCCGGCTCACCGAGGGCGCGCAGATGAACGAGGGCGAGATGTCGGCCGCGCTCGGGCTGCGCGGCTGGCCCGCCGTGGCCGAGGAGGCGATCATCGCCAGGGACGTGCTGCTCGCCCAGCACGTCGGGTCGCGGCTGCACGTCTGCCACGTCTCCACGGCCGGGTCCGTGGAGATCATCCGCTGGGCCAAGAGCAAGGGCTGCCCGGTGACCGCCGAGGTCACCCCGCACCACCTGCTGCTGGACGACACCCGCGCCGGCACCTACGACCCGATCTTCAAGGTCAACCCGCCGCTGCGCACCGCCGAGGACGTCGCCGCGCTGCGCGCCGCGCTCGCCGACGGGACGATCGACTGCGTCGCCACCGACCACGCCCCGCACCCGGTCGAGGCGAAGGAGACCGAGTGGGCCGTGGCGGCGATGGGCATGATCGGCCTGGAGACGGCGCTGCCCGTCGTCCAGGAGGCCATGGTCGGGACCGGGCTGCTCGACTGGGCCGGGGTCGCCGAGCGGATGTCGCTGAGCCCCGCCCGCATCGGCCGCCTCTCCGGACAGGGCCGTCCGCTGGAGGCGGGATCGCCCGCCAACATCACGCTGTACGACCCGTCGCCGCGCCGCGCGGTGGACGCGTCGGAGATGACCTCCAAGAGCCGCAACACCCCGTTCGCGGGGCTGGCGCTGCCCGGACGGGTCGTCGCGACGTTCCTGCGCGGCACGCCGACCGTCCTGGAAGGGAAGCTCCAATGACCCCTGCTCTGCTGGTTCTGGAAGACGGCAGGGTGTTCCGGGGGACGGCCTACGGGGCCGAGGGCGAGACCTTCGGCGAGATGGTCTTCAACACCGGCATGACCGGCTACCAGGAGACCCTGACCGACCCGTCCTACGCGCGGCAGATCGTCGCGATGACCTCCCCCCACATCGGCAACACCGGCGTCAACGCCGAGGACCCGGAGTCCGGCCGCATCCAGGTCGCCGGGTACGTGGTGCGCGAGCCCGCGCGCGTGGCCTCGAACTGGCGGGCCACCGGCTCGCTCGGGTCGGCGCTGCGCGACCAGGGCGTGGTGGGGATCGCGATCCCCGGCACCCGCGCGCTGACCCGCCACCTGCGCGACCGGGGCGCGATGCGCGCCGCGATCTTCAGCGGCGGCGAGGCGCTCGCCCCGGGCGAGGACGCCCTCGTCGAGCGGGTCCGGCAGGCGCCGCCGATGGTCGGCGCCGACCTCGCCCGCGACGTCTCGACGGCCGAGCGCTACGTCGTCGCGGCCCAGGGTGAGAAGCGCTTCACGGTCGCGGCCGTGGACCTCGGCATCAAGGCGATGACGCCGTACCGGATGTCCGAGCGGGGGTGCGAGGTGCACGTCCTCCCGGCCTCCAGCACCGCCGAGGAGATCCTCGCGCTCGCCCCCGACGGGGTGTTCTTCTCCAACGGCCCCGGCGACCCGGCCGCCGCCGGGTACGCGGTGGACGCGCTGCGCGGCGTCCTCGACGCGGGCAGGCCGTTCTTCGGCATCTGCTTCGGCAACCAGATCTTCGGGCGCGCGCTCGGCCTCGGCACCTACAAGCTCCGCTTCGGGCACCGGGGCATCAACCAGCCCGTCCAGGACAAGGCGACCGGACGGGTCGACGTCTCCGCCCACAACCACGGGTTCGCCGTGGACGCGCCGACCGACGGCCCGTTCGACACCCCCTACGGGCGCGCCGAGGTCAGCCACGTGAACCTCAACGACGGGTGCGTGGAGGGGCTGCGGCTCCTGGAGCGGCCCGCGTTCAGCGTCCAGTACCACCCGGAGGCCGCGGCGGGCCCGCACGACGCCTCCGGGCTCTTCGACCGTTTCTGCGAGATCATGGAGGGGTCGAGGTAATGCCGCGCCGCGAAGACCTGACGTCCGTCCTGGTGATCGGCTCCGGGCCGATCGTGATCGGCCAGGCGTGCGAGTTCGACTACTCCGGCACGCAGGCGTGCCGGGTGCTGAAGGCCGAGGGCCTGCGGGTCACGCTGGTCAACAGCAACCCCGCCACGATCATGACCGACCCCGAGTTCGCCGACGCCACCTACGTCGAGCCGATCACGCCCGAGGTCGTCGAGAAGATCATCGCGAAGGAGCGGCCGGACGCGCTGCTGCCCACGCTCGGCGGCCAGACGGCCCTGAACACCGCGATCGCGCTGTACGAGAGCGGCGTGCTGGAGCGGTACGGGGTCGAGCTGATCGGCGCCGACGTGGACGCGATCCAGGCCGGGGAGAACCGCGAGCGGTTCAAGGAGGTCGTCGCGAAGGTCGCGCGCGAGCGCGGCCTGAACGCCGAGTCCGCCCGGTCGCTGATCTGCCACACGATGGAGGAGTGCCTGGCCGCCGCCGCCGAGCTCGGCTACCCGGTCGTGGTGCGCCCCTCGTTCACGATGGGCGGCGCCGGGTCCGGGTTCGCCCACGACGAGAACGACCTGCGCCGCATCGCCGGGGCCGGGCTCGACGCGTCCCCGACCAGCGAGGTGCTCCTGGAGGAGTCGATCCTCGGCTGGAAGGAGTACGAGCTGGAGGTCATGCGCGACCGCCACGACAACGTGGTGATCGTCTGCTCGATCGAGAACCTCGACCCGATGGGCGTGCACACCGGCGACTCGATCACGGTCGCGCCCGCGCTGACGCTGACCGACCGCGAGTACCAGAACATGCGCGACGTCGCGATCGCGGTGATCCGCGAGGTCGGCGTCGACACCGGCGGCTGCAACATCCAGTTCGCCGTGAACCCGGGCACCGGCCGGATGATCGTCATCGAGATGAACCCGCGCGTGTCGCGCTCGTCGGCGCTGGCCTCCAAGGCGACCGGGTTCCCGATCGCCAAGATCGCGGCCAAGCTCGCGATCGGGTACACGCTGGACGAGATCCCGAACGACATCACCCGCGAGACCCCCGCCTCGTTCGAGCCCACGCTCGACTACGTCGTGGTCAAGGTCCCCCGGTTCGCGTTCGAGAAGTTCCCCGGCGCCGACGGCACGCTCACCACGCACATGAAGTCGGTGGGGGAGGCCATGGCGATCGGGCGCTGCTTCACCGAGGCGCTCCAGAAGGCGCTGCGGTCGCTGGAGCAGAAGGGCTCCTCGTTCAGCTGGGCGACGGGCCCGGACGGGCTCGACGCCGCCGCGCTGGTGGAGTCCGCGAGCCGGCCGCACGACGGGCGGCTGCGCGACGTCCAGCGGGCGCTGTGGGCCGGGGCGAGCGTCCAGGACCTGTTCGAGGCGACCGGCATCGACCCCTGGTTCCTCGACCAGATCGCCGCGATCAACGAGACCGCCGAGGAGATCCGCACCGCCGACGACGCGCTCACCAGGGACAAGCTGCTGCGCGCCAAGCGGCACGGGTTCTCCGACGCGCAGATCGGCGAGCTGCGGAACCTCTCGGAGGAGGTCGTGCGGGAGCTGCGGCACGCGCTCGGCGTCCGCCCGGTGTACCTGACCGTCGACACCTGCGCCGCCGAGTTCGCCGCGCGGACCCCGTACCTCTACTCGGCCTACGACGAGGAGACCGAGGTCCCCCCGGGCGCCAGGCCCAAGGTGATCATCCTCGGCAGCGGGCCCAACCGGATCGGGCAGGGCGTGGAGTTCGACTACTCCTGCGTCCACGCCTCGTTCACGCTCGCCGAGGCGGGCTACGAGACCGTCATGGTCAACTGCAACCCCGAGACCGTCTCGACCGACTACGACACCTCCGACCGGCTCTACTTCGAGCCGCTCACGCTGGAGGACGTCCTGGAGGTCGTGTACGCCGAGCAGTGCTCGGGCGAGGTCGCGGGCGTCATCGTCCAGCTCGGCGGGCAGACGCCGCTGGGCCTCGCGCAGAAGCTCAAGGACGCGGGCGTGCCGATCGTGGGCACCTCGCCGGAGAGCATCCACCTCGCCGAGGAGCGCGGCGCGTTCGGGCGCGTCCTGCACCGGGCCGGGCTGCTCGCGCCCAAGCACGGCACCGCCTCGTCCTACGCCGAGGCCCGCGAGATCGCCGCCGAGATCGGCTACCCCGTCCTGGTGCGCCCCTCGTACGTGCTGGGCGGACGCGGCATGGAGATCGTCTACGACGACGTCACGCTGGAGTCGTACATGGCCCGCGCGACGGAGGCGAGCCCTGAGCACCCCGTCCTGGTCGACCGCTTCCTGGACGAGGCGATCGAGATCGACGTGGACGCCCTCTACGACGGCGAGGAGCTGTACCTGGGCGGGGTCATGGAGCACATCGAGGAGGCCGGGATCCACTCCGGCGACTCCGCGTGCGCGCTCCCGCCCATCACGCTGGGGCACGACGACATCCGCCGCATCCGCGCGTCCACGGAGGAGCTGGCCAAGGGCGTCGGGGTGCTGGGGCTGATGAACGTCCAGTACGCGCTGTCGGCGGGCGTCCTGTACGTGCTGGAGGCCAACCCGCGCGCGTCCCGGACCGTGCCGTTCGTCTCCAAGGCGACGGCCGTGCCGCTCGCCAAGGCCGCCGCCCGCGTGATGATGGGCGCCACCATCGCCGAGCTGCGCGCGGAGGGCCTGCTGCCCGAGGCCGGCGACGGCGGCTCGCTGCCGCTGGACGCGCCGATCGCGGTGAAGGAGGCCGTGCTGCCCTTCGACCGGTTCCGCAACGAGCAGGGGCAGGGCGTCGACACCGTCCTCGGCCCGGAGATGCGCTCCACCGGCGAGGTCATGGGGATCGACGAGGTGTTCGGCACCGCCTACGCCAAGTCGCAGCAGGCCGCCTACGGCTCGCTGCCCACCAAGGGGCGCGCGTTCGTGTCGGTCGCCAACCGCGACAAACGGCACATGGTCTTCCCCGTGAAGCGGCTCGCTGACCTGGGCTTTGAGATTCTTGCCACGGAGGGGACCGCGGAGGTCCTGCGCCGCAACGGCGTGCGTGCCAAGATCGTGCGCAAGCACGGCGAGGGGCCCGGCCCCGGCGGCGAGCCCACCATCGTGCGGCGCATCCTGGACGGCGAGGTCGACCTCATCGTCAACACGCCCTTCGGCGGCCCCGGGCAGTCCGGGCCGCGACTCGACGGCTACGAGATCCGCACCGCGGCCGTGCTGCGGGGCGTACCCTGCGTGACGACCGTCCAGGGGCTCGCGGCGGCCGTCCAGGGCATCGAGGCGGTCGCCGGGGGCCAGGTCGGCGTCCGCTCCCTCCAGGAGCACGCCGAGCGCCTCAGCGGCGCCCACGGGCGCACCGGGACGCGGTAAGGGCGCGGTCCGGGGAGGGACGAGGAGGGAGAGGTGTGTCCGACACACCGGTGCAGACGTCGGCGACGGTCCTGACGGTCCGCCAGGTGCAGGACTACCACGCGGTCACGCTGGTGGCCCCGGCGATCGCCGAGCGGTTCCGGCCCGGCCAGTTCGTGGCGGTCGCCGTCGGCGGTGAGTACTCCGCCCGGCTCGTCCGCCGCTGCTTCGGGGTGCACGAGGTGAAGTCCGACTACGGCGGCACCGTCGAGCTGGTCTTCGCCGACACCGAGCCCGGCACCGGCTGGCTCGCCGGGCGCCGCTCCCGCGACCAGCTCGACCTCCTCGGGCCGCTCGGCCGCCCGTTCCGGCTCCCGCGCGACCCGGTCACCTGCCTGCTCGCCGCGGGCGGGCCGGGCGGCGCGGCGGTGTTCGCGCTCGCCGACACGCTGCTGCGGCGCGGCTGCAAGGTCCACTTCGTGCTCGGCGGGCCGTCCGCCAAGGCGGTGTTCGGGTCGCGGATGGCGCAGCGCATCGGCGACTCGGCCACCATCACCACCGAGGACGGCTCGATGGGGGAGAAGGGCACCGTCCGCGACGTGCTGCCCCGCGTCCTCCAGGAGACCGGCGCCGACGTCGTCTACGGCTGCGGGCCCACCGGCCTGCTGCGCGCCGTGACCCAGGTCGCGGGCGACTTCGGGCTCCCCTCCCAGGTGTCGGTCGAGGAGTTCCTCCAGCGGACGGGCGCGTGCGGCATCGGCGTGTGCATGACGTGCATGCTGCCCGTCCACGGCGACGACGGCGTGACCCGCATGGTGCGCGCCTGCGCCGACGGGCCCGTGCTGCGCGGCGACCGCGTCCGCTGGGGCGACCTCGGCACCATCCCGTTCGACGCGCTGGGGGCGCCGCGCGTCCTCAGCGTCTCCGAGGGGGGCTCCCAGTGAGCGACCGGCTCAGGACCACCCTCGGGCCGCTGGAGCTCCCCAATCCCGTCCTGACGGCCTCCGGGTGCGGCGGGACGGGACGCGAGCTGGCCCAGTTCTCCGACCTGGCCCGCCTCGGGGCGTTCGTCACCACCTCGGTGATGCCGCAGGCGCGCGCCGGGCGCCCCACCCCGCGCGTCGCCGAGACGCCGAGCGGCCTGCTCACCGCCACCGGCCTGCCGAGCCCCGGCGTCGAGACGTTCCTGGAGCGCGACCTGCCCTGGCTGATCGAGCAGGGCGTCCGCACGATCGTGTCCGTCGCGGGCAACAGCGTCGAGGAGTACGGCGACATCGCCAGCCGCCTCCGCAACGTGCCCGGCGTCGCCGCGATCGAGGTCAACGTCGCCTGCCCGAACGTCGAGGACCGGGGCCGCATGTTCGGCTGGCACCCGACGGCCGCCGCGTCGGTCGTGCGCGCCGTCCGCGCCTACGCCCGGCCCGGCCTGCCGGTGTTCGCCAAGCTCGCGCCCGACGTCACCGACATCGTCACGATCGCGCTCGCCTGCGTCGACGCGGGCGCCGACGGGCTGACGCTGATCAACGCGATGGAGGGCATGGCGATCGACACCGGCACGCTGCGGCCCGCGCTCACCGGCGTGTCGGGCGGGCTGTCGGGGCCCGCGATCCGCCCCGTCGCCGTCCGCTGCGTCTACCAGGTGCACGCCGCGCTGCCCAGCACGCCGATCATCGGCGTCGGCGGCGTCGCCTCCGGCCTGGACGCGCTGGAGTTCATCCTCGCCGGGGCGAGCGCCGTCGCCGTCGGCACCGCGCTGTTCCACGACCCCGCCGCCGGGCCCCGCGTCCTGCGCGAGCTGGACGAGGCGCTCGGCGCCCGCCGCCTCGGGCGGCTCGCCGACGCCGTGGGCCTCGCGCACAAGCCCGCCGGATACGTCCCGCCCCAGGTGCGCCCCCAGGAGCCCGAGAAGGAGCCGCAGTGACCCCGCCCATCACCCCCGCGCCGATCGCCGTCGCCCTGGACGCCCCCGACCTGGACACGGCGGCGCGCTGGGCCGCGCTGGTCACGCCGTACGTCACCACGGTCAAGGTCGGCCTGGAGCTGTACCTGCGGTACGGGCCGGACGTGGTCGCCGCCGTCCGGGGCGCGAGCGGCGTCCAGGTGTTCCTCGACCTCAAGCTGCACGACATCCCGGCGACCGTCCGGGGCGCCGCCCGCGCGGTCGCCCGGCTCCGGCCGTCGTACCTCACCGTGCACGCCGCCGGGGGCCCCGCCATGGTCCGCGCGGCGGTCGAGGCGGCCCCCGACACGGCCATCGCGGCGGTGACCGTGCTGACGTCCCTGGGGGAGGCCGACCTGGCCGCGATCGGGCTGGAGGGGCCCGCGCCCGACGCCGTCCGCCGGCTGGCCGCCCTGGCCGTCGAGGCGGGCGCGCGGGCGCTCGTGTGCTCCCCGCAGGAGGCCGCCGCCGTCCGCGCCGAGGTCGGCGCGGGGGTCACGCTGATCACGCCCGGCGTCCGCCCGGCGGGCGCCGACGTCCAGGACCAGGCGCGCGTCGCCACCCCCGAGCAGGCCCTGGCCGCCGGGGCGGACCTGCTGGTCATCGGCCGTCCCATCACCGGAGCGCCCGACCCGGGCGCCGCCGCGGAGGGCATCGCCGCCGCGCTGCGCCGCGCGTCCGCCGGAGCCTCCTAGCGGCTCCCAGAGGCTTCCGCGGGGGCCTCCGCGGCCCTCTGCGGTCCTCCGCCGCGGCCACCCGGACATGAAAGATCTTCGCGTGTCCGGATGGCGAGTTTTGCTTTCCGGGCAACGTTTAGGGCCCGCTGTACTACGGCCCGCACTAGGGCGTCCTGCATCGTTCTTAGTCGTTTCTCCGCAATGCCAATCGGGCGCCGGGGTCTTCCCCAATCCGGTACGCGCCGAACGGCGGAAGTCGTTCACCCGGGCCCGGGGTTTGCGGGCATCGTTACTCGGAGTTGTCACCCCGGTTCCGGTGGAATCGTTTCCGCGCGCCATCGGCGGGCCGGAGGGCGCGCGGCGGCGGGCGCACGCGCGCGGCCGGGCGCCTGCGGGGAGGGGGAGCGGGGAGCGGGACGAGGCGGCGACTCCAGGGTCGGTAACGATCTTGGCGGGCGACGTGTCACGAGGATGGCAGGCCCGGTGCCGCCCCGACGTGCGGAACGGCCCGGCGTGACGAGCGTCACTAGCCTCCCGGCGGGGTGTGGGGGACGTCACACGCGCGTCAGGGCCTGGACCGGTGGGAGCGGGCCCGCGGATGCCGGGATCATGGTCCAGAGCTCCCGCCCGCCTCCTGGCCGCCATGGCATTCTGGTACTCGGTGCCGCAAATGGGGTCAGAAAGGGGGGATTTTCACGATCATGCGAAAGTCCCAGCAAGGCACGGGGATGGGCCCCGCACCGGCGAAGTTGTGTACACTCGGTATTCAGGACACTCCGGGGAGTGATTTTCGTGAATTTGTGGCGGGCTAAACGGCACTTCACGTTGCCTTATGGGGCGTGAACTCGCTAGTTTCCCAACCCGTCCGACTCCATCGAGTGGAAACCTGAGGTGACCCGGCGTGGCTCTTCCGCCCCTAACCCCCGAACAGCGCGCCGCAGCCCTGGAGAAGGCTGCCAAGGCGCGCAAGGAGCGGGCCGAGGTTAAGAACAAGCTCAAGCACGGGGGAACCTCTCTCGCGGAGGTTCTCAAGGAGGGTCAGTCCGATGACGTCATCGGAAAGATGAAGGTCTCGGCCCTCCTGGAATCACTTCCCGGCGTGGGCAAGGTCCGTGCGAAGCAGATCATGGAGCGTCTGGGTATCGCCGAGTCCCGCCGCGTGCGGGGCCTCGGCGCGAACCAGCGCGCCTCCCTGGAGCGTGAGTTCGGCGGAAGTGCGAACCGCTGACACGCGACTCACGGTCGGGCGCGGCGGCGTGACCGCCGCGGCCGGCTCGGGGCTCCCCCTGGCCGGCTCCATCCCGTCCGGCTCCGGCGCACCCATTCCTGCGCCGGACGGCTCCATGCCGCATGGCCCGCTCCTCCGGCGGCTGACGGTCCTCTCCGGGCCGTCAGGCGTCGGCAAGAGCACGGTCGTCGCCGAGATCCGGCGCTCACACCCCCGGGTGTGGCTGTCGGTCTCGGTGACCACCCGGTCCCCCCGGCCGGGTGAGACCCACGGCGTGCAGTACTTCTTCGTCGACGACGCCGGCTTCGACCGGCTCGTCGCCGAGGGGGAGCTGCTCGAATGGGCGGAGTTCGCGGGCAACCGCTACGGCACCCCCCGCGGCCCCGTCGAGGAACGGCTGGCGCGCGGCGAGCCGGTGCTCCTGGAGATCGACCTCCAGGGCGCCCGGCAGGTCCGCCAGGCGATGCCGGAGTCCCGGCTGGTGTTTCTCGCCCCGCCCTCGTGGGAGGAGCTCGTCCGCCGGCTCACGGGCCGGGGCACCGAGCCCCCCGAGGTGATCGAACGCCGGCTCGACGCCGCCCGCGTGGAGCTGGCCGCCGAGCAGGAGTTCGACGTGACGCTCGTCAACACCGCCGTCCAGGACGTGTGCGCCGAGCTGCTAGCCTTGATGGCTGATCGCTAGAAGCCGAACCTAGGGAAGGCCACCGAGTGGCAGCCAGCAATGAGGGCATCACCAACCCCTCGATCGACGAGCTCCTGGAGGTCGTCGACACCAAGTACGGCCTCGTGAGCATCGCGGCCAAGCGCGCGCGCCAGATCAACGCCTACTACGCCCAGCTGGGCGAGGGCCTGCTGGAGTACGTCGGCCCGCTCGTCGAGACGCAGGTGCAGGAGAAGCCCCTCTCCATCGCCCTGCGCGAGACCCGCGAGGGCCTCCTGAACGCCGAGCCCATCGAGGGCTGAGTCCGCCCCACCGGGCCCGCCGTGCCACGGGTCGGTCGCCTGATGGGAAAGTTGAGCGCATGACCTCCCGTAAGCCGCGTGTCGTGTTGGGCGTGGGCGCCGGCATCGCCGCGTACAAGGTGTGCGAGCTGCTCCGGCGGCTCACCGAGTCGGGGCACGACGTCCGGGTCGTGCCGACCGCCGACGCGCTCCGGTTCGTCGGCGAGCCCACCTGGGCCGCCCTGTCGGGGCACCCGGTCTCCGCGCAGGTGTGGGACGACGTCCCCGCCGTGCCGCACGTGCGGCTGGGGCAGGACGCCGACCTGGTGCTCGTGGCGCCGGCCACCGCCGACCTGCTCGCCAGGGCCGCGCACGGCCTCGCCGACGACCTGCTCACGAACACGCTGCTCACCGCGCACTGCCCGGTCGTGTTCGCGCCCGCGATGCACACCGAGATGTGGGAGCACCCCGCGACCCGCGCGAACGTCGAGACGCTGCGCTCGCGCGGCGCGGTCGTCGTCGAGCCCGCGTCCGGGCGGCTGACCGGCAAGGACACCGGCCCCGGCCGGCTGCCCGACCCGGGCGAGCTGTTCGAGGTCGCCCGGCGCGTCCTCGCGCGGGGCGCGGGCGACGCCGACCTCGCGGGGCGGCACGTCGTGGTGTCGGCGGGCGGCACCCGCGAGCCGATCGACCCGGTCCGCTTCATCGGCAACCGCTCGTCCGGGCTCCAGGGGTACGCGCTGGCGCGGACGGCGGTCGCCCGCGGCGCCCGCGTGACGCTGGTGGCGGCCAACGTCGCACTGCCCGACCCGGCTGGCGCGCGGGTCGTCCCGGTGGGGTCGGCCGAGCAGTTGCGCGCGGCGGTCCTCGCGGCGGCGGAGGAGGCCGACGCGGTCGTCATGGCCGCCGCCGTCGCCGACTTCCGGCCCGCCGGCTACCGGGACTCCAAGATCAAGAAGACCGAGGGTGCGGGCCCCGAGCCCATCGCGCTGGCGCAGAACGCCGACATCCTCGCCGAGCTCGGCCGGACGCGGCGCCCCGAGCAGGTGATCGTCGGGTTCGCCGCCGAGACCGACGACGTGCTCGCCAACGGCCGCGCCAAGCTCGCCCGCAAGGGCAGCGACCTCCTCGTCGTCAACCAGGTCGGCGAGGACCTCGCCTTCGGGCGCCCCGACAACGCGGCGGTCGTGCTCGGCGCCGACGGCTCCGAGACCGAGGTGCCGCGCGGGGCCAAGGAGGCCCTCGCCGACGTCGTCTGGGACCTCGTCGCCGCCCGCCTGAAGCCCGCGGCGCCCGGGTGAGCGGCCGAGCGGGCCTGCATCGCGGCTTTAGGGCGCCTCCAGCCGATCCCGCTAGACTCGCCCTCATCATCCAAGGGGAACCGGTGGAGGGGCGGCGTCCCGCCACCGGGCACGACAAACAATCCGTCCTGCGACGTCAGTCAGCAGCCGCTGCAAGGAGCTCACGTACGTGTCTCGCCGCCTGTTCACCTCCGAGTCCGTCACCGAAGGCCACCCGGACAAGATCGCGGACCAGATCAGCGACGCGATCCTCGACTCGATGCTCAAGGACGACCCGCGCAGCCGGGTCGCCGTCGAGACGATGATCACGACCGGTCAGGTGCATGTGGCCGGTGAGGTCACCACCGAGACCTATGTCGACCTCCCCGGCGTGATCCGGGAGAAGATCCTTGAGATCGGCTACGACTCGTCCAAGAAGGGCTTCGACGGGCACTCCTGCGGCGTGTCGGTGTCCATCGGGGCGCAGTCGCCCGACATCGCGCAGGGCGTCGACGACGCCTACGAGACCCGCGAGGGCGAGGGCGTCGACGACCTCGACCGGCAGGGCGCGGGCGACCAGGGCCTGATGTTCGGCTACGCCACGAGCGAGACGCCCGAGCTGATGCCGCTGCCGATCACGATCGCGCACCGGCTCGCGCAGCGGCTCTCGCACGTCCGCAAGAGCGGCGACGTCCCCTACCTGCGCCCCGACGGCAAGACCCAGGTCACGATCGAGTACGACGGCGACCGCGCCGTCCGCCTCGACACCGTCGTGGTGTCCTCGCAGCACGCGCCCGACATCGACCTGAAGGAACTGCTCACCCCCGACGTCAAGGAGCACGTCGTCGACCCGGTGCTCGCCGCGTTCGACCTAGACACCTCCGGCTACCGGCTGCTGGTCAACCCCACCGGCCGGTTCGAGATCGGCGGGCCGATGGGCGACGCGGGCCTCACCGGCCGCAAGATCATCGTTGACACCTACGGCGGCATGGCCCGGCACGGCGGCGGCGCGTTCTCCGGCAAGGACCCGTCCAAGGTCGACCGGTCCGCCGCGTACGCGATGCGGTGGGTCGCCAAGAACATCGTCGCCGCGGGCCTCGCCGACCGCGCCGAGGTGCAGGTCGCCTACGCGATCGGCAAGGCGCACCCGGTCGGGGTGTTCGTGGAGACCTTCGGCACGGAGAAGGTCCCGGCCGCGCGCATCCAGGCCGCCGTGCCCGAGGTGTTCGACCTGCGTCCGGCCGCGATCGTCCGCGACCTCGACCTGCTCCGCCCGATCTACCAGCAGACCGCCGCCTACGGTCACTTCGGCCGGCCGGAGCCCGACTTCTCCTGGGAGTCGACCGACCGCGCCAAGGACCTGGCCAGCGCCGCCGGCCTGTAACCGCGACGGGGAAGGGCCCCGGGGACGACGTCCCCGGGGCCCTTCCCTGTGTCCGCGTGTCAGCTCGGGCAGTGGTTGCCGCGGTGCAGGCCGTACCGGGCGGCGATGGTGTAGCGGCCGGGGGCCTTGACGTCCATCCGGACGAACTCGCCCGCGCGGGCCAGGCAGCCGCCGCCCCCGCCGGTGACGCTGAGCCAGGGCGACCAGGAGACGCGCACCAGCGTCGATCCGGCGGCGGGCGCGTCGACGACGAGCTGGCCGGAGTTGACGCGCCTCACCTTCGCCGGGGCGTCCACCAGCGGCGTCGGGCGCGAGACGCGGAAGATCCGCCAGTGCTCGTCGCTCCACACCTCGGTCAGGTAGGGCTGGCCCGCCTCGACGAGGTCGGCCTCGTCCTGCGCGGACCAGTCGGTCTCCTGGGTGGGCAGGACGACGTAGTGCACCGCCCATTTGTGCAGCCAGTCGCGGTAGGACGCGGCGGTGAGCGCGCCCTCCTCGTAGAACAGCGCGTGGCGCTCGGCGTCGACCTGCCGGTTCCAGCCGCGGGCGAGGATGAAGTGGCGGCTCAGCCCCGACGCCTCCCAGTGCGAGCGCAGCGGCACGACCTCGATGCGGGTGTCGTCGGCGCCGAGCGCCTTCATCTCGTCGATGAGGCCGCGGGCGTGCCGCGCGGCGGCGTCCGCCGGCTCGGTGTGGATCACGTCGTCGACGGGCTTCACGACCTGCCAGGACGCGGTGACGATGAACGCCGCCGACAGCACCGCGATCCGCGCCCGGCCGTGGGCGCGCGCGACCGCGGGCAGCAGGAACATGCCGCCGAACAGCAGCGAGAGCCGCTCGACGTTGCTGCCGACCGGCGAGGGGATGAGCCAGGTCAGCGTGATCCCGGCGAGGTAGACGGCCGCGCCGATCCGCACGATCTTCCACTCGCGGGGCGCGCACAGCAGCACCGCGACGACGCTGGCGATGGCGGGCAGCACGATCGCGTCGAGCGAGATCGGCTGGACGCCGCTGAAGGGGAACAGCAGGCTGGTCGTGCCGACGACCAGCGGGGGCCCGGCGGCCAGGCAGATCCCGGCGCGCCGCCGCCCGGTGAGGATCAGCGCGGCGGCCAGCACCATCAGGAACAGCCCGGCGACGGGGCTGGACAGCGTGGCCAGCAGGCCGAGCCCGACCATGGCCGCCGCGCGCAGCGCCGGGGTGCCGTACTCGGTGAAGACGACGATCGTCGCGGCGAGCGCGAACAGCAGGCCGAGCCCGAAGGTGACGCGCCCCGAGGCGGAGTTGCAGACCAGCGCGAACGCCGCCCACAGGCTCGCGGGCAGCGCGACCGGCGTGCGGAAGCGCCGCAGCAGGTAGGCGGTCAGCGTGGCCGACAGGGTGCCGGTCACCACCGCGACGGTCCGGATGCCGAACACGGCCATCAGGTAGGGCGACAGGACGCTGTAGGACGCCGGGTGCATCCCGCCGTACCAGGCGAAGCTGTAGGCGGTGTCGGGGTGCTTCCAGGCGAAGTCGGTCCAGGCGGCCTGGGCGGCGAGGTCGCCGCCCTCGGTCGCGAGGTACAGCGCCCACAGCAGGTGCATGACGGCGGAGGCGACGGTGGCCGCCACCACGGGATGGCGCGGGTTCGTCCACCGGCGCCAGTCGGCGAGGGCGGTGAGTGCCGTGGACCTCGGGGAGCGGCGCTGCGGCCCCTCCCGGGGCGGCGCGTCCGTCCGTTCTGGGGTATGCGCTGCTGTCACATCGCCTACGGAGCTCGTCGGGCGGCGAGGGGGCCGGCGGGCGCCGGGCGGTCTCCCGGCGACACCCGCCCCGTTCGAAGGGACCACTCACCCTAGCGTGCGGCGGTGACTGTCGGGTTGATCTGGTAGGACGGGGACGTGACCAAGGACGGCGGGGGCGCGGACCTGATCCCGGGCCTGGACGACCTTCCCGGGGCTCCGGCGGGCGGGGCGGGGCGGGCGTCCGGCGCGGGCGGGAAGGCGGGGGCGGGCGGGCGCAGGGGCGCGAAGAAGGGTGCGCGCCGTCCGGCCGACGATCTTCCGGTCGCGCGCGTGGCCGTCGACATGTCGCTGCCGCACCTGGACCGCCCGTTCGACTACCTGGTGCCGGCCGAGCTGGCCGCCAAGGCCGTGGCCGGGTGCCGGGTGCGGGTGCGGTTCGCCGGGCAGCTCGTGGACGGATTCCTGCTGGAGCGCGTCGCCGAGAGCGACCACGAGGGCCGCCTGGCCTACCTGGAGCGGGTCACCTCCTCCGAGCCCGTGCTGACCCCGGAGATCGCGGCGCTGGCCCGGGAGGTGGCGGTCCGCTACGCGGGGACGTTCGCCGACGTGGTCCGGCTGGCCGTCCCGCCCCGGCACGCCCGGGTGGAGGCCGAGCCGGTGCCCGAGGCCGAGCCGGTGCCCGAGGACGGGCCGGCGGCCGAGGGCGGGCCGGCTCCCGGAGGCGAGCCGGAGGAGGCGGACGCCGCCGAGGCCGGCGGGTGGGCGGAGTATCCGGCGGGCGCGTCGTTCCTGGGCGCGCTGGAGGCGGGGAGGGCGCCCCGGGCGGTCTGGACGGCCCTGCCCGGCGACGGATGGGCCCCGGCCATCGCGCGGGCCGTCGCGGCGGCGCTGGCGGGCGGGCGCGGCGCGTTGGTCGTGGTCGCCGACGGGCGCGACGTCGCCCGTGTGGACGCCGCCCTGGCCGCCGAGCTGGGGGAGGGGCGGCACGTCGCGCTGACGGCGGAGCTGGGCCCGGCCGAGCGGTACCGCAGGTGGCTGTCGGTGCTGCGGGGACGGGCCCGCGCGGTGGTCGGCACCCGCGCGGCGATGTTCGCGCCGGTCGCCGACCTGGGGCTGGTCGTCCTGTGGGACGACGGCGACGACGTCCACGCCGAGCCGCACGCGCCCTACCCGCACCCCCGCGAGGTGCTCGCGCTGCGCGCCCACCGGACGGGCGCGGGCGCGCTGATCGGCGGCTTCACCCGCACCACGGACGCGACGCGGCTCGTCGAGAGCGGGTGGGCGCACGCGCTGGCCGCCGACCGGGCGCGGGTGCGGGAGGCGATGCCCCGCGTCCGGTACGTGGGGGAGGACGCGCAGCTCGCCCGGGACGCCGCCGCCCGCACCGCCCGGCTGCCGAACGTGGCGTTCGAGGTGGCGCGGGGCGCGCTCGCGGAGGGGCCGGTCCTGGTGCAGGTGCCCAGGCGCGGCTACGTGCCGGGCATCGCGTGCGGGCGGTGCCGGAGCCCGGCGCGGTGCACGGCGTGCCAGGGGCCGCTGGCCCTGTCCTCGTCCCACGCGGCCCCCTACTGCCGGTGGTGCGGGCGCATCGCGGGCGACTGGCACTGCCCCGAGTGCGGGTTCTTCCAGGTGCGCGCCGTGGTGGTGGGCGCGAAGCGCACGGCCGAGGAGCTGGGCCGGGCGTTCCCGGGCGTGCCGGTGCGGACGTCGGGGCGGGAGGCGGTCCTCGACCGGGTGGGGCCCGAGCGGGCGCTGGTGGTGTCGACGCCGGGCGCCGAGCCGTCCGCCGAGGGCGGGTACCGGGCGGGCCTGCTGCTGGACGGATGGGTGCTCCTGGGCCGTCCCGACCTGCGTGCCGGCGAGGAGGCGCTGCGCCGCTGGATGAACGCGGCCTCGCTCGTCCGCGCGGGCGCGCCGGTGGTCGTGGCGGCCGAGGGGTCGCTGCCGCCGGTGCAGGCGCTCGTCCGGTGGGATCCGGTGACGTACGCGGAGCGGGAGCTGGCCGAGCGGCGCGAGGTGGGCTTCCCGCCCGCGGCGCGGATGGCGTCGCTGACCGCGTCCCCCGCGGCTATCCGGGAGCTGCTGGCCGACGCGCGGCTGCCCGACGGCGCGGAGGTGCTCGGGCCGGTGCCCGTCCCGCAGGCGGGGGCGGGGGACGGGCCGGAGCGGGAGCGCGCGCTGGTCCGCGTGCCGAGGGCGGCGGGGCAGGCGCTGGCGCGGGCGCTGAAGGAGGCCCAGGGGGTGCGCAGCGCGCGCAAGGCGGCCGAGACCGTCCGCGTCCAGGTCGACCCTCTCGAACTGATCTAGCCGGCCGATCCGGCCGGCCGATCCGGCCCGCGGGGCCGCGCGGCGGTGTGGCGGCCGGGCGTGTACCCGTACTCCTTGGCGAACGCGGAGATGAACGCGGACGCGCTGGCGTAGCCGACCTGGTGGGCGACCGTGCTCACCGGGCGGGAGTCCAGGAGGGCCCGTGCGGCGCGCAGCCGCAGCGCCGTCCGCCACCGGGTGTAGGGCATGCCGAACTCGCGGACGAAGTCGCGCTGGAGGGTCTTGACGCTGACGCGGAGCCGCCGCGCCCACTCGTCGAGGCCGGTGGGGTCGGCGGGGTCGTGGGAGAGGGCGCGGGCGACGGCGAGCGCGAAGCCGGTCCCCGCTCCGGGGGCCGCGTCCGTCCCGGCCACGCTCGTTCCGGCCAGGGGTGCGCCGATCCCCGCCATGATGCGGCGCCTGGCCTCCAGCGCGGCGGCCTCGTCGCAGCCCCGGCGGGCGATCACCGTGACGAGCCGGGCCGCCTCGGCGTCGATCGGCACCGGCCCCGACCGCAGGTCGCCGAGCGCGGGCGGCACCTCGCGCAGGCAGATCCGGTAGACGGTCTGCCGGTCCCCGGCCCGCACCTCGTGGCTCGTGGCGCGCCGCGCCCAGAACGCCTCGCCCGCCCCGACGAACCGGACGGCCGGGCCGTGCGTCGTGGCGAGCGGCCCGTCGGGGGACCAGTAGAGCTGGTGCAGGAAGTCCTGGCGGCCCTCGCCGAAGGCCAGCGCGTCCGCCGAGCGGTACCGCAGGACGAGGATGCCGCCGGGGTCGCCGAGCCCGTAGCCGAACTCCTCGCAGGTCTCCGGGTCGGCGGCGCCATGACGCGTCAGCGACACAGGGTGTCCTCCCAGCGATATCGCGATGGTTAAGTAAGGCTTACCTTAGTAGCTCATCCAGCCCTCCCACCACGCACGACGAGGAAAGACGACCATGCCTTCTGCCAAGCCCTGGAGACTCGCGGCGGCCGCCGCGGCCGCGCTCGTCCTGGCGTCCGCGTGCGGGTCCGGCGGTTCGGACGGGGCGTCCGGCGTATCCGGCTCGTCCCGGACGCGGGTCTTCGACGCCGAGAACGGCGAGGTCGAGATCCCCGCCCGGCCCCGGCGGGTCGTGGCGACCGGCTACGCCGTGCCGGTGCTCATCGAGCTGGGCGCGCCGCTGGTGGGGATCTCCAGCTGGAAGCGCGGCATCCCGATGATGAGCCCGGCGGACCGCGCGTCCTACGACAGGCTCGCCAAGGTCGCGGGCGAGATGGCGGCCGAGACCAACTACGAGGCCATCGCCAGGGCCGACCCCGACCTGATCGTCATCGGGGTGCCGAAGCCGGTGCTGGGCGACCTGAACATGAAGCGGCTGGAGTCCATCGCGCCCGTCGTCGTGCTCGGGCCGTCCTCGCCGTCGGACTGGCGGGACCTGTCGCGGCGCCAGGCCGACGCGGCGGGGAGCCTCGGCGGCTACACCAGGGCCAAGGCCGCCTACGAGAAGCGGGCCGGGGAGGTCGCGGCCAAGTACAGGGGCACGCTGGCGAAGCTGAGGTTCGGCCATGTCGGCGGGTACGGCAAGGTCGCCGCCGGGACCTTCATGCGCGAGTACGCCGGGTCCTGGGGCACCAACATCGCGGAGGACGTCGGCGTCAGGTACTACGGCGAGGTCAAGGACAAGAAGGGCGGCGGCGCGGGCGTCTCGGAGTACCCCTCGATCGAGGAGGTGTCCACGAGCCTCGGCGGGGCCGACGCGATCACCTACACGCTGGAGCCGGACGGGACGGTCGGCCAGGCCGTCGAGTACGTGCTGGAGTCGCGGATGTGGAAGGACCTGCCCGCGGTGAAGAGGGGCCGCGCCATCGGGCTGCGCTACACGCAGGCGGCGACCTACCCGTCCGCGGCCAAGGCCCTCGACGCCCTCGACCAGGCGCTCGCGCCGCTCGCGACGCCGTGAGGGCCGACCGCGGCGACCCGCGGGGGCGGGTCGCCGAGCACCACCGCGCCGGGACGGGCGTGGCGCGCGTCGGCTACCCGATCGAGGTCAGGGAGGCCGCGGTCGTGCGCCGCGAGCGGCTCACGCCGGCCATGCTGCGCCTCACCCTCGGCGGCCCCGGGCTCGACGGCTTCCACACCTACCAGGCCGACGACCACGTGAAGATCGTCTTCCCGGAGGCGGACGGCGTGCTGCGCGCCCCCGTCCCCGGCGAGCACCAGGAACTCCACTGGCCCCACCCGCTGCCGCCCACCCGCAAGTACACGGTGCGGCGCTACGACGCGCGGGCGCGCGAGCTGGACCTGGACTTCGTGCTGCACCCCGGCGGGCTCGCCTCCGCCTGGGCGGAGGACGTCCCGGTGGGGGAGCGGGTGACGATCGCCGGACCGCCCGGCGCCAAGGCGTTCGCCCAGAACTACGACCACTACCTGTTCGCGGTCGACGCCACCGCGCTGCCCGCGTTCGCGCGCTGGCTGGAGGAGGCCCCGGCGGACGTCTCGGCGCACGCGGTCGTCGAGACCGGGGACGCCGCCGACCACGCCTACCCGCTCGCCCGGCGGTACGGGGTCGGCGTCACCTGGCTGGAGCGCGGGGACGGGGCCCCCGCGCTCGCCGACGCCGTCCGCGACCTGCCCCGGCCGGACGGGCGGACGTTCCTGTTCGCGGCGGGCGAGGCCGACGCGATCCGGCCGCTGAGGGCCTGGAGCCGCGGGCGGATGGACGCGCTGTTCACCGGCTACTGGAAGCGCGGAGTGGCCGATCTTGACGACTGACCTTCGGCGGCGGTTCGCGGTGCTGGCGGTCGCGGTCGCCGCGCTGGCCGTGCTCGCGGGCGCCAGCCTGTGCGTGGGGGCGCGGTCCGTCCCGCCGGGGACGGTGTGGGCGGCGCTGACCGGGCACACCGCGACCGACCTGGAGGCGATCGTCCGCGACGTCCGGGTGCCGCGGACGGTGCTGGCCTGCTGCGCGGGCGCGGCGCTCGCCACCGCCGGGACGCTGATCCAGACCCTCACCCGCAACCCGCTCGCCGAGCCGGGCGTCCTCGGCGTCACCGCGGGCGCCGCGTTCGCGATCACGCTCGGCACCGTGGCCGGGCTGAGCGGGTCGCAGGCCGCGCGGATGGCGCTCGCGGTCGCCGGGTCGGCGCTCGCCGCGGCCGCGGTCTACGCGGTCGGGCGCTCGTTCCCGCTGCGGCTCCTGCTCGCCGGGGTCGCGCTCACCGCCGTGCTGGCCGGGCTGACGCTCGGGCTGCGGCTGGTGTACCCCGACGCGCTCGACGAGTACCGGTACTGGTCGGTCGGGTCGCTGGCCGGACGCGAGCGGACGCCGCTCGCCCTGCCGCTCGCCGCGATCCTCCTCGCGCTCGCCGGGACGGCGCTGGTGACCCGCCCGCTCGGCGGGCTCATGCTGGGCGACGGCGTCGCGCACGCGCTCGGGGCCCGGGTCCGGCGGACGCGGGTCGCCGTGCTCGTCCTCGTCACGCTGCTGACCGGCGCCGCGACGGCCGTGGTGGGGCCGGTCATGTTCGTCGGGCTGATCGTCCCGCACCTGGCCCGGCGGCTCGCGGCCGGGTCGCTGCCGTGGCTCGCGGCCTACACGGCGGTGCTCGGGTCGGTGCTGCTCGTCGCCGCCGACATCGGCGCGCGGCTGCTGCTGCCGACCGGCGAGGTGCCGGTCGCGATCGTGACGGCGTTCCTCGGCGGCCCGGCGCTGATCTGGGTCGTCCGGCGGCACGGGGCGGTGGCCCTGTGACCGGGCCGGACGCGGTCACCCTCCGGGTGGGGCCGGTCTCGGCGCTGGTGGAGCGGCGCGCGGCGGCGGTCTCGCTCGGGCTGGCCGCGGCGGTCGCGGCGCTCGCGCTCGCCGCGCTGTGCCGGGGCGACGCGTGGGACCCGCCCGGCGAGGTCGTCCGGGGCCTGCTCGGACGCGGCGGATCGGCGCTCGTCGTCCGGGAGTGGCGGCTGCCGCGCGTCGCCGCCGCGATCGTCTTCGGCGCCGCCCTCGGCCTGGCGGGGTCGCTGTTCCAGAACCTGACCCGCAACCCCCTCGGCAGCCCGGACGTCGTCGGCCTCGACGCGGGCGCCTACACCGGCGTGCTCGTCGCGATCACCGTGTTCGGCGGCACCGCGGCCGGCCTCGCGCTGGGCGCGCTCGCGGGCGGGCTGGGCACGGCGGGCGCCGTCTACGCGCTGTCGCTGCGGTCTGGGGTGAGCGGGCTGCGGCTCGTGGTCGTCGGCGTCGCCGTGAACGCCATGCTGACCGCCGCGAACTCCTGGATCGTGCTGCGCGCCGACCTGGACGTGGCGATCGCCGCCACCGGCTGGCAGGCGGGCACGCTCAACGGCGCCGAGTGGGCGGCGCTGCGCCCGGCGTTCCTCGTCATCGGCGCGCTGGCGCTGCTGACGGCCGCGCTGTCGCGGGGCATGCGGCAGGCGGCGCTCGGCGACGAGGCCGCCGCCGCGTCCGGGCTCGGCCTCGGGCGGTTCCGGCTCCTGGCCGTGCTGGCGGGGGTGGGCTGCACGGCGAGCGTCACCTCCGCCGCCGGGCCGATCGTGTTCGTCGCGCTCGTCGCCCCGCAGATCGGCCGCCGGATCACCGGCGCGGCCGGGACGCCGCCGCTGCCCGCCGCGCTGACCGGCGCGCTGCTGCTGCTGGCCGCCGACCTCGCGGCGCAGACGGTGCTCGCGCCCGTCCAGCTCCCGGTCGGGGTCGTGACGACGGTGCTCGGCGGGGGCTACCTGTGCCTGCTGCTCCTCGGAGAGGTCGCGAGAGAGGCCGGACGAGCGCCATGACGAGCGACGCCAAGGGGCGCCTCAGCGCCCGCGACATCACGCTCGGCTACGGCGACCGCGTCGTGTCGACCCGGCTGAGCCTCGACGTCCCCGACGGCGCGTTCACCGCCGTCGTCGGCGCGAACGCGTGCGGCAAGTCGACGCTGCTGCGCGCCTTCGCGCGGATCCTGGCGCCCTCGGAGGGGGAGGTGGCCTTCGACGGGCGGGACGTGCGCGGCTACCGCCCGAAGGCCATCGCGCGGCAGGTGGGGTTCCTGCCGCAGGGCGTCGTCGCGCCCGAGAACATCCTCGTCCGGCAGCTCGTCGCCCGCGGCCGCTACCCGCACCAGTCGCTGCTGTCGACCTGGTCGCCCGGGGACGAGCGCGCCGTCGCCGCCGCGATGGAGGCGGCGGGCGTCGCCGACCTCGCCGGCCGCCGCGTCGAGAGCCTGTCGGGCGGGCAGCGGCAGCGCGCCTGGACGGCGATGGTGCTCGCGCAGGAGACCCCCTACCTGCTGCTGGACGAGCCCACGACCTACCTCGACATCACTCACCAGTACCAGCTCCTCGCGCTGCTCGCCCGGCTCCGCGACGAGGGACGGACGATCATCGCCGTGCTGCACGACGTCAACCAGGCGTGCCGCTTCGCCGACCACCTCGTCGCGATGCGCGACGGCCGGGTCGTCGCCCAGGGCGCGCCCGCCGACGTCGTCGACGCGGCGCTGGTCGCGGAGGTCTTCGGGCTCTCCTGCGTGATCGCGCCCGACCCGGTGACCGGCACCCCGATGGTCGTCCCGACGGCCGAGTACGGGGGGCGGGCGGCGCCCGTCCCGGGCCCGGCGGGCTCCCGGGCCAAGATGGGCGCGCCCGGCGGTGATGACCAATAGGGTTCTCGGGTGGCCGACAACTGGGTGGAGACGACCGCGGGCGAACTGCGGCTGTGGGCGGACGAGCACGGCGGGGGGCTGGACGAGCAGGGCGCCCGGCTGCTGCTCGACCTCGTCCGCGAGGAGATGGGGCTCGGCGCGCCCGAGGAGCTGACCCCCGAGGGCGTCCGCGAGCTGCTGCTGGAGGTGTTCCCCGAGTCGGTGGTGGCGGGCGCGGAGGAGGTCCCCGCCGTCCTGGACACCCTGCGCCGCCTCGTGGCGTTCCTGCGCGACACCCGCGCGGTGCCCGCCCCGCGCGCCGCCGAGCTGGCGGCGGAGATCGAGCGGAGCGCCCCGGCCTTCGCCGAGGTCGTCGCCGCCGCCGACACCGCCGAGCGGCAGGTCGCGGCCGAGGTCATCGCCGGGCTGATGCGCGCCGACGGCGTCCCGCTGGACGACCAGGGCGCCGTCGAGGCGTGGGTGGCCGAGTTCGAGGCGCTGCCCGAGGACGAGCGCTACGCCCGCACCGAGGAGTACCTGCGGCAGACCGAGGAGCTGGTCGTGCCGCCCGTCCGGCTGCCGGCCGAGGGCGAGCTGGCCGCCGCCGTCCGCGCGTCGGAGCTGACCGGGCGGGCCGTCGCGCTCGCGGAGTGGGCGGACGGGCGGGCGCTCACCGAGCACGACCAGCTCACCGAGGCCGACGCCGAGGCCGCCCGGGACGCGCTCGGCATGAAGCTCACGCGCGGGTACGCCCAGGTCGAGGACGAGGGGGCCCTGGAGCGGCTGTGGTGGGCCGCCGTCGAGGCCGAGGTGATCTCCGTCGCGGACGGCGCCGCCGGGCCGGGACCCGCGCTGGAGGGCCTGCGGTCGGCCGACGACGCCGCGCTGCTCGCCGCCTGGCTGCCGCTGTTCGACGCCGTCGTGGTGCCCGAGCACGACCCCGAGGACGGCCTGGACGCGATGGAGCTCGTCCAGAACGAGATGACCGGCGTCCTGATCCACCTCTACGAGCAGGAGGAGCCGACCTCTCCCCACGACCTGCTCCAGGCGCTGCGCGAGCACGTCGGGGAGAGCTACGACCTCTCCGACGAGGACGCCATGTCCGGCCTGGTCGCCGACGCGTTCCTGCTGGAGCTCGGCGCGCTGCAGGAGTGGGGGATCGTCGAGGTCGCCGGTGACGGCGGCCGCGCGCTCACGCCGCTCGGCGTGTGGGGCGTCCGGGAGCTGCTGCTGGCCGACGGGTTCACCGCGCCGCTCGTCGGCGACCTGGCGGACGCGTCGGCGGCCGGGCTGGTCGAGGGCCTCACCTGGCACCGGCCCGACACCGCCGACGAGGAGATCGCCGGCTGGCTGGCCTCCCGGGACGCCAAGGACGCCGCCGCCGACCTCCTCGACGTCATGCGGACGGGCGGCCCCGGCGCCCGCAACCTCGCCGCCGCCGTCCTGCACCGGATCGGCCCGGAGGCCGCGCCGGTGGTCCGCGCCGCGCGCGAGCACCCGCTGGTCTCGCCCTACGCCGTGCTGTGGCTGAACGCGGCGGGCGACCCCTCCGGCCGGGAGCTGGCCCGCGAGGAGTACCTGTGGGTGTTCGTCGACACCGTCGCCGGGATGCTGGAGACCGCCGAGCCCGCCGACGCCGTCGAGGCGGCGCTGGCCGACGCGCCGCCCGGCCCGGAGCTGCTCGTGATGATCGACGAGCTGTGGCGCACCCACCACGACGACGTGGCCGACGTGCTGGAGGCCCTGGGCGACCACCATCCCGACAAGGCGACCGCCAAGGCCGCCCGCACCGCCGCCTACAAGGCGCGCTCGTCACGGTAGGAGCCCGGCGGGGAACCGCGGCGGGAAACGGGGCGGGGAACGCGGCGGGCAGCACGGCCACGTGTGCCGCTCCGTAGACTGGAGGCGGTATCGCGTCCCCTGACCGTCCCGTCCGGAAACGGCTTCCCCGCCCCAGGAAACGGAGTCCTCGTTGGCCGTCAAGCCCATCCGCATCTTCGGCGACCCCGTGCTGCGCACGCCCGCGGAGCCGGTGCGGGACTTCGACAAGGAGCTGCGGCTCCTCGTCAAGGACCTCACCGACACGATGATCGACGCTCCCGGCGCCGGGCTGGCCGCGCCGCAGCTCGGCGTGGGCCTGCGGGTCTTCACCTACTACGTCGACGACCGGCTCGGGCACGTGGTGAACCCCACCCTGGACCTCACCGAGGAGCAGGAGACCGGCGACGAGGGCTGCCTGTCCCTGCCCGGCCTGGCCTTCCCCACGCCCCGATCGGTGGGCGTGGTGGCCAAGGGCTTCAACATGCACGGCGAGCCGATCACGCTGGAGGGCACGCACCTGCTGGCGCGCTGCGTCCAGCACGAGACCGACCACCTGGACGGCATCATCTTCATCGACCGGATGGACCCCGAGCAGCGCAAGGCCGCCATGAAGGCGATCCGGGAGGCCGAGTGGTTCGGCGACCCGGCGCCGGTCGTGAAGGAGTCCCCGCACCGCACGTTCGGGAAGGCGATCTGAGTGAGGCTGGTCTTCGCGGGCACCCCCGAGACGGCGCTCCCGTCCCTGAACGCGCTGCTGGCCTCCTCGCACGAGATCGCCGCGGTCGTGACCCGCCCCGACGCGCCCGCGGGCCGCGGCCGCCGCCTGGTGGCCAGCCCGGTCGGCGAGCGCGCCGCCGAGGCGGGCGTGGAGGTGCTCAAGCCCGCCAAGGCGCGCGACCCGGAGTTCCTCGCCCGGCTGCGCGCGATCGCGCCCGACTGCTGCCCGGTCGTCGCCTACGGCGCGCTGCTGCCGCGCGAGGCGCTGGACATCCCCCGGCACGGCTGGGTGAACCTGCACTTCTCGCTGCTGCCCGCCTGGCGCGGCGCGGCGCCGGTGCAGCGCGCGATCCTGCACGGCGACGACATGACCGGCGCGGCGACGTTCGAGATCGAGGAGGGCCTGGACACCGGCCCCGTCTACGGCGTCCTCACCGAGCCCATCCGGCCCGACGACACCACCGGCGACCTGCTGGGGCGGCTCGCCGTCGCGGGCGCGACGCTGCTGCTCGACACGATGAACGGCATCGAGGCGGGCGTGCTGGAGCCGCGCCCGCAGCCCGAGGAGGGCGTCTCCACCGCCGCCAAGCTGAACCCCGACGACGGGCACGTCGACTGGCGGTCCCCGGCGCGGCACATCGACCGGCTGGTCCGGGCGTGCACGCCCGCCCCCGGCGCGTGGACGAACTTCCGCGACACCCGGGTGAAGCTGTGGCCCGTCCGGCCCGCGCCGGACGCCGAGGCGCTGAGCCCCGGCGAGATCCGCCCGGGCAAGAAGGAGGTGCTGGTCGGCACGGCCACGCATCCGGTCGCGCTGGGCGAGGTGCAGCCGCAGGGCAAGCGCCGCATGGCCGCCGCCGACTGGGTCCGCGGCGTCAACCTCATCGGCAAGGACGCGTTGCACTGATGGCCCCCGCCCGTAACGGCCGAGCCGACCACGGCAGGAACCGCAGGCCCGGCGGGCCCCGCCGGACCGGCCGCCCGCAGGACCTCGTCCGCCGCACCGCGTTCGACGTCATCCGCGCGGTCGAGTCCCGCGACGCCTACGCGAACCTGCTGCTGCCCGCGCGGCTGCGCGACCGCGGCCTCACCGGCCGCGACGCCGCCCTCGCCACCGAACTCACCTACGGGACGCTGCGCGGCCGCGGCACCTACGACGCGGTCCTCGCGCTGTGCAGCGACCGGGAGCTGCGCCGCATCGACGCGCCGCTGCTGGACGTCCTCCGCCTCGGCGCGCACCAGATCCTCGCCACCCGCATCCCGCCGCACGCCGCCGTCGGGACGGCCGTGGAGCTCGCCCGGTCGGTGTCGGGCCCCGGCCAGGCCAAGTTCGCCAACGCCGTGCTGCGCAAGGTCACCACCCGCGACCTGGACGCCTGGCTCGCGATCGTCGCGCCCGCGGACGCCGACGTCACCACCCGCCTGTCGGTCGCGCACAGCCACCCCAAGTGGATCGTGTCCGCGCTGCGGGACGCGCTGGGCCCCGACCGCGCCGAGATCGACGCGCTGCTGGCCGCCGACAACGCCCGCCCCCGGGTCACGCTCGTCGCCCGCCCGGGGCGCGCCACCGTGGACGAGCTGCGCGCCGAGGGGGCCGAGCCGTCCTCCTACTCCCCGTACGCGGCGCTCCTGCCCGAGGGCGACCCGGCGGGCATCGCCGCCGTCCGCGAGGGCCGCGCCGCCGTGCAGGACGAGGCGAGCCAGATGGTCGCGCTGGCCCTGGCGGCGGCTCCGCTCTCCGGCCCCGACGCCCGCTGGGCGGACCTGTGCGCGGGCCCCGGCGGCAAGGCGGGCCTGCTGTCGGCCGTCGCCGCCGGACGCGGCGCGCGGCTCCTGGCCGCCGACGTCCAGCCGCACCGCGCCGGGCTGGTCGCCCGCGCCGTGGACGCGCGCACCGGCGTCGTCGTCGCCGACGGCACCGCGCCCGCGTGGCGCCCCGGCGCGTTCGACCGCGTCATGGTCGACGCCCCCTGCACCGGCCTGGGCGCGCTGCGCCGCCGCCCCGAGGCGCGCTGGCGGCGCGGCCCCGAGGCGATCGCCGAGCTGGGCCCGCTCCAGCGCACGCTGCTGGGGTCGGCTTTGGACGCCGTCCGTCCGGGCGGGGTGGTCGCCTACGTCACCTGCTCGCCGCACCTGGCCGAGACGCGCGTGGTCGTGGACGACGTGCTCCGCAAGCGGGCCGGCGTCGAGCGGCTGGACGCGCCGTCCGTCCTGGCGGCGATCGCGCCGGAGCTCGCCGGCCTGGGGGAGGGCCCCTACGCGCAGTTCTGGCCGCACCGCCACGGCACCGACGCGATGTTCCTCGCCCTGCTGCGCCGCGCCGATCCCGACGGGACGGACTGACCGGGAGGTACCCACCGCACCCCATGCTCACCGCCTTCATGCACGTGATGTCGTACTTCGGCAGCGCCGGGTTCACCATCCCGCTGCTCGCGGCGGTGTACTGGTGCGTCGACCCGCGCCTCGCGGCGCGGGCCACGGTCATCCTGTCGTTCGGGTCGGTGCTCAACACCGTCCTGAAGCTGGTCTTCCACGCGCCCCGCCCGTACTGGACCGACCCCGGCATCGTCGGACGGGAGTCCAGGGTCTCCTTCGGGATGCCGTCCGGGCACTCGCAGAACGCCGTGATCCTGTGGGGCTTCTTCGCGACGCGCACGCGGCGGTGGCCGCTGTGGGCCGGTGCCGCCGTCGTCGTCGCCCTCATCGGCGCCTCGCGCGTGTACCTGGGCGTGCACTCGGCGGGCCAGGTCCTCGCGGGCTGGGCCGTCGGGCTCGTCGTGCTCGTCGCCGCGCTCGGCCTGGAGCCCATGGTCGTCCCCTGGTGGACGCGCCGCCCCCTGGCGGTGCAGATGGCGCTCGCCCTGGCGGTGTCCCTGGTCGGGGTCGGCGCGGCCTGGGCGGCCGTCCACGCGCTGCACGACTGGCGGTGGCCGGACGCGTGGGCGCGCGCCATCGCCGCCGCCGGGGGCCGCACCCGTCCCATCACGCTGAACGAGGTGGCCGCCGCCGCCGGCGGCCTCTGCGGGATCCTCGCGGGCCTCTCGCTGATGTCGGCCCGGGGCTGGTTCGACGCCGGAGGGGCCCCCGGGCGGCGCCTGGCGCGCCTCCCGGTGGGGGTGGCGGGCGCCCTGGCCCTCTCCGCGCTCGGGTACCTGCTCGGCGCCCATCCCGTCCAGGCGTTCGCCGTCCAGACCCTGCTCGGGCTGTGGGCGACCGCGGGCGCGCCGGAGGCGTTCGTGCGGCTCGGCCTGGCGCGCCGCCCGGCCCCTCCCGCGGGGCGGCCGGGTGACGGGCTCGCGGAACTGCGGCAATAGACTCATCCCATCATGGCTCCGCAGATCTCACCCAGCATCCTGTCCGCCGACTTCGCCCGCCTCGCCGAGGACGTCGCGCTCATCGCCGACGCCGCCGACTGGGTCCACGTCGACGTCATGGACAACCACTTCGTGCCCAACCTGACCCTCGGCCTGCCGGTCGTCGAGGCGCTGCTCAAGCACAGCGCCCTGCCGCTGGACTGCCACCTCATGATCGAGGACCCCGACCGCTGGGCCCCCCGGTACGCCGAGGCGGGGGCGGGCAGCGTGACCATCCACGCCGAGGCGGCCAAGGCCCCCATCCGCACGCTGCGCACCATCCGCGCGGCGGGCGCGCGCGCCGGGCTGGGCGTGAACCCCGCGACCCCCGTCGAGGGCCTCGAAGACCTGCTGGGCGAGATCGACATGCTGCTGCTCATGACCGTCGAGCCCGGGTTCGGCGGCCAGAGGTTCCTGGACGTCGTGCTGCCGAAGATCCGCCGCGCCCGCGCCCTCATCAAGGACCGCGACCTGCCCGTCTGGCTCCAGGTGGACGGCGGCGTCAGCGCGGAGACGATCGAGCGCTGCGCCGAGGCGGGCGCCGACGTGTTCGTGGCGGGCAGCGCGGTCTACGGCGCCGACGACCCCGCCGAGGCCGTCCGGGCGCTCCGCGCCCAGGCCGCGGCCGCGGGGGGCGGGGAGTGATCCTGCCCTGCCGCGCCGTGCTGTTCGACGTGGACGGCACGCTCGTCGACTCCACCCCGCTGATCGAGAGCGCGGCCCGCGAGTGGGCCGCCGAGTACGGCATCGACCCCGACGAGTACCTCGCGGGCTCGCACGGCCGCCGCACCAGCGACCGCGTCGCCGACTTCCTCCCGGCCGAGGAGGTCGGCGCGGCCACCGCGCGCCTCGACGAGCTCGAAGCGGCGCGCAGCGACGGCATCACCGCGCTCCCCGGCGTCCACGACCTCCTCGCGTCCCTGGACGGCCTGCCCTGGGCCATGGTCACCTCCATGGACCGGGAGCAGGTGGCCGTCCGCACCCGTGTGGCCGGGGTCCCGCTGCCGGACGTCGTCGTCACCGCCGAGGACGTCGTGCTGGGCAAGCCCGACCCGTCCGGCTACCTGCTGGCCGCCGAGCGCCTGGGCGTGGAGCCGTCCGGCTGCCTCGTCTTCGAGGACGCGCCCGCGGGTGTCGCCGCCGGACGCGCCGCCGGGGCGACGGTCGTGGCCGTGACCACCAGCCACCCCGCCGGGGAGCTGACCTCGGCCCACCACATCATCAAGGACATGACCTGGGTCAAGTCCGCCCCGGGGGGCCTGCGCATCGCCTAACCGGCGATCCCGAGGGACGCGTGGAACATCTCGTGGACCCGGAACCGCCGCGCCGCCGCCAGGTTCAGGTGGTGGACCTGGTGGCTGCCGAGGAACCGGCCGTCGGCGGTGGGCTGCGCGGTCAGCAGCCCCGCCCGCCACAGGATCTCGATGAGGTCGTCGGGGTCGCAGAACGGCAGCCACGCCCCGGTGCCGTGCGTGGGGACGTCCCCGCAGGCGAGTTCGAGGCAGAGCATCTCCAGCCGCTCGCGGTCGAGGACCGGCGGGAGGCTGCGGAACACCTCGAAGACGCTCAGCAGCCCCGGGTACTGGGAGCGGTACTCGGCGGCGATGTCCTTGGTCCGCTCGGCGGAGTAGCCGTACTCCGACCTCTCGATCGCCGAATAGGGGACGGGCAGCCGCGACCCGCGCCCCCGCGCCTGCTCCAGCGCCTCCGAGCAGAACTGGATCAGCTCCCTCGGCCGGTACAGCGTCCGGCCGACCATGTAGCCGAAGGCGGCGTCCCGGGCCGCGCCCGGCGGCCCGGCGAACACCGCCGACCAGCACGCCCGGTCCCCGGCGCGCTCCAGCGCCTCGACGTCGAAGCCCTTCTCGTGCGCCGAGAAGCGGATCCGCCTGGCGATCATCTCCAGCAGCGACTCCTCCGTCCAGGAGATCTTCTCCAACTGGTCGCGGTGCTTCTGCGCGTCCTCGTACAGGGCGGGGATGTCGTCGTAGAGCTCCTGCCGCAGCGACACGTACACGCGCAGGTTCGGGTGCAGCCCGTTGATCGACATGCACGCCTGGAACAGCCCGGCCACGAACGCCTTCGCGTCCTCGGAGGAGTCCCACCCCCGGTCGAGCTCGTCGACGAGCACGACCACCCGCTGGCCGTCCAGCACCTTCCGAAGTGCGGGAAGCAGATTGTGTATCTCCTCCAGTTTGTAGAGCCGGTCCAGCTCGCGGGTCCGTATGCCCGCCTCGATAGGCCCGAGCTTGATGGATTCGAGCCTTTTCAAATAGGACACCAATAGTGAGAGGGTGCCGAGCGCCTGGGCGCCGTGGCTGTCCCGGATGTAGTGGTGGATCTCCCGGCCGCCGCCCTTGGTGAGTCGCATGCCCTTGCGCGCCACGGCCTTCATGACGAGAACGTAGATCAGGTATTTCCACGCCGCCGCGTAGGCGCCGTGCTTGGCCCACGCGCCCGCGCTCTCCGCCGCCATCGTCGAGCTGAGCAGCTCGTAGGAGTAGTCCTCGGGGGACAGCTCGATGACGTGGGAGCCCGCGGCGCGCTCCCGTCTCGCGAGCACCTGGAATATCGCGCTCTTCCCCGACCCCCGGGTGCCCATCAGAACCGTCTTCGAGCCGGACCGCACCCGGTGGAACGCGGGCGACTCGACGAAGTACTTCTCCAGCCCCCGGCCGATATCGCGTTCCGCGGACGGCGTGCCGAAGTCCAGGACATCGAAGACCTTCTGCGGCAATGACACCTTCGCCATGGCTCCCCAATCCTTGGCGTGCATTTCTGGACGAGTGTCGCCCCCGCTCCTGTCACGATCAACCGTTATCCCGCGCCGAAAGCGGCGAGCAGCGCGGATGCTCGAAGCGGACAGGCCGGCCTCGGGATCGGCTCGTCCGAAAAGCGGCGCCGGGACCCCAGAACAAGCGAGCGCTTGTTCGACCACATGCGGCCGTGGCGTTCCTCACACCGGATCGGGAATGTGCGGCGTGGCACACTGGTTGCCAAGCAGTAAGCGTGCTCCGGGGTCGGTGCAATTCCGAACCGGCGGTGACAGTCCGCGACCCGGCCGAAGCCATCGGCCGGTTGACCCGGTGGAACTCCGGGACCGACGGTGAAAGTCCGGATGGGAGGCAGCGCGCGGTACGCCCCTGCATGGGGGCGCTGTTCCGCCACACGCACGTCCCCCGGAGCCTTACCTAGGAGGCCCGGGAGATGTTCACCGGCATCGTCGAGGAACTCGGCGAGATCGTGGCGATCGAGCACGACGGCGACTCGGCCGTCCTCACCATCCGCGGCCCGCTGGTCACGCGGGACGCCGTGCACGGCGCGTCGATCGCCGTCAACGGCGTCTGTCTCACCGTCGTGGACGTCCGGGGCGACACCTTCACCGCCGACGCGATCAGGGAGACGCTGGACAGGTCCAGCCTCGGCGCGCTCGGCGCGGGCTCCCGGGTCAACCTGGAGCGGCCCGTCCGGCTCTCGGACCGGCTCGGCGGCCACCTCGTCCAGGGCCACGTGGACGGCGTCGGCGAGATCATCTCCCGCGAGCCCGGCGAGCGCTGGGACGTCGTCACGATCTCCCTCCCCGCCCACCTGAGCCGCTACCTGGTCGACAAGGGCTCCATCACGGTGGACGGCATCAGCCTCACCGTCGTCGAGGCCGGGGCCGACCGGTTCAGCGTCGCGCTCATCCCCACCACGCTCTCCCTCACCACGCTCGGCCGCAAGGAGCCCGGCGACCCGGTGAACCTCGAAGCCGACGTCGTCGCCAAGTACGTCGAACGCCTCATCGGCGACAGGGCGGTCGGCGAAAGACTGGCCGGTGATCCGACATGAGCTGGCTCAACGCGGACTTCTCCCTGTTCGGCGAGCACATCCTGTGGACCGACCTCATCGGCAACGTCCTGTCCCTCGCCGTCGTGTGGCTCGCCATGCGCAAGACCCTCTGGACGTGGCCCGTCCAGCTCGCGGGCGCGCTGCTCCTGCTCGCCGCGTCCCTGCATGCGCACGTCCCCGGCAACGCCCTCAAGCAGCTCCTGTTCTGCGTGCTCGCCGTCTTCGGCTGGGCCATGTGGACCCGCGGCCGCCGCCGGGAGCGCGGCCTCGCCGTCCGGCGGGCGACCCCGCGCGAACGCGCCGTGCTCCTCGCCGCCCTCGCCGTCGGGACGGTCGTCGTCGCCGAGCTGTTCATCCACCTGGACTGGCTGAAGGTCGCCTGGTCCCCGTGGGCGAACGCCTACATCTTCGTCGGCAGCGCGGTCGCGACGTTCGCGCAGAGCCGCGCCCTCGTCGACTTCTGGGTCATCTGGGTGCTCGTCGACCTCGTCGGCGTCCCGCTGGCCCTCAACTCCGGGCTGTACGTCTCCGGCGCCGTCTACGGGATCTTCTTCGTGATGGTGGTCGCCGGGTTCAGGAACTGGCTCAGGGAGTCCCGGGACGTCCGGACCCCCCGCAACGAGGCGGTGACCGCATGAGCGGCCCTGCCGACCAGACAGCCGACCAGACAGCCCACCAGACAGCCCACCAGGTAGAAGACGGGACAGGCGGGACACGTGATGAGCGGTAACGACGACGGGATCTTCGACTCCATCGAGGCGGCGGTCGCCGACATCGCGGCGGGACGCCCCGTCGTGGTGGTCGACGACGAGGACCGCGAGAACGAGGGCGACATCATCTTCGCCGCCGCCAAGGCGACGCCGGAGCTGCTGACGTTCACCATCCGGCACACCAGCGGCGTGATCTGCGTCCCGATGACGGGCACGGACCTGGACCGGCTCCAGATCCCCCTGATGACGGCGCAGAACAACGAGCACATGCGCACCGCCTACACCATCAGCGTGGACGCGCGCGACGGCGTCACCACCGGCATCTCCGCCGCCGACCGCGCCCGGACGATCCGCACGCTGTGCGACCCGGCGACCGAGCCCCGCGAGCTGGTCCGCCCCGGGCACATCTTCCCGCTGCGCTACCACGAGGGCGGCGTGCTGCGCCGCCGCGGCCACACCGAGGCGGCCGTCGACCTCGCGCGGCTGGCCGGGCTCGCCCCCGCGGGCGTCCTCGCCGAGGTCGTCAACGACGACGGCACGATGGCGCGGCTGCCGGAGCTGCAGGTGTTCGCCAAGGAGCACGGCCTGAAGCTGATCTCCATCGAGGGGCTCGCCGAGTACCGCAGGCGCACCGAGGCCATGGTCACCCGCGTCGTGGAGACCCGCGTCCCGAACCGGTTCGGGACGTGGCGCGCCGTCGGCTTCTCCAGCGCCGTGGACGGCGGCGAGCACGTCGCGCTCGTCCTCGGCGACGTCGCGGGCGGCGAGGACGTCCTGGTCCGCGCCCACTCCGAATGCCTCACCGGCGACGTCCTGCACTCCGAGCGCTGCGACTGCGGCCCCCAGCTCGACGCGGCCATGGAGCGGATCGCGGCGGCGGGCCGCGGCGTCGTGCTGTACCTGCGCGGCCACGAGGGGCGCGGCATCGGCCTGCTCGCCAAGCTCCGCGCCTACGCACTCCAGGACGAGGGCCACGACACCGTCGACGCCAACCTGGAGCTGGGCCTGCCCGCCGACGCGCGCGAGTACTCCAACGCGGCCCACATGCTGCGCGACCTCGGCGTACGCTCCGTCCGCGTGCTCACCAACAACCCGGCCAAGCTGAAGGGCCTGGAGGGGTTCGGCCTGGACGTGCGGGGCCGCGAGGCCATGCCGGTCGTCGTCACCGACCACAACCGGCGCTATCTGACGGTCAAGCGGGACCGTCTCGGACACCGGATCGAGGGACTGACATGAGCGGCGCCGGACGCCCCGAGGACGCCACCGTCGAGGCCGCCGGGCTCACGCTCGGCGTCGCCTGCACCCGCTGGCACGCCCAGATCACCGACCAGCTGCTGGAACGTGCCCTCGCGGCGGCCAAGGCGTGCGGGGTGGACGAGCCCGTCGTGGTCCGCGTCGCCGGGGCGCTGGAGCTGCCCGTCGTCGCCCAGCAGCTCGCCCGCGACCTCGACGCCGTCGTCGTCCTGGGCGCCGTCGTCCGGGGCCAGACCGCCCATTTCGACTACGTCTGCGACTCCGTCACCTCCGGTGTGACCCGTGTCGCGCTCGACGAGGCGACTCCGGTGGGCAACGGGGTGCTCACATGTGACACCATTGAGCAGGCACTGGACCGCAGCGGGCTGCCCGACAGCCACGAGGACAAGGGATGGGAGGCGACCGTGGCCGCACTCGACACGGCACTGACCCTGAGAGGTCTGCGGCATCACGGTCACGCCGGGCACGTCCTGGAGCATTGACGGCGGGGCACGGGGGCCTGAGCGCCCCCGACCGACCCGCGCCACCGGGCTCCTGAGACGACCGGGTCTCCGACCGCTTCCCTTCCGAAAGGCATTTCCGTGCTGTCACTCGTCCTGCCCAAGGGCTCGCTGGAGAAGGCGACCCTGGCGCTGTTCGACGCCGCCGACCTCACCGTCCGGCGCGCCTCGGACCGCGACTACCGCGCCTCCATCGACGACCCCCGCATCGACCGGGTGCGGGTCCTGCGCCCGCAGGAGATCCCGACCTACCTCGAACAGGGCCTGTTCGACCTCGGCATCACCGGCCGCGACTGGATCACCGAGACCGACTCCGACGTGGTCAGCCTCGGCGAGCTCCAGTATTCCAAGGCGACCTCCGACCCGGTCCGGGTGATCATGGCGGTGCCCGAGGACGCGCCCTGGCGCCAGGTGTCCGACCTGCCGGAGGGCGTGCGGATCTCCACCGAGTTCCCGGCGATGACCCGCCGCTTCCTCGACCGGCACGGGGTGAAGGCGACGGTCGTCCCGTCCTACGGGGCGACCGAGGCGAAGGTGCCCGACATCGTCGACGCGATCGTCGACCTCACCGAGACCGGGTCCTCGCTGCGCAAGAACGGCCTGCGCATCCTCGACACGCTGCTGACCAGCTACACCGAGCTGGTCGCCAACCGCGCCGCCTACGAGGACGAGGCCAAGCGCGCCGCCATGGAGGACGTCGCGCTCCTGCTCCAGGGCGCGATCCGCGCCCGGGGCAACGTGCTGCTCAAGCTGAACGTGGCGCAGAGCGACCTGCGCGCCGTCCTCGACATCATGCCCTCGATGTCCTCGCCGACCGTCACCTCCCTCGCGGGCGGCGACTCCAGCGCGGTGGAGTCCGTGGTCGCCAAGCGCGGCGTCAACACCCTGATCCCGGCGCTGAAGGCCGCCGGCGCCCACGACATCCTCGAAATCCCGATCTCGAAGATCGTTGACTGACGTCCCGGCCCTGCCGACCGTGTGGCGTCCCCGCGTCACCCGGATCGTCGCCTACGCCACGGCGGGCATCATCGTGCTCGGCATGATCGTGCTCGCCGTGGTCGTGGCGCCCCAGTTCAAGCTGTTCGACCGGATCCTGCTGGTCGTGTTCGGCCTGTTCGTCGGCTGGATCCTGCACATGCTGGCCCGCTGCCGCGTCCAGGCCGACGAGGCGGGCCTCACGGTCGTCAACCCCTTCCGCACCCGCCGCCTCGAATGGGCCGAGGTGATCGACGTGACGATGGGCGAGGGCGAGCCCTGGCCCACCCTCGACCTCGCCGACGGCACGTCCTTCGGCGCCATGGGCATCAACGGCGCCGAGAAGACCCTCGCCGCCCACCAGTTGGCCGAACTCCGAGCCCTCCTCCAAACCCAAGGCGAAGCCCCCAACCCCACCTGACCCGAGTCTTCCGTTGTGCACGATGTGTACAGCGAGAATCGCTTAGGGTAGCCGAATGGATCTGGATGAGCTTCCCGACTGGTTGATCCCTCCACCGGGTGGATTCACCGCTGATGACTTCCTGAGGATGGACACCCCCCGGCATACGGAGCTCATCGACGGGAGCCTCGTCTTCGTCGGCCCCCAGGAGAAATGGCATTCCTTCGTCCTCCGGATGGTCGAGAACGAGCTGGACAAGCAGGCTCGCGACGCGTTGCGGGCCGTCCAGAGGATGGCCGTCGTGCTGGGCGCGCGGCAGGTGCCGGAGCCGGACGTGCTGGTCGTGACCGCCGAGGCGTTCGAGCGGGACGAGCCGTCCACCTACTACGTTCCCGAGGACGTCGTGCTGGTGGCGGAGGCCGTGTCGCCGGAGTCCGTCGACCGTGACCGGGACACCAAGCCGCGCAAGTACGCGGCGGCCGGGATCCGGCACTTCTGGCGGCTGGAGAACGAGGGCGGCGAGACGGCCGCGTACGTCTACGAACTCGATCCGGCCACCGGTGTCTACGCGCTGACCGGGATCTATCGCGGCGTCCTCAAGGTCACGGTGCCTTTCGACATCGAGATCGACCTTGCGGCCGTGGGGCGGCGCGCCCGGTATTGACGGGGTCAGAGGGCGGTCAGGACGGTTATCGTGCCGGCGCCTATGAGGGCGGCGGCCCAGAGGCGGTCCAGGTTGAACCAGGCGCGGCGCAGGACCGCCAGGCCGAGGATCTCGTAGACGGCCACCGCGACGACGCCCGCGACCGTGAACATGGCGAGGGTGTGGACGGCGGTGACGAACACGCCCGTCGACAGCGCGCTGCCCGAGGCGTGCAGGCCGTGGTCGTGGCCCGCCGGAGCCGTCCCCGAGGAGGTCAGGACGGGCAGGAGCATCAGCCCCGCGCCGTGCACGGACGACATCAGGAACGACCAGCCGGCGAGCTGCCACAGCGAGATCCGCATGCCGACCCAGCGGAAGTGGCGCTGCGACAGCAGCCGCCACAGGCCGAAGCCGACGAGCAGGACGCCGCCGCCGATCGCCAGCGTCTGCGTCGCGACGACCGAGCGGGTCAGCGCGACCAGGACGGCGACCGCGCCGACCGAGGCGGCGTGGCCCGCGGCGATCGCCGGGAGCGCCTGCAGGACGAGCGACCTGCTGCGCTCCTGGAGGCCGCGGGCCACCGCGAACAGCCAGCCCATCGCGGGGTTGAGGCCGTGGAAGGCGCCCAGCGCGACGAGGGCCGCGAGCGAGCCGTCGGTCACGGATAGCAGTAGGAGTCGGAGGAGGCGTCGCCGCCCTGGAGGCGGGTCTGGTGGGGACGGCGGCCGCGGAACGCCTCGCCGTGCGGGAAGAACCGCTCGTCGAGCTTGAAGCCGTTCGCGGAGGCGTCGCCCGGGTCGGAGTCGAGCTTGGCCATCCAGGCGCCGACGCCGTCGGGGTAGAACTGGTCGTCCCAGGCGCCGTAGAGGGAGTTGGTGACGTAGACGCGGCGGCCGTCGCGGCTGACCTCGACCATCTGGGGGCCGCCGGACAGCGGCAGGTCGGGGGCGGCGGGGTGCGCGGCGCGGCCGGTGATGCCGCCGAGGCGCACCGAGCCCGCCTCGACCGGGTTGAAGGGGTCGCTGACGTCGTAGCGCTTCAGCTCGCCGGTGCCCCAGCACGAGACGTACAGCCACCGGTCGTCCACCGACAGGTCGATGTCGGTGACCAGCGGCGGGACGGCTCCGAACGGCGCGATCACGGGCGGCAGAGCGGCGGCGTCGGCCGGCTCGGCGGGGATCGTGATGACCTTCTTGGCCGCCCAGCCGTCGCCGTCGCGGTGCCAGGCCCAGACGGAGGCCGACAGGTCCTCCACGCTGACGACGACGCCGACGAACCCGTACTGCTTGGTGGGGTCGTGCGCGGGACGCAGCTCCAGCGCCATCTGGTGCTCGTCGCCGAGGTCGACGGTCTGGACGTGGCGGCGCTTGCGCAGGTCCCAGAAGTGCAGCGCGTGCCCGTACTTGCGGCCGAGCAGCAGCTCGCCGACGACCCCGTCCTCGATCATGGAGGGGGTGCCCCACTCGGAGGTCACGAGGACGTCGTGGGCGATGTGCCACCACGCGTCGTAGGCGAAGTACTGCGGGCCCCGGTCGACCTCCCAGCGGCCGAGGACGTCGAAGGAGGTGTGGTCGAGCAGCGCGATGCCGCCCGGGCCGTCCTCGCCGTTCGCGCCGCCGAGAGCGGTGAGGTACAGCCCCTCGGGCCCGCAGTGGACGGTGTGCGGGCGCGAGTACCCGGCGCGCTTGGCCAGCTCGTCCGGCTCCAGGATCTTGACGATCTCGGGTGCGGTCGGGTTCTCCTTGGTGTCGATGACATAGACCCGCGACGAGCGCAGGCCCGGCACGATCAGGTAGCGGCGCTCGACGTGCGGGTGCGGCGCGTAGGGGCACAGGGCGCTGCTGCACGCGTTCCAGCCGAAGTGGTGCAGCTCGTCGCCGAGGTAGGGCAGGTCGGTCCAGCCGACGACGTCGCCGTAGGACGAGGAGCCGGGGTCGACGTCCAGCACCGCGATCGCGTCCGGCTTCTCGGCGGCGCGGTCGAACGCGGCGACGTAGGCCAGCTTCTCGGGCGGCGCGGAGACCGCGTCCCGGGGCGAGGCGTAGAACGTCGGGTCTGGCTTCCACAGTGCCATGGGGTTCCTTTCAGGCGAGGGTGACCGGGTGCCGGACGACGGCGCCGAACAGGTAGCCGAAGGTGTTGAAGGGCGCGATGGGCGGCTGGGACGTGCCGGTCACGTCGGTGGCACGTGCCATCAGCTCGTACCGGCCCGGGGCGTGCGGGCGCCACGGGAACTCCCACCGGACCCACCCGCTCGGGCTCGCGTGCGCGTCGTGGAGCCGGGCCCGCCGCCAGGTCCGGCCGCCGTCGACGCTGACCTCCGTCCGCCGGACGCGCCCGTTGCCCGACCAGGAGCGCCCGCGCAGGACGTGGACGCGGCCCGCGCGCAGCGTCGCCTCCCAGGGCAGCTCGAACGCCGCCTTGACGTTCATCCGGGTGAGCGGGGCGCTGCCCTCGGGCGGGTGGCCGGGGCCGAAGAGGCGGTAGTAGCGCGTGTTCCACGGCGAGAACAGCGGCTCGTCGGCCACCTGGATGTCGCCGAGCCACTTGACGGACGCGATGCCCACCCACGACGGCACGACCAGCCGGACGGGGAACCCGTGGTCGGGCGGCAGCGGCGCGCCGTTCATCTCGTAGGCCAGCAGGACGTCCTTGAGCGCCTTCGCGACCGGGAGGGGGCGCCGCACGCGGCCGAGGTTCTCGCCCTTGTCCACATAGTCAGCGTCCAGCCCGCGGGGCAGGATGTCCACGGCCGCGGGGGTGAGACCCGCGCGCTCCAGGACGTCCGACAGCCGGACCCCGCGCCAGCGGGCGACGCCCACCGCGCCGAGCCGCCAGGGGGTGCCGGACACCTGCTGGCCCTGCTGCGCGGTGTAGAAGCCGCGCCCGTTGCCGGTGCACTCGATGGAGGCGGTGAGGGTCTCGGCGGGGAGTCCGAGCAGGTCCGCGTACGACAGCTCGAACGGGCGGTCCTCGGTGGGCGCGCCGCGCAGCCCGGTGCCCCACAGCTTGAGCCGCCACGTCCGCGCGTCGATCCGGGGCGTCGCGACGTGGTTGCGGACGAAGAACCGGTCCGCGGGCGTGAGGTAGCCCTGGCCGGACATGGCCTCCCAGCGCATCTCGGCGTTGGTGCCGTGCGGGATGAACAGCTCGGGGGGCAGCGGCTTGACGATCCCGGTGGCCGGATCCTCGGCGGCGGCCGCGGGGGCGGTGCCGATGGCGGCGCCGAGACCGGCGCCGGCGGACAGGCGCAGCAGCCCGCGCCGGGAGATCGAGCGGGCACGTTCGTAGGTCGCCTCGTCGGTCAGGTCTTGGGCCCGGCCGTCGCTGCCGGTCAGGGGCTCCCGGTCACCGATTCGCATGTGCATGATGCTGCTGAGTGACGTAACAAAAGTCAACAATCCCTACTGATTAAGATGGGAAGATCGTCCGCATATGCCCCCCTTGTGCCGCTGGGTAGCCTGAGATCGTGGGGGAGAGCGCGCCGGCGACCGCCGACCAGGTCGGTTCGCCCGCCGAACTGGCGGGCCTGCTGGAGCGGCACGCCTACCTCTGCGACGAGGGGCTCGCGACCGCGTGCTTCCTCGCGCTGCGGATGGGCCGCCCGCTGTTCCTGGAGGGCGAGGCCGGGGTCGGCAAGACCGAGCTGGCCAAGACGCTCGCGCTGGTGCTCGGCGCGCCGCTGATCCGGCTCCAGTGCTACGAGGGGCTGGACGCCTCGCAGGCGCTCTACGACTGGGACTTCCCCCGCCAGCTCCTGCACCTGCGCGCCGCCGAGGCCGCCGGGGCGCGCGATGTCGCCCGGCTGGAGGGCGAGCTGTACGACCGCCGGTTCCTGCTGGCCAGGCCGCTGCTCCAGGCGCTGGAGACGGCGCCGAGCGTCCTGCTGGTGGACGAGCTGGACCGCGCCGACGACGAGTTCGAGGCGTTCCTGCTGGAGGTGCTGAGCGACTTCACGATCACGGTGCCCGAGCTCGGCACCATCCGGGCCGAGCGCCCGCCGGTCGTGGTCGTCACCTCCAACCGCACCCGCGAGGTGCACGACGCGCTCAAGCGGCGCTGCCTGTACCACTGGCTGGAGCACCCGTCCTTCGACCGCGAGGTCGCGATCATCCGGCGGCGGCTGCCGGAGGCGACCGGGCGGCTGGCCGCCCGGGTCGCCCGCGCGGCGCAGCGGCTGCGCGGCGCCGACCTGCTCAAGCCGCCCGGCGTCGCCGAGTCGCTGGACTGGACGCGGGCGCTGCTCGCGCTCGGCGTCCGCGACCTCGACCCGGGGACGGCGGCGGTCACGCTCGGCGCCGTGCTGAAGTACCGCGAGGACCAGCGGCGCGTGCTCGGCGGCGGGCTCGACGCCCTGCTCGCCTCCAGCCTCGCGGGAGGCGACGCGGATGCGTGACGTCACCGAGACGATGGTCGGGTTCGCCCGGACGGTGCGCGCGGCGGGCGGCGGCGCGGGGCCCGAGCGCGTCCAGGCGATGCTCGCGGCGCTCGGCCACCTCGACGTCCTGGACCCGTCGCAGGTGTACTGGGCGGGGCGGCTGACGCTGTGCGCCGACCCCGCCGACCTCGCCCGCTACGACCGCTGCTTCGCCGCGTACTTCTCCGGCGCGACGGCCCGTCCGGGGCGCAGGCCGCCGCCGGTCGCGGTGCGGCGCGCGGCGCGTCCCGTCCTGGACGGCGCCGGAGCCGGGGAGCGCGCGGGCGAGCCCGAGGCGTCGGCCGCGAGCGGCGCCGAGGTGCTGCGCGACCGGGACGTGGCGCGGCTGACCGCGGCCGAGCGCGCCGAGGTCGCCCGGCTCATCGCGCTGCTGGAGGCGGGCGCCGAGCCGCGCAGGTCGCGCCGGTTCGCCCCCGCGCCCGCCGGACGCCTCGACCCCGGCCGGACGATCCGGGAGACGCTGAGGCGCGGCGGCGAGACGGCCCTGCTCCGGCACCGCGCGCACCGGACCCGCCCGCGCCGCGTCGTGCTGATCGTGGACGTCAGCGGGTCGATGAGCCCCTACGCCGACGCGCTGCTGCGGTTCGCGCACGCCGCCGCGCGCTCGGGCGGCGCCGCCGTGGAGGTCTTCAGCGCCGGGACGCGCCTCACCCGCCTCACCCGCGACCTGCGGCACCGCGACCCCGACACGGCGATGGCGGCGGCGTCGGCCGCCATCCCGGACTGGAGCGGCGGCACCCGCCTCGGCGAGGAGCTGAAGGAGTTCCTCGACCGGTTCGGGCAGCGCGGCCTCGCCCGGGGCGCCGTCGTCGTGATCGCCTCCGACGGCTGGGAGCGCGGCGACGCCGCGCTCCTCGGCGACCAGATGGCGCGGCTGCGGCGGCTCGCGCACCGGGTCGTGTGGGCGAACCCGCACAAGGCGCGCCCCGGGTACGAGCCGCTGACGGCCGGGATGGCGGCGGCGCTGCCGCACGTCGACGACTTCACCTCCGGCCACAGCCTCGCGGCGCTGGAGCACTTGGCCCGGCTGATCGCGGGCGGCGCGAACGGGGCCGCCCGGAGGGAAGCCGGTGGGAGAGAGGAGACGGGCCTTGCGTGACGTGCTGGACGACATCGCCGGGTGGTACGCGTCGGGGGAGACGTTCGGGCTGGCGACGGTCGTGCACACCTTCCGCAGCGCGCCGCGTCCGGCGGGGGCGGCGATGGCCGTGTCGGCGGGCGGGGAGGTCGCGGGCAGCGTGTCCGGCGGCTGCGTCGAGGGCGCGGTGTACGAGCTGGCGCGGAGCGTGATCGCGAGCGGCGAGCCCGTCGTGCGGCGCTACGGGGTCAGCGACGACGACGCGTTCGCGGTCGGGCTGACCTGCGGCGGCATCCTGGACGTGCTGGTGGAGCCGGTCGGCCCCGCGACGTTCCCGGAGTTCGCCGAGGTGGCCGAGGCGATGCGGGCCCGCGAGCCGGTCGCGGTCGCGACCGTCATCGGCGGTCCCGGGCGGCTCGGGGCGCGGCGCGTCGTCTGGCGCGACCGCGCGTCCGGTTCGCTCGCGCCCGGCGAGCCGCACGCCGCCCGGCTGGACGCGGCGGTCGACGACGACGCGCGCGGCATGCTCGCCCAGGGCCTCACCGGCTCGCGGCACTACGGCCGCGAGGGCGAGCGGCGGCTGGACGACCTGACCGTGTTCGTGCACTCCTTCGCGCCGCCGCCGCGCCTGCTGGTGTTCGGCGCGATCGACTTCGCGGCGGCGGTCGCGCGGATCGGCAAGTTCCTCGGCTACCACGTGACGGTGTGCGACGCGCGGCCCGTCTTCGCGACGCCCAAGCGCTTCCCCGACGCCGACGAGGTCGTGGTGAAGTGGCCGCACAAGTTCCTGGAGGAGTCGCGGGACCTGGTCGACGAGCGGACCGCCGTATGCGTCCTCACCCACGACCCGAAGTTCGACGTGCCGCTGCTGGAGGTGGCGCTGCGCACCGGCGCCGGGTACGTCGGCGCGATGGGGTCGCGCCGCACCCACGACGACCGGCTGGCGCGGCTGCGCGAGGCGGGCCTGACCCCCCGGGAGCTGGCCCGGCTGCGCTCGCCGATCGGCCTCGACCTCGGCGCCCGCACGCCCGAGGAGACGGCGGTGTCGATCGCCGCCGAACTCGTCCAGCTCCGCTGGGGCGGCTCGGGGCGACCGCTCACCGACACCGGCGGCAGGATCCACGCCGCGCAGGGGTGAGCGGGCTACCCTCGCGTGATGACCCTGCACGGCGCCAACTCACGCGGTGTCTTCCCGAAGGACGAGCCCCCGGCGGGGCTGCTGCTCGCGGCGGGGGAGGGCCGCCGGTTCGGCCGTCCAAAGGCGCTGCTGGAGCTGCGCGGCGAGCGCCTGGTCGACCGGGGCGTGCGGACGCTGCGGGACGCGGGCTGCTCGCCGGTCCTCGTGGTGACCGGCGCCGCGCAGGTCGAGGTGATCGGCGCGGTGGTCGTCCCGAACCCGCGCTGGCGGGAGGGCATGGGCTCCTCGCTGCGCGCCGGGCTCGCCGCGCTGCCGCCCGGCTGCCCCGCCGCCGCCGTCGCGCTCGTCGACCAGCCGCTGGTCACCGCGGCGGCCGTCGCGCGGCTGGTCGGGGCGTACGAGGCGGGCGCGGGGATCGCCGTGGCGACCTACGGCGGCGCGTGGCGCAACCCCGTCCTGCTGCGGGCCGAGCACTTCGCGGGCGCGTCGGACGCGGCGTCCGGCGACCGGGGCGCGCGCGGCTACCTGCGCGCCCACCCGGACCTCGTCACGCCCGTCCCGTGCGACGACGTCGCCGCCCCGGACGACATCGACACCCCCGAGGACCTCGCCGCGCTCCTCGACGCGGGCCTCGGCTGACGCCGCTCAGCGCGCGCGGGCCTCGGTCACCGCGCGCTCGTAGGCGAGCAGGGTGTCGATGAACATCCCGCGCTGGGCCGGGGTCAGCGGCTCCAGCGCGGCGCGCCACGCGCCCGCGCCCCGGCCGAGCCAGCCGTTGACGGCGGGCAGGTGCTCGGCGGCGACGCTCACGATCGTCCGGCGCCGGTCGGCGGGGTCCTCGGCGCGGACGAGGATGCCCTGCCTGCTCAGGTCGCCGACCATCAGGCTCACGGTCGCGGGCGCGACCTCCAGCCGCGCGGCCAGCTCGTTGACGCCCATCGGCCCGTCGAACAGCAGGTAGGCCAGCAGGGACAGGTGCCGGGGGGCCAGGTCGAAGCCGGCCAGCTCGTCGGGGACCCGGATCCGCTTGGCGGCCGACACCAGCCGGGGCATCAGCAGCAGCATCGTGCGGATCCCGTCGTCGACGCCGGGTCCCGCGTGCTCATCGGTTGACATGCGCTGGCCGTCCAAAATAGCTTTGTTTTGCAAAAGACTTTGCTCTCAAAGCAAAGTCTGCCGGGCGTACCCAGGATAGGAGACCGATGACCGAGAACCCCGCGAACACGAGCACGCGACCCGGGCCGGGCGGTGTGGCGCTCGGCGACGCGCTGGTGCGGATCCACGACGACCTGCGGGTTCGGCTCGCCGCCCTCCGGGACGAGGTGCTCGCCGCCCTGGACGGCCGGGCCCCGGCTCCGGATCTCGGGGCGGAACTCCGCGAGCACTGCGCGGCCGTGTGCGGCGCCCTCGGCGAGCACCACGACAACGAGGAGACGCGCGGCTTCCCGCTGCTGGAGCGGGAGGCCCCGGGCCTGGCGCCGGTCCTCGACCGGCTGCGCCGCGAGCACGTCGAGGTGGAGCGGGCCCGGCGGAGCCTCCAGGCGCTGCTGGACGACCTCGGTGCGGCCGACCCCGCACGCGTGCGCGCCGAGCTGGACCGGATCACGGCCCGACTCGACGCGCACTTCGCCTACGAGGAGGATCAACTCCGCGAGGCCCTGAACGGCATCTCGGTCTGAGGGGCGTCAGGGCGCCTGCTGCGGCGACAGGTGGAGGCTCACGATGCGCCACGTGTCGTCCCGCCGGAGGTAGACCTGCGTGACGCGGAACCTGCCCTCCGTCGGGCGCCCCTGGTGGGTGGCCTCCTGGACCTGCGTGCCGATCGCGATCGCGGTGTCGCCGAAGACCCGCACCCCGACGGCCCTCAGCGTGAACGCGGTGACGTTCAGGCCGCCCTGGTAGCGGCCGAGCCACTGCTCCTTGGTGAGGACGTAGCCCACCGGCCCGACGGCGCGGAAGTCCTCGTCGAGCAGCTCGTCCAGCGTCCCGGCGTCCATGGCGCGCTCGGCGTCCGCCCACCGGCCGCTCAGCTCGCGCACCCGTTCTTCAGCCGACATGGCATCCCCCTTCTGAGTGAGTACTCACTCAAAGCTAGTCGAGGGAATGTCCGGCGGCAACCGCCGCGGGAAGCGGGAGGGGTCAGGAGACCTCGGACGCGGGCAGCGCGCTCTCGTCCAGCGCGCCGCAGTCGACGGCGCGGCGCAGCCGGCCGACGAGCGCGGTGATGGTCGCGGGCTCGTCCAGCACCCCGGCGCGGCCCGCCGCCTGGTCGTGCCAGGCCCGGACCCGCCCGATGACGTCGTCGACGCCGGTCAGGTGGAAGGCGTAGACGACGGCGTACCGGCTCGGCAGGTGCGCGGGGTGCAGGTCCCAGCCCTGGTAGAAGCCGCGCCGCAGCGAGTGCCTGACGTGCTCGGCGTGCACCGACCAGGCGGCGTTGACCTCGTCCGGCCCGTCGTTGCGGGGGATGACGTTGGTCGAGCCGTCCGACAGCCGGACGCCGGTGCCCGCGAACGCGACCTGCATGAGGTCGCGGGCGAAGTCGCAGGCCGGGTGGTCGAGGCGCTGCTCCTCGGGGGGCAGCCCGAGCGCGGCGGTGTAGTCGAACACGCCGAAGTGCGCGGCGGTGAGGCGGCCCGCGGCGGCGCCCGGGTAGCGGAGCAGGGCGACGCGCCCCTCCTCGTCCAGGAGCGCGTCGGGGGTCTCGATCTGGATCTCGAACCGCAGGATGCCCGCCGGGAGGCCGAGCGCGGTCTCCAGCCGCTCCAGGTACTCGGTGAACAACTCGACCTGGCCGGAGTTCTGCACCTTGGGGAAGGTGATGGTGAACCCGCCGGGCAGCCGCCCGAGCCGGTCGCGCAGCGTCGTGAGGAACCCGTCGAGCGTGCGCATCGCGCGGTCGTGGCCGCCGTCGGCGAACGACTTGACCCGCACGCCCCAGTAGTGGGGGAGGCTCTTGACCTGGTAGGCGGCGGCGACGGCCTCGGCGACCTGCTCGACGTGCGCGTCCTCCTCGGCGTCGCCGCGCACGCCGTAGCCGTCCTCGAAGTCGATCCGCACGTCCTCGACCGGCTCGCCCGCGAGCTTCGCCGCGACCCGCTCCCGGACCAGCCCGGCGATCTCCGGGTCCATCCCGAAGGCGGCGCCGAACGAGCCCGCGCCGGGCGTGTGGGTGTTCAGCAGCCGCAGCGCCTCGGCGCCGAAGTCGGCGGGCGCCGTGCGGGAGAACCGGTCGGCCGGGACGTAGACCGTGTGCACCGGCTGGCGCCCCTCGGCGGGCCCCGGACGGCGCTCGGCGTGGCGGGCGCGCAGGGCGGCGACGCGCGCGGACAGGTCGTCGAACGAGGAGACACTGAGGTTCACCCCGTCATGATCCCGCATGTCGCAGCGGCGCGGAAGCGATCCGGCGCGGTTGGCCGCCGATCTGCGGACGGGCGGTGGGCGGGTGGTGGGCGCTTAGCGATCAAGAAGGCATATGATCCCGAAAACAGGTCCCACTTCAGTTTCGGGGTTGTACATGACGGACAGTAGTATTGACCTAAAGACGGACATACCGCACTCCGCACGTATTTACGACTACATTCTCGGCGGAAAAGACAATTACCCCGCCGACCGGGAGGCCGCGGGCGCCATCGTCGCCGACTGGCCGAACCTCCCGAAGTCGATGCGCGCGAACCGGAACTTCATGGCGCGGCTCGCGCACCACCTGGCCGCCGAGCACGGCGTCCGCCAGTTCCTGGACATCGGCACCGGCCTCCCCACCTCGCCGAACCTGCACGAGGTGGCGCAGTCGGTCGCGCCGGAGTCGCGCATCGTCTACGTCGACAACGACCCGATCGTCCTGGTCCACGCGCGGGCCCTGCTGACCAGCACCCCCGAGGGCCGGACCAGCTACCTCGACGCCGACTTCCTCGACCCCGAGGCGATCCTCGGCTCCGCGCAGCTGCGCGACACCTTCGACCTGAGCCGCCCGGTCGCGGTGAGCCTGATCGCCATCGTGCACTTCATGCCCGACGACGCGAAGGTGCAGGCGATCCTCGACCGGCTCATGGAGCCGCTGGCTCCCGGCAGCCTGCTCGCCGTCTCCGCGTGCACCGCCGACAGCGCGCCCGAGGAGGTCACCGCCGGGGTCGCCGCCTACAACGCGAACGGGATCTCGACCGTCGCCCGCGACAAGGAGCGCTTCGGGCGCTTCTTCCGCGGCCTGGAGCTGCTGGACCCGGGCGTCGTCCTCGTCAACCACTGGCACCCCGACGCGGAGGCGGCGGCCGTCGACGACGCGCACGTCCACATGTACGGGGCCCTGGCCCGCAAGCCCGCCTGACGCCCGCCGGTCGGCCCGACGCCCGCGAGCCCGCCTGGGAAGGGCGGGCGGCCCCCACACGCCACATCGCGTGGGGGCCGCCCTGAGCGGGTCCTGTCCCGTTTCGAGGAGACGGCGCGGTCAGGACGAGACGGCGCAGCTCCCGCGGTCGGCGCGGCGCGGTCCCTCGGCGGTCGGGCGGATGTCGAAGTCGAAGATCTCGGTGGGCAGGTAGAGCGAGCAGCAGGCGTTCGGGATGTCGACGACGCCGCTGACGCGCCCCTCGATCGGCGCGGCGCCGAGCAGCAGGTACGCCTGCTCGCCGCTGTAGCCGAACGTCTTCAGGTACTCGATCGCGTTGAGGCAGGCGTTGCGGTAGGCGACGGTCGCGTCGTTGTACAGGTTGGTGTCGGTGTCGTGGTCGACCGAGATGCCGATGAACGACAGGAACTCGCTGTAGCGCGGCTCGACGTTGCCGGGCATGAAGATCGGGTTCGTGGTGACCCCGTACTTCTCCATGCCGCCCTTGATGATGTCGACGTGGAAGTCGATGAAGCCGCCCATCTCGATGGCGCCGCAGAAGGTGATCTCACCGTCGCCCTGGCTGAAGTGCAGGTCGCCGCCCGACAGCAGACCGCCCGGCACGAACACCGGGTAGAACACCCGCGCGCCCCGGCTGAAGTTCTTGATGTCGTGGTTGCCGCCGTTCTCCCGGGGCGGGACGGTCCGCGCGCCCTCGCGTCCGACCGCGTCGAGTTCGGCGCCGGTGAGCGTCCCGGCGAGCACGCCCTGCTCCAGCGGCGGCAGCGCGAGCGGGGGCACCCGGTCCGGGTCGGTGGCGATGAGCGCCCGCTCCCGCCGGTTCCACTGGTCGAGCAGTTCGGGCGAGGGTGCGGTGCCGAACAGGCCGGGGTGGGTGATGCCGGTGAAGCGCACGCCCGGGATGTGCCGTGACGTGGCCTGCTGGCCGTGGAAGTCCCAGATCGCCTTGTAGGCGTCCGGGTACTGGTCGGTGAGGAAGCCGCCGCCGTTCTGCTTGGCGAAGATCCCCGTGTAGCCCCAGCCCTGGCCGGGGACCGAGCCGGTCTCCTGCGGGATCGGCCCGATGTCGAGGATGTCGACCACGAGCAGGTCGCCGGGCTCGGCGCCCTCGACGGCGATCGGGCCGCTGAGCATGTGGCAGGGCGACAGGTCGACGTCGCGGACGTCGTTCGCCGAGTCGTTGTTGCCGATCTGCCCGTCGGTCCACTCCCGGCACTCCACCCGGAACTCCGATCCCGGGCGGACGGTCGCCGCCGCCGGGATCGCGTGGTGCCACCGGTTGTGGCCGGGGTGCGCCTGGTCGCGCATGGACCGGGCCTGGTCGACGCTGAACACTACTTCGGGCATCTGTGCCTCCGTCTGGGTGCTGTGCCGTGCTGTGCTGTGCCGTGCTGGGCCTTGCTGTCTCGGTGCTGGGTCTGTGTGTCGCGGACGTGGACGGGTCAGGCGGCGGGAGGCGTCGGGGGAGCGGAGGACGTGCGGCGCGGGCCGACGAGGACCCACAGGCCCGCGACGGCGACCACGGCGCAGATCGCGAACGGGACGGCGAGCGCCGGGCCCGTCGTGTAGTGGTCGGTCAGCAGGAGGAACGCGGGGAGCACGGCCGTGCCCCAGGCGGCGACGAACGTCACCCAGCCGGTGTAGCGGGTGTACTCCTCGCGCTTGAGGCCGAGGACGACGAAGAACAGGAACCACAGGAACGACCAGCAGAGCCAGATGACCCCGAACGGGTGGTCCTTGACGTCGAAGAAGTTGATCGCGGAGAAGACCAGCGCGGTCACCGAGACGAACAGCGAGAACCAGCCGACGCCGGTGGTGTCGAGCCCGGCCAGCAGGCCGATGCCGACGTAGAGGTAGGTGAACCCGAACAGGTAGATCCCCGACGCCGCCGTGATCGCCGCGAGGTCGTCCCCGGCCTTCACCAGCAGCAGCGTCGGCAGCACGACCTGGAGGGCCCCGACGAACAGGTTGAGCAGGGCCGCCGCCCGCGCCTCGACGCGGCCGAGCAGCATCATGGCGTTGATGAACAGCACGGCTCCGACGTAGAGCAGGCCCACGTTTCCCATGACCGGCTCCCCGCTAGGGCCGCGGCAGCTTGGCGTGGCGGGGGTCGCTCGGCGGCGCGGGGCGGCGCGGCTCCGCGGACCGGGTCACGACGCGGGGCTCGTGCGCGGACGCCTCCTGCGCGGCCCTGGCGCGCGACAGCGGGCTCCCGGCGCGTCCGAGGGCGGGGGCGGTGAACACCCGCCGCGCGGCGCCGCCGCATTCCGCGCAGGGACGCTCGGGGGCGGCCTGCCCCATCGGGAGTGCGAGGTCGAAGCTGCCGCAGCCGGAGCAGCGGTATCGGTACGTCACCATGGCGGGCCTCCCAGCCGATTTACTTCCCACAGAAACTATTTCTTGGGGAAGTATCTGTCAATGACGGATCCGGCGGACGGAAGCGCCGTGGAACCGGCATCGGAACCGATGCCCTCGATTGCGAGGACGAATCGGATCGGCGGAGGTCAGACGGTGGATTCCCCCCGCCGGCGGGGGAGGACGGGCGGAATCAGAGGCAGTGGATGACGTCGAAGTCGAGGCCGTCGGCGGCGGCGAGGAAGACCCGCTGGCGCAGGTGCCGGTCGCGCATCTCGACCGCGCCGCGCGGGCCGTCGTAGCCGAGCCCGTCGGAGACCGCGCGCATCCGGCGCGCGTCCACGCTCTGCGCCCGCCGCGCCAGCTCGCTGAACAGCCGGACGCCCTCGTAGCAGGACTCGCCCAGGCTGTTGAGGACGGGCGCCTCCGCCCCGAAGCGGCGGTGGTAGCGGGCGCCGAAGTCCAGGCCCCCGGCGGTCGGCAGCGACTCGAAGTAGCCCGCCGCCGCGAACAGCCCGCGGGTGCTGTCGGCGCCGGTGGCCAGCAGCATGTTCTCGTCCATCAGCGGGCTGAAGCGGACCAGGTCGCGGTCGAGCCCCGAGCGCGCGAACGCCCGGTTGAAGGCGACCGCGTCGTCGCCGACCAGCAGCATCAGCACCCCGTCGGAGCCGCTGCGCGCCAGCCGCGCCAGCACCTCGCCGTAGTCCTGCGTGCCGAGCCCGACGAAGAACTCCGCGCTGATCTCGCCGCCGAGGCCGTCCAGGTAGCCGCGGATCGCCCCGGCCGTGAGCCGGGGCCACACGTAGTCGTCGCCGACGATCGCCCAGCGGCGCACGCCCAGCTCGTCGGCGAACCAGCGCAGCGCGGGCCGGAGCTGGCGGCCCGGCGTCTCGCCGGTCAGGAACACCCACGGGGCGCGCTCCCCGCCTTCGTAGAGCGGGGTGTAGACGTAGGGGACCCGCCCGGCGACGCGCGGCGCGACCAGCTCGCGCACGGCCGAGATGTGCCAGCCGGTGACGGCCTGGACGGCGCCGGAGGAGACCAGCGAGTCGACCTCCGCCGCCACCCGCTCGGGGGCGGCGCCGCCGTCGACCACCGTGAACCGCACCTCGCGGCCCAGCACGCCGTGGTGCCCGTTGATCTCCTCGGCCGCGAGCCGCGCGCACAGCTCGCAGGACGGGCCGAAGATCCCCGCGGGGCCCTGCAGCGGTATCACCAGCGCGATCGTGAGCGTTTCCGTGTCGCCGGGCGTCGAGACCATCGGCAGGTCCGCATGGTTGAGAGGTGAATAATTCGTCTGTGAACGGTACCCTGTGCCTCCGATGGAGGCAATAAGCACAGGACGCAGCGAAAGGGACTTTTCCCAGCTCCTCGCGCTCGTCGACCGCCGGGTCGCGGCGCGGCTGGCCGCCGTGCTCGCCGAGGGCGGGCGCGGGCTTGACGAGTGGCGCGTCCTCGGGCTGCTCGCCGACGGCCGGGGCCACGCGATGACGGAGGTGGCCGAGCACGCGATGCTGCCGCCGCCGACGCTCACCAAGCTGGTCGATCGGATGGTGTCGGCCAACCTCGTCCACCGCCGGGTCGACGACGCCGACCGCCGCCGCGTGCTGGTGTTCCTCACCCCGCGCGGCCGCGAGACGCACGAGACGCTCGCCGGGGCGGTCGACGCGGAGTGGGCGCGGCTCGCCGACGCCGTGGGCCCGGAGGAGATGGCGCTGCTCGGCGCCCTGCTCTCGCGCGTCGCCGCCCGCCTGGCCTGAGGCGTCCCGCGCGCTCAGGGCGCGACGGCGTGGATCCCCCAGGTGCCGGTGAAGACCGCGCCCGGCGCCAGCTCGATGACGTCCTCGCCCGACACGAACGCGTTCGGCGGGCACGTCATCGGCTCGACGGCGAGGCCCGCGCGGGGCTCGGCCGCCTCCTCGGCGGTGTAGATCTGCGTCCACGGGTGCGCCTCGTCCGACCAGAGCGCCACCGCGCGCCCGGCGCCCGCCAGCGTCACCGTGGAGCGCCCGTCGCCGTCGCGGGCGAGGCCGGTGAAGGTGTTGTCGATCAGCCGGTCGCCGAGGAGCGGGCCCGTGCGCAGGTCGCGGTCGGTGCCGGTGACGTCCAGCGGCGGGCCGGAGGGGAGCTTGCGCGGCCCCACCGGCAGGTACCGGTCCGCGAGGAAGGTGACCGTGCACGCGTCGATCGGCACGCCGACGGTCAGGTACGGGTGCGCGCCGTGCCCGTAGGGGGCGGTGGCGTCCCCGCGGTTGGACGCGGTCAGCCGGACGGTGAGCCCCCGCTCCTCCGACAGCGCGTACTCGACGTCCAGGTCGAGGCGGAACGGGTAGCCGGCGGTTCCGAGCAGCCGGTGCCGGAGCCGCACCCGGTCCGGCTCCCGCAGCACCGCCCGCCACGGCGCCCAGCGCACCAGCCCGTGGATGGCGCAGTCGTGGTCCGGATCGGAGACGTCGAGCCGGTGGGTCGCGCCGCCGTAGGCGTAGCGGCCGCGGTCGAGCCGGTTCGGCCAGGGGGCCAGCAGCTGCCCCGACGCGGCGGGCGCGTTCTCCCCGGCGCCGTGGGCCAGCACGAGCGGCCGCCCCTCGTGGGTCAGCTCGCGCAGGGCGGCGCCCGCCTCGGTGACGACGGCCTGGTACGGCCCGGCGATGAGCGCGTGCTGCTCACCGGTGATCGGCCCGGTGGTGGTCGGCCCGGTGGTGATCGGCCCCGTGGTGGTCGGCCCGGTGGTGGTCGGCTCGGTCATGTGCGGGACGCTACCCGGGGGCGGCCCCGCGTCAGGCCGTTTCGGCGAGGGCGCGCAGCGCGTCCTCGAAGACGTTCGCGGGCGGCTCGACCAGCCCCGCGCCGACCTGGCCCGTTCCGGCCTCGCGTCCGGCGATCCCGGTGTCGATGACCGGGAGGATCCCGGTGCGGACGACGCGGGTCACGTCCACGCCGACGGGGGTGCCCCGGAACGACAGCAGCGGGATCTGGAGCGCCGGGTGCTCGGCGAGCGTGATCTCGTACATCCGGCGGGTCGCGGCGACCGCGTCGGGCACCTCGCCGCCGACGAACCGGACGATCGCGGGCGCGGCGGCCAGCGCGAACCCGCCCATCCCGGCGGTCTCGGTGATGGCGGAGTCGCCGATGTCGGGGTTGGCGTCGTCCGGGCCGTGGTCGCCGAGGTAGAGGCCGTGGGGGACGTTCGCCGGGCCGGTGAACCAGCGGTCGCCCGTGCCCGACACCTGGATGCCGAAGTCGGTGCCGTTGCGGGCCATCGCGACGACCATGCTGGAGCCGGGGACGCCGCGCGCCGCGTCCGCCGCCGCCTTCGCCGCCGCCATCCCCGCGTTCAGGAAGAAGTGGTCGTTGCCCGCCGCGAACCGCAGCGCCTCGGCCGCCCGGTCGCGGTGCACCTCCGGCGCGGCGGCGAGGTCGGGCGCCAGCTCGCGCAGCAGCAGCGACGTCGCCGCGCGGTTGCGGTTGTGCAGCTCGTCGCCCATCTGGAGCGCCTGCGCGATGACCGACAGCAGGTCCAGCGGGCCGTGCCGGCGCACCGCCGCGCGCAGGGCCGGGCCGAGCACCTCGCCCATCCAGGTGAGCCGCTCGATCACCTCGGGCCCGTACGCCCCGTACCGCAGGACCTTCCCGAGGCCCTCGTTCAGCGAGCAGTACGACCTGCCGCCGTGCTCGGCGTCCTCCACGACCAGCATCCACATGGACGGGCTGACCACGCCCGCCATCGGCCCGACCGCGCCGTGGTGGTGGCACGGCTCGAACGTCGCGGCGCCGCGCGCCAGCGCCCGCTCGGCGCCGAGCGGCGTCTCCGCGAGCCCCTCCAGCAGCATCGCGCCGATCAGCGCGCCGCGCATCGGCCCGGACGCGCGCTCCCACTCCAGCGGCGGCCCCGCGTGCAGGAACGCGCCGGGCTCCAGGCCGAGCGCCTCCCGCGCGGGGCGCACGTCCACCAGGTGCGGGCGCGCGGTCACCATCCGGCCCACCGCGCGGGCGTTGGCCTCCGCGCGGCCGGGGGCGCCGAGGACGGCGGCGAGCGCCGCGTCCGTCCCGGGCGGGGGCGGACGCCAGTCGACGGGCTCGACCCGCACCGCCTGGTCCGCCAGCGCGTCCGCGAGCACGTCCACCCCGGCGGTGACGACCACCGGCTCGCGCGTGAGCAGGCCCCCCAGCGGGTGCCGCTCCGCGCCGCTCGTCCCGCTCATCCCGGGGCCCCTTCCGCGCGCTCCAGCGCCTCCACCAGCTTGACGGCGCGGCGCGCCGCCTGCGCGTTGGAGGCGTACACGTCGGCGCCCGCCTCGCGCAGCGCCGCGGCCTGCCGGTCGCGGTCCTGCGGGTCGGCGGGCGTCCCGCACAGCGACACCACGGCCGCCAGATCGGAACGGTCCCTCAGCGCGGCGGCCAGCACCGGCGCCAGCGCGGCGGCGGGGTCGGGCTCGGCGCCGAAGCCGAGCACCACGTCCAGCAGCAGCACGCCCGCCTCCGGGTCGGCCGCCGCGTGGGCGAGCGCCTCCAGCCGCAGCGACGGGTCGATCATCGGGTGGGCGCGGCCCCGGGTGAAGGCGTCGCCGCCGAAGTCGACGAGGGAGTGGCCGCGCGCCTCCAGGTCCCAGCCGAGCCCGGCGCGGGCGATCACGGCGGCCTCCTCGCGCAGCGTCCCGCCCGCGAACAGGCCGCGCAGCTCCCGCCCCGCCACCGCGGCGGGGCGCCGCCGGGCGGGCCAGCGCGGCCAGCGCGGCACCGGGCGGCCGAGCGCGCGCAGCGCGGTCTCGGCGGCGCGGGTCAGGTCGTCCTCGCCGGGCATCGGCAGCGCGAACACCACGGGCGTGTCGAGCCGCCGCGCCGCCTCCCGGATCAGGTCCGCGACGCGCGGCGCGGGCGGTTTGGAGACCAGCAGGATCAGCTCGGTGCCGGGGTCGGCGTCCAGGGCCGCCAGCGCCGCGAGCGCCGACCGGCCGCTCACCTGCGAGGACAGGTCGCGCCCGCCGACGCCGAGGACGTGACTGACGCCGGTGCCCGCCGCGTCCAGCAGGCACATGAGCTGCTGCGCGCCCGTCCCGGACGCGGCGACGATCCCCACCGGGCCCGGCCGGACCGCGTTGGCGAACCCGAGCCCCGCGCCGCCGACGACCGCGGTGCCGCAGTCGGGGCCCATCACGATCAGTCCGCGCCGCGCCGCCGCCTCCTTCAGCGCGATCTCCTGCGCGAGCGGCACCCCGGCACTGAAGATCATCACGTTGAGGCCCGCGTCGAGCGCGTCCATCGCCTCGGGGAACACGCCCGGTCCGGGCACCGACAGCAGCGCCACGGTCGCCTCGGCGCGCGCCGCCGCCGACGCGGTCGTGCGCGCCGCCGGGGCCTCGCCGAGCAGGCCGCCCCGGTCGGGGACGCGGGACGCCTCGCCGAGCAGGCCGTCCAGCGCGGTCCGCGCGGCCTCCAGCGCGGCGGCGTCGCGGGCGCGGATCGCGACGACCAGGTCGCCGGGCCCCGTCTCCGCCGGGACGTCGAAGCCCATCCGCCGCATCGTCTCGACGTTGAGCGGGGTGCCCATCGCCGCCATCGCGCCGTCCACGCCGTCCCGCTCGGACACGGCGCGGCTCACTCGCATCAGCGTCACCGAATCGTGGTAGCCGCCCGGCCGCACCTCGACCCACCGGCTCACCCGCGCCCCTCCCGAACGGCCGTCCGGCGGACCGCGCGAACGCTCATGCGGACGCCCTGCGCGTCTGGCGCGCCACCGCGGGCGCGCAGAGCGCGAGCGCGGCGCGGCAGCCCGCGAGGACGCCCCAGGCCAGGTCGGCGCCGGAGGTGTGGCCCACCGCCAGCAGCCGCCGCACGGCCGGGGCCGCCGCCTCGTGCCCGGCGACGCCGCGCAGCACCGCCGCGACCTCGCCGCCCGCGCCGCCCGCCGCCGCGAAGTGCAGCAGGGTCGCGGCGAGCGCGGTGGTGCGCGTGCCCGCGTCGGCGGTGACGGCGGCGCCGAGCCAGTCGGCCAGCCGCACGGCGGGGCCGCCGCCGGTGACGGCCGCGCCGACGAGCCGCAGCGTCACCAGCAGCCCGGACAGGATGTCGTCGCCGCTCGGCGTGAGCCCCGGGCCGAGCCCGACGATGCGCTCGGCGGCCTCCACCGCGCCGGCGAGGTCGTCCGCCGCGCAGCACTCGGCGAGCCGCGCGGGGTCGGGGTGCCCGGCGAGGCCGCCTCCGGTCATCCCGGCGGCGGCGAGCGCGGTCTCCAGCGCGCGGACGCCGCGGGCCAGCTCGGCGGGGCGCATCCCGCCGAGCGCGGGCGAGGGGTCCCACCAGCGGCGGACCCGCACGCTCAGCGGTCCGACCTCGACGCGGCCGTCGCCGACCCACGCCTCCCCGCCCTCGCGGATCGAGCGGAACGGCTGGTCGCGGCGGGCCGCGCCGACCACCATCGCGTTCGGCAGCCGGTTGGCGTCGGAGCCGACCACGGCCACCACGCGGGGCTCGCGGTCGCCGCGCGTCTCCAGGTAGACGGCGGACGGGAACACCGCGAGGACGCGCGCCGCGCGGCGCGGCGCGTCGAGCAGCGGGCGCAGCGCCAGGCTGGCGGCGCCCGCGGTCTGGGGGCGGGAGCCGTGCCGAAGCGGGATGGGCTCGCGTACCAGGGCAGTCACGGATCCTCCCGAGGCCGGGGTCGGATGCCTTCCGCCGATGCCTCCACCGTGCGGGCGGCCCGGCCTCTGCGCAGACGCTAGACCGCGCCCCCCGACGGTCGTATGGGGAAAGCTGCCAAGGATGGTTGTCATCGTTCGTCTTTGTTGTCAGGGTTGATCAGGAACTGGTAGCGATCTCGCCGCAATGGGCGATGTACGCACCAAAAGGCGAGGTGACCCCTGGCATGAGTTACACCACTGCGGACCCGGGCCCACCGGCCCTCAGGCTCGCGAGCACCGGAACGCTGACCTACGGCCTCTCCGTCGGAGAGGTCCTCGGCGTCAGCACCCTCAACGGCGCGCGCCTCATCGCGGGCCGTGCCGGCCTCGAACGCATCGTGCAGCGGCTCAACGTGATGGAGGTCCCCGACATCCTGTCGTGGGTGAAGCCGAACGAGCTCCTCCTCACCACCGGCTACCCCCTGCGCAACACCCCCCAGTCGCTCGACAACCTGGTCGCCGACCTGGACGAGCGCGGCCTCGCGGCCCTGGCCATCAAACTGGGCCGCTACCTGGAATCGCTCCCCGCGGAAATGATCGCGCAGGCCGACCGGCGCGGCTTCCCTCTGATCCTGCTCCCCAACGACGTCGGCTTCGACGACATCCTCAACCAGGTACTGACCGACATCCTGAACCGGCAGGCCGCCGTGCTCGCGCGCACCGAGGAGGTGCACCGCGCGCTCGTGCAGATCGTGCTGTGCGGCGGCGGCCTCCAGGAGGTCGTCGACGAGGTCGCGACGCTGCTCGACGTCGCCGTCGTCGTGCTGGACGGCGAACAGCGGGTGCTGGCCGGAGCCGGCCCCGACGAGCACGTCCAGGCGATGCGTGCGTTCGACGCGGGCCGCCACACCGCGTGCGGACGCGGCGGCTGCGGCATCACCGGCGCGCACGGCACGTCCGACCACCTGGTCGTGCCCGTCGTCGCGGGCGGGTTCGACCACGGCCGCATCATCGCCTTCAGCCCGGGCGGCACGCTGCGCGGCACCGACCTCGGCATCCTGGAGCGCGCCGCGACCGTGGCCGCGCTCGTGGTGACCAAGCAGCAGGCCGTCGCGGCGGTGGAGAGCAAGTACCGCGCCGACTTCCTGCGCGACATCCTCGCCGGCCGCGCCGGCGAGGACGACCGGGTCGTCGCGCACTGCGACGGGTTCGGCTGGGACCTGGACCGCCCGATGATGGTGGTCGTGGCCGAGCTGGACGGCCGCCCGCGCGGCGGCGCCCCGGGCGCCGAACCCGAGGGCCGTGCGGCGCGCGACGCGCGGCGCCGGGCGGCGGGCGCGTCCATGGGCACCGCCGTGGGCGCCGCCATGGGCGCCGGGGCCGAGCCCGACGGCGGGGCGCGCGGCGTCCGCGGCGCCGAGGAACGCTCCGCCCAGGAGCGGCTGGCCGCCGCGTGGACGATGGCCGTCCGGCGGCACGACAAGGGCGCGGCGGTCGCGAGCTTCGCGCACGAGGTCGTGGCCGTGATCGGCGCCGACGGCGACGACCCGGCGGAGCTGTCGACCGGTCCGGTGCAGGCGATGGTCAAGGAGGCGTCGTCGGTGTTCGCCGAGCACCTGCCGGTGCGGCGGACGTTCTCGACCGGCATCAGCCGGACGGTGACGTCCCCGGCGGAGCTGCCCGAGGCCTACGAGCAGGCCGTCAAGGCGGTGCGGGTCGGGCGCCAGCTGCACGGCGCGGGCGCCCGCGCGCACTTCGACCAGCTCGGCGTCTACCGGCTGCTGAGCCTGGTGTCGGACCCGGAGGAGCTGCACGCGTTCGTCCGCGAGACGCTGGGCGACCTCGCCGCCGACGACGAGCCCGAACTGGTGGACCTGCGGCGCACCCTCCAGGTGCTGCTGGAGACCAACCTGAACGTCGCCGAGACGGCGCGCCGCCTGCACTTCCACTACAACACGCTGCGATATCGCATCGGGAAACTGGAGCGGATGCTCGGGGCCTTCACCGAGGACGCGCATCTGCGGCTCAACCTCACCCTCGCCCTGCACGTGCTGCGCATGCGTGGCATCTGAGCGTAGCGGCGCGCGGCGCGGCGGGATCCCACCGACACGCGCCGTCCTCGGCATGCCCTCACCGGCCCGGGGCCGACGGAAGGCGGCCCCGGCCACCGGTCCTCCGAAACCGGTCCGCGGGCTTTGGCAGATGTCGCCGGTGCCCGCTCACCTGGGTAGATCTACCTTGCCCGCAGGAACGCGGGGCGACGAGCCGGGGAGGGCCGCATGTCGATCGGCTGGAAGCTGCACGGCGACGGGCGGACGCCGCCGCCGGGCGAGGTCGTCGGTCCCGGCGAGCGGCTGACCTGGCCCCGCACCGCCGGGATCGGCGCGCAGCACGTCGTGGCGATGTTCGGCGCGACGTTCGTGTTCCCCGTCGTGATGGGCCTGGACCCCAACCTGTCGATCATGATGTCCGGGGTCGCGACGATCCTGTTCCTGCTGGTCGTCGGCGGGCGGGTGCCGAGCTACCTCGGCACCAGCGCCTCGTTCGTCGGCGCGGTCGCGGCGATCCGCGCGGCGGGCGGCGACAGCGCGACCGTGACCGGCGCGATCCTCGTCGCCGGCCTCGCGCTCGCCGCCGTCGGGCTGACCGTGCACGTCCTCGGCGGCGAGGTCGTGCACCGGCTGTTCCCACCCGTGGTGACCGGCGCGGTCGTCATGCTGATCGGGTTCAACCTGGCGCCGGTCGTCGCCACCGTCTACTGGCCGCAGGACCAGTGGGTCGCGCTGGGGACGCTGGGCTTCGCCGTCCTGTGCACGGTGCTGCTGCGCGGGTTCTGGGGGCGGATCTCCATCCTGCTGGCGCTGGTGTTCGGGTTCGCGCTGTCGTGGCTCCTCGACGCGACGGCCGGCAAGATCACCTCCGTGCTGCCCGGGCAGAACCTGCTGGACGCCTCCGGTAAGGCGTGCCGCGGCGAGGGGCCCTACTGCGTCGCGACGGCGTTCCCGCACGACCGGCTGAGCTTCTCCGGGGTGGACGCCGCGGACTGGTTCGGGTTCCCCGACCTGCACGCCCCCGACTTCAAGACCTCCGCGATCCTGCTGGCGCTGCCGCCGGTCATCGCGCTGATCGCCGAGAACACCGGGCACGTCAAGGCCGTGTCGGCGATGACCGGCGAGAACCTCGACCCCGTCCTCGGCCGCGCGCTCACCGCCGACGGCGCCGCGACCGCGCTCGCCACCGGCCTCGGCGGCTCCCCGACCACCACCTACGCCGAGAACATCGGCGTGATGGCCGCGACCCGCATCTACTCGACCGCCGCGTACTACGTCGCGGCGGTCGTCGCGATCGCGTTCGGGCTGTGCCCGAAGTTCGGCGCGCTGGTCGCGGCGACGCCGGGCGGCGTGCTCGGCGGCATCACCGTCGTGCTGTACGGGATGATCGGGCTGCTCGGCGCGAAGATCTGGATCGAGAACCGGGTGGACTTCGGCGACCCGGTCAACCTCGTCCCGGTCGCGGCGGCGGTGATCCTCGCGATCGGGGACGTGCGGCTCGACATCACGGACGACTTCCCGCTCCAGGGCATCGCGCTCGGCACGGTCGCGGTGCTGGTCGGGTACCACCTGCTGAACGCGGTGGCGCGCCGCCCGGAGGGGCGGGGCGGCGGCGTCATCGCGCCCGACGAACGCGAGATCGGCGGGCCGGTCCGCCCGCCGACGTCGGGCGCGGGCTGAGGGGGCCGCCGGTGAAACCGCCGCCGTTCCGCTACCACGCGCCCCGCACGCTGGAGGAGGCGCTGGACGTCCTCGCCGCCGACCCGTCGGCGAAGGTGCTCGCCGGGGGGCAGAGCCTCGTCCCGCTGCTCAACATGCGGCTGGCCGCGCCGTCCGCGCTGGTCGACATCAACCGCGTCGCCGGGCTCGACGTCCTGCGCGTCCGGGACGACGGCGTCCGCGCGGGCGCGCTCGCCCGGCACGCCCGGGTCGAGCGGTCGGCGGAGGCCGGCGCCGTCCAGCCGCTGCTGCGCCTCGCGCTCCGGCACGTCGCGCACCCCGTCATCCGCAACCGGGGGACGGTCGTCGGGAGCCTCGCCCACGCCGACCCCGCCGCCGAGCTGCCCGCCGTGCTGGCGCTGCTCGGCGGCACCGTCGAGGTGGCCTCGGCGGCGGGGCGCCGCACCGTCCGCGCGGACGCGTTCTTCCGCGGCCCGCTGGAGCCCGCGCTGGAGCCCGGCGACCTCGCCGTGTCGGCGTTCTTCCCGGCGCTGCCGCCGCGCACCGGCGCCGCGTTCGCCGAGACGTCCCGCCGCCACGGCGACTACGCGCTCGCGGGCGCCGCCGCCACCGTCGCGCTCGACCGCGACCTGCGGGTCACCTCGGCCCGCGCCGCCTACCTCGGCGTCGCCGCGACCCCGCTCGTCCTCGACCTGACCGGGGCCGCCGGGCCCGCGGGGGACTGGGCGGCGGCGTCCGCGCACGTCCTGGAGCGCGTCGAGCCGGAGGCCGACATCCACGCGAGCGCCGACTACCGGCGGCACCTGGCCGGCGTGCTCACCGCGCGCGTGCTGCGCGCGGCGGCCGCCGGAGCCCTACGTGACCTGCGGAAGGCGGAGGGATGCTAGAGGAGCCGCACGACATCGCGCTGACCGTCAACGGCGTCCACCGCACCGCCCGCGCGCCCGCCCGGCGGCTGCTGTCGGACCTGCTCCGCCACGACCTCGGGCTGACCGGCACGCACGTCGGCTGCGAGCACGGCGTGTGCGGGTGCTGCACCGTCCTGCTGGACGGCGATCCCGTGCGCTCGTGCCTGCTGTTCGCCGTCACCGCCGCCGGGCACGAGGTCACCACCGTCGAGGGCCTCGCCGCGCCGGACGGGACGCCCTCGCCCGTGCAGCGCGCCTTCCGCGAGTGCCACGGGCTCCAGTGCGGGTTCTGCACGCCCGGGTTCCTGTGCACGGTCACCGCGCTGCTGCGGGAGACGCCGCGCCCCACCGAGGACCAGGTGCTCGAAGGCATCTCGGGGAACCTGTGCCGCTGCACCGGGTACCAGAACATCGTGAAGTCGGTGCGGCGCGCCGCCGAACTGGCCGCCGCCGACGGGGCCGCCACCGACGGGGCCGCCACCGACGAAGGGACCGCCTAGATGGGGACGCGCGTGTTCGGCGAGCCCGTTCGGCGCCGCGAGGACGCCCGGCTCCTCACCGGCCGGGGCCGCTTCCTCGACGACCTCGGGCGGGACGCGCTCGCCGCCGCGTTCGTCCGGTCGCCGCACGCGCACGCCCGCGTCCTCGACATCGACGTCATGGACGCGCTGGACGTCGACGGCCTGGTCGCCGTCTACACCTCCGAGGACCTGCCCGGCGGGGTCGGCGAGCCGCTGCCGCTGCTCATCCCGCACCCGGCGCTCACCCACGGCCGCACCGCGTACCCGCTGGCGCGCGGTATCGTCCGGCACGTCGGCGAGCCCGTCGCGATGGTCGTCGCCCGCGACCGCTACCTCGCCGAGGACGCCGCCGAGCGCGTCCGCGTCGAGTACGAGACGCTGCCCGCCGTCGTCGGGATCGAGGCGGCCACCAGGGCCGAGCACCTCGTGCACGACGACGTGCCGGGCAACGTCGGCGCCGTCCTGGTGCAGGAGACCGGCGACGCCGCGGCGGCCGTGGACGCGGCGCCGCACCGGCTGGAGTTCCGGCTGTCGATCGAGCGCAGCGCGTCCACGCCGCTGGAGGGGCGCGGCGTCTACGCGCGCTGGGACGCCGACGACGGGTCGCTGCGCGTGTACACCTCCACGCAGGCGTCCACGGGCGTCCGCGCCGCGATCGCGGCGCGGCTCGGGCTGCCGAACGGCAAGGTCGAGGTGATCGCGCCGGACGTCGGCGGCGGCTTCGGCGTCAAGATCGTGCACCCGTGGCCGGAGGAGGTGCTGGTGCCGTGGGCGGCGCGGCTGCTCGGCCGCGAGGTCAAGTGGGCCGAGGACCGCCGCGAGCACTTCGTCTCCGCGGCGCACGAGCGCGGCCAGGTGCAGGACGTGCGGGTCGGGTTCGACGGCGCGGGCCGCGTCCTCGGCCTGGACGTGCGCATCCGGCACGACCACGGCGCCTACACCCCGTACGGGATCATCGTCCCGATCGTCACCTCCACCCAGCTCCTCGGCCCCTACCGGATCGGCGCGTACCGGGCGGAGGTGACGAGCCTCTACACCAACACCGTGATGGTCACCCCGTACCGGGGCGCGGGCCGCCCGCAGGGCGTGTTCTGCATGGAGCGGACGATGGACCGCATCGCCCGCCACCTCGGCCTCGACCGCGCCGACGTCCGCGCCGCCAACCTGATCCAGCCGGACGAGTTCCCCTACGACCAGGGCCTGACGTTCCAGGACGGGCGTCCGCTCGTCTACGACTCGGGCGACTACCCCGAGCTGCTGCGCCGGGCCCGCGAGCTGGTCGGCTGGGACGGCTTCGAGGCCGACCGCGCCGCCGCCGCGTCCCGGGGGCGCCGCGTCGGCGTCGGCATCGGGATCTACGTCGAGGGCACGGGCGTCGGCCCCTACGAGGGCGGCCACGTCGAGATCGACACCGCCGGGCGCGTGCACGTCTCGACCGGGCTGACCTCGCAGGGCCAGAGCCACGAGACCGTGTTCGCCCAGATCGCCGCCGCCGAGCTGGGCGTCCCGCTCGCGGACGTCCGGGTGACCACCGGCGACACCCGCCGGTTCGGGTACGCGGTCGGCACGTTCGCCTCCCGCGCCGCCGTGATGAGCGGCAACGCGATCGCGCTGGCCTGCCGGAAGGTGCGCGCCAAGGCGCTGCGCATCGCGGGCGAGGCGCTGGAGGCCGACCCGGGCGACCTGGACATCGCCGACGGCGTCGTCCACGTGAAGGGCGACCCGTCGGCGTCGCTCCCGCTGCGGACGGTCGCGGTGCTGTCGAACCCGCTGCGGTACGCCTTCGACGCCGAGACCGCCGCCGCGACGCAGTTCGCGACCGGCCGCCCGGTGACCGAGCCGCCCGTCGCGCCCGGGGACGAGCCGGGCCTGGAGGGCCGCGACTACTACTCGCCGGTCCGCTCGACGTTCGCGGCGGGCGCGCACGCCGCCGTCGTCGAGGTCGATCCGGACACCGCCGAGATCGCGATCCTGCGGTACGTCGTCGTCCACGACTGCGGGCGGCTCGTCAACCCGATGGTGGTCGAGGGCCAGATCCACGGCGGCGTCGCGCAGGGCGTCGGCGGCGCGCTGTACGAGCGGATGGTCTACGACGGGTCGGGGCAGCTGCTCAACGCCTCGTTCATGGACTTCCTCATGCCGTACGCGACGGAGGTGCCGCGGATCGAGACCGACCACCTGGAGACCCCGTCGCCGCTGAACCCGCTCGGCGTGAAGGGCGCGGGCGAGGCGGGCGTGATCCCGGTGTCGGCGGTGATCGCCTCGGCGGTCGAGGACGCGGAGGGCATCCGGATCGACGCGATGCCGCTGTCACCCGACGACCTGTTCGCACTGCGCAGGCAGGTGGAAAGCGCCGGCGGGGTTACTTCGGCCGGAATGGGCGAGAGGGGGGTCTCCGACCTTGGGGGTGGTGCTGGCGGGGTTGCTCGGGGAGCGGGGGACCTCCAACCCCGCCAGCGTGTTGACGATAACGCGGTGGCCGCACGCCAGCGGCGCAACCGGGATACGTCCGGGTAGGTCGGGTTTCAACCACCCGCGGGGGCGTCGGGGGCGGTGCCGCCGAGCGAGGCCGGGAGGTAGTTCTGGACGGCGGCGGGCCGGAACCCCTGCTGCCTGATCCAGCCGAGGATCATCTGGAACTGCTGCGCGAGCCCCTTGCGGTAGTGCATGAGGACGATGTCGCCGGGCTTGAACTCCTTGCCCGTGCCGTCGCCGCGCGCGAAGCCGTTGAGGCCGACGCCGGGGCCGGTCGTGCCGTTGTAGAACTCGGCCGACCACAGCAGGATCGACCTGATCCCGCACTCCTTGGCGACCTTGCGGGTCGTCGCGTTGAAGCTGCCGAACGGCGGCCGGAAGATCTGCGGCGTCCGGCCGTACTGCTGGGCGATCGCCGCCGAGGAGTCGCAGATCTGCTTCTTCTGCCCCTCGGGGCTGAGCGTCACCATGTTCGGGTGGCTGACGGTGTGGTTCTCCATCGGCGAGCCCGCGTTGCGCATGGCCCAGAAGTACTGGCCCTCGCCCTTGATGTAGGTCGAGGTCAGGAACGTCATGATCGGAACCTTCTCCTTGCGGACGAGGTTCACGAACTCGGCGTCGTAGGTGTAGCCGTCGTCGATGGTGAGGAAGACGACGCGGTCCTGCGTCTCGATGCGGCTGATGACCGGCGGGAGCCCGTCGGCCGAGGGTTTGGGCATCGTCCAGGAGCCGGGCTTGGGCGCCTCCCACTTCTGGTCGGCGAGCGCCGCGCTCAACTCCGTCCGCACCGAGGGGCCGGAGTGCCCCGCCTGCGCCCGCAGGACCGGCCAGCCGCCTGCCGCCACGCCGAGCGCGGCGGCGACCGCGATGGCGATGACGGGCGTCTTCCCTCGCATCAGCCGCGTTCTCCGTTTCAGTTGGGGGACTTCCGTGGGACGTCGTCGTCCCGCAACGGTTGACGCGGCCGGGGGGCCGGTAGTTCGCGCGAGACGCGGAGTTAGCGGACATTCTGGCCATTCCCGGGGCCGCGCGCCCGGAACCGGCCGATGCTCGGCGTGTACGCGGCGCGCGATCGGCAAGTGTTGCCGTTCGGCGGGGCGGCGGCATTCCCTAGAGTCGGGTCATGCAGGTCACAGGCAGTGCCACCGTCGCCGCGCCGCTCGCCCGCGTCTGGGACGCGCTCCAGGACCCGGCGGTCCTCGCCCGCACGATCCCCGGCTGCCACTCGCTGGAGGAGACGGCCCCGGGAAGCTACCGCATGACGATATCGGCGGGCGTCGCGTCCGTGCGGGGTACCTACGTGGGACGGGTCGAGCTCACCGACCCCGATCCGCCCAGCGCGTTCACGCTCCGCGCGCGGGGGCAGGGCGCGCCCGGCACGGTGGACGCGACGGTGCGGGTCCGGCTGTCCCGCGACGGCGACGGCGACGGAACCGGGGACGGCGGCACGGGCGGCGGTTCGACGCGCGTCGACTACGACGCCGACGCGGTCGTCGGCGGGATGATCGGCGGCGTCGGCCAGCGGATGCTCGGCGGCGTCGCCAAGCGGACGGCGGGCGAGTTCTTCGCGGCCGTGGAACGTGCCCTGACCGAGCCCGCCGCCGCTGCCGCACCCGAGGCCGGACCCGGGCCCGCCGCGGCGTCAGGTCGCGTCCACGCGGGCCGGGCCGCCGCGTCCCGGGGGTCCGGCCGGATCCCGGTCTGGCCCATGGTCGCCGCGTTCGCGACCGGCGGCCTCGTCGCGCTCGCGGGCGTCGCGCTCGGCCACCTTCTCGGCCGCCGGGCCCGCTGAGCGGCGGTGCGCCCGGCCCGGCCGAGGAGCAGCGCCGCGACCGCCGCGAACATCGCCGCGATGCCGGACAGGCGGGTGGCGACGACGCCGTAACCACGCCGCGGCCGTGCCGAGCGCGGCCGTCCTGCGCGCGGGCGCGCCGCGGGAGAGGCTCACGCGTCCCGCCGCTCGAACAGGGCCAGCGCGGCGGCCAGCACCGCGAGCGTGTAGAGGGCGAACAGGCCGAGGCCCGTCCACGGCGCGAGCTGGTCCGACTGCCGGACAGGCGACAGGATCGCGTTCCCCGCGTTGGACGGCAGCACCTTGTTGACCTTCTCGCCCCACGCGCCGGGCAGGAACCCGCCGACGATCCCGAGGACGAACATCAGCACGAACACCGCGACGACCGACCCCGCGGTGTGCCGCAGCAGCGTCCCGACGCCGAGCGCCAGCACCGCGATCAGCGCGAGGTACACGCCGCCGCCCACGACCGAGCGCGCCATGCCGGGGTCGCCGAGCGAGCCGTCGAGGTCCTTGGAGGCGAGGATGCCCTGGCTGACGAAGAAGCACGCGAACGACACCGCGATCCCGACGAGCAGCACGACGGCGCCGAGCACGGCGGTCTTGGCCGCGAGGTAGTGGGCGCGGCGCGGCACGGCCGTGAGCGCCGTCCGGATCATCCCGGTGGCGTGCTCGGAGGTGATGACCAGCACGCCCAGCGCCCCGAAGACCACCATGCCGAAGTAGAACGCGACCTGCGTGGGGAGCATCGGCGTGAACGTCGCGCGGTCGTGCTCGCTCATGTCGTCGAAGGACGCGCTGAACGCCAGGGCCCACAGCGCGGAGAAGCCGATGAGCACGACCGCCCCGGCGAGCAGCGTCCAGAACGTGGACTTGACGGTGCGGATCTTCGTCCACTCGGCGGACAGCACGTGCCCGAACCGCACCCGCCGATCGGCCCGCGCGCCACCGGGCGGCGCGGGCGGCGCGGGCGGCGCGGGCGGCGCGGGAGCCGCCATCAGCGCACGCCATCCGGCCTCGGCCCCCGCGCGGGCGGCGGGTTCGGTGGCGGCGCGCCGCTGGGGACGCCCGCGTGGTACTCGACGGACTCGCCGGTCAGCCGCATGAACGCCTCCTCCAGCGACGGCTGGACGGTCGCCAGCTCGTGCAGCCGCAGCGCGTTGTCGGCGGCCAGGTCGCCGATCAGCGCGGCGGGCGCGCCGAACACGCGCAGCGACCCGTCCGGGCCCGGCTCGGCGCGGTGGCCGCGCGCGGCCAGCAGCCGCGCCAGTTCGGCGGCCTGCGGCGACCGGACGAGGACGTGGCTGGAGGCGTTGGCGTCGATGAACTCCCCGACCCCGGTGTCGGCGAGGATCCGGCCGCGCCCGATGACGACCAGGTGCTCGGCGGTGAGGGCCATCTCCGACATCAGGTGGCTCGACACGAACACCGTGCGGCCCTCCCGCGCGAGCCGCCGCATGAGCGTCCGGATCCAGAGGATGCCCTCCGGGTCCAGGCCGTTGACCGGCTCGTCGAACATCAGCACGCCCGGATCGCCGAGCAGCGCGGCGGCGATGCCGAGCCGCTGGCCCATGCCGAGCGAGAAGCCCCGGGCCGGCTTGCGCGCGACGCTCTGGAGCCCGACGAGGCCGAGCACCTCGTCCACGCGGCGGGCGGGGATCGCGTTGCTCCGCGCGAGGCACAGCAGGTGGTTGCGGGCGCTGCGGCCGCCGTGCACTGCCTTCGCGTCCAGCAGCGCGCCGACCTCGCGCAGCGGCGCGCCGAGCGAGCGGTACCGGCGGCCGTTGACGGTGACGTCGCCGGAGGTCGGCCGGTCCAGGCCGAGGATCATCCGCATCGTCGTCGACTTCCCGGCGCCGTTGGGGCCGAGGAACCCGGTCACCCGTCCCGGCAGGACGGTGAACCCGGCCTGGTCGACGGCGGTCTTCTCGCCGAACCTCTTCGTCAGCCCCCGCGCCTTGATCATGCGTCCCTGATACCGGAGCGCCCGGACGCGGAAACGGCACGGCGGGCACCCGGGGACGGATTTCACCCCCGGATTGCCCGCCGTTGGACGTGCCCGCCGCCGGGCGCGTCCGAGCCGGTCACCGTACCGCCGGTTACTTCACTTCCAGCAGGTCCACCACGAAGATGAGCGTCTCGCCCGGCTTGATCGCCGGGCTCGGGCTCCGGTCGCCGTAGGCGAGGTGCGGCGGGATGACGAGCTTGCGGCGCCCGCCCACCTTCATCCCGGCGATCCCCATGTCCCAGCCCTTGATGACGCGCCCGGCGCCGAGCTGGAAGTCGAAGGTGCCGCCGCGGTTCCAGGACGCGTCGAACTCCTCGCCCGTGGACCAGGACACGCCGACGTAGTGCATCGACACGGTCGCGCCCTTGACGGCCTCGTCGCCGTCGCCCTTGGTGATGTCGGTGATGTCGAGGTGCTCGGGCGGCTGGCCCTCGGGGAAGTCGATCTCGGGGCGTTCAAGCGCCATGAACGTGCTCCAGCGTCTCGTCGGTTCGGAAACCGCCCAGCCTAGCCGCCCGGCACCCGGACCGCGCCCGCGGATCAGCGGGTGCGGGTCAGCACGCCCGGACGTAGTAGACCGGCCCGAAGTCGTACGGGCCCGACTCGCCGGGGGCGACGTCCTTCAGGACGTTGCGGCCGGAGCCCTTCAGATAGCCGTGGGCGCCGCCGGTGTTGGAGTTGTGGTAGAGGCCCTCGCCATTCCACCTCCGCAGCGTGAAGTCGCGGCAGCGGTAGAGCGAGAAGACCTTGCCGCCCTCGTTGGCCCACACATTGGTGTAGATGCAGAAATGGCCGGACGGGCAGGGCGTGCCGTTCTGCTTGTCGATCCAGGCCCAGCAGTCCTTGCTCTGGTTGATCGCGCACTGGCCGACGCCGTCGACCGAGGCGTTGTCGTTTCCGCTGTTCAACCCCGTCGTCTGGTGCGTGGGGGCGGTGACCCGCGTGCCGTCGGCCCGCGCGGCGGAGTCCTGGGCATAGGCGGTGCCGGTGCTCATTCCGGCGACGATGACCGCCACCGCGGCGGCCGATCCGAGGGCATTGCGAAATGCGAAGCGCGCCATGGGAGACTGCCTTTCTTGGTTCGGTTGACCCGGTAAAGGGTTCGGTCGGCGCGGGGTCCAACAAGCATTGCCCCCGCGGCGCTTTGATCGCAATCCTCGGCCTTGGCCGGAAGTTGACGGCCTTTCACATTTAAACAATGGCAGCGGGCCCGGCCGCGAACGCGCGGCGGGCGACTTGGCAGGTTGTGGGGGTTTCGCAGGTGGGCGCGGTTCGGTAGACCCGTGGTCATGACGAGGCGGCTGCGGATCGGGATCGACACGGGCGGGACGTTCACCGACGTCGTCGCGCTCGACGAGGACACCGGCGAGATCATCACGACCAAGACGCCCTCGACGCCCGCCGACCCGGCGGAGGGGTTCGCGGCGGCCGCGGCCGAGGCGCTGCGGCTGGCGGAGGCGGCCCCGGCGGAGGTGACGGCGCTGGTCCACGGCACGACCGTCGCGACGAACCGGCTGCTGGAGGACCGCGTCGAGGGGCTCGGGTTCGTCACGACGGAGGGCTTCGAGCCGCTGCTGGAGATCGCGCGGCAGAGCGTCCCCGACGGCTACGGCAACAGCTACTTCTGGGTGAAGCCGCCGCGGATCGTCCCGGCGCACCTGGTGCGGGGCGTCGGCGGGCGGATCGACCACACCGGCGCGGAGCTGGCGCCGTTCGACGAGGAGTCGGCGGTGGCGGCGGCGCGGTTCCTGCGCGCGGCGGGGGTCGAGGCGGTCGGGGTGTGCTTCCTGCACTCCTACGCCGACCCGTCGCACGAGCTGGCGATGCGGGAGGTGCTGCGCCGCGAGCACCCGGACGCGGCGGTGTCGCTGTCGTGCGAGGTGCTGCGCGAGTACCGCGAGTACGAGCGCGCGGTGACGACGCTCGTCGACGCCGCCGTGAAGCCCGAGATGGGCGGCTACCTCGCGCGGATCCGCGCGGGCGCCCCGTCCCGTCCGCTGGTGATGCAGAGCAACGGCGGGGTGCGGTCGGCCGGGGAGGTCGCGCGGCGGCCGGTCACGACGGTGCTGTCGGGACCGGCGGCGGGCGCGCTGGGCGCGGCGTTCGCGGTCGGCGGGTCGGTGGTGACGCTGGACGGCGGCGGCACCTCCACCGACGTCGCGGTCGTGCTCGACGGCGAGCCCGCCCTCACCACCGAGGGCGCGGTCGGCCGCCACCCCGTCCGGATCCCGATGGTCGACATCGTGACGGTCGGGGCGGGCGGCGGGTCGGTGGCCTGGCGGTCCCCGGAGGGCGCGCTGCGGGTCGGGCCGCGCAGCGCGGGCGCCGACCCGGGCCCGCTGTGCTACGGGCGCGGCGGGGCCGAGGCCACGGTGACCGACGCGCACGCCGTTCTCGGCCGGATCCCGCCCCGGCTGCTCGGCGGCCGCGTCCCGCTGGACGTGGACGCGGCCCGCGCCGGCCTCGCGGTGCTGGCCGAGGAGCTGGGGCTGGAACCCGAGCGGGCCGCCGCCGGGATCCTGGAGATCTCGGCGTGGAACCAGGCCAACGCCATCCGCCGGATCACCGTCGAGCGCGGGCTGGACGTCCGCGACTACCCGCTCGTCGCGTTCGGCGGGTCGGGGCCGCTGCTGGCGTGCCGGCTGCTGGACGTGCTGGACCTGCCGTCCGCCGTGATCCCCCACAACCCCGGCAACCTCTCGGCGTTCGGGCTGCTGACCGTGGACGTGCGCGGCGACCACGTCCGCACCCGCGTCGTCCGCGACGACGAGCTCGGCCCGGCGCTGCTCGCGGAGGTGTTCGCCGACCTGGAGGGCGAGGCCGCCGCGGCGCTCGCCCGCGAGGGGTTCGGCGAGGACCGCCGCTACGCCCGCTCCGCCGACCTGCGCTACCACGGGCAGGCGTTCGAGGTGCGGGTCGCCGCGCCGGACGGACCGCCGGGCGAGGAGCTGCGCGCCGAGACGGTGCGGCGCTTCCACGACGCCCACGAGGCCCTGTACGGATACTGCCACCGCGGCGACCCCCGGCACCCCGTCGAGTGGGTCAACCTGCGGGTCTCGGGGATCGGGCCGCTCGCCCGGCCCCCCGTGCGGGAGCGGCCGCCGGGCGACGGCGACGCGTCCCGCGCGGTCACCGGCACCCGCCCCGTCCACTTCGACTCCTGGGAGGACACCCTCGTGTACAGGCGTGACGCGCTCCGGCCCGGCGATGTCGTGCGCGGCCCGGCGGTGATCGAGGAGTTCGGCTCGACGGTCCCGCTGCACCCCGGGTTCCGGGCGACCCTCGACCGGCTCGGCGCCCTGGTGGTGACCCGGTGACCGCCCCGAGCCCCGGCGGGGGGACGGCCCCCCGCGAGGACCCGGTCCTGGTGGAGATCGTCGAGGGCACGCTGGCGGCGGTCGAGCGGGAGGTGGAGACCGCCATCGCCCGGACGGCCCGCTCCCCGATGATCCGCGACGCGCACGACTTCCGCGCGGGCGTCCACGACCGGCGCCTCCGCAAGCTGACCGGACGCTCCTACTCGGCGCTCGTCCAGCCCGTGGCGCGCGACTTCCCGCCGGAGACGATGCGTCCGGGCGACGTGTACTTCCACAACGACGTGTACCTGTCGGAGGGCGGCATCGGGCACCTGCCCGACCTGTGCGTGACGGTCCCGGTGTTCCACGGCGGCGAGGTGGTCGCGTTCGTCCAGGCGTTCGGCCACCACGACGACATCGGCGGCGCCGTGCCCGGCTCGATGCCGAGCCACGCCCGCAGCGCCTTCGAGGAGGGCCTGATGGTCCCGCCGATCAAGCTGTGGGACCGGGGCGTCCGCAACGAGGCGGCGCTCGCCATCATGACCCGCAACTCGCGCACCCCGGCGTCGCTCGCCGGCGACCTGGACGCCGAGTGCTCGGCGTGCCTGATGGGCGCGCGGCGCCTCGGCGAGCTGTTCGCGCGCTACGGCCGCGCCGAGGTGGAGGGGTGCTTCGACGCCATCATCGACCGGACGACCCGCGCGTTCCGCCGCGAGCTGCTCGCCAAGCTCCCGGACGGGACGTTCGTCTGGGAGGACTACGCCGAGCACGACGGCGTCGACCCGCCCCGGCTGCACGCGCAGCGGATCACGCTGACCGTCGACAAGGCGGCCGAGGTCCCGCTCGTCATCGACTTCACCGGCACGTCCCCGCAGGCCAGAGGCCCGATCAACCACGCGGGCGACTACGCCGACGGGGTCTTCCTGAAGAAGTGGCTGGCGCCCGTCCTGCGCAACCTCGCCGACACGCCCGAGCGGGCCGCCGAGCTGGAGGTCAACGAGGGCGTCGTGCCGCTGATCGAGATGCGGTTCCCCGAGAAGGGCACGCTGCTCACGCCCGTGTTCCCGGCGCCGACCAACGCCCGCACGTTCGTGATCCTGCGGCTGCTCGGCGTGCTCGCGGGCGTGCTCGCGAAGGCCACCGGCGGGCGGATGCCCGCCGACCAGGAGACGATCCGCTACACCGGCGTGCACGGCGAGGACGACCGGGGCCCCTACCTGATGCGCGAGGTGCTCGGCGGCGGCTCGGGCGGCCGCCCCCACGCCGACGGCGAGGACACCGTCCACATCGTCCCCGACTCCCGCAACATCCCCGTCGAGTTCGCCGAGGCGCGCTGGCCGCTGCTCGTCGAGCGGCTCGGCCTCGCCGTCGACTCCGGCGGGCCGGGGGAGCACCGGGGCGGCCTCGGCTACGACAAGCGCGTCCGGATGCTCCGCGACGCGCACTTCATGTCGATCGCCGACCGCTCGATCCTGTCGTGCTGGGGCGTGAACGGGGGCCGCGCCGGGCGCCCGTTCCGGGTGGACGTCGACGGCGCGGAGCTGGAGGGGCTCGTGGACGACCATCCCGTCCGCGCCGGGCAGGTCGTCCGCGTCCGCACGACCGGCGGGGGCGGCTGGGGCGACCCGCTGAACCGCCCGCCGTCGCGCGTGGCCGACGACGTGCGGGACGGGAAGGTCTCCGTCCGGGGCGCCCGCGACGACTACGGCGTCGTCATGCGGGGCGCGGCGGTCGACGCGGCGGCCACCGCCGCGCTGCGGGCGCGGCTGCGCGCCGAGCGCGGGCCCGCGCCGTTCTTCGACCGGGGGCCCGGCTACCCGCTGCTGTCGGGCGGCGCGCCGTCCGCCGACGTGGACGCGCTCGACTTCAGCCCGCCCGAGGACGGGTCCGCGGGGTAGACGCGGAAGCGGTGCGGGGTGAAGGCGGCGCCGTCCACGTGGAGGTCGGCGCGCTCCCGCGTGCGGTCGGCGGCGAAGAACGCGGACTCGTGGGACGCCCACAGGTCCCAGTCGCCCGCGTACTCGGCGCCGTCGCGGGCGACGGCGCGGGCCCGGCGCAGCTCGCGCGGCGCGTCGATCCAGACGCGGAACGCGGCGGGCGACCCCGCCCAGGCCGCGCCGACGCCCTCCACCAGCAGGACGGGCGCGGGCGGGATCTCCTCCTGCGGCCCGTACCGGTCGCGGTGCCAGTCGTAGCGGCTCAGCCGGGCGGGCCGCCCCTCGCGCAGCGGCGCGAGCACCGCCTCCTCCAGGGGCCGCCACCAGGTGAGCGGGTCGGCGTCCCAGGGCACGCGGAAGTCGTCCGAGCGGACGACCGGCGCTCCGACCAGCACGGCCGCCAGGAATCCCGCGAACGTGGACTTGCCCGCGCCGCTCGGGCCGTCCACCGCCACCAGCCGCGCCGGGCCGCACGAGGGCGGCAGCGCGAGCAGGCGCGCGGCGAGCCCGGTGTAGGTGGTCGCGGGGCTGGGCGGTGTGGGTTGCGGCACGGACGGCATACTTCCAGGTGGCTGCGCGGGATCGGCGGAGCCGGACCCTGAGGGAGGTGGCGCGCGATGGACCTGCTCGGCGGGACGGGCGGCCCGGTGCGGATCGCCGGCCGCGGCCTGGAGCGCGAGGCGCTGCTCGGGTGGGCCGCGGCCGTGGCGAAGGAGATCGCGGGCGCGGACGCCGTCGCGGTGCACGCCACCGCGTCCCTGGAGACGGCCGCCGCGGTCGTCGGCGGGCTCCTCGCGGGCGTGCCCGTGGTGCCGCTCCCGCCCGACTCGGGCCCCGACGAGCGCGCCCACATCCTCGGCGACTCGGGCGCGGGCCTGCTGCTGGCCGCCCGCGCGGAGGCCCCGCCCTCCGGCCCGCCGCTGCTCCCGGTCGACGAGCTGCCGCGCGACGGGTCGTTCTCCGCGCCCGAGCCGCCCGCCGACGCGACCGCGCTGATCCTCTACACCAGCGGGACGACCGGCGCGCCCAAGGGCGTCCTCGTCGCCCGCGGCGCCATCGCCGCCGGGCTGGACGGGCTGGCCGAGGCGTGGGCGTGGACCCCCGACGACGTGCTCGTCCACGGCCTGCCGCTGTTCCACGTGCACGGCCTCGTCCTCGGGCTGCTCGGGCCGCTGCGGGTGGGGTCGCCGCTCGTCCACACCGGGCGCCCCCGCCCGGAGGCGTACGCGGCGGCGGCGCGCGAGGACGGCGGCAGCCTGTTCTTCGGCGTCCCCACCGTCTGGTCGCGGACCGCGGGCGACCCCGCCTCGGCCGAGGCGCTGCGCGGCGCGCGGCTGCTGGTGTCGGGGAGCGCGCCGCTGCCCGTCCCGGTCTTCGAGCGGCTCGCCGCGCTCACCGGGCACGAGCCGGTCGAGCGGTACGGGATGACCGAGACCCTGATCACGATCAGCGCCCGCGCCGGCGGCGAGCGGCGGCCCGGGCACGTCGGCACCCCGCTGCCGGGGGTCGAGACGCGGCTGGCCGCCGAGGACGGCGGCCCCGTCCCGCACGACGGGGAGACGCCCGGGGAGCTGCACGTGCGGGGGCCGCTGCTGTTCAAGGGCTACCTCAACCGCGCCGAGGCGACCGCCGCGTCGTTCACGGCGGACGGCTGGTTCCGCACCGGCGACATCGCCGCGATCGGGCCGGACGGCTGGCACCGCATCGTCGGCCGCGCGTCCACCGACCTCATCAAGAGCGGCGGCTACCGGATCGGCGCGGGCGAGATCGAGAACGCGCTGCTCGCGCACCCGGGCGTGCGGGAGGCCGCCGTGGTCGGCACGCCGCACGCCGACCTCGGCGAGCAGGTCACCGCCTACGTCGTCGCCGACGGCGTGGGGGAGCGGCAGCTCATCGACTTCGTCGCGGCGCGGCTGTCGGTCCACAAGCGCCCGCGCGTGGTGCACCTGGTCGGGTCGCTGCCGCGCAACGCGATGGGCAAGGTCGTCAAGACCCGCCTCGGCGAGCCGTAGGCGGATGACAGATGTCACGCGGGAGGGCTGACAACCGCCGCGCGAACCGGTGACACCGGCTTCTACCCCGGCGCGCCCGCGCCCGCCACGCTGGGGGCATGGAGACGAACCCAGCCATCCGGGTCGAGCGGCTGCGCCGGCGCTACGGCGACCACGAGGCCGTCGCCGGGATCTCCTTCGAGGTCGCGGCCGGGGAGCTGTTCGCGCTGCTCGGCACCAACGGCGCCGGGAAGACGACCACGCTGGAGACGCTTGAGGGGCACCGTCCCGTCCACGACGGGACGGTCCGCGTCCTCGGCCGCGACCCCTACGCCGAGCGCCGCGCGGTCCGCCCGCAGATCGGGATCATGCTGCAGGACGGCGGCTTCTTCGGCGACCTCACCGTCGCCGAGACGGTCGCGCACTGGCGCGGGTTCACGCCCCGGCCGCGCGACCTCGGCGAGGCGCTCGCGCTCGTCGCGCTGGAGGAGCGGGCGGACGTGCGGGTCCGGCAGCTCTCGGGCGGGCAGAAGCGCCGCCTCGACCTCGCGCTCGCGCTGCTCGGCCGCCCCCGCGTCCTGTTCCTGGACGAGCCGACCACCGGCATGGACCCCGAGGCACGGCACGCCACCTGGCGGATCGTCCGCGACGTCGTCGAGGACGGCACCACCGTGCTGCTCACCACCCACTACCTGGAGGAGGCCGAGCACCTCGCCGACCGCCTCGCGATCATGCACCGGGGCCGGATCGAGCGGTCCGGCACCGTCGCCGAGGTCGTCGCGGGCCACGGCGACCGCATCGGCTTCCGCATGCCCGAGCGGCTCGGGGTCGCCGACCTGCCCGCGCTCGGGGGCGCCGCCGCCGACGTCGCGGTCGAGGGCGGCCGCACCGCCGTCACCTACACCGTCGCGGGCACCGGCCTCCAGGCCGGCCTGTACGAGCTGCTGCGCTGGGCCGACGAGCGCCGCGTCCGGCTCGACGGCCTGCACGCCCGCAGCGCCTCCCTGGAGGACGTCTTCCTCCGCACCGCCGAAGGAGCGGCCCGATGAACCTCCCCGCGCCCTACGGGGCGAGCCCGGCCGCGATGCTGCGCGTCGCCCGCCTCGACCTGACGCTCCTGTGGCGCAACCGGACGTCGCTGTTCACCGTCATGGGCCTTCCGGTGCTGTTCACCGCCCTGCTCGTGCCGCTGCGCGGCGAGCGGATCGACGGCACGGACGGCGCGCTCCTCCAGGGCACCGGGCACCTCGCCTTCTTCCTCGTGTTCGCCGTGTTCATGAACCTCGTCACGGTGTTCACCGCGCGCCGCGAGGACCGCACGCTCAAGCGGCTGCGCGGCACCGCGCTGTCGGACGCCGACATCCTCGGCGGCAGCGTCCTCACCGCGACCGCGCTGTACGCGGCGCAGGCGCTGGGGCTGCTGGTGCTGCTCGGGGCGGCGATGGGCGGCCGGTTCCCCGCCGACCCGCTGCTGCTGGCCGCGGGGCTCGCCGGGGGAGCGGTGGTGTTCGCGCTGCTGGCCTTCCCCGTCGCGGCGGTCACCCCGACCGCCGAGATGGCCGGGCTCACCGTCCTGCCGATCATGTTCGCGTGCATGGCGGGCGCCGGGGTGATGTTCCCCCTGGACGGCCTGCCCGGCGCGCTGCGGGAGGCGTGCCGGTGGCTGCCGCTCAGCCCGGTCGTGGAGATCGCCAGGACCGCCTACTTCGGGCGGGACTTCGCGGGCGGCGGCGGGCACCCGTCCGTCGGCCTCCTGGAGGGCTGGGCGGAGTGCCTGCGCTCGTTCGCCGTCCTCGCGATGTGGGCGGGGCTCGGCCGCGCGATGGCGGGCCGCTGGTTCCGCTGGGAGCCGCGCCGCGGCTGAGTCGGTACCCTGCCTGGCGAGGAGGAAGCGGACATGGCGGTCGCCACCACGGCGGAGCTGGCGGAGCAGGACACCCGCAGGCTGGAGCGCTACCGGCGCGTCACCTACCGGTCGTTCATGCTCGCCTCGCTGGGCTTCCTCGGCCCGGGCCTGGCCGCCCTCGTCGGCTCCTACGCGGCCGGCGACCTCGCCGGGCCGCTCGCGCTGGCCGGGCTCGCGGGCCTCGGCGTGCTCTTCGCCTGCTACCTGTGGCTCGTCCGGACGGGCCTGGACGGCGGGGCGCCACGGCGCGCCCTCGTGGTCAGCGGCGCGGTGACGGCGGCGCTGACCGCGCTGCTGCTCGCCGACCCGCTGTTCAGCGTCGTCCCCGTGTTCTGGGTGTCGGCCGTGGCGCTGACGCCGATGAGCCGCACGCGGATCGCCGCGCTGTGCGGCGGCACCGGCGCGGTCTGCGGGGTGTTCGGCACGCTCGGCGCCGAGCGCCTCTACCCCGGCCACACCATGCCCTGGTTCGGCGTCCTGCCGATCCTCGTCGCGGTCTACACGGCGGCCTGCGCGCTGGTGGCCTTCCTCAACCGCTACCAGCGCGGCACCTGGGAGCTGCACCAGCAGGCCTACGCCGGACGCGACGCGCTCGCCCGGCTCGCGGTCACCGAGGAGCGGCTCCGCTTCTCCCGCGACCTGCACGACCTGCTCGGCCACAGCCTCTCGCTGATCGCGGTGAAGAGCGAGCTGGCGATGCGGCTCGCCGAGGCCGACCCGGGCCGCGCGGGCGCCGAGATGTCCGACGTGCGGCGCGCCGCCCGGGACGCGCTGCGCGAGGTCCGCGCCGCCGTCCACGGCTACCGCGCCGTCGAGCTGGACGCCGAGCTGGCCGGGGTGCGGGCGGTGCTGGAGGCCGCGGGCGTCCGCTGCGAGGTCGGCGACCTGCCGGACGGGCTGGCGCCCGAGGTCCGCTCCGTCCTCGCCTGGGTGATCCGCGAGGGCGCCACCAACGTGATCAAGCACAGCGAGGCGCGCCGCTGCGCCGTGACCGTCGTCCGCCGCGACCGGTCGGTGGTCCTGGAGATGGTCAACGACGGCGTCCGCGCCGCCGCCGACCCGCGCACGGGCCCGCGCACCGGGTCGGGCCTGGCCGGGCTCGCCGAACGCGTCGCCGTCCACGGCGGCGAGATCACCTCCGGCCCGCACGGCCGCACCGGGTTCCTCCTGCGCGCCGCGGTCCCGCTGCCCCGCGAGGGCGGCCCGGCCGGCGGGCCCGGCGCGTCGCCCGCCCCGGACGCCCTGCCCGCCGGGAGGACGGCGTGATCCGGGTGCTGCTCGCCGACGACGAGCACCTCATCCGGGGCGCCGTCGCGGCGCTGCTCGGGCTGGAGCCCGACCTGGACGTCGTCGCCGAGGTCGGACGCGGCGACGAGGTCGCGGCGGCCGTCGCCGAGCACGACCCCGACGTCGCCGTCCTCGACATCGACATGCCCGGCGCGAACGGCCTCACCGTCGCCGAGACCCTCCGCGACCAGGGCGCGCGGTGCTCGGTCTGCATCCTGACCAGCTTCGGGCGCCCCGGCTACCTGCGCCGCGCGATGGCGGCGGGCGTGCGCGGCTTCGTCGCCAAGGACGCGCCCACCGAGGAGCTGGCCGCCGCGATCCGCAAGGTGCACGACGGCGGCCGCTACCTCGACGCCGAGCTGGCCGCCAGCGCGATGGCCGCCGGCGACAACCCGCTGACGGGCCGCGAGCGCGAGATCCTCCGGCTCACCGGCGCCGGGACCGAGACCGCCCGCATCGCCGCGCTGCTGCACCTGTCGGAGGGCACCGTGCGCAACTACCTGTCCACCGCGATGGCCAAGCTGGGCGTCCCCAACCGGCTCGCCGCCGTCCGCGCCGCCCGCGACATGGGCTGGATCTGACCGGGGCGGCCTAACCCGATCGGGTTAGGCTGTCGGCGTGGCTGAGGCTCTCGTACCGCGCATGCAGGGATTCGGCGAGACGATCTTCGCGGAGATGTCCGCGCTGGCCGTCCGGACCGGCTCCATCAACCTCGGCCAGGGCTTCCCCGACACACCGGGGCCCGCGGCCATGCTCGACGCGGCGGCCGAGGCCGTCCGCGCCGGCGACGTCCAGTACCCGCCCGGCCCCGGGGTGCCCGAGCTGCGCGAGGCCGTCGCCGCGCAGCGGCTCCAGCGGTACGGGCTGGCCTACGACCCGGCGACGGAGGTGTTCGTCACCGTCGGCGCCACCGAGGGCATCGCCGCCTCGGTGCTCGCCCTCGCCGGGCCGGGCGACGAGGTCGTCGTCTTCGAGCCCTACTACGACTCCTACGCCGCCGTGATCGCGCTGGCCGGGGCCGTGCGCAGGCCGGTGCTGCTGCGCCCCTCCGGCGGCCGGTTCACCTTCGACCCCGACGAGCTGCGCGCGGCGGTCGGGCCGCGCACGCGGCTGCTGCTGCTGAACTCGCCGCACAACCCCGCCGGCACCGTGTTCACCCGCGAGGAGCTGGAGACGATCGCGGACGTCGTCCGCGAGCACGACCTCGTCGCCGTCACCGACGAGGTGTATGAGTACCTGACCTTCGACGGCACCGAGCACATCCCGCTCGCCACCCTCGACGGCATGCGCGAGCGGACGGTGTCGGTGTCCTCGGCGGGCAAGACGTTCTCGGTCACCGGCTGGAAGACCGGCTGGGTGACCGCGCCCGCCCGCTACGTCCGCGCCGTCCAGACCGTGAAGCAGTTCCTCACCTACGCCGCCGCCGCGCCCTGGCAGCGGGCCGCCGCCTACGCGCTGGGCTCGGAGCTGGCGTGGGTCGCGGAGCTGCGCGCCTCGCTGGAGGGCAAGCGCGACCGGCTGGTCAGCGGGCTGGAGGCCGCCGGGTTCACCGCCTACAGCCCGCAGGGCACCTACTTCGTGCAGGCCGACATCCGGCCGCTCGGCTTCACCGACGGCCGGGAGCTGGCCCGCGCGCTGCCCGAGAAGGTGGGCGTCGTCGCGATCCCCACGCAGGTGTTCTACGACCACGCCGAGGCGGGGGCGCACTTCCTCCGCTTCGCGTTCTGCAAGAAGGACGAGGTCATCGACGAGGCGGTCGAGCGGCTCTCGCGCCTCCGCTGACCGCGCCGCAGGACAGGAGCCGACGACGTGCCCGACCCGATCGAGGTCCGCAAGGTCCCCATCGAGAGCGTGACCGACGCCTCCGGGCTGGCCCGGCTGATCGACGGGGGCGTGCTGGAGGCCGACCGGGTCCTCGCCGTCGTCGGCAAGACCGAGGGCAACGGCGGAGTCAACGACTACACCCGGCTGCTCGCCGACCGGGCGTTCCGCGAGGTGCTGACCGCCCGGGGCACGCGGTCGGCCGAGGAGGTCGCGCGGGTCCCGCTGGTGTGGTCGGGCGGCACCGACGGGGTGCTGAGCCCGCACGCGACCGTGTTCGCGACCGCCGACCCCGCGTCCGTCCCGTCCTCCGGCGAGCCGCGCCTGTCGGTCGGCGTCGCGATGAGCGAGGTCATCGCGCCCGAGGACATCGGCCGCCCCGCGATGGTCGCGACCGTCGCGGCGGGGGTGCGCGCGGCGATGCGGGCCGCGGGCATCGAGGACCCCGCCGACGTCCACTACGTCCAGACCAAGACGCCGCTGCTCACCCTCGACACCATCAACGACGCCCGCTCGCGCGGCCGCGACGTCGTCACCGACGACACCCTGGCGTCGATGGACGTCTCCAACTCGACCACCGCGCTCGGCGTCGCGGTCGCGCTCGGCGAGGTGGAGCCGCCCGCCGCCGAGCAGATCCACCGCGACCTGTCGCTGTACTCCTCGGTGGCCTCGTGCTCCTCGGGCGTCGAGCTGGACCGCGCCCAGATCGTCGTCGTCGGCAACGTGCGCGGCATCGGCGGCCGCTACCGCGCCGGGCACGGTGTGATGAAGGACGCGATCGACGCCGACGGGGTCTGGGACGCGATCCGCTCCACCGGGCTGCCGCTGCCCGACCGGCCCCGCGCCGCCGACCTCGGCGACCGGCTCGTGAACGTGTTCGTCAAGTGCGAGGCCGACCCGGGCGGCGCGGTCCGGGGCCGCCGCAACATCATGCTGGACGACTCCGACGTGCACTGGCACCGCCAGATCAAGGCGTGCGTCGGCGGCGTCGTCGCGTCGGTCACCGGCGACCCCGCCGTGTTCGTGTCGGTCGCCGCCGTCCACCAGGGGCCCTCGGGCGGCGGCACCGTCGCCGCCATCGCCGACCTCGGATGACCGAGAGTATCCGGGTTGTCGCCCACGGCGGTCGCCGGAGGTTATAGCCTTCCTGCCGTGTCCGGACTGAGCATTCCCGAACCCCAGTTCCCCGGGGACGACGGCGGCGCCGACCCCCGGCTGTGCGAGGCGCTCGCCGGCCACGCCGCCGGCCGCGTCGGCGAGCACGCGGTGCTGCGGCGCCTGCAGGGCGCGCGGCTGCTCGTCCCCGTCGTCGCGGTCCTCACCGAGGAGGAGCAGGTCGCCCCCGGCGAGCTGCGCCGGGAGAAGTCGAGCGACATGGCGCTGCCCACCCTCGTCGGCGAGGACGGCCGGCGCGGCGTCCTCGGGTTCACCTGCGTCGAGACCATGCTGGCGTGGCGCCCCGACGCACGGCCCGTCGCCGTGCACGCCCGGCAGGCGTGCCGGGCCGCGCTCGACGAGGGTGCCCACGCGCTCGTGGTGGACGTCGCGGGCCCCGTCCCGTTCGCCGTCGACGGGCTGCGGCTGCACCTGCTCGCCGAGGGGCGCCCCGTCCCGCCGCCGCACGAGGACCCCGACGTCCTCGCCGCCGTGGAGGCCGCGTTCGGGTCCGACCAGGCGGTCAGCGGCGTCCGTGTCACCGAGGGCACCGGCGCCGAACTCGCCGTCCGCTTCGCGGTGGTCCCCGGCCACGACGAGCGGCTCACCGTGCAGCGCGTCTCCGACCGGCTCGCCGCCCTGCTGCGCGGCAGGATCGTCGGAGGCGTCGAGTTGAGCGTCGTCCGCCGGTAGGGTACGGCGTCGTGGACGCTCCCGACGCCCCCGTCCCAGGACCCGCCGGCCCCGACACCCCCGCCCCCGAGCCCGCCGCGCCCGCGGGCCCGCCCTCCGCGGCCCCGGCCCCCGAGGCCGGAGTCCCGGACGCCGAGGCCCCCGAGGCCGGAGTCTCCGAAGCCGGATTCTTCGAGGTTCCGCCCGCCGCGACCCAGCCCTCGGCGGTGCGGGCCCCCGGCGAGGACCCGGCGGACGCGTGGTCGCTGCACGCCGCCTGGGCCGCGCCGCTGCGCCGCCGCCCCGTCCCGATCGCGCTGCTGGCCCTCGCCGTCCTCACCGCGCTGACCTGGCGGATCGGCGCCCGCCCCGACCTGCCCGCGTTCCTGTGGCTCGGCCTCGCCGGAACGTTCCTCGGCGTCGTCGACGCCACGCTGCGGCGGCTCCCCGAACCGCTCACGCTGCCCTCCTACGCGGCGGGCGTCACGCTGCTCGGCGCCGCCGCGTCCTTCACCGACGACGGCGGCGCGCGGTTCGGCCGCGCGATCCTCGGCATGGCCGCGCTCGGCGCGTTCTTCGGCGTCCAGTGGCTCCTGCTGCCCGAGGGGACGCTCGGCTTCGGCGACGTCACGCTCGCCGGGCTCCTCGGCATGCACCTCGGCTGGCTCGGCTGGCGCGCCTGGGTCCTCGGCGTCACCGCCACGCTCGCGATCGCGCTGGTCGTGTCGCTGGCCCTGCTGGCCACCCGGCGCGCCGGGCGCAAGTCCCAGATCCCCTACGGCCCGTTCCTGCTCGCGGGCACGCTCGCCGCCGTCCTCGTCCACGGCTGAGCCGCCCGCTCCCGCCGGCCCGCGGTCGATCATCCGAAGCGGCCGGTGACTTCGTCAACACTGGCCGTTGCCTCCGCCGCCGCCCGGCATTCATGATCAACTCACCGGCACGGAAGGAGCCGACGTTGACGGACCTCTTACGCGGGCCTCGCGGAGCTGGGCGTCCGGCCGGGCGGCTTCCTCGACCTCGCCGAGCGGTACGGGATCACCGCCGCCTACCTCACCCCGCTGGTCCTGGACGCCCCCGTCATCTGAGACCCGAGCAGGGCAACCGAAGGAGGACGATGGAATTCCAGGACGTGCTCGCCGCCCGGCGGATGGTGCGCCGCGGCCTCCCATGCGCAAGCCCCTGGAGGACCTCGTCCGCTACGAATCCTGGTGACCTCCGGCCGCCCCGCCCTCTCAGATGCTGGACGGCGTCACGGGGCGCGGCGGGGAGTCAATAGGATCTGACGCATGCTGCGCTGGTTGACCGCGGGGGAGTCCCATGGCCCGGCCCTCACCGCGATCGTGGAGGGCCTGCCGGCCGGCGTGCGCGTGACCTCGGCGGACATCGCCGAGGATCTGCGCCGCCGGCGGCTCGGGCACGGGCGGGGCGCCCGGATGAAGTTCGAGCAGGACCAGGTGCGGATCCTCGGCGGCGTCCGGCACGGGACGACGCAGGGCGGTCCGGTCGCGATCGAGGTCGGCAACACCGAGTGGCCCAAGTGGGAGACGGTGATGGCCGCCGACCCTGTGGACGCGGACGTCCTCGCCGCGCAGGCGCGCAACGCGCCGCTGTCGCAGCCGAGGCCCGGCCACGCCGACCTCGTCGGGATGCAGAAGTACGGCTTCGACGACGCCCGCCCGGTGCTGGAGCGGGCGAGCGCCCGCGAGACCGCCGCGCGCGTCGCGCTCGGGACCGTCGCCAGGGCGTTCCTCCGGCAGACCCTCGGCGTGGACGTGCTGAGCCACGTGATCGCGCTGGGCGAGGTCGAGGCGCCCGAGGGCGTGCTGCCGGGCCCGGGCGATCTCCAGCGGGTGGACGAGAGCCCCGTGCGCTGCTTCGACGCCGCCGCGTCCGAGGCGATGGTCGAGCACATCGACGAGATGAAGAAGGCGGGCGACACGCTCGGCGGCGTCGTGGAGGTGCTCGCCTACGGCCTGCCGCCCGGCCTCGGCAGCCACGTCCACTGGGACCGGCGGCTCGACTCGCGGCTCGCCGGGATCCTCATGGGCATCCAGGCGATCAAGGGCGTGGAGGTCGGCGACGGCTTCACGACCGCGCGGCGGCCCGGGTCGCGGGCGCACGACGAGATCGACGCCACCCCCGACGGCGTCCGCCGCCGCACCAACCGCGCCGGCGGCGTCGAGGGCGGCATGACCACCGGCGAGCCGCTGCGGGTGCGGGCGGCGATGAAGCCGATCTCGACCGTCCCGCGCCGGCTGGACACCATCGACGTGCGGACCGGCGAGCCCGCCAAGGCCATCAACCAGCGCAGCGACGTCACCGCCGTGCCCGCCGCCGGGGTGGTCGCCGAGGCGATGGTGGCGCTCGTCCTCGCGGACGCGGCGCTGGAGAAGTTCGGCGGCGACTCCGCGGAGGAGACCGCCCGCAACGCGCGGGCCTACCTCTCCGCGCTGACGGTCAAGTGACCCCGGGAGGCGAGTGGACATGACGCGACCGAAGGCGGTCCTCATCGGGGCCCCCGGCTCCGGCAAGAGCACGGTCGGCGCGGAGCTGGCCGGCCGGCTCGGCGTGGCGCTGCGCGACACCGACGCCGACGCCGAGGCCGCGGCGGGCAAGCCGATCGGCGACATCTTCGTCGAGGACGGCGAGGAGCGCTTCCGCGAGCTGGAGCGCGCGGCCGTCGCGGCGGCGCTCGGCGAGCACGAGGGCGTGGTCGCGCTCGGCGGCGGCGCCGTGCTGGCCCCCGAGACGCAGGAGCTGCTCGCCGGGCACACCGTCGTCTACCTGCGGGTGGGCCTGTCGGAGGCGATCAAGCGGGTCGGGCTGGCCTCGGCCAGGCCGCTGCTCGTGCTGAACCCGCGCAGCCAGATGCGCAAGCTGCTGGAGGAGCGGCTCCCGGTGTACGAGCGGCTCGGCACGCTCCACGTCGACACCGACGGGCGCGAGCCCGCCGACATCGTCGAGGAGATCGTGCGGGCGCTGCCGTGACCACCCGCATCCGCGTCGGCGGCGCGGCCCCCTACGACGTCGTCATCGGGACGGGAGTGCTCGGCGAGCTGCCCGCGATGGTGGGGGAGCGGGCCCGGACGGTCGCGGTCGTCCACGCCGAGGGCCTGCCCGAGATCGCGCGGCCGGTGTGCGGGGCGCTGGAGCGGGCCGGGCACGAGGTCCACGCGCTGCCCGTCCCGGACGGCGAGGCCGCCAAGGAGGCCGGCGTCCTCGCCGGGCTGTGGTCGGCGTTCGCCGCGCTCGGCATGACCCGCACCGACGTGGTCGTCGGCGTCGGCGGCGGCGCCACCACCGACCTCGCCGGGTTCGCCGCCGCGTCCTGGCTGCGGGGGGTCCCGGCGGTGCTCGTCCCGACCACGCTGCTCGGCATGGTGGACGCGGCGGTCGGCGGCAAGACCGGCATCAACATCCCCGAGGGCAAGAACCTCGTCGGCGCGTTCCACCCGCCCGCCGGCGTCCTGTGCGACCTCGCCACGCTGGTCACGATGCCGCATGAGGACTACATCAGCGGCCTCGCCGAGGTGATCAAGGCCGGGTTCATCGCCGACCCGAAGATCCTGGAGCTGGTCGAGGCCGACCCGGCGGCCGCCGTGTCGCCGGCCGGGCCCGCCACCCGCGAGCTGGTCGAGCGTGCCGTCCAGGTGAAGGCCGACGTCGTGTCGTGCGACCTGAAGGAGAGCGGGCTCCGCGAGATCCTCAACTACGGGCACACGCTCGCCCACGCGATCGAGAAGGCCGAGGACTACCGGTTCCGGCACGGCCACGCCGTCGCGATCGGCATGGTGTACGCGGCCGAGCTGTCGCGCCTCGCGGGGCGCCTGCCCGCCGAGGTGGTCGAGCGGCACCGCGCCGTGCTGGCCTCGGTGGGCCTGCCGGTCTCCTACGGCGCCGCGTGGCCCGGCCTGCGCGCCACGATGAGCATCGACAAGAAGGCGCGCGGCGCCACGCTCCGGTTCGTCGTGCTGGACGGCGTCGCCGAGCCCGGCCGCCTCGAAGGGCCCGACGAGGCGCTGCTCGCCGCCGCCTACCGGGAGGTCGCCCGATGACCCGCGTGCTCGTGCTGAACGGCCCGAACCTCGGCCGGCTCGGGATCAGGGAGCCCGACGTCTACGGCACCACCACGCTCGCCGACCTCGCGGAGCTGTGCCGCGCCGAGGGGGAGCGCCTCGGCCTGGACGCGGAGGTCCGCCAGACCGACGGCGAGGCGGAGCTGATCGGCTGGGTGCACGAGGCCGCCGACGGGCGGCTGCCGGTCGTCCTCAACCCGGCCGCGTTCACCCACTACTCCTACGGGCTGCGCGACGCGCTCGCCCAGCTCACCGCGCCGCTGGTCGAGGTGCACATCTCCAACCCGGCGGCCCGCGAGGAGTTCCGCCACACCTCGGTCGTCGCGGGCGTCGCCACCGGCACCATCGCCGGGTTCGGCATGAACTCCTACGTCCTCGCCCTGCGCGCGGTCGCCGACCTGCTGGCCCGGGAGCGCTAGGCGGACTCGACCGCCTCCCGCGTCATCGCCTTCAGCTCCTTGACGATGTCGTCCAGCGGGGCGACGTCGCGGTGGGCGCGGCAGAGGATCGTGGCGCCCTCGACGGAGGCGACGATCAGCCGCGCGAGCCGCGCCGCGCGGTCGTCGGCGACGCCGGCGTTGCCGAGGCCGGTGGCGAGGGTGTCCTGCCAGCGGTCGAACACGCGCGCGGCGGCCGCGGCGAGCTGCGGCGCGTCCTCGTGCGACTCGACGGTGACGGCGACGACCGGGCAGCCCGCGCGGAACTCGCTGCGGATGAGCACCTGCCGCCACCAGCCGGTGAAGGCGTCCACGGCGGACGCGGCGTCGCCGCCCTCGGTGGCCGCGAGGATGCCCGCGTTGAGGAACTCCCCGGCGTAGCGGACGGCCTCCTCGGCGAGCTGCGCCTTGCCCTCGGGGAAGTGGTGGTAGATCGAGCCGCGCGGCGCGCCGCTGTGCGCGATGACGTCGCGGAACCCCGTCCCGCTGTAGCCGCGCTCGCGGAACAGGTGGGCGGCGCTGCGCACCATGCGCTCCCGGCTGTCGGTCCCCATCCCCCGATTATGACCCTCATCATAAGCTTTGGCGATTCTCCATGACGGCCGTCATATTCGGCGCGCCCCGCGCGGCGACCAAGATTCCCTCAGGGGTTACCGACGAGTAAGGTTCGCTCTGGAACGGATCGAAGGAGATTTCGTGATCGACCTCCAGCGCGACGGAGACGTGTACGTCCTGCGGTTCGACGCCGGTGAGAACCGGTTCGGGCCCGACTTCCTCGCCGCCGTCGAGGAGGCGCTCGACACCGTGGAGAAGGACGAGGGGCCCCGCGCGCTCGTCACCACGGGAACCGGGAAGTTCTACTCCAACGGCCTCGACCTGGAGTGGCTCGGCGCCAACCCGGAGCGGTTCGAGGACTACCTGGGCCGCGTCCACGCCCTCTACGCGCGGCTGCTGGCGTTCCCGGCGCCGACGGTCGCCGCCGTCAACGGGCACGCGTTCGCGGGCGGCGCCATGCTCGTCCTCGCGCACGACTTCGCGGTGATGCGCGAGGAGCGCGGCTACTTCTGCCTGCCCGAGGTGGACCTCGGGATGAGCTTCACACCGGGGATGAGCGCGCTGGTCCAGGCGCGGCTGCCGGGCGCGACCGCGCACGAGGCGATGCTCACCGGCCGCCGGTACACCGCCGAGCAGGCGCGGGACGCGGGGGCCGTCCAGCACGTCGCCGCCGAGGCCGAGGTGCTGCCGGCGGCGACCGGGCTCGCCGCGTCCATGGCGGGCAAGGACGGCGCGGTCGTCGCGCGGATCCGCTCCGGCCTGTACCCGGAGGCGCTGGAGGCGCTGCGGGGCCCGGTGTTCTCGTGACCGGCGGCGACCCGCTACCGTCGGCTGAATCAGGTTCGGTTCGAGAGGGGACGCCGGCATGCGCATCGGGATGGCGCTGAACTACGCGGGCGGTTTCAAGGAGACCGTCGAGGAGCTGGCCGACTTCGAGAAGGCCGGACTCGACATCGTGTACGTCGCCGAGGCCTACAGCTTCGACGCCGTCAGCCAGCTCGGCTACATCGCCGCCAAGACCGAGCGGGTGGAGATCGCCTCGGGCATCCTGAACATCTACTCGCGGACGCCGACCGCGCTCGCGCAGACCGCCGCCGGGCTCGACTACGTCTCCGGCGGGCGGTTCACGCTCGGCATCGGCGCCTCGGGCCCGCAGGTCATCGAGGGCTTCCACGGCGTCCCCTACACCGCGCCGCTCGGCCGCACCCGCGAGATCATCGAGATCTGCCGGACGGTGTGGCGCCGCGAGACCCTCCGCCACGAGGGCCGCCACTACACGATGCCGCTGCCGCCCGAGCGCGGCACCGGGCTCGGCAAGCCCCTGAAGATCATCAATCATCCGGTGCGGCCCGACATCCCGGTCCTGGTCGCCGCGATCGGCCCGAAGAACGTCGAGCTGACCGCCGAGATCGCCAACGGCTGGGAGCCGATCTTCTACCTGCCCGAGAAGGCCGCGGACGTGTGGGGCGCCTCGCTCGCGGCGGGGAAGGCCAAGCGGGACCCGGCGCTCGGCGCGCTGGACGTCGTCGGCCAGGCGCCGCTGGCGATCGGCGAGGACGCCCAGGGGTTCCTGGAGTTCGGCCGCCCGATGGCCGCGCTGTACATCGGCGGGATGGGCGCCAAGGGCAGGAACTTCTACAACGACCTCTGCCGCCGCTACGGCTGGGAGAAGGAGGCCGAGGAGATCCAGGACCTCTACCTGGACGGCAAGAAGGACGAGGCCGCCGCCAAGGTCCCCTACGAGCTGCTGGAGAAGATGTCGCTGATCGGCCCGGAGGGGCACGTCCGCGAGCGGCTCGCCGCGATGAAGGAGTCGGGCGTCACCACGCTCAACGTCACCCCCGTCGCCGGGGACCACAAGAGCCGCCTCGCGCTCGTCGAGAAGGTCAAGGAGATGGCCGACGACCTGTGAGGACCGCGGCGGCGCGGGCCGGGCTTCCGGCGGGTCGCGCCCGGCCGTAGAGTCCTACCCATGGGGGAGACGCACATCGAACGGCGCCGCCGGCTGGCCGCGCGCGTCGGTGAGAGGGACGCGGGCGCGCTGCTGGTCACGCGGCTCGTCAACGTCCGCTACCTGACCGGCCTCGACAGCTCGAACGCGGCGCTGCTCGTCCCGGCGGACGGCCCGGCCGTGCTCGCCACCGACGGCCGCTACGCCGGGATGGCCGCGCAGGTCTGCCCCGAGCTGCGCGTCGTCGTCGAGCGGGGCGCCGCCGCCGCGCTGACGGCCCTCGCCGCGGGCGGCGGCATCACCCGCCTCGGCTTCGAGGCGCACGACCTCACCGTCGAGCGGCACGGGGAGCTGACCGCGCGGGCGGAGATCGAGCTCGCCGCCCTCGGCCGCCTCGTCGAGGAGCTGCGCCGCGTCAAGGACGAGGAGGAGATCGGCCTGCTGCGGGAGGCGTGCGCGATCACCTGCCGCGCGTTCGACGCCGTCCTGCCCGAGATCCGCGCGGGCGTCACCGAGCGGGCCGTCGCGATCGCGCTGGAGCGGGCGATGGTCGACCTCGGCGCCGAGGGCCCCGCGTTCGAGTCGATCGTCGCGTCCGGGCCGAACGGCGCGATCCCGCACCACCATCCGGGCGGGCGCGAGCTGCAGCGCGGCGACCTGCTCACCCTCGACTTCGGGGCCCGCTACGGCGGCTACCACGCCGACATGACCCGCACCGTCGCGATCGGCGAGCCCGCCGCGTGGCAGCGGGAGGTGTACGACCTCGTCCGCGCGGCGCAGGCCGCCGCCGTCGAGGCCGCCGTGCCGGGCGCCGAGACCGCGGCGGTCGACGCCGCCGCCCGTGAGGTCATCAAGGCTGCCGGGCACGGCGAGGCGTTCACCCACGGGCTCGGCCACGGCGTCGGCCTGGAGATCCACGAGGCGCCGCTCCTCGGGTACGACAGGACCGGTAGGCTGGTTGACCGGGTTCCGATCACCGCGGAGCCGGGGGTCTACCTCGCGGGCCGGGGCGGTGTCCGTGTCGAGGACACGCTGGTCGTCCGCGACGGCGGCCCGGAACTCCTCACCACGACGACCAGGGACCTGCTCGTTCTGTAAGAGCGCGCGGGACCGCGACCGGGAGAATGACGCAGTGGCGACGACGAACGACCTGAAGAACGGCATGACGCTGAACATCGACGGCCAGCTGTGGACCGTCCAGGAGTTCCAGCACGTCAAGCCCGGCAAGGGCGGCGCGTTCGTCCGCACCAAGCTCAAGAACGTGCTGTCGGGCAAGGTCGTCGACCGCACCTTCAACGCCGGCACCAAGGTCGAGGTGGCGAGCGTCGACAAGCGGGAGATGCAGTACCTCTACCGCGAGGGCGAGGACTTCGTGTTCATGGACACCGAGACCTACGACCAGCCGCGCATCCCGGTGGGCACCGTCGGCACCGCCGCGAACTACCTGCTCCCCGAGCAGAACGCGGTGATCGCCTTCAACGAGGAGAACCCGCTGTACGTCGAGCTGCCCGCGGCCGTCGTGCTGGAGATCACCGAGACCGAGCCCGGCCTGCAGGGCGACCGCTCGACCGGCGGCAGCAAGCCCGCGACGCTGGAGACCGGCGCGCAGATCCAGGTGCCGCTGTTCATCTCCACCGGCGAGAAGGTCAAGGTCGACACCCGCTCCGGCGAGTACCTCGGCCGCGGTTGATGAGCGCTCGCACCAAGGCGCGCAAGCTCGCACTCGACATCCTGTTCGCCGCCGAGCTGCGGGAGGAGCGGCCGACCGCCGTGCTGGAGGCGCGGGGCCGCCCCAACCAGGACGAGCTGGCCGAGTACCCGCACGCCGTCCGCCTGATCGAGGGCGTGCAGGAGAACGGCGAGCGGATCGACGAGCTGATCGCCACCTACGCCACCGGTTGGACGCTGGAGCGCATGCCCGTCGTCGACCGCAACATCCTGCGGATGGGCGCCTACGAGCTGCTGTGGGTCGACGACGTCCCCGACGGCGTCGCCGTCAGCGAGGCGGTCGGGCTCGCCACCGAGCTGTCCACCGACGAGTCCCCGAGGTTCGTCAACGGGCTGCTGTCGCGCCTCCAGCAGCTCAAGCCGTCCCTGACGCTGTAGCCCCCGGAAGTCACCCCCTACCGCGGTCCTGTCAGGGCCCTGGCCGCCGCTGTGTCCGCCGCGCGTCCGCCGGGGGAGGCGAGGCGGCTAGGGTGGGCGGGGATGAGCGACGTCAGAGGAGTGGCCGTGGACGGCCGCCAGCAGAAACGGCCGCGGGGCGGCGGCCGCGCGCGCAGCACCGTCCTGTGGGACGCGCTGCGCACGGTCCTTGACCGCATCGCCCCCGAGGACGGCCCCCGCGACGTCGTCGACGTGGGCGGCGGCACCGGCGGGTTCGCGGTCCCGCTCGCCGAGCTGGGCCACCGCGTCACCGTGGTCGACGCCAGCCCCGACGCGCTGGCCGCGCTGGAGCGCCGCGCCGCCGAGTCGGGGGTGTCGGTCCGCTCCGTCCAGGGCGACGCGGTCGACCTGCCCGACCTGCTCGGCGTGGGCGCGGCCGACCTTGTGCTGTGCCACAGCGTGCTGGAGTTCGTCGACGACCCCGCCGCCGCGATGGCGGCGCTGACCAGTACCGTCCGCCCCGGCGGGTCGGTGAGCCTGCTGACGGCGGGCCAGGTCGCCGCCGCGCTGCACCGCGCGGTCGCCGGGCACTTCGACGACGCCCGCCGGGTGCTGACCAGCACGTCCGGGCGCTGGGGCGAGGGCGACCGGATGCCCCGCCGCTTCACCAGGGAGACGCTGTCGGCCCTGGTGCGCGGCGCGGGCCTGCGCGTCGCCGAGCTGCACGGCGTGCGGATCTTCGCCGACCTGGTGCCCGCCGGGCTGGTGGACGGCGACGCCGACTCGGCCGAGGCGCTGCTGGCGCTGGAGTCGGTCGCGGCCGTCCACCCGGTGCTGCGCGACCTCGCGACCCAGCTCCACCTGGTGGCCGACAAGCCGGCACCGTGAGCGCAGCGAACCGGGAAACACGGCGGCGAAGCTCACGCATGGCCGAGCCGCCGGGCGAGGCGGCCTCCGAGTCGCCGGGCGAGGAGGCCGGGTGAGCCGGAAGCAGCAGCTGCACCGGCCGGGGCCGCAGCCGGGGCCGCCCGCCGACGACACCGGCTGCGCGATCCTGCACGTCGACATGGACGCGTTCTACGTCAGCGTCGAGCTGCTGGAGCGGCCCGACCTGCGCGGCCGGCCGGTCATCGTCGGCGGCGCGGGCGCGCGCGGGGTGGTGTCGGCGGCCTCCTACGAGGCCCGGACGTTCGGCGTGCACTCGGCGATGCCCATGTCGCGGGCGCGGCGGCTGTGCCCGGCCGCGGTGGTGCTGCCGGTCAGCCCCGAGAAGTACGCGCGGGTGTCGGCGGCGGTGTTCGAGATCTTCCGGTCGGTCACGCCGCAGGTGGAGCCGCTCTCGCTGGACGAGGCGTTCCTGGACGTGGCGGGCGCCGTCCGGCGGCTCGGGCGCCCCGCGCGCATCGCCCGGATGATCCGCGAGCAGGTCCACGCCCAGCAGGGCATCACCTGCTCGGTCGGCGTCGCCGGCACCAAGTTCGTCGCCAAGCTCGCCTCGACCCGCTGCAAGCCCGACGGGCTCCTCGTCGTCCCCGCGGACGGCGTCGAGGACTTCCTGCACCCGCTGCCGGTCGCGGCGCTGTGGGGCGTGGGGGAGCGCACCGAGCAGACGCTCACCCGGCTGGGCCTGCGGACGGTCGGGCAGCTCGCCCAGGTGCCGCTCGCGACGCTCCAGCGGGAGCTGGGCACCGCGTCCGGCGCGCACCTGCACGAGCTGTCCTGGGGCCGCGACCCGCGCCGGGTCGAGCCGCACACCCCCGACAAGAGCATCGGCGCGGAGGAGACCTTCGACACCGACATCGACGACCCCGAGGTGATCCGCCGGGAGCTGCTGCGGCTCGCCGAGCGGGTCGGTGCGCGGCTGCGCGCGTCGGGGAACGCCGGACGGACGGTGAGCGTCAAACTGCGGATGGCGGACTTCAAGACGATCACCCGGGCGCGCACGCTGCGCGAGCCCACCGACCTCGCTCGTGTGATCTATATCACAGCATGCGAGCTGTACGAGGGGGCCGGGCTGGAACGGGTACGACTCCGTCTGGTCGGGGTCAGGGTCGAGAACCTTGGTCCCGCCGGCGAGGCCCCCCGTCAGTTGGCCCTCGACGAGCCGGAAACCGGCTGGCGCGAGGCCGAACGCGCGATCGACCGGGTGGCGGACCGGTTTGGCCGCGGCGCCGTCCGTCCCGCCGCGCTGGTCCGGCCCGCGGACGGGCGGGGCCCGCGTGACGGCGGTGACGACAGGCGATGAAAGGGGTCGGTGAGGTGGCCGGCAAGGGGTCCTCGGTTGGCCGTTCGCTTTCGTCCGCTCGTCGAGGCTCGTATTCTGGGCATATCACCGTTGAGGTTCCCGTCCTGCATCGGATACCCCGCCGCGGGGCTGTCGTTGGGAGGCGCCGTGCCGCTGTCTGAGCACGAGCAGCGCATGCTCGAACAGATCGAGTCGGCGTTGTACGCCGAGGATCCGAAATTCGCCCACGCGGTCCGATCGACGAATCCCCAGGTCCACTACAAGCGCCGGATCGTGAAGGCGGCCCTCGGCTTCGTGGTGGGCGTGTGCGCCCTGATGGCGGGCCTGGTCATGAACGCCGGCACCGTCACGATCGCGATCAGCGTGACCGGCTTCCTGCTCATGGTGGTCTGCTGCGTGTGGGCGCTGACGAGCTGGAAGCGCATGACGGGCATCGGCAACGAGCCCGCCAGGCGGGGCAGGCAGGGCCGCCAGGCCCGGCCCGCCAAGGCCGGGTTCATGGAGCGCATGGAAGAGCGCTGGCGCCGCCGCACCGAGGGCGACTGACAGGGCGAACGGCAGGGCGACCGACAGGCGACCGGCAGAGCGACCGCCCGGCACGGCGTTCGACCCCTCGTCCTGGCCTTCCTCATGGGCCAGGACGACCCCCTTCAGGGGCCAGGTCTCCCTGGCCCTTTCGTGTGACCTTCATCTCGCGCGGGGCGGTGCGCCGTCAGCGGCGGCGCATGCGGCGGGGCAGCTCGTTCAGCCGCTCCGACAGCTCCGCCGCGCGGCCCCCGGCCGACCGCAGCGTGCCCCGCGCCTCCGCCATCGTGGAGGGCGGCAGCAGCCTGGCCCGCCAGCGGGCGCGGCGGCCCACCGACGCGGCGAACGCCTCGCGGACCGTCCGGACGTCGGCGCGCAGCCGCTCCGCCGGCGCCGGCGGCAGCGACCCCGAGTAGCGGGCGAGCTCCTCGGCGCGCGCGATGCGGGCGAGGGCCCGCTCGCCCTCCTCGTCCAGGTCCACGAGCTGCCCGAGCCGCCGCGCGGCGGCGCGCGGGGTGTCGCTCGGCAGCCAGTGCAGGCCGTGGTCGAGCGCGTCGGCGCGCAGCTCCCGCCAGGCCGCGTGCGCGGCGCCCGCCGGGTCGGCGGACGGCCGCGGCCCCCGCCCCCGGTCGTCCGCGGCGGGACCGGTGTCGCCGGCCGGTCCCGCGGACGGCGCCGTCCGCACCGCCAGCACCGCCCACCGCCGCCGCCGGGTCAGCACGCGCAGCACCATCGGCACCGCCAGCAGGGCCAGCACGAGCACCCCGCCCGCCAGCCACGGCACCGCCCAGGACCGCTTCTCCTCCTCCGCCGGGGGGAGGGGGGCGCTCTGCGGGCCCTCGTCGTCCTGCCGGTGGCGCGGCCCCGCGCCGTCCGTCTCGGACTCCTCCTCGCGCGGGGACGGGTCGGACGACGACCCGGCGGAGCTCTCCGGCCGCTGCCCCGCGCCCGGCGCGGCGGGCTGGCTGTAGACCGGCGTGGTGGCCGTGCCCTGCCCCGCCGAGCCCGACGGGGTCGGCTCGAACCGCACCCAGCCCGACCCCTCGAAGTACAGCTCGGGCCAGGCGTGCGCGTCGCGGGAGCGGACCGTCCACTCGCCCTGCCCGGTCTCGGTGCCCGGCGTGTAGCCCATCGCCACCCGCGACGGGATGCCGACGATCCGCGCCAGCAGCGCCATCGCGGCGGCGAACTGCTCGCAGTAGCCGCGCTTGCTGTGCAGCAGGAAGTCGACCAGGTCGCTGCCGTGCTGGGGCGCGGGCTCGGACAGGTCGTACACGTACTGCCCGGCCTGGGTGAACCAGTGCTGGAGCCGGACGGCCCGCTCGTGCGCGCTCGCGGCGCCGTCGGTGACCTTGCGGGCGAGGTTCTTGACCTCCTGCGGGACGCTCCTCGGCACGCCCAGGTACCGGGAGGCGATCTCGGCCGGGTACGGGTAGCCGGACCCGGCCTCCAGGTCGGCGGGCGTCGGCTGGGCGCGGACGCTGCGCACCGTGTAGGTGCGCCCGCTCGCCGAGTCGCGCAGCGAGTAGACCATCAGCGACGCGGGGTGCACCCGCCAGTCGCCCTTGATCGACACGCGGGCCGGCGCGTAGGGCACGGGCAGGAACGTCATGTTCCGGACCTCCTGCCTGACCCGCACCCGCGTGACCACCTCGCGCCTCGGCGCGATCCGCAGGCCGGGCGGCGCCGGGATGTCGCCGCCCGACAGCCGGTCGTTGACGCTGCTCTTGAGCGCCGTGTAGGTCCAGCGGTCGCCGTCGAACCGGTCCAGGGCGTACAGCCGCAGGTAGTCGGGTCCGGCGGGGTCGTCGCTCTGGTAGGTGAGCACGACCGAGTCGTCCATCCGGGTCAGCTCGCGCTTCAGGCTGACGAGCGGGTCGGGCGTCGTCACCGTCTGCGTGCCGCCGGTGCCGTGCAGGTCGAACAGGCGCGGGTGGACGCCGGGGATGGCCATCGGCAGCAGCACCGCGACCGCGACCGCGCCGACCCCGATCCGCCGCCCGCTGGCCGCGAGCGAGCCCGCGTCCGGACGGGCCGCGCCCTCCTCCCGCGCCGCGCCCGCCCCGGCCATCGGGACCTCGTCGAGGCGGCGGCGGGTGTCGACCGTCCGCCCCCAGCCGCCGACGTGCTCGCGCGCGTCGGCCATCAGCAGCGCCAGGAACCCGGCCGCGCCCGCGCCGAACGCCAGCCAGCCGACGCCGTCGTCGCGGACGGCGGCGGGCACGCTGTACATCGCCAGCAGCGGCAGCCCGGCGGGCGCGGCCCGCCGCAGCCCCACGGCCAGCAGGTCGACCAGCGTGGCGACGACGCCGACGCCCGCCGCGACCAGCAGCCCGATCCCCGGGACGAGCGGCACCGGCGCCGCGTACCGGCCGACCGCGTCCTGCCCCTCGGCGGCCAGGTCGGACAGGTGCCGCACCGAGCCCGGGGTCGGGACGAACCACAGGAACGCGTAGTCGCGCGCGTACACGACGGTCAGGTAGACCACCAGCGCGCCGAGGCCGCCCGCCGGGCCGAGCGGCGCGGGCAGCCGCAGCCGCCGGAACACAAGGCCCCCGGCCGCGACCGAGGCGACCGCGCCGAGCCCGGTCCAGAACCATGCCGTGCTCTCGAACAGCGGGTACAGCGCGGCCGACCCGGCGAGCGTCGCCAGCCCGGCCATGAGCGTCATCCGGATCCTCATGAGGCGTCCCCCGCGAAGTCCTCGTCCCGGCCCGTCCGGGCCCAGGCACCGGCCAGCTCGGACGCCGACCGCACCGTCACGACCCGCCAGCCGCCCGCCCGCAGCAGCCCGGCGGCGTCGGCGGCGGAGACGCGGCCCGGGCCGTCCGGCCCGCTCCGCTCGCGCGGGCCGCCCGCGCCGACCAGCACCGCGACGCAGGTCGCGGTGCCGCGCCGCGCCGCCGCGACCGCGCGTGCCTCCTCGGCCTGGAGCGCGCCGAACACCGCGACGACGAGGCCGTCGCCCTCCCGGCCGCTGCCGAGCGTGCCGCGCAGCTCGGCAAGGCCCAGCGTCAGCGTCCGGTTCCGCGACCGCTGGCTCACCGCGAGCCGGTCGAGCAGCAGCCCCTCGAACGCGCCGTCGAACGAGGCGACCGCGCGCAGCGTCTCCCCGCCGTCGGTGACGTAGCGCAGGCTCATGCCGGTGCGGCCGAGGTGCACCCCGATGGACGCGGCGACCGAGATCGCCTGCTCGAACGAGCCCGCCGGGCCCTCGCCCCAGTGCGCGGCGGCGCGGGTGTCGAGGAACAGCGTGCCGCTGCTCTGCCAGTGCTGCTCCTCGCGCCGCACCATCAGCTCGCCGTGCCGCGCCGTCGAGCGCCAGTGCACCCGGCGCAGGTCGTCGCCGTGCCGGTACTCGCGCGGGGCGACGTCGTCCTCGCCCGCCGCCGACACCGCCCGCGCGACGCTGTCGCCGCCGCCCGTCCAGGCGCCGGCGAGACGCCCCGCCGGGAGCGGCACGATCGAGGGCGTCACCGTCAGCCGGTCCGACAGGCTGAACGAGCGCACCAGCTCCACCATCCCGAACGGGTCGGCCAGCCGGACGGTCAGCGGCCCCACCCGGTAGCGGCCCCGCACGTCCGAGCGGATCCGGTAGCCGAGCTCGCGGGAGCCGTGCGGCTCGATCCGGCTCAGCACGAACCTGGCCCGCCCGCCGAGGCTGTAGGGCACCTGGTCCTCCACCATCAGCAGCCCGCTCGGCAGCCGCGACACGTTCTCCAGCCGCAGGTCGACGCGGGCCTCGTGGCCCACCGGCAGCCGCACCGGCGACAGCCGCCGCGCGCACGCCAGCCGGTAGCGGGTCCGCGAGACCGCGAGCGTCGACAGCAGCGGCAGCGCCAGCACGAGGACGCCGGCGCGCAGCAGGTCGCGCTCGCCGAGGACGAACGCGCAGACGATCGCGGTCGCGCCGGCGGCCACGAAGGACCGCCCCCGGGTGGTGAGCCCGGCCAGCGCTCGCCTCACCGCGTCACTTCCTGGGGGAGGGGACCGGCAGGCGGTGCACCAGCTCGGTGACCACCTGCTCGGGACGGCGCCGCTCGACCTGGGCCTCGGCGGTCGGCAGCAGCCGGTGCGCGAGGACCGGCACGGCGAGGTCCTGGACGTCGTCGGGGACGACGTAGTCGCGGTCGTCCAGCGCCGCGTAGGCCCGCGCCGCCCGCACCAGGTGCAGGGTCGCGCGCGGGGAGGCGCCGAGCCGCAGCTCGGGGTGCCCGCGGGTCGCGGTGACCAGCTCGATCGCGTACTGCCTGACCGACTGCGCGACGTGCTGGGCGCGCACCACCTCGATCAGGTCGCGGACGTCGCCCGCGTTCGCCACCGGGGACAGCCGGTCCAGCGGGGACGCCTGGCCGTGCGCGTCGAGCATCTCCAGCTCGGCCGCCGGGTCGGGGTATCCCATCGAGATGCGGGCGGTGAACCGGTCGCGCTGCGCCTCCGGCAGCGGATAGGTGCCCTCCATCTCCACCGGGTTCTGCGTGGCGATCACCATGAACGGGCGCTCCAGCCCGTAGGTCGTGCCGTCGACCGTGACCTGGCGCTCCTCCATGCACTCCAGCAGCGCCGACTGGGTCTTCGGGGACGCGCGGTTGATCTCGTCGCCGACCACGATGTTGGCGAACACCGGGCCCGGCTTGAACTCGAACTCGCGCATCTCCTGGTTGTAGGCGCTGACCCCGGTGATGTCGCTCGGCAGCAGGTCGGGCGTGAACTGCACGCGCCGCACCGAGCAGTCGACCGAGCGGGCCAGCGCCTTGGCGAGCATCGTCTTGCCGACGCCCGGCACGTCCTCGATCAGCAGGTGCCCCTCGGCCAGCAGCACCGTCAGCGCGAGCCGCACCACCTCGGGCTTTCCCTCGATCACCGACGCGACCGCGTCCCGGATCTTGTTGGCGACCTGCGCGAGCCCGTCGAGCCCGCGGCCCGGCCCCGGGCGGCCGTCGCCGCCGCTCGGCGAGGGGCGCCGGGGCGCCGGGGGGTCCGCCTCCATGAACGACTCGCCGTGCGTGCCTACTGCCACCAAACCCTCCTCAGCCGTCCCGGCCGCGTGGTCCGCCCGAGGGCCCATGGACCTGGACCCGCCCCGCGGTCGGGGCCGGGCTCCCGGCGAGCCGGTGCGGCGCTCGCTGTGCGCCCGCCCAAACGACAGTACGTTGTCGCAACGCCGTCCGCGATGTTCGTGGGAAACGGGAGCCCATTGTGCTCCACATGGGTGACGATCTTGGAATCGGCGACCCGGCGCCTTCTTCCACCCCGCCGTTCGGGAACCGTTCATCTCCCGACTCACCTCACGACGCGCGCCCGCGCGAAAACGTGACACGCGCGTTCTGATCCGTCCTGCCGTCAGGTGGGGCTTGACACGGCACGCGGAGGGGGCCCGTGCGCGCCCCACCTCACACCACCCGGTCTGACCTGCGCTTTTCTTCTCGATCTCGTGGTGTGGAGCGTGTTTTCCTTGTTGACGGTGGGGAAGAGTGGAGTAGAGTGGGGCGCCGTGGGGAGCAGTAGCGCCCCATGCGGCGCGGGAGGTGGGGCCGGTGTTTCTCGGCACCCATTCGCCGCGCCTCGACGACAAGGGACGACTGTTCCTGCCGGCGAAGTACCGCGAGGAGCTGTCGGGGGGATTGGTGATCACGAAGGGCCAGGAACGCTGCCTGTACGTCTTCCCCATGGCGGAGTTCCAGCGCATCACCGAGGCTCTGCGTGCGGCGCCGGTCACCGAGCGGGCCGTTCGCGCCTACAGCCGCGTCTTCTTCGCCAGCGCCTCCGACGAGACGCCCGACAAGCAGGGCCGCGTCACGATCCCGCCGCCGCTGCGCACCTACGCGGGCCTCACCCGCGACTGCGCGGTCATCGGCGCCAACACGCGTCTGGAGATCTGGGACGCGCACGCCTGGGAGTCCTACCTCGAACAGGAGGAGCAGGCGTTCTCCGACGTCTCGGAGGAGGTGTTGCCAGGGATCCTCTGAGACACGACTCGTCGGTCCGATGACCGGCACTGGCCCACGTTCGGCCAGGTCTCCAGCCGCTCTCCGAGCCAGCTGGCGCAGCTTCCCCGGTGCCAGACGGCGACCCCCCGCGCGAAAAACGCGGTGATCTTCCTCTAGGGCAGCGGATGGGGACCTGGCCGGGCGAGGCCGCCGCCGGGGGAGCGGGACGGTCAGGGCCGGCGATGCCACACAGTCCGCGAGCGAGGTGGCAGCACCGCAGGGGGGTGGAACGATGGGCGTGGGAGAACACGCGTCCGGGCCCGGTCACGTACCGGTCATGCTCGGTCGCGTCCTGGAACTCCTCGCACCGGCCGTGGCGGCCGCCGCCACGCGCGATCCCGGCCGCGACCCCGTGTACGTCGACGCCACCCTGGGCATGGGCGGGCACGCGGAGGCGATGCTGACGGCCCACCCTTCCCTGCGCCTGGTCGGCCTCGACCGCGACACCACCGCGCTGGAGCGCTCCGCCCGCCGGCTCGCCCCGTTCGGCGACCGGGTGCGGCTGGAACACGCCGTCTACGACGAGATCCCCTCGGTACTGCGCCGGCTCGGCCTCCCCGCGGCCGACGCCGTCCTGTTCGACCTCGGCGTCTCCTCCCCGCAGCTCGACGAGGCCGACCGCGGCTTCGCCTACTCCTACGACGCCCCGCTCGACATGCGCATGGACCGCACCCAGGGGCCCACCGCCGCCGAGGTGGTCAACGGCTACCCCCCCGCCGCGCTGGCGCGGATCCTGCGCGAGTACGGCGAGGAGCGCTTCGCCCAGCGGATCGCCTCGGCGATCGTCCGCGAGCGCGAGCGCGAGCCGCTGGAGTCCACCCGCCGCCTCGCCGACCTCGTGCGCGCCAGCATCCCCGCAGCGACGCGCCGCACCGGCGGCAACCCCGCCAAGCGCACCTTCCAGGCGCTGCGCATCGAGGTGAACGGCGAGCTGGACGTCTGGCGCCGGGCGCTGCCCGCCGCGCTGGGCGTCCTGCCGGTCGGGGGCCGGGCCGCCGTGCTCAGCTACCACTCCCTTGAGGACCGCGTCACCAAGCAGGTCCTCGCCGCCGAGGCGGCCGACAGCACCCCGCCGGACCTGCCCGTCCCGCTGCCCGAGCACGAGCCGCGGTTCCGGCTCCTGACGCGCGGGGCCGAGCTGCCGTCCGACGAGGAGACCACGACCAACCCACGGGCCGGATCGGCGCGGTTGCGCGCCGCCGAGCGGGTCCGGGAGGCGACATGACCACGACGACCAGAAAACCGCCGGGTTCCGCGCCGCAGCCCAGGGCACGCCCGGAGCGCCGGTCCCGCAAGCGGCGTCCCGCCGCGCCCGCCCAGGACCCGGCACAGGACGGCAAGCCCACGGGCACGGCCGCCAAAGCGCCGTCGAAGGCGCCGGGCAAGCCCGCGCCCGCGAAGGCCCCGGCCAAGGCTCCGGCGAAGAGCGCGTCGAAGGGCGCGTCGAAGGCGGCCCCGGCCAAGGTCGCGGCCGCGAAGAGCGCGCGGAAGAAAGGCGCGGGACGCGCCGCGCGAGGGCGCGCCGCGTCCCACACGCCGCCGCGCGCCCCGTTCGTGCTGCTCATCGTCGGGCTGCTCGGCGGCGCGCTGGTGAGCCTGCTGCTGCTCAACACCGTGCTCGCCAAGGACGCCTTCACGCTGACCCGGCTCCAGCAGAGCAACAAGCTGCTCGAACAGCAGCGGCAGGCCCACCAGGCGCAGATCGCGGCCGAGGGCTCGCCCGAGTCGATCGCGGAGAAGGCCGAGGCGATGGGGATGCGCAAGCAGACCGAGCTGGCCTTCATCGACGGCCGCACCGGCCGCACCAGCGGCGCCCGCATCCGTCCCGTGCCGCAGTCGGCCGCCGCGTCGGCGGGCGCCGCGAGCATGATCGGCATCCCGGGCACGATCGTGCCCGGCGACCCCCGCGCCGTCGGCGCCCCGTCCGGGACGGGCGCGCCGTGACGGCCCGTGACCGCGGCCGTGACCGTGCCCGGGAGCGGGTGACGCGGTGAGCAAGCGGCCGGGAGGCGGCACCGGCGGCCCCCCGCCCGGACGCCGGGGCGGCAACACGCCCCGCCCGTCCGGCGGGCGCGCCGACGGCGGCGCCGGACGGGCGGGCGGCAAGGGCGGCGCGTCCCGCCGCCCCGCCCGCACCGGCATCGTCCCCCCGCCGCGCAAGGGCACCAAACCCGCGGGGCCCGCGGGGCCCGCCGGGGGCAAGCCCGCCGCCCAGAGCGCCAAGGACGCCAAGGACCCCAAGGAGGCCAAGCGGCCCCGGGAGCCCAAGCCGTCCTCGGGCGGCGCGGCGCCGAAGGGCCGGGCCGCCAAGCCCGCCAAACCCGCCAAGGCCGAGCCGGCCAAACCCGCGAAGCCTCCCAAGGCCGCCAAACCTCCCAAGGCCGCCAAACCGAAGCCCGCCGCGGGCACGAGGACGACCGCGAAGCCGAACGCCAACGCGAGCGGCAGGGCCGGTAACAGAGCGAGCGCGGGCCGGGCAAGGTCGCGTCAGGAGGGCGACGGCCCGCGTCCGCCGCGCCGCGCCACCGGATCCGGGTCCGGGCGGCGGCCGCCGCCGCGCCGCCCGATCGCCCGCGTCCCCTTCCGCCGCCGCGACCCGCTCAAGCGGCTGAACATCGGGCTGCTCGTCGTCGCGTTCGTGCTGTCGCTGTTCGCCGGACGGCTCGTCCAGCTCCAGACGATCGAGTCGAACCGCTACACCGAGAAGGCGATGCGGCAGCGGCTCCAGCGCATCGACCTGCCCGCCGTCCGCGGCGAGATCACCGACGCGCAGGGCAACGCGCTGGCGATGACGGTGGAGGCGCGCGCGATCTTCGCCGACCCGTTCGTGATCAAGCCGGAGCGGCGGCAGGCGATCGTGAGCGCGCTCGCCCCGACGCTCGGGCTCAACCCGTCCTCGGTGATGAAGGCGATCAGCAAGCCGAACTCCCGGTTCGTGTACCTCGCGCACGGCGTCCGGCCCGACCAGGCGCGCCTGATCATGTCCTGGAAGTTCCTCGGAATCGGGACACTCCCGGAATATCGCCGCGAATATCCCAACAAGTCGCTGGGCGCGAGCGTCATAGGGTTCGTGAACGGTGAGGGCGAGGGCGCCGCCGGGCTGGAGCACTCGATGAACGGCGTGCTCGCCGGACGGCCCGGCTGGCAGCGGGTGGAGATCAGCCCCGAGGGCCAGCACATCCCCATGGGCGAGGACCAGAAGCGCCCGTCGGTGCCCGGCCGGGGAGTCCGCCTCACGCTGATGCGCGACATGCAGTTCGCGGCGCAGCAGGCGATCGAGAAGCAGGTCAAGGCCACCGGCGCGCGCGGCGGCACCGTCATCGTCATGGACCCGCGCGACGGGCGGCTGCTCGCGATGGCCTCGGCGCCCGGCTACGACCCGGGCGACTACGCGCGCTCGGCGCCCGGCCGGTGGGGGAGCCCGCTGGTGCAGGACGCCTACGAGCCCGGCAGCACCGGCAAGGTCGTCACCGCCGCCGCCGCGCTGGAGAAGGGCGGGGTCACGCCCCAGACGGTGTTCGACGTCCCCGACCGGATCCGCAAGTACGACACGATCTTCAAGGACTCGCACCCGCACGCCCCCGAGCGGCTCACCTTCGAGGGGGTGCTGGCCAAGTCCAGCAACGTCGGGACGATCCTGGCGAGCGAGAGCATCTCCTCGCAGCAGCTCTACCAGACGCTGCGCGACTTCGGGTTCGGCCAGAAGACCGGCCTGCCGCTGCCGGGCGAGACGGCCGGGCTCCTCCAGCCGCCGGCCAGGTGGTCGGGCACCGACCGGTACCCGATCGCGTTCGGCCAGTCGATGTCGGTGAACGCCGTCCAGATGGCGAGCGTGTACGCGACCATCGCCAACGGCGGCGTCCGCGTCGCCCCGACCCTCGTCGAGGGCACCTTCGAGGGCACCGCCGGCGAGAGCGAGAAGTTCACCCCGGCCGCCGCGCCCGCGCGCAGGCAGGTGATCAGCGCGGACACCGCGCGCAAGATCAGCGACATGCTGGAGGGCGTCACCACCGACGAGGGCACCGCGCCGAGCGCGCAGATCCCCGGCTACCGCGTCGCGGGCAAGACCGGCACCGCCGAGATCCCCAACCCGCGCTGCCACTGCTACAAGGGCGGCGGGTACATCGCCTCGTTCGCGGGGTTCGCGCCCGCCGACGACCCGCGGCTCGTCGTGCAGGTGGTCCTGCAGGACCCCAAGCGGGGCAGCCACTATGGTGGCGTTGCGGCCGCGCCCGTCTTCAAGGACGTGATGACCTTCGCCCTGCAGACCCAGAAGATCCAGCCGACGGGCAGCAGGCCGCCGATCGCCAAGATCTACGCCGGAGGCTGAGCCCAGCGAGTACCCTCCTCGCCGTGAGTTCACGTCCGGTGTCCCCGCATTCCCGTTCCGTACGCGACGAAAGAAACGCCATGCGCCCATCCACCAATCCGGCCCGTCCGCTGACCGGGCTCGCGGCGCTACTCGGCATCGAGCGGAGCGACTGGAGCGACATCTGGGCCGACGTCGCCGCGACGGGCATCACCCACGACTCGCGCGCGGTCCTGCCCGGCGACCTGTACGCCGCGCTGCCCGGGGCGCGCGCCCACGGCGCCCAGTTCTCCGCGCAGGCCGCCGAGGCCGGCGCCACCGCGATCCTCACCGACCCCGACGGCTACGACACGGCGGTCGCCACGGGCCTGCCGGTGCTGGCGGTCGCGAACGTCCGCGCCCACCTCGGCGCCGCCGCCGCGTGGGTGTACGGGGAGCCCGCCCGCGACCTGCTGCTGATCGGCGTCACCGGGACGAGCGGCAAGACCACCTCGGTGTTCCTGCTGGAGTCGGGCCTGCGCGCCGCCGGGATCGAGACCGGGCTGGTCGGCGGCGTGGAGATCCGGGTCGGCGGCTCCCGGGTGCGGAGCGCGCTGACCACCCCCGAGGCCACCGACCTGCACGCGCTGTTCGCGACGATGCGGGAGCGGGGCGTCGGCGCCGCCGCGATGGAGGTCTCCAGCCACGCCCTCGCGCAGGGACGCGTCGGCGGCGCCTACTACGACGTCGCCGTCTTCACCAACCTCTCCCAGGACCACCTGGACTTCCACGCCACCATGGAGGACTACTTCGCCGCCAAGGCGAAGCTGTTCACCCCCGAGTACGCGCGGGTCGGCGTGGTCAACCTCGACGACCGCCACGGCCGGGTGCTGATAGAGACCGCCGCCATCCCGATCACGACGTTCTCGGCGACCGGCGACCCCGCCGCCGACTGGCGGGCCGAGGACGTGCGGATCGGCGCGGACGGCAGCGTCTTCCGCATCGTCGGGCCCGGCGGGATCGAGGCCGACGCCGCCGTCCAGCTCGCGGGGCCCTTCAACGTCGCCAACGCGCTCGCCGCGATCGTCGCGCTGGTCGAGGCGGGGATCGGGCTGCCCGCGGCGGTGCGGGGGGTCGGGTCGCTGCCCGGGGTCCCCGGCCGGCTGGAGCGCGTGGACGAGGGCCAGGAGTTCGTCGCGCTCGTCGACTACTCCCACAAGCCCGGCGCCGTCGAGGCCGTCCTCACCGCGCTGCGCCGGGTCACCGAGGGCGACCTCGTCGTCGTGCTCGGCTGCGGCGGCGACCGCGACCGCGGCAAGCGCCCGCTGATGGGCGAGGCCGCCGCCCGGCTCGCCGACAAGGCGTACTTCACCAACGACAACCCGAGGTCGGAGGACCCGCTCGCGATCCTCGCCGCCATGGTCGAGGGCGGGCTGAAGGTGCCCGCCGCGCAGCGGGCCCACATCGTCGTCGAGCCCGACCGGGCCGCCGCCATCGCGCTGGCGGTCCGCCGGGCCCGCCGGGGCGACGTGCTGGTCGTCGCGGGCAAGGGCCACGAGCAGGGCCAGTACGCGGCGGGCGAGATGCATCCGTTCGACGACCGCGAGGTCGTCCGCGAGGCGCTGCGGCGGCGCGCGGAGGGAACCAGAGGGGACGGGGCGCAGGCGTGATCCCACTTCCGCTGTCGACGATCGCGGAGATCACGGGGGGCACCCTCCACGGCCCCCCGGACGCCGTGGTGGGCGGTCCCGTGGTCATCGACTCCCGCGCGGTCGTGCCCGGGGCGCTGTTCGCGGCGTTCGAGGGCGAGCGCGCCGACGGGCACGCGTTCGCGCCCGCCGCGCTCGCCGCCGGAGCCGCCGCGGTGCTGGCGCGGCGCCCGGTGGAGGGCCCGGCCGTGGTGGTCGACGACGTCCAGGAGGCCCTCGGACGGCTCGCCCGCGGCGTGCTGGAGCGCCTGCCCGGCGTGACGGTCATCGCCGTCACCGGCTCGGCGGGCAAGACCTCCACCAAGGACCTGATCGCGCAGGTCGTGTCCCGCGCGGGCCCGACCGTGTGGCCGCCCGGGTCGTTCAACAACGAGATCGGGCTGCCGCTGACCGTGCTGCGCGCCGACGCGCGGACCCGCTACCTGGTGCTGGAGATGGGCGCGCGTGGGATCGGCCACATCGCCTACCTCACCGGGATCGCCCGTCCGGGCGTCGGCGTCGTGCTGAACGTCGGCACCGCGCACGTCGGGGAGTTCGGCGGCCGGGAGAACATCGCCGTCGCCAAGGGCGAGATCATCGAGGCCGTGCCCGAGGGCGGGACCGCCGTCCTCAACGCCGACGACCCGCTGGTGGCCGCGATGGCGCCCCGGACGCGGGCGAAGGTCGTCACGTTCGGGCGCTCGCCCGCCGCGACCGTCCGCGCCGCCGGGGAGACCCTCGACGAGCGGGGCCGCGCCCGGTTCACGCTGGTCACGCCCGAGGGCGCGGCGCCGGTCGCGCTGCGCCTGTACGGGGCGCACGCCGTCGCGAACGCGCTGGCCGCGGCCGCCGCCGCCCGCGCCGCGGGCCTGCCGCCGGACGAGGTCGCCGAGGCGCTGTCGCGGGCCGAGCCCGCCAGCCGCTGGCGGATGGAGGTCGCCGACAGCGGCGACGGCGTGACCGTGGTCAACGACGCCTACAACGCCAACCCCGACTCGACCCGCGCCGCGATCGACACGACCCGCCACCTCGCCCGCGACCGGCGGGCGTTCGCGGTCCTGGGCGAGATGGCCGAACTGGGCGCCGCGTCCGTGGCGGAACATGCCAAGATCGGACAGCATGTCGCGCGCAGCGGGTTCGCCGGCCTCGTGGTCGTCGGCCCGAACGCGGCGGCGATGGCCGAGGGGGCCGGGCAGGTGGCCTCATGGACGGGAGAGTGCGTACAGGTGGATGACGTCGGCGCGGCCGTGACCGCGCTCAGCGAGCGGCTCAGGCCGCGAGACGTCGTGCTGGTGAAGGGCTCCCGCGTCGCCGGGATGGAACGGGTGGCCGAGGCGATCCTCGCCGGCCGCGCCGGGGAGGCCGCCCGATGACCAACATCATCCTCGCCGCGGGGGTGGCGCTGGTCTTCGTGATGGTCGGCACCCCGGTGTGGATCCGGATCGTCAACCGGCTGGGCTACGGCCAGATGATCCGGGACGAGGGCCCCGAGGCGCACCTCACCAAGCGGGGCACCCCCACGATGGGCGGGACGGTCTTCATCGTCGGCTCGCTCGTCGGCTACGCCGCCGCGCACCTGTTCACCGGCGACGAGCCGACGATCTCGGGCGTGCTGGTGCTGTTCCTGATGACCGGCCTCGGGCTGGTCGGGTTCGTGGACGACTACATCAAGGTGTTCAAGCAGCGCAGCCTCGGCCTGCGCAGCGGCGCCAAGATGATCGGCATCATCCTGGTCGGCGTGGTCTTCGCGATCGCGTCGCTGAACTTCCCCAACGGGTACGACATCACCCCCGCCGACCCCCACCTGTCGTTCCTGCGCGACTTCGGCCCCTCGATCGGCCCGTACCTGTTCGTGGTGTGGGCGCTGCTGCTGATCGCGGCCATGTCCAACGGCGTGAACCTGACCGACGGGCTGGACGGCCTCGCCGCGGGCCCGGCGGGCATGGTGCTGGCCGCCTACGTGATCATCGGGAACTGGCAGCTGCGCAACAGCTGCGCCTACGCCCTCGCCCCCAACTGCTACAGCGTCCGCGACCCCCTCGACCTCGCGGTGGTCGCGGCGGCCGTGCTCGGCGGCGTGTTCGGCTTCCTGTGGTGGAACGCCCCGCCCGCCAAGATCTTCATGGGCGACACCGGCTCGCTGGCCCTCGGCGGCGTGCTGGTCGGCCTCGCGATCCTCACCCGCACCCAGTTCCTGCTCGCGATCCTCTGCGGGCTGATCGTGATGATCACCCTGTCGGTGATGATCCAGGTCGGCGGATTCAAGATGACCGGCAAGCGCGTGTTCAAGATGGCGCCGCTCCAGCACCACTTCGAGTTGTCGGGCTGGGCCGAGACCACGATCGTCGTGCGGTTCTGGCTGATGTCGGCGCTGTTCGTCGCGATCGGCATCGGCCTGTTCTACCTGGAATGGATGCCGAAGAAATGACCACCCGTCCCTGGGACGGCCTCGACGTCGTCGTCGCCGGCCTCGGCGTGTCGGGCCGCGCCGCCGCCCGCGCGCTCGCGGCCCGGGGCGCCCGCGTCACGGCCGTGGAGGCCCGCGACGACGACGAGCGCCGGAGCGCCGCGGCCGAGCTGGAGGAGCGCGGCGTGGCCGTCCGGCTCGGCGACGGCGAGAGCCTCCCGGCGGGCACCGACCTCGTCGTCACCTCGCCCGGCTGGCGGCCGGACGCGCCGCTGCCCGCCGCGGCCGCCGCCGCGGGCGTGGAGATCATCGGCGAGGTCGAGCTGGCCTGGCGGCTGCGCCCGGCCGAGGGCGCGGCGCCGTGGCTGGCCGTCACCGGCACCGACGGCAAGACCACCGTCGTGCGGATGCTCGCGTGCATGCTCACCGCCGCGGGCCACGACGCGCTCGCGGTCGGCAACGTCGGGACGCCGATCGTCGAGGCCGTCGACCAGCCGCACGACGTGCTGGCGGTCGAGCTGTCCAGCTACCAGCTGCACTGGTCGAGTTCACTGGCCCCGTACGCGGCGACCGTGCTGAACGTCGCGCCCGACCACCTCGACTGGCACGGCACGATGGACGCCTACGTCGCCGCCAAGGCGAAGATCTTCGCGCCGGGCGCGATCGCGGTCCACAACGCCGACGACCCCGTCTCCACCTCCCTGGCGGCGGGCGCCGAGCGCCGCGCGGGCTTCACGCTCCAGGTGCCCCGGCCGGGCGAGCTGGGCGTCGTGGAGGAACTGCTCGTCGACCGGGCCTTCACCGCCGACCCGCGGCGGGAGGCCGCGGAGCTGGCGGCGCTCGCCGACGTCCGGCCGTTCGCGCCGCACAACGTCGCGAACGCGCTCGCGGCGGCGGGCCTCGCGCGCGCGTTCGGGGTGCCGCCCGAGGCCGTCCGGGACGGGCTGCGCGCGTTCGTGCCCGACCCGCACCGCATCCAGCACGTCGCCGACGTCACCGGCGTCGCCTACGTCAACGACTCCAAGGCGACGCAGCCGCACGCCGCCGCCGCCTCGCTCGCCGCCTACGAGCCGGTCGTGTGGATCGCGGGCGGCCTCCTCAAGGGCCTGGACGTCGACGACCTCGTCCGCGACTGCGCGCCGCGGCTGCGCGGCGTCGTGCTGATGGGCCGCGACCGGCACCGGCTCGCGGAGGCGCTCGCGCGACACGCCCCGGATGTCCCGGTCGTGGACGTCGCCGACACCGACACTGGGGCCATGGACCGCGTCGTCACCGAGGCCGCCGGGCTCGCCCGCCCCGGCGACACCGTGCTGCTCGCCCCCGTCGGGGCCTCCTTCGACATGTTCGCGAACTACCCGGCCCGGGGGGACGCCTTCATCGCCGCCGTCGAGCGGCTCGCCGGGACCGCGCGGCGGCGATGACCGCCGCGACCGCGCAGGAGGAGGAGGGCCGGCGGGCCGGCCCGCGCGAGCAGGTCGCCGCCGCCGTCGGGCTGCTCGACCGCCCGCTCACCTCCTACTACCTGGTGCTCGGCTGCTCGGTGATGCTGCTGGCGCTCGGGCTGACCATGGTGCTGTCGGCCTCCAGCGTCAAGCAGCTCCAGGAGACCGGCTCGGCCTACACCCTCTTCCAGAAGCAGGCGATCTGGATGGCGATCGGGCTGCCCGGCATGTGGCTGGCCTCCCGGCTGCCCGTCCGGACGTTCCGCGCCCTCGCCTACCCGCTGCTGCTGCTGTCGATCGTCGCGCTGGCGCTGGTGCTGATCCCCGGGCTCGGCCGCAGCGCGGGCGGCGCGACCCGCTGGATCAGCTTCGGGCCGCTCCAGATCCAGCCGTCCGAGCCCGCCAAGCTCGGCCTCGTGCTGTGGGGCGCCGACCTGCTGGCCCGCAAGGAGCGGCTCGGCCAGCTCACCGAGTGGCGGCCGCTGCTCGTCCCGCTGCTGCCCGGCGCGGGGATGCTGGTGCTGCTGGTCATGCTCGGCAACGACCTCGGCACCACGCTCGTGCTGCTGACGATCTTCCTGGCGCTGCTGTGGGTCGTCGGCGCGCCCGGACGGCTGTTCCTCGGCATCGCCGGGCTGGTGTGCCTGCTGGTGTCGATCCTCATCGTCGTCGAGCCGTACCGGATGCAGCGGCTGACCGGCTTCCTCGACCCCGCGGGCAACCAGCTCACCAGCAACTACCAGGGCCGGCAGGGGCTGTTCGCGGTCGCCTCCGGCGGCTTCTTCGGCACCGGCCTCGGGGAGGGGCGCGCCAAGTGGGACTACCTGCCGCACGCCGAGACCGACTTCATCTTCGCGATCGTGGCGGAGGAGTTCGGGCTCGTCGGCACCCTCGTCGTCCTCGGGCTGTTCGGGCTGCTGTCCTACGCCGGGCTCCGGATCGCCCGCCGGGTGAAGGACCCCTTCACCCGGCTCGCCGCCGCGGGCGCGACGGCCTGGCTGGTCGTCCAGGCCATCGTCAACATCGGCGCGGTCATCGGGGTGCTGCCCATCACCGGTATCCCGCTGCCGCTGGTGTCCTACGGCGGATCGGCGCTCATCCCGACGCTCCTGGCGCTCGGGATGCTGCTCGCCTTCGCCAAACGCGAGCCCGGGGCCAGGCAGGCACTCTCCGCACGGGGCCCCGGACCGGTCGTGAGGGCTCTAAGCTGGCTGGGCCTGGCACGGCGTTGAGACCCCCTCCGGGGTGCCGGCGGACCCGGCGCCCGCGAAAGCCGTCCCGCGCGCCGCGGGGCGCGGCACCCGAGAAGACGAGCACGCCGAGTCGAACACGTTGAGCCGGAACACGCTGAGTCGAACACGCTGAGGAGTTGTCAACGAGCATGAGGGTTGTCCTGGCCGGCGGCGGCACCGCCGGACACATCGAGCCCGCGCTGGCCCTGGCCGACGCGCTGCGCCGCAACGACCCGAACGTCGGGATCACCTGCCTCGGGACCGAGCGGGGCCTGGAGACCCGGCTCGTCCCGCAGCGGGGCTACGAGCTCGCCCTGATCCCCCCGGTGCCGCTGCCGCGCACGCTGACCCCGCAGCTGCTGTCGGTCCCGGGCCGGCTGCGCGGCGCCATCAACGCGGCGGCCTCCGTCCTCGACCAGGCGCAGGCCGACGTCCTGGTCGGCTTCGGCGGCTACGTCGCCACCCCGGGCTACCTGGCCGCCCGCAAGCGCAAGGTGCCGATCATCGTGCACGAGGCCAACCCCAAGCCCGGCCTCGCCAACAAGCTCGGCGCCCGCTTCACCGACCACGTGGCCGTCTCGCACTCCGACTCGACGCTGCCGAACGCGACGTTCGTCGGGATCCCGCTGCGCCGCGAGATCGCCGCGCTCGACCGGCTGGCGATGGGCGACAAGGCCCGCTCCTACTTCGGGCTGCTGCCCGACCTGCCCACGCTGCTGATCTTCGGCGGCTCGCAGGGCGCCCGGTCGCTCAACCAGGCCGCGGTGGCCGCCGCGCCCTACTTCCGGCAGGCGGGCATCCAGGTCCTGCACATCGTCGGGCCGAAGAACACCGAGGAGCCCGAGCCCTCGTCCGGCGGCCCCCAGTACGTCACGATCCCCTACTGCGACCGGATGGACCTCGCCTACGCCGCCGCCGACATGGCGATGTGCCGCGCCGGGGCGATGACCTGCGCGGAGCTCGCCGCGGTCGCGCTCCCGGCGGTGTACGTGCCGCTGCCCATCGGCAACGGCGAGCAGAAGCTCAACGCCGAGCCGATCGTCGCGGCGGGCGGCGGGATGCTGGTCGACAACGCCGAGCTGTCGCCCGACTGGATCGCGCACAACCTGCTGCCCGTGCTCGCCGACCCGGGCCGGGTCGCGCACATGTCCGAGCAGGCCGGGCGGATGGGCCGGCGGGACGCCGACGTCGCGCTCGCGCGGATGGTGTACGCCGTGGTCGGCGCGGCGGGCGCCGCCCGATGAGCCTGATCGGTCCCGGCGAGGTCGTGCCGGCGGGGGACCTCGGCCGCGTCCACTTCATCGCGATCGGGGGCGCCGGGATGTCGGGCATCGCCCGCATCATGCTGCGCCGCGGCATCGCGGTGTCGGGCAGCGACGCCCGCGACTCCGCGCTGCTCGGCCAGCTCGGCGAGCTCGGCGCCGCGGTCTTCGTCGGGCACGACGCCGCGCACGTCGGCGAGGCCGACACCGTGGTCGTCTCCACCGCGATCCGCGAGGGCAACCCCGAGCTGGTCGCCGCCCGCGAGCGCGGGCTGCGCGTCCTGCACCGCTCGGCGGCGCTCGCGGCGCTGATGGCCGGGCGCCGCGCCGTCGCGATCGCCGGGACGCACGGCAAGACCACGACGACGTCGATGCTGACGGTCGCGCTGCAGCACGCGGGCGCCGACCCGTCCTACTGCATCGGCGGGCAGCTCGTCACGACCGGGCTCGGCGCCGACGAGGGCACCGGGGACGTGTTCGTCGCCGAGGCCGACGAGAGCGACGGCTCGTTCCTCATGTACAGCCCGCACGTCGCCGTCGTCACCAACGTCGAGGCCGACCACCTCGACAACTACGGCGGCTTCGACATGGTCAAGGAGAACTTCGCCAGGTTCGTGGAACGTATCGAACCGGGCGGCACGCTCGTCGCGGGCGCCGACGACCCGGTCGCGGTGCGGCTCGCCGAGCACGCGCGGGCGCGCGGGCTGGACGTCCGCACCTACGGGGAGGCCGCCGACGCCGACCTGCGCGTCACCGGCTTCACCCCGCGCGGCCTCGGCTCCCGCTTCGACATCGAGGGCGTGGGCGAGGTGCGGCTCGGCGTCCCGGGGCGCCACAACGCGCTCAACGCGACCGCCGCCGTCGCCGTCGCGCAGGCCCTCGACCTGGACGAGGAGGCCGTGCGGGTGGGCCTCGCCACGTTCGGCGGGGCGATGCGCCGGCTGGAGCCCAAGGGGTCGGCGGGCGGCGTCGAGGTGTTCGACAGCTACGCCCACCACCCGACCGAGCTGACCGCCGACCTGGAGGCGACCCGCGACTACCTCGGCGAGAAGGCCGCGGGCGGGGGCCCCTCGGGCCGGATCGTCGCGGTCTTCCAGCCGCATTTGTACAGCCGCACCCGCTTCTTCGCCGCCGGGTTCGGCGCCGCGCTCGGGCTCGCCGACGTCGCGGTCGTCCTGGACGTCTACGGCGCCCGCGAGGACCCCGAACCCGGCGTGACCGGCGCGCTCGTCGCCGACGCCGTCCCGGACGGGACGCGGGCCGTGTACGCGCCCGTCCGCGACGAGGTGCCCGCGATCGTCGCGGGTCTGGCCCGCCCCGGCGACGTGGTCATCACGCTGGGCGCCGGCGATGTCACCCAGCTCGGCCCGCTGATCCTGGAGCGCCTCGCGGCGTCGTGACCTGCGCGGACGTGACAACACGCCGGGGCGCCCGCGATGGGCGGTCCGCGGCGGGATCGCTGCCAGGCTGGGGGCATGACTGCCCTCCCGCCCGAGACCGAGACCGGGACCGGCGAGCGGCCGGAGACCGGTGCGGTCGGCGCGGATCCGGCGCCCCGGGGCCGGCGGCGCCCGAGCCGGTGGAAGGCGGCGTTCGCCGCCCTGCTCGTGCTGGGCGTGCTCGCCGCCGTCACGTGGGTGCTGCTGGGCTCGCGGCTGCTGGTCGTGCGGGACGTCGAGGTCAGCGGGGCGCGGCTCGTCCAGCCCGACCGGGTCGTCGCGGCGGCGGGCGTCCGGCTGGGCGTGCCGATGGTGCGGCTCGACACCGGTGCCGTGCGGGCGCGGGTCGAGGGGCTGCGGGAGGTCGAGTCGGCGCGGGTCGAGCGGCGCTGGCCGGCGACGGTCCGGGTCATCGTGCGCGAGCGCGTCCCGGTGGCCGTCCTGCGGCGGGGCGGCTCCTACCGGCAGATCGACCGGTTCGGCGTCACGGTCGTCGAGGGCGCGTCCCGGCCGGCGGGGCTGCCGACGCTGACCGTCGCCTCGCCCGGCCCGTCGGACCCGGCGACGCTCGCGGCGCTGCGCGTCCTCACCGACCTGCCCGGACGCCTGCGGACGCGGCTGACCGACGTGGCCGCCACCGGGCCCGGCGACGTCGTCCTGCACCTGTCGGACGGCCCGGTCGTGGTGTGGGGCCCCGCGGAACGGGCGGCGGAGAAGGTCCGGCTGCTGGAGGCGCTGCGGCGCACCGCGGCGGGCCGCGCCGCCCGCACCATCGACGTCAGCTCGCCCGAGGTCGTCACGACGCGGTGAACCCGAGCACGCGGTTCCGGGGCCGGTGCGTGTGTCGGGGCGATTCCGGCCGTCCGATGGGGCACGCTGGAAGCGGTCGGCCGGACGGACCGGCACGGCGGCGCGTGTGAGCGGCGAGGCGAACCTCGGGCGAGCACCGGCGCGAACATCGATCAGGAGGGCGGGAAGCGCGATGAGCGGCAGAAGTTCCGCAGAAGTTCCCGTGCCAACCAGGGCAACCCGGCGCCAGTGCGACACGCCGGTGGACTTCGGGGGAGGTTAGTTGACCCTGGCGGTTAGGCCGCCCTACTGTCCGTATCAGTCCTCAGGTTGACATAACTGTAAGCCTCAAGTTGAGGGTGAGGGTTGTCGACGGCTCCCGGCACCGTGCCAGGACCGTCCGGCCCCGCCAGAAGTGCACACAGGTCAGGAACACCGCGGCGGCACGGTCGGCAGACCGGGCAGGGCGGTCGGATAGAGCGGAAAGGCCCCTCGTCGTGGCAGCACCGCAGAATTACCTCGCGGTCATCAAGGTCGTCGGCATCGGCGGCGGCGGCGTCAACGCCGTCAACCGGATGATCGAAGAGGGACTCAAGGGCGTCGAGTTCATCGCGATCAACACGGACGCCCAGGCGCTGCTGATGAGTGACGCCGACGTGAAGCTCGACGTGGGCCGCGAGCTCACCCGGGGCCTCGGCGCCGGGGCCAACCCCGACGTCGGCCGCAAGGCCGCCGAGGACCACCGCGAGGAGATCGAGGAGGTCCTCAAGGGCGCCGACATGGTCTTCGTCACCGCGGGGGAGGGCGGCGGCACCGGCACCGGCGGCGCGCCCGTGGTGGCCAACATCGCGCGCTCGCTCGGCGCGCTGACGATCGGCGTGGTCACCCGCCCCTTCAGCTTCGAGGGCAAGCGCCGCGCGATGCAGGCCGAGGCCGGCATCGAGACGCTGCGCGACGAGGTCGACACCCTCATCGTGATCCCCAACGACCGGCTGCTGTCGATCTCCGACCGGCAGGTCAGCGTGCTGGACGCCTTCAAGGCGGCCGACCAGGTGCTGCTGTCCGGTGTCCAGGGCATCACCGACCTGATCACCACGCCCGGCCTGATCAACCTCGACTTCGCCGACGTCAAGTCCGTGATGTCCGGCGCCGGGTCGGCGCTGATGGGCATCGGCTCGGCGCGCGGCGACGACCGCTCGGTCGCGGCCGCCGAGATGGCGATCTCCAGCCCGCTGCTGGAGGCCAGCATCGACGGCGCCCACGGCGTGCTGCTGTCCATCTCCGGCGGCTCCGACCTCGGCCTGTTCGAGATCAACGAGGCGGCGCAGCTGGTGTCCAACGCCGCCGCGCCCGACGCCAACATCATCTTCGGCGCGGTCATCGACGACGCCCTCGGCGACGAGGTCCGGGTCACGGTGATCGCGGCCGGCTTCGACGAGGGACGTCCGGACAAGCCCGCCCCCGAGCCCGAGAGCCGCAGGCTGCCACCGCCGCCCCGGCCCACGCCGCCGCCGGCCGCCCCGCCGAACCCGATCCCGAGCCGGGTCGGACGCTCGGAGACCGGCGCCGCGGCGCAGCCGACCGCGCACCAGCAGTCGGTGGCGCAGGCCGCGGCCGCGCCGCACGCCTCCGCCCCGTCCCCGCCCCGGCCCGCCGACCAGGCCGGACGCGCGCAGCCGCCCGCGGGCCAGGGCGACGAGCGCGCCGCCGGCGGCACGCGCGGCGAGCCCGCCCGCGCCGAGCCGCCGGTGCCGCCGCCCCCGGCGCCGCTCCCCGCGCCCGTCCCGCCCGCCGACCGCGACGCGGGGGAGCCCGGCGCCCGCACGCCGCCGCGCCCGGCACCCGAGTCCCCCTCCCGCGTCCACGCGGGCGAGAACGAGGGCGGCCCCGCCACCGGCGAGCGCCGCCGTCCCGTCGTGTTCGAGGACCCCGACGACCTCGACGTCCCCGACTTCCTGAAGTGATCACACCCGTCGCCCTGGGCGACGGCGTCGGCGCCGGGTTCACCGCCCGCGCCGGCGGCGTGAGCGAAGCCCCCTACGACACCCTCAACCTCGGCGGCGCGGTCGGCGACGACGCCGCGGCCGTGCGCGCCAACCGGCGGCGCGCCGCCGCCGCCCTCGGCGTCGACCCCGACCGCACCGTCTGGATGCGGCAGGTCCACGGCGCCGACGTCGTGCACGTGACCGCCCCCGAGCTGCCCGACCCGGTGGACGCGGTCCTCACCACCGTCCCCGGGCTCGCCCTCGCCGTCCTCGTCGCCGACTGCGCGCCGGTCCTGCTCGCCGACCCCGTCGCGGGCGTCGCCGGCGCCGCGCACGCGGGGCGCCCCGGCACCGCCGCCGGGGTCGTCCCCGCGCTGGTGAAGGCGATGTGCGGACGCGGCGCCGACCCGTCCCGCATCCGCGCCGCGATCGGCCCGGCCGCGTGCGGCGGCTGCTACGAGGTGCCCGAGGCGATGCGCGCGGACGTCGCCGCCGTCGTGCCCGCCGCGTACGCCACCACGTCCAAGGGCACCCCCGGGCTCGACATCCGCGCGGGGATCGTCGCGCAGCTCGCCGCCGAGGGCGTCACCGGCGTGCAGGTCGACCCGCGCTGCACCATCGAGACCCGCGACCTCTTCTCCTACCGCCGCAACGGACGCACCGGACGTTTCGCCGGCTACGTCTGGCTCAGGGAAAAAGGCGCGTGACTCCGCGCCTCCCCGGTGCCACCCTTGAGCGGGGCTCCGGGGAGCGCGGCGCGCTCCGGCCGTCCGGCGGCGGCCGGGCGGTCAATCGAGCGGGCGATCGGGTGGGTCGCGACACACCCGCGGGTCGCTACGGCGTTGCTCGGCGGCCGACGGGCAATCGTCAGGTAATGTCCCCCCAGTGGTACCTGCCGGAAAGCGTGCCACGTTGTCGAACAGCCCAGTCGGATCAGTCCAACGGCGGCCGGACGTGCCGGACGCCGCGGCCACAGGAGGGGCGTATGGCCAGCGCGATGCGCAAGATGGCGGTCTACCTCGGCCTCGTGGAGGACGACCGCTACGACGACGACAAGTACGGCAAGTACGACGACTACGACGAGTACGAGGTCTACGACGAGGAGACCGACACCGGTCAGGGCCGTCGCCGCGAGGACGAATCCGGCGGTCAGCTTACCCGAGCCGAGGACGGCGCGGACCGCGATCGCGAGCATCACGCACCGTCCCCCGTCGAGCGACGCTCCGTGGCACTCTACGAGTCCGGTACCACCGACCTCGCGCGTATCACTACGCTGCACCCTAGGACCTACAACGAGGCAAGGACCATCGGGGAGCACTTCCGGGAGGGCACGCCGGTGATCATGAACCTGACCGAGATGGTCGACAGCGACGCCAAGCGTCTGGTCGACTTCGCGGCTGGTCTCGTGTTCGGCCTGCATGGGAGCATCGAGCGTGTTACGAACAAGGTGTTCCTCCTGTCACCCGCCAACGTGGAGGTGACGGCGGAGGACAAGGCCCGGATGGCAGAACGAGGGTTCTTCAACCAAAGCTGACAGCCACAAGCGAGAGTGTCCGTGAACATCGTTGGACTCGTACTGCAGTACGTGCTGTACTTCTTCCTCCTTTTCCTCATCGGGAGGTTGATCCTGGAAGTCCTGCAGTCGTTCGCCCGGCAGTGGAAGCCGACCGGGGTGGTGCTGGTGATCGCCGAGGCGGTGTACACCGTCACCGATCCGCCACTGAAACTCCTCAGGCGCTTCATCCCGCCGCTCCGTCTGGGTAACGTGGCGCTGGACCTCAGCTTCACCTTCCTCATCCTTGTGGTCTGGGTCATGATCATCTTCGTGCAGAGGCTCTGATCGGATACCGTCCTTTGGGGACAGACTCCAAGCGCGCCAAGGAGACGAACATGCCGCTGACACCCGCCGATGTGCGGAACAAGCAGTTCAGTACCACCAGGCTGAGGCCGGGGTACGACGAGGAGGAGGTGGACGCCTTCCTCGACGAGGTCGAGGCCGAGCTCGACCGCCTCATCCAGGAGAACGAGGAGCTGCGGGCCAAGCTCGCCGAGTGCCTGCGCGGCAAGGTCCCCGCCATGGCCGCTCCCATCGTGGAGCCCAAGCCGGACGTGCAGAAGATCCCCGAGCCGCCGCGCCCCGAGCCGCAGCCCCAGCCCGAGCCGGAGCCCGTGATGGGCGGCCTCGGCATGGCGCCCGCCTCCACCGGCGAGGACAACATGGACACCGCCGCGCGCGTGCTCGCGCTGGCGCAGCAGACCGCCGACCAGGCGATCGCCGACGCCCGGCGCGAGGCCGACGAGACGCTCGGCCGCGCCCGCCGCGAGGCCGAGGAGATCCTCGGCAAGGCGCGCCGCCAGGCCGACCAGATCGTCAGCGAGGCCCGCTCGCGCGCCGAGGCCCTCGACCGCGACGCCCAGGAGCGGCACCGCCAGGTCATGGGCTCGCTCGTGCAGCAGCGCGAGGAGCTCGAACGCGAGGTCGACCACCTGCGCGCGTTCGAACGCGAGTACCGCAGCCGCCTGAAGGTCTACCTGGAGGGCCAGCTGCGCGACCTGGAGGCGGGCAGCACCGAGACCGGCGCGTTCGCCGCCGTCCCCTCCCCGCCGCAGCAGACCGCCCCCCAGGCGGGACCGCAGACCGGCCCGCAGGGCGCCCTTCCCCACGCCGAGAACCGCAACGGCGCGGGCGCCACGACGGCCACCCCGTTCCCGCCGCCCGCCGAGCCGGCCCAGCACCAGCAGGTCCAGCACTCGGCGACCGGCGCGTTCCACTCGGGCGGTGGCGACAACCCGCCGCACGAGAGGCGCTGACGCGGGCGCCGCAGGCGATAGGGTCGTGCCGACCGCCACGCGCGTGACGGCAGCGCCGCCGTCCAGCGGCGCCGGCGTGCCGACCACCGGGCCCACGCGGCCCGGAGCCGAGCGGCTTGAACGAGGGGGAGAGACCCTGTGATCATCCTGAGTGGCGTCCTCGTCGTGGTGGCGATCGCCCTGCTCGTGGCGGGCATCGTCGCCGGCAACGGAGACAGCGCCCAGGTCTTCGGCCTGGACGCGCTTACGGTGATCTACATCTCGATCGCCGTGAGCACGGTCTCCGCCGTGTGCCTGATCGTCGGGGTGGTCCTGCGGCGCAAGGAGCTCTTCGGAGCGGGGGCCCCGGCCTCCGCGAGCCGCAAGCAGGGCTCCAAGCGCAAGCGTCCGGCTCCTCCCGCCGCCGTCCCGGCCACGCCCCCGGTCCCGGCCGCGGCCAAGCCCCCGGTACCGGCCGCCAAGCCCCCGGCGGAGCCGGCCGACGACGCGCCGGAGATCCCCGGCCCACCGGTCGACGTCCCCGAGGACGCCGTGGTGTTCGTCGTGCGCGGCCGCAAGCGCTACCACCTGGACACCTGCCGGCAGCTCGCCGGGCGGGACACCGAGGAGCTCACCTACGCCGAGGCCAAGGAGGAGGGGTTCAGCCCCTGCACCGCCTGCATGCCCGACACCGCACTGGCGGCGCGCGCCGCGGTGTCGGTCACCGCGCCCAAGGACGGCGCGCCCCGGGCGGAGCCTCGCAGGTCCGACCTCACCCGGCCCGACCTCACCAAGCCCGCCGGCGGCCTCCCCGCGGCGTCCCACGCCGACAACGGCCTGTCCGGTCTCGCCAAGCCCGCCCCGGCGCCGGCGCCCTCCCCTTCACCCTTCGCCGCGCCGGCCCCGTCGCCGGGCCTCGACCAGACGGCCGAGATCCCGCGCACCGAGCCCGCCGCGCCCGCCGCGCCCGCCCCGGCGAAGGCCGCCTGGTCCATCGACCCGAAGCCGGACGGCAGGCCCTCCGAGCAGGCGACGGTGACCGACCTCCCCACGGTCACCGAGCCCCCCGAGGCCGAGCCGGAGGACCGGGCCGAGCCCGAGCCCGAGCCGGACACGCCCGAGCCGGAGGCGCCCGAGCCCGCGGCGCCCCGCCCCCGTGACGCCGACGACGAGCACGCGCCCCGGCACGCCGCGGACCCCGTCCCGGTGGACGAGCCCGAGCCCGCCACGGCGGACGCCGACGAGCCGCCCGCCGGCGAGGCCGCCGACACGCCCGGCGGCGCGTCCACCGACGCCCCCGACGACGCCTCCGACGAATCCGGCGACGCGTCCGACGGTGACGGCTCGCAGGTGCGCATCCTCAGCGGCACCAAGCGCTACCACCGCACCGACTGCGCGCTCATCGAGGACATCGGCGACGACGCCGACGACCTGGAGTCGCTCTCCCGCGCCGAGGCCAAGGCCCGAGGCTGCACCCCCTGCCTCGTCTGCCAGCCCGATCGCGCTGTGTCCATTTAAGGCCCGGCCCAAGGGGGCTCGCCTGGCGGCTCGCCCCCTTGACCGCGCCTTGGGCGGGCGCGGCATCGCTTCGCGATCTTCCCGGTGGGGGCTCGCCTCCGGCTTCGCCCCCACCGGTCGGCTACGCGCCCGCGTGCGGGGTGAGGTCGTCGCGCGGACTGGGGCAAAGCCTTGCGTGTTTCCTTGGAGCTGTGGGACGGCCCTGGCGCGTTCGGGCTTCAGCGCTTGGTGGGATCAGGTTCGGCGGTGGCGTTCGGCGCGGAGTTCGCGTAGGCGGTCGCGGCGCTCGTCGCGCAGCTCGCGGCGGTGTTCGCGGTGCCGGAGGTGTTCGGCGTGGCGGTCGAGGTGGCGCCGGTGGTGCTCCTCGTGCCGGCGGCGGCGGCCGTTCGCCTCGCCCACCTCGCGGCGCTCGACCGAGACGCCGCCGAAGGCGACGAAGCCGGCCAGGCGGATGACGGGGGCGTCCGGGTCGAGGGTGTCGTCCTCGGCGCAGTCGGTCCCGCCGAAGACCGCCGTCAGGGACGGCAGCACCCGCACGCCCGGCGGGACGGTGATGTTCACGCCGCCGAACAGGCAGGTGATGGTGAGCGTCACCTCGCGGCGGCTCAGCACGGCCTGGCGGAAGTCCAGGTCGGCGCCGCCGAACACGCACGCGACCGTGGTGTTCTCCTCGACCAGCCAGCGGCCCTTGCGCTCCACGCCGGAGAACACCGCCGCGAGCGTGGACGACTGCGGCAGGGGCGGCGGGAGCGGATCCGGCTTGCGCAGGTCCACCCGGGGCACCTCGGCGGACGGCAGGTCGCTCAGCACCGGCTCCAGGTCGGCGTAGGTCTTGGCGGCGTAGACGGCGTCGATGCGCTCGGCGTGCTCCTCCGGCGTGATGCGGCCCTCCGCCAGGGCCTCGCGCAACCGGTCGGCGACCCGGTCGCGGTCGGCGTCCGAGGCGCGCATCCGCGCGGGGGAGGTGGGGTCGGAGGGCTGCTCGGGAAGGTTCACCCCGCCATCATCTCAAACGCGATGTGTCGCGAAAAAGCCCTATGCGGATGTTGGGCCCCGCCGTCGTGCGCGCCGGGGGGCGGCCCCCGGCGCGCACGCGGGGTCAGGCCTTGCGGAGCCAGTAGGTGAGGCCCAGCTCGTCGTCGCGGCCCGCGCTCAGGCCGTCCGGGCGCCCCTCGGACATGGAGGTGGCGAGGACCTCGGCGGTGACCTCGGCGGTGTGCGCGCGCAGCGCCTCGGCGAGGTCGTCGCCGGCGGCCTGCCACCACAGCTCGATGCGGTCGGTGACCTCCAGCCCGGCGGCCTTGCGCGCCTCCTGGACGAGGCGGACGGCCTCCCGCGCCAGCCCCGCGCGGCGCAGCTCGGGCGTGACGGTGAGGTCGAGCGCGATGGTCTCGCCCGCCGCGCTCTCCACGGCCCACCCGCTGCGCGGCCGCTCGGTGACGATGACGTCGCCGGGCGCCAGCGGGACGGTGCCGAGGTCGGCCACCCGCACCTCGGCGGCGCCGCCGTCGCGCAGCGCGTGCACGAGGGCCGAGGGCTCCGCGGCCTTCACGGCCGCCGCGACCTTCGGCGTGTCCTTGCCGTACCGCTTGCCGAGCTCCCGGAAGTTGGGCTTGACCTCGTACTCCACCAGGTCGACGCCGATCGAGGACAGCTCCTCGAAGGCCAGCACGTTCAGCTCCTCGGCGATCTGGACGCGGAGCTGCTCGGGCAGCGAGGTCCAGCCCGGGGCGCCGACGAGGGCGCGGCCGAGGGGCTGGCGGGTCCGGACGCCGCTCGCGGCGCGCGCGGAGCGGCCGAGCTCCACCAGCCGCCTGACCAGCGCCATCCGCGCGCTCAGCTCCGGGTCGAGGAGGTCCTCGCGCGCGGACGGCCAGTCGGTGAGGTGCACCGACTCGGGGGCGTCCTCGGGGCGGATGACGTCCCAGACGTGGTCGGTCACGAACGGGACCATCGGCGCCATGAGGCGGGTGAGGGTCTCCAGGCACTCGTAGAGCGTGGCGAACGCCGACGCGCCCTCCGGCGTCTCCGGGCCCTCCCAGAAGCGGCGGCGGGAGCGCCGGACGTACCAGTTGGACAGGTCGTCGACGAACTCGGCCAGGCGGCGCCCCGCGCGGGCGGTGTCGTACTGCTCCAGCGCCGCGTCCACCTCGGCGGTCGTGCGGTGCAGCTCGGCCAGCGCCCAGCGGTCCAGCAGCGGGCGGTCGGCGGGGGCGGGCGCCTCCGCGAGGCGGTCCGGCGTCCACGCGCGGCCCTGCGCCTGCGCCGCGTTCGCGTACAGGACGAAGAACGACGCGGTGTGCCAGTAGGTGAGGAGGACCTTGCGGACGATCTCCTCCAGGGCCGAGTGCCCGACCCGGCGGGACGCCCAGGGGAGCCCGCTGGCCAGCATGTACCAGCGGACCGCGTCGGCGCCGTGCTCGTCCATCAGCGGGATGGGGCGCAGGACGTTGCCGAGGTGCTTGCTCATCTTGCGGCCGTCCTCGGCGAGGATCAGCCCGAGGCACAGGACGTCCTCGTAGGACGAGCGGTCGAAGACGAGCGTCCCGACGGCCATGAGCGAGTAGAACCAGCCGCGGGTCTGGTCCTGGGCCTCGCAGATGTACTGGGCCGGGTAGGAGCTCTCGAAGACCTCCTTGTTGCGGTGGGGCGCGCCCCACTGCGCGAAGGGCATCGAGCCGGAGTCGTACCAGGCGTCGATGACGTCGGGGACGCGGCGGGCCTCGCCCCCGCACGCGGAGCAGGGGAGGGTGACGTCGTCCACGTAGGGGCGGTGCGGGTCCAGCGCGGACAGGTCCCTGCCCGCGAGCTCGCCCAGCTCCTCCAGGGAGCCGACGCAGGTGATGTGGTCCTCGTCCTCGCCGCACACCCACAGCGGCAGGGGCGTGCCCCAGTAGCGGCTCCGCGACAGCGACCAGTCGACGTTGTTGCGCAGCCACTCGCCGTACCGGCCGGTCTTGACCGTCTCGGGGAACCAGTTCGTCTTCTCGTTCTCCTCCAGCAGCCGGTCCTTGATCTCGGTGGTGCGGATGTACCAGGCGGGGAGCGCGTAGTACAGCAGCGGCGTGTGGCAGCGCCAGCAGTGCGGGTAGCTGTGCTCGAAGTGGCCGCCGCGGAACAGCAGCCCCCGCGCGCGCAGGTCGTCGGTGAGCGGCTCGTCGGCGTCCTTGAAGAACTTGCCGCCGACCAGCGGCAGCTCGCGCGGGAACCGCCCGTCCGGGCCGACGGGGTTGACGACCGGCATACCGTACGCCTTGCAGACGGCCATGTCGTCCTCGCCGAACGCGGGCGAGGTGTGGACGAGCCCGGTGCCGTCCTCGACCGTGACGTGGTCGCCGAGGACGACGTAGTGCGCGTCCGGGATCTCGACCAGGTCGAACGGCCGGGAGTAGGGGGTGCGCTCCAGCTCCGAGCCCTGGAAGGCGGCGAGGCGCTCGGCGTCCGCGCCGAGGACCTTCTCCAGCAGCGCCTCCGCCACGACCAGCACCTCGTCCGACCCCGCCGGGCGGGCGGCGACGTAGGTCACGTCGGCGCGGACGGAGACGGCGGTGTTGGCCACCAGCGTCCACGGCGTCGTCGTCCAGACCAGCAGCGAGGCGCCCAGCTCGGCCAGCGGGCCGGAGGTCACCGGCAGCCGCACGTACACCGACGGGCTGGTGACGGTCTCGTACCCGCCGGGCTGGCCCAGCTCGTGGTCGGACAGGCCGGTGCCGCAGCGCGGGCAGTACGGCGTGATCCGGAAGTCGCGGAACAGCAGCCCCTTGTCGAAGATGACCTTGAGGGACCACCAGACGGCCTCGACGTACTCGGGGTCCATCGTCCGGTACGCCTGGTCGGTGTCGACCCAGAAGCCCATCCGCTCGGACATCTCCTCGAAGGCGTCCACGTGCCGCAGCACCGACTCGCGGCAGCGGTCGTTGAACTCCGCGACGCCGTACTCCTCGATGTCCTTCTTGCCGGTGAGCCCGAGCTCCTTCTCCACGGCCACCTCGACGGGCAGGCCGTGGCAGTCCCAGCCCGCCTTGCGGGGGACGTGGTAGCCCTTCATGGTCTTGAAGCGCGGGAAGACGTCCTTGAACACGCGGGCCTCGACGTGGTGGACGCCGGGCATGCCGTTGGCGGTGGGCGGCCCCTCGTAGAAGATCCAGCGCGGGCCGGACGCGGTGCGCTCCAGCGAGCGCTCGAAAACCTTGCTGTCGCGCCAGCGGCGCAGCAGGTCCCGCTCCAGGGCGGGCAGATCGACCTGCGCGGGCAGCGGCCGGAAACTACGGCGGCTCACTTGGGCGGACCTCCGGATCGACGTGAGACGTTGACCGGAGGGACGAGGCCGCGGCCCGGATCGTCCGGACGCGCCCCGCGGTACCACCCTCCTTGGCCACGCCGGCACGGCGCGGCCCACTTCGTTGCGGTGCCGACCGCCGGTTCTACTGGGCCCGCCGCCTCGCGGCGCTCGGGCGGTTCCTCCGGCGGCTCCGGGGTGATCAACCGCCGGGCTCGCCCCCGGGCTCGCACCGTCCCCGGGTCGCTCATGGCTGCGTGCGGCGGCAGGCGTCCCCATCAGGGCCTGTCGACACCACTGCTCAGACCGACTTTAACGTACCGGGGGCGGTTCCTCTTCCCGATACCACCGGGGCGCGCTCCCGGCGGCCGCCGCGCCCTTCCTTTCCGATGATTCTGCGATCTCCGGGGTTTCTCGACGATCTGCACCCGGGCATAAGCGGTCGGTAACAAACGCCAGGTCGTTTGCCGTGCCCGGGAAAGGGGACTTATGCTGCCCGCACTGCCTGTCGAGGCGATCAGCGCGAGGGAGGCCGAGATGGCCGCCGCTGGGAAGGGCGAGACGCCCTCCGGGGAGAGGTCCTCCGGGAAGAAGACCCGGGGCACGAGATCGGCGCCGGCGGGGCCCGCCGGCCGCCGCGGCGCGGCCAAGAGCGGCCAGGCCGGTAAGACCGCCGGGAAGGCGCCGAAGGCCCGGAAGGCCGGCGGCAGGGCGAACGGCGAGGCCGCCGCGAAGGCCGCCGAGCTGCCCGTCCGCGAGGGCGAGGGGCACTGGACCGCCGCCGAGCTCGCCGAGGTCCGCGCCGGGTTGGAGAAGCAGATCGCCGCGCTGCGCGCCGAGATCGCCGCGTCCGCGAGCCAGATCGCCGAGGGCGACACCAGCGAGGGCGCGGGCGACGACCAGGCCGACGCGGGCGCCAAGACCTACGAGCGCGAGCACGAGCTCGCGCTGTCCTACAATTCGCAGGACCTGCTCACCCAGATCGAGCGGGCCGTCCAGCGGATGGACGGGGGCACGTACGGAACCTGCGAGTCGTGCGCCAGGCCGATCGGCAAGGCGCGCCTCCAGGTCTTCCCGCGTGCGACCCTGTGTGTGACATGCAAACAACGCGAGGAACGTCGCTGAGCGACTCAACGAACCCAGAGGGCGGGGCCGGGGAATCCACGGGATCTCCTCGGCCGCGCCGTGTCGGCGTGCTGGTCGCCGTGGCGCTCGCCGCGCTCGCCGCCGACCTCCTGTCCAAGACGATCGTCGTGGCCGCGCTCCAGAACGAGGAGCCGATCGAGCTGCTCGGCGGGCTGCTGACCCTGCGCGAGACCCGCAACAGCGGCGCCGCGTTCTCGATCGGCACCGGCTACACGATCGTGTTCACCGTGATCGCGTCCGGCGTCGTCGTGGCGATCCTGCGCACGGCCCGCAACCTGCGGAGCCTGCCCTGGGCGATCTGCCTCGGGCTGCTGCTCGGCGGCGCGATCGGCAACCTCATCGACCGGCTGTTCCGCGCCCCGGCGCCGCTGAAGGGCCATGTCGTCGACTGGATCCAGCTGCCGCACTACCCGGTGTTCAACCTGGCCGACTCGGCGATCGTGTGCGGCGGGATCCTCGCCGTCGTGCTCGCCGCCCGCGGCCTCCAGATCGACGGGACGCGCCTCACCGGCAAGGAGGAGCCCGCCGAGCCTCCCGCCGGCGACGCGGAACCGCCCGCCGAGAAGGCCGAGAAGACCGAGAAGACCGAGGACGCGGGGGACAAGCCGTGATGGGGGAGGTGCGCGGCATCCACGTCCCCGACGGGCTGGAGGGGGAGCGGATCGACGCGGCCCTCGCCCGGCTGTTCGGCCTGTCCCGGGGCGGCGCCGCCGACATCATCGCCGCCGGCGACGTCCTGCTGGACGGCGCCGAGGTGGCCACCAAGTCCGAGCGGCTGCACGCCGGGGCGTGGCTGGAGGTGACGCTGCCGCCGCCGCCCGCCCCGCCCGCGCCGGTCGCCGAGCCGGTCCCCGGCATGGGCGTCCTGTACGAGGACGACGACATCGTCGTGGTCGACAAGCCGGTCGGCGTCGCCGCGCACCCCACCACCGGCTGGACGGGCCCGACCGTCCTCGGAGGGCTGCTCGGCGCCGGGCACACGGTCGCCACCAGCGGCGCGTCCGAGCGGCAGGGGATCGTGCACCGGCTCGACGCCAACACCACGGGCGCGATGGTCGTCGCCAAGAGCGAGGTCGCCTACTCGCGGCTGAAGCGGGCGTTCAAGGAGCGCCGCATCGACAAGCGCTACCAGGCGCTCGTCCAGGGGCACCCCGACCCGTTCCGCGGGACGGTGGACGCGCCGATCGACCGGCACCCCTCCGGCGACGGGCGGTTCGCGGTGGTGGCGGGCGGCAAGCCGTCGGTGACCCACTACGACACCGTGGAGGCGTTCCGGGCGGCGTCGCTGCTCGACATCGACCTGGAGACGGGCCGCACCCACCAGATCCGCGTGCACATGTCCGCGATCCGGCACCCGTGCGTGGGCGACATGGCCTACGGCGCCGACCCGGCCCTCGCGGCTCGGCTCGGCGTGACGCGCCAGTGGCTGCACGCCGCCAGGCTCGGCTTCGAGCACCCGGGCACCGGCGAGTGGGTGGAGTTCACCAGCCCCTACCCGGCCGACCTGGCCCGCGCGCTCGACATCGTCTCCGACGAGTCCTGACCGCGGCCCACCCTCCTCACAGGAGGCGCAGCCCGGCGGCGACCCCCGCCGCGACCACGAGCACGACCAGGAACGGCGCCCGCAGCAGGAGCGCGGCCACCGCCGCGCCCAGGCCCGCCAGGCGGGCGCCGTCGAACTCCAGCGTCCTGCCGTCCGCGAGCGCCTGCACCGCGATGAGCGCGCTCAGCAGCGCGACGGGGACCAGGTCGGTGAACCGCCGCACCCGGGCGTCCTCCAGCACCCGCTGCGGGATGACGAGCCCGCCGAGCTTCAGCGCGTAGCAGCCGAGCCCGGTGGCGACGACCGCGATCCAGACGTTCACCGGTCCGCCTTCCGCGACAGGAGGGCGGGCAGCGCCGTGACGGCGGCCAGCATCACCGGGACCCCGGGCGGCAGCACGGGCGTCGCGGCGACGGCGATCGCCATGGCGGCCGCGGCCACCCCGACCTGGCCGCGCGCGCCGTCCGGCGCGCGGGCGGAGGTGAGGCGCGGCCAGAGCAGCGCGAGGAACACGGCGGGCCCGATGACGTCCAGCCCGAGCGTCTCGGGGTCGCCGAGCCGGGCCGCGCCGACCGCGCCCAGCAGCGTGGTCAGGTTCCACATCGCGTACAGGGTCACGGCGGCGCTGTAGAACCCGGCGCGCATCGCGGCCCGGCCCTGCTGCGCGGTCGCGACCGCCGTCGTCTCGTCGATGACGACCTGCGCGGTGAGCAGCCGGCGCCAGCCCCGCACGTCCAGCGCGCTCGCCAGCCGCAGCCCGTACAGGGCGTTGCGGCCGCCGAGCAGGACGGCGCCGAGCGTCCCGGCGGCCAGCCCGCCGCCCCCGCCGATCACGCCGACGAGCGCGAACTGCGACGCGCCGGTGAACGCCAGCAGGCTCAGCACGGCGGTCTGCGCCACCGACAGGCCCGCCGTGATCGCGGCGGCGCCGAACGCCAGCCCGGACACGCCGACGGCGACGCCCACCCCGAGGCCGTCCCGCACGGCGGCGCGCCGCCCGTCCACCGCCGGTTCCCGCACGGCCGCGGAGCCGGGGGGTCTTGTCGAGGTCATGGCGGCGACGCTAACGGCGGTCCCGCCGCCCTATCTTGAACGTTCTTGCGCCGGGCGGCCCCTCAGCGGGACGCGGCGGCCTCCAGCCCGGCCTCGATGACGGCGTTCATGATCCGGGCCAGCCGCTCGGCGCCGAGGGCGGGGGCGTGCTCGGCCATCGCCTCGACGATCTGCCGCTCGCGCTCGGGGCTGCGCCCGGCGAAGCCGCCGACGGGCTTCAGCCGCTGGACGACCGCCGCGACGGCCGCGCGGCGCTCCAGCAGGACGGCGAGCGCCGCGTCGAGGCCGTCGATCGCCGCGCGGGCCTCGGCGAGCGAGCCGATCTCCGCCACCGGCGGCAGCGCCACCCGCAGCTCCCCCGACGCGGTGCGGGCCGCGCCCTCTCCGATCACCTGGTCCTGCATGCGTGTTCCCTCCTGCGGCGGCGGCCGGTCGCGAAGGGAGCCGTTACCGGAGCCGCGCTCGTCCATGGTCGTGCCCGCGCGCGGGGCGCGGGCTCACGAGGCGTGTGCGTCCGACGGGACGCGTCCAACGGAAAAGGCAGAGCCCGTGGGGGTCTCTGCCTTGGCCGGCTCCGGGGTCGTCGCTCAGGTCGGCTCGCCGACCGGCTCGCCCGGAGCCGGCTGCGTAAACGCGAAGTGGCGGCGGTCCATGGCCCCGATGGTAGGGCGGGCGGCCGGGTGAACGCCAGTTCCCGGGACCTGTCGTCTCGTCCCGTGAGACGGCCGTGGCTACCATGTCGGACATGGGGGGATCGGACGCGAAGGGCGGCCCGGGGGGAGAGGTCGCCCGCTACTTCCGGCATCCGGCGCTGCCGGAGGTCGATCTGCTGCGGGCGCGCTACGTGACGCACCGGTTCACCCGGCACGCGCACCCCGGCCACACGATCGCGCTGATCGAGTCGGGTGTCGAGGAGTTCGACCTGCCGGGCGGCCTGGAGCGGGCCGGGCCCGGCTCGCTCGCGGTGGTCAATCCGGGCGTCGTCCACACCGGGCAGGCGGGCGTGCCCGAGGGCTGGGCGTACCGGGTGATCTACCCGCCGGTGGAGCTGGTGAGCGGGATCGCCCGGGAGTTGGGCGCGCCGCGCGGCACGATCGCGTTCCCGGCCGTGCTGGACGACCCGGCCGCGGCGGGACGGCTGCGCGCGTTCCACCGGGCCGGTGAGAGAGGCGACGCGCTGGCCGCCTCGTCCCTGCTGCGGGTCGCGCTGGCGGGGCTGCTGACCCGGCACGCGAAGCAGGTGCGCGGGGACGCCGGCCCGGCCGCGCTGCCCCCGGCCGTCCGCGACGCGCGGGACATCCTGGAGGCCAGCCTCCTCGACCCGCCGTCCCTGGACGAGCTGGCCGAACTGGTGGGGACGCGCCCGTTCCCGCTGCTGAGGGCGTTCCGGGAGCGGGTGGGGCTGCCGCCGCACGCCTACCTGAACCAGGTGCGGGTGCGGGCGGCGCGGACGCTGCTCGACGAGGGCCTGCGCCCGGCGGACGTGGCGTCCCGCACGGGCTTCGCCGACCAGGCCCACCTGACCCGCCACTTCAAGCGGACGGTCGGGGTCCCGCCCGGCGCCTACCAGAGCGCCGCGCGGACGCGCGCCCACCGAGCGTAGTGAGACGGACGGGACGTAAGGGACGACGGCGCGTCGGGTCCCCGGCGGCGCGGGATGGGGGTTAGGCTCTCAGGACCGCGTCGTTCCGGGCCCAGCCCCGGAGCGGCGATCTTCCCCCGGGACCGATGGCGACCAACACGTGCGGATCCGTACGTGCGCGGTCGCATGTCGACGAGCAGGAGGCGCATCAGGCATGGCGGACTCGTTCGTTCATCTGCATGTTCACACGGAGTACTCCATGCTCGACGGAGCCGCCCGGTTGAAGCAGATGTTCGAGGAGGTCGGGCGGCAGGAGATGCCGGCGATCGCCATGACCGACCACGGCAACATGCACGGCGCCTACGACTTCCACAGGCAGGCGACGGCCGCCGGGGTGACGCCGATCATCGGGATCGAGGCGTACATGGCGCCGGAGTCCCGCTACCACAAGAAGAAGGTCCACTGGGGCGAGCCGAGCCAGAAGCGCGACGACGTCTCCGGCGGCGGTCTGATCAACCACAAGACGCTGTGGGCGCGCAACCGGACGGGCCTGCACAACCTGTTCAAGCTCTCCAGCCGCGCCTACACCGAGGGCTTCGTCTTCAAGTACGCGCGCATGGACGAGGAGCTGCTCGCCGAGCACGCGGACGGGTTGATGGCCACGACCGGCTGCCCGTCGGGGAAGGTCCAGACACGGCTGCGGCTCGGCCAGTTCGACGAGGCGCTCAAGGCCGCCGCGACCTTCCAGGAGATCCTCGGCAAGGACAACTACTTCCTTGAGCTGATGGACCACGGCCTCGACATCGAGCGCCGCGTCCGGCAGGGCCTGATCGACATCGGCAGGAAGCTGAACATCAAGCCGGTGGTGACCAACGACTCGCACTACACCCACGAGTCGGAGTCGACCGCGCACGACGCGCTGCTGTGCGTGCAGGTGGGCAAGCAGCTCGCCGACCCCGACCGGTTCCGGTTCGACGGCAGCGGCTACTACATCAAGACGGCCGACGAGATGCGGGCGATCGACACCTCCGACATCTGGCAGGAGGGGTGCCGCAACACCCTCCTGATCGCCGAGCGGGTCGACCCGGCGGGCATGTTCGAGTACCGCGACCTCAGCCCGCGCTTCCCCGTCCCCGAGGGCGAGACGGAGGAGAGCTGGTTCCGCAAGGAGGTCTGGAAGGGCCTGGAGCGCCGCTTCCCCGACGGCCTGCCCGACGGGTACCGGAAACAGGCCGAGTACGAGATGGACGTCATCCTCGGCAAGGGCTACCCGTCCTACTTCCTCGTCGTCGCCGACTTCATCATGTGGGCGAAGGAGAACGGCATCCTGGTCGGCCCGGGGCGCGGCAGCGCGGCGGGCTCGCTGATCGCCTACGCCATGGGCATCACCGACCTCGACCCGATCCCGCACGGGCTGATCTTCGAGCGGTTCCTGAACCCCGAGCGCGCGTCCATGCCCGACATCGACATCGACTTCCCTGAAGACCGGCGGGCCGAGGTCATCCGCTACACCACCGAGAAGTGGGGCGCGGACAAGGTCTCCTTCATCGCCACGTTCGGCACCATCAAGGCGAAGGCCGCCATCAAGGACGCGGGCCGCGTCCTCGGCTTCCCCTACGCGCTCGGCGACCGGATCTCCAAGGCGTTCCCGCCCGCCGTCATGGGCAAGGACATCCCGCTGTCGGGCATCTTCGACGACAAGCACCCGCGCCACGGCGAGGCCGGCGAGCTGCGCAAGCTGTACGAGGAAGAGACCGACGTCAAGCAGATCATGGACCTGGCGCAGGGTCTGGAGGGGCTGATCCGGCAGACCGGCGTGCACGCCGCCGGGATCATCATGTCCGGTGAGACGATCACCGACCACGTCCCGATCATGCGCCGGGACGCCGACGGCGCGATCATCACGCAGTTCGACTACCCGACCTGCGAGACGCTCGGCCTGCTGAAGATGGACTTCCTCGGCCTGCGCAACCTGACGATCATCGACGACGCGCTGAAGGGCATCAAGAAGAACAAGGGCGTGGACGTCGACCTGCTCTCGCTGCCGCTGGACGACCAGCCGACCTACGACCTGCTCGCCCGCGGCGACACCCTCGGGGTGTTCCAGTTCGACGGCGGCCCGATGCGCTCGCTGCTGCGGCTGATGAAGCCCGACAACTTCGAGGACATCTCCGCCGTCGGCGCCCTGTACCGGCCGGGCCCGATGGGCGCCAACTCCCACACCAACTACGCGCTCCGCAAGAACGGCCAGCAGGACATCACGCCGATCCACCCCGAGCTGGAGGAGCCGCTCCGCGAGATCCTCGACACGACCTACGGCCTGATCGTCTACCAGGAGCAGGTCATGGCGATCGCGCAGAAGGTGGCGGGCTACACGCTCGGCAAGGCGGACCTTCTCCGCCGGGTCATGGGCAAGAAGAAGAAGGCCGAGCTGGACGCGCAGTTCGTCGGGTTCGAGCAGGGCATGATCGACAACGGCTTCTCCAAGGAGGCCGTGAAGACGCTGTGGGACATCCTCGTCCCGTTCTCCGACTACGCCTTCAACAAGGCGCACTCCGCCGCCTACGGGCTGGTCTCCTACTGGACGGCCTACCTGAAGGCCAACTACCCGGCCGAGTACATGGCGGGCCTGCTCACCTCGGTCGGCGACGACAAGGACAAGAGCGCCCTCTACCTGTCGGAGTGCCGCCGGATGGGCCTGAAGGTCCTGCCGCCCGACGTCAACACCTCCGAGGCCGACTTCACCCCGCTCGGCGACACCGAGATCCGGTTCGGGCTGTCGGCCGTCCGCAACGTCGGCACGAACGTCGTGGACGGCATCGTCGCGGCCCGCCGCGAGAAGGGCGCCTACGCCGACTTCAACGACTTCCTCAGCAAGGTCCCGCCGATCGTCTGCAACAAGCGGGTCGTGGAGTCGCTGATCAAGGCGGGCGCCTTCGACGAGCTCGGCCACCGCCGCAAGGCGCTGCTGATGGCGCACGAGCAGGCGATCGACTCGGTCATCGACATCAAGCGCAAGGAGGCCATCGGGCAGGACTCCCTGTTCGGGGCGCTGGAGGACGACGACGCCGAGGACGCCTTCGCCGTCGCGATCCCCGACAGCGAGGAGTGGGACAAGACCACCCTGCTCGCCTTCGAGCGGGAGATGCTCGGCCTGTATGTCTCCGACCACCCGCTCCTCGGTGTCGAGCACATCCTGGAGCGCGAGGCCGACTGCACGATCGCCGTCCTGAACGGGGGCGAGCGCCCCGACGGCCAGGTCGTGATCGTCGCCGGGCTGGTGTCGGGCCTCCAGCGCAAGGTCACCAAGCAGGGCAACTCCTGGGCCATGTTCCAGCTGGAGGACCTGGGCGGCTCCATCGAGGTGATGTGCTTCCCCTCGTCCTACCAGCTGTGCTCGACCCTCCTCGCCGAGGACGCGATCCTCGTCGTCAAGGGCCGGCTGGACCGCCGCGAGGACGTCGCGAAGATCATCGCGATGGAGGTCGTCCAGCCCGACCTGACGATCACCGACGCGACCGGCCCGCTGTCGGTCACGCTCCCGCTGGGCCGCTGCACCCCCCCGACCGTCACGCGCCTCAAGGAGGTGCTGATCACCCACCCGGGCACGGCCGAGGTCCACCTGCACCTGCAGAACGGCCCGCGCACCACGGTGGTCCGCCTGGACGACCGCCTACGCGTGGCGCCGTCCCCCGCCCTGATGGGCGACCTGAAGCAACTCCTGGGCCCCTCCTGCCTGGGCTGACCAGTGTTCATCGCGGTGCCCTCGGCGTCGGGCGCTGGGCGCGCTCCGAACTCGCCTTGACGGCTCGCTTCGCGATCAGATTCCCGCTTGGCTCGAATCTGCCTTCGGACGCGATCGCAACGTGGAGGTCGCCGCGGGCTGGGCTTACCACACCACTCTAAGCGCCTGACGCCGAAGGCACCGGGACGGGTTCGACGCTTTCCCAGTGGATGAAGCGGCCGAGGTTGTCGAAGTGGGCCCGGGTGGTGGGGCCGCCGGGGGGGCGGAGTTCGGTGAGGGCGTCGGTCTGGCGGTAGGGGACGCGGTGGTGGGACAGGAGCCCCGCCAGCGTGAGGCGGGGCTCGTGCGGGAACAGGCTCGTGGCGTTCGACAGCAGGCGGGGGACGGGAACCGGGTCCCATCCGGCGGGCGGCGCCTGGGGGTCGTCGACGTGGAGGTAGGCGGAGCCGCCGTCGTATCCGGCGCCGATGTATCCGGCGCCGCCGAGCACGCCGCCGGCGGCCATCGCGACGAGTTCGCCACCGTGCCCGGCGGGGCCCTCGTACCAGGACAGGTCGACCTCGGGGGTGGTGAACTCGGTGACGCCGAGCCGTTCGCCGAGGGTGCGGATGATCAGTGTCGGGGCGACGGCGGGGTGGTCGGGGCCGAACTGGGGGTTGGCCCAGCCCCACAGCCAGGTGCGCTCGCGCGCGGCGTAGCTGCCGAGCAGCGAGACGCGTACGGTGACGCCGCCGCTGGCGTAGGTGCGGGCGGTCAGGTCGGCGCTCCAGTCCTCGCGCGGGAGGAACTCGGCGAGCGTCTCCTGCCGTTGCAGGACGACGGCCGCCAGGGCGGCGCCGAGGCGTTCGAACGCGGGACTGAATCCGGACATGTCGGGCACATTATCCCAGTGATCGAGGCGGCTGTGGGCGGGAATCGGGCACCTTGTGACGGTCGATCCGGCCGACGCGGGCAGGCTAGGCTTTCGCTGTCAGACGACACTTCCACCAAGGAGCGTACGAGGTGCGGCGACCGGCCGGGAGGCTCTTGGCGACCTGGGTCGCCACCACCGCTCTCGTGGCGCTGCTCGGGCCGCCCCTCGGGCTGCTGTGGGCGAAGACCGCCCCGACGGTGCGGTATGTGATCGTGCAGGGCGAGCCGCTGCTCGCCGATCCCGAGGGCCAGGGCCCGATCGGCGTCGACGTGCGGTTCGCGCTGATCGCGCTGGTCGCCGGGCTCTGCTGCGGGGCCGCCGCCTACGCGGTGGGCCGCCGTTTCGACGATGTCGCGCTGCTGCTCGGGCTGGTCGCGGGCGGTGCGGCGGCGGCGGTGCTCGCGTGGCGGACCGGCCACATGGTCGGGCTGGACGGCTACCGCGACGCGGTGCGGCACGGCCGCGACGGCACCGTCGTCGAGGGGGTCGCCGACCTGCGCGCCAAGGGCGTGCTGGTGTTCTGGCCGGTGCTCGCGGTCGCCGCGTACGGGCTGCTGGAGCTGGTGTTCCGGCGGCTACCCTCGGGCGATGGCGGCGAGCACGGCCCCGGTGAGGCGGACGAGGTCGGCGGGGGAGAGTTCGATCTCCAGGCCGCGCCGTCCGGCGGAGACGTAGAGGGTCCCGAGCGCTGAGGCCGACGCGTCCAGCACGGTCGGCAGCCTCCGGCGCTGCCCGAGCGGGCTGATCCCGCCGACGACGTACCCGGTGGCGCGCTCGGCGTCGGCCGGGTCGGCCATCCGCGCCTTCTTCCCGCCCGCGGCGGCGGCGAGCGCCTTCAGGTCCAGGCTGGCCGAGACCGGCACGACGCCGACGGTGAGCCGCCCGTCCACCTCGGTGAGCAGGGTCTTGAAGACGTGCTCGGGGGGCAGGCCGAGGGCGTCGGCGGCGGCCCGCCCGTAGGACTCGGCGTCCGGGTCGGCCTCGAAGGCGTGCAGCGTGAACTCGATCCCGGCCTCGGCGGCGGCGAGGGTGGCCGGTGTCCCCTTGGCCCCCTTGGCCTTGGCAGCGCTCATGGGGGACAGTCTGCCCGCCCCCTTCAGTTGGGGTGGAACGAGCCGTCCAGGAACTGGCCCGCCGGGATCGTCGGCAGCGCGTCCAGGATGCGGTTCTCGCGGGCGAGCAGGTCGCGTTCGGCGGCGAGCCGGAGCGCGGCGTCCTCGGCCTCCAGCAGCCGCTGCTTCTCGTGGCCGTCCAGGACGAGCGAGGCCGCGACGACGTAGGACAGCCGGACCGGGTCGTCCGGCAGGTCGGGGTCGTCCGGGTCGCCGCCGGGCGCGATGCCGACCGAGCGCAGCCGCTCCCGGTACAGCCGGAACAGCCGCCGGACGCGGCGCGCGGACGGCTCGGGGTCGCCGCCCGGCTCCTCGGGCAGGAACTCCACCTCGCCCTGGAGGTAGGGGCGGGAGCGGTCCAGCCCCTTCAGCCGGAACCGGCTGGTCCCGGTGGTCACGATGTCGTACCGGCCGTCCGGCCGGGGCGTCGCCTCGCGCACCTCGGCGACGCAGCCGACCTCGGCCAGCCGCCGTGCGCCGTCGTCGCCGACCTCGTGTCCGAGCTCGATCCCGACGACCCCGAACCGGCGCGGCTCGGGCCGCTCCAGCAGGTCGGCGATCAGCAGGCGGTAGCGTCCCTCGAACAGGCGCAGCGGCAGCACCAGCCCCGGGAACAGGACGGTGCCCAGCGGGAACAGGGCGAGCCGCTCGGTCACAGGGTTCTCCCACGCTCGCGGGACGCCTCCGGCACGGCGCCCCGTGCGCCAGCGTACGCCGGGACCGATGATCTCCCCATTGTGGAATTCTCACAATCTGAAGCGATGGGCCACTTTTCGCCGATTGGCCCTCCTTCCGGACGCGCGGTGGCGCGTAGCGTCACGATCATGCGCATGCTCGTGGTCGACGCCTTCACCGCCCGCCCGTTCGCCGGCAACCCCGCGGGGGTCTGCCTGCTCCAGGACGCCGCCGACGCCGGCTGGATGCAGCGGGTGGCCGCCGAGATGAAGCACTCGGAGACCGCCTACGTCCGCCCCCTGCCCGACCCGGACGCCGACTTCGAGCTGCGCTGGTTCACGCCGCTCGTCGAGGTCGCGCTGTGCGGGCACGCCACGCTCGCGAGCGCCCACGCCCTCTACGACACCGGCACCGTCGACGCGGGCGCCCCGATCCGGTTCCGGACGCGCGAGAGCGGCGTGCTCACCGTCACCCGCGCCGCCGACGGGTCGCTGTCGATGGACTTCCCCGCCGTCCCCGCCGCGCGGGTGGACCCGCCGGAGGGCCTGGCCGGCGCGCTCGGCGCCGCGCCGCTGTGGACCGGCCGCAACGACCAGAACGACCTGCTCGTCGAGGTCGCGGACGAGGCGTCGGTGCGGGGGCTGGCCGCCGACACCGCCGCGCTCGCCGAGATCGACGCGCGCGGCGTGATCGTCACGGCCGCGGCGGCCGAGCCCGGAGGCGGGTACGACTTCGTCTCCCGGTTCTTCGGTGCGCGGGTGCTGCTCGGCGACGGCGAGGACCCGGTGACCGGGTCGGCGCACTGCGCGCTCGCCCCGTTCTGGGCCGCCCGGCTCGGCCGCGCCGCCGTGACCGGCTACCAGGCGTCCGAGCGCGGCGGGTACGTGCGGGCCGAGCTGCGCGGCGACCGGGTGGTCCTCACCGGCACCGCCGTCACCGTGCTGGACGGGACGCTGCGGATCTGACCACCGGGCGCGTCTCGGCACGTGAGACGCCGTGCGGGCGATGCGACGGTGACCCGTGCGCACTCCGTAGACTGGGCGGGTGATTTCCCGTATCGACCTGCGCGGTCCCCTTCCGGGCGACCTGCGCTCCGTGCTGCCCCGCGCCGAACTCGACGTCGAGGCCGCCCTGGACAAGGTGCGGCCCATCTGCGCGGACGTGCGCCATCGCGGCGCGGCGGCGGTCCGGGAGCACACCAGGGCGTTCGACGGGGTGGACCGGGAGAGCAGCCGCGTCCCGGTCGAGGAGATCCACGCGGCCCTCGCCGGGCTCGACCCGGCCGTCCGGGACGCGCTGGAGGAGAGCATCCGCCGCGCCCGCGTCGTGCACCGGGCGCAGCGCCGCGGCGAGGTCACCACGCAGGTCGTGCCGGGCGGCACGGTCACCGAGCGGTGGATCCCGGTCGGGCGGGTCGGGCTGTACGTGCCGGGCGGGCGGGCGGTCTACCCCTCCAGCGTGGTCATGAACGTCGTCCCCGCGCAGGAGGCCGGGGTCGGGTCGCTCGCGGTCACCTCGCCCGCGCAGAAGGAGTTCGGGGGGCTGCCGCACCCGGCGATCCTCGCGGCCTGCGCGCTCCTCGGGGTCGAGGAGGTGCACGCCGTCGGCGGCGCCCAGGCCGTCGCGATGTTCGCCTACGGCACCGCCGACTGCGCCCGCGCCGACCTCGTCACCGGGCCCGGCAACGTCTACGTCGCCGCCGCCAAGCGCCTGCTCAAGGGCGTGATCGGCATCGACGCCGAGGCGGGCCCGACCGAGATCGCGATCCTCGCCGACGGCACCGCCGACGCGGCGGAGGTCGCCGCCGACCTGATCAGCCAGGCCGAGCACGACGTGCTCGCCGCCGCCGTCCTGGTCACCGACTCCTCGCGGCTCGCGGGCGAGGTCGAGGCCGAGCTGGCGGCGCAGGTCGCGCGCACGAAGCACACCGGGCGGATCACCGAGGCGCTCGCCGGGCGGCAGTCCGGCATCGTCCTGGTCGACTCGGTCGAGGCCGGCCTGGCCGTCGTGGACGCCTACGCCGCCGAGCACCTGGAGATCCACACCGCCGACGCGGCGGAGGTCGCCGCCCGCGTCCGCAACGCCGGGGCGGTCTTCGTCGGACGGCACGCGCCGGTGTCGCTCGGCGACTACCTCGCCGGGTCCAACCACGTCCTGCCGACCGGCGGCTGCGCCTGCCACTCCTCGGGGCTGTCGGTGCAGTCGTTCCTGCGCGGCGTCCACGTCGTCGAGTACGACCGGGACGCGCTCGCGGAGGCCACCGGGCGCGTCGTCGCGCTCGCCGAGGCCGAGGACCTGCCCGCCCACGGCGCCGCGCTGAAGGCCCGGTTCGGCTGGGAGGTGCCCTCGTGACCTCGCTGGACGACCTGCCGATCCGCGACGACCTGCGCGGCCGGGAGCCCTACGGCGCCCCCCAGCTCGACGTGCCCTGCGCGCTGAACACCAACGAGAACCCCTACCCGCCGTCCGAGCGGCTGGTGAAGGCGCTCGGCGAGGCCGTCATGGACGTCGCCGGGACCCTCAACCGCTACCCCGACCGCGACGCGGCCGCGCTGCGCGACGACCTCGCGGCGTTCCTGAACGCCGACACGCCGGGCGCGGGCCTGTCCGGCCGCCGGGTGTGGGCCGCGAACGGCTCCAACGAGATCATCCAGCAGATCCTCCAGGCGTTCGGCGGCGCGGGGCGCACCGCGCTCGGCTTCGAGCCGTCGTACTCGATGCACCCGATCATCACCCGCGTGTCGGGGACCCGCTGGGTGGACGCCTCCCGCGACGCCGACTTCGGCCTCGACCCGGCCCGCGCGGTCGCCGCCGTCCGCGAGCACCGGCCCGACGTCGTGTTCCTCACCTCGCCGAACAACCCGACCGGCACCGCGCTGCCGCTGGAGGCGATCGAGGCCGTGCTGCGCGCCGCGCCCGGCATGGTCGTGGTGGACGAGGCGTACGCGGAGTTCCGCCGCGCCGGCACCCCGTCCGCGCTGACGCTGCTGGAGCGCCACCCGCGCCTGATCGTCACGCGGACTATGTCGAAGGCGTTCGCGATGGCCGGGACCCGGCTCGGTTACCTCGCCGCCCATCCGGCGGTGGTCGACGCGCTGCTGCTCGTCCGGCTGCCCTACCATCTGTCGGCGGTGACCCAGGCGGTCGCCCGCACGGCGCTCGCGCACGGCGAGGAGCTGCTCGGCGGCGTCGAGGCCCTGCGCGGCGAGCGCGACCGGACCGTCGCGTGGCTGCGCGGGCTGGGGCTGCGGGTGGCCGACTCCGACGCCAACTTCGTCCTGTTCGGGACGTTCCCCGACCGCCGCGCGGTCTGGGAGGGCATGCTGGCGCGCGGCGTCCTGATCCGCGAGGTGGGCCCGCCGGAATGGCTGCGGGTCAGCGTCGGGACCCCGGCGGAGATGGCCGCGTTCCGCGCCGCGCTGAGCGCCGCCCTGAGTGATCCGCAAGCACTGGAGGAGAGTTCGTGACGCGCAAGGGACGGGTCGAACGCGGGACCAGCGAGACCCGCGTCCTCGTCGAGATCGACCTGGACGGCACCGGACGGGTCGACGTGGCGACCGGCGTGGGGTTCTTCGACCACATGCTGGCCCAGCTCGGCAAGCACGGGTCGTTCGACCTGACCGTCAAGACCACCGGCGACCTGCACATCGACAGCCACCACACGATCGAGGACACCGCGATCGCGCTCGGCCAGGCCTTCGCCGAGGCGCTCGGCGACAAGGCCGGCATCCACCGCTTCGCCGACGCCTCGATCCCGCTGGACGAGGCGCTCGCGCAGGTCACGGTGGACGTGTCGGGCCGCCCCTACCTCGTGCACTCCGAGCCCGCGGGCATGGCCCCGATGATCGGCCCCGAGTACGACACGACGATGACCCGGCACGTGCTCGAATCGTTCGTCTCGCACGCCCGGATCGCGCTGCACGTCCACGTCCCCTACGGCCGCAACGCCCACCACATCGTGGAGGCGCAGTTCAAGGCCCTCGCCCGTGCGCTGCGCGACGCGGTCGCGTTCGACCCGAAGGTGCACGGCGTGCCCTCCACCAAGGGGGCGCTGTAGCCGTGGAGGTCGGCGGGGTGGAGTTCACCTACGGCAACGTCGTGGTCTTCGCGGTCGCGGCGTTCCTGCTCGCGGGCGTCTACAGCTTCGTCAAGCAGGGGCTGAAGATCGCGGCGCTGGTCGTGCTGGTGCTGGCCGGGCTCGCGGTCGCCGGGGGAGTGCTGTGGCTGTGAGGAGGGTCGCCGTCCTGGACTACGGCTCGGGGAACCTGCGCTCGGCCGAGCGCGCGCTCGCCCGCGCCGCCGGGTCCCGCGCCGAGGTGACCGTGACCTCCGACTGGGACACCGCGCTCGGCGCCGACGGGCTGGTCGTCCCCGGCGTCGGCGCGTTCGCCGCGTGCATGGCGGGCCTGCGCGCGGTGCGCGGGGAGCAGATCATCGGCCGTCGCCTCGCGGGCGGACGGCCCGTCCTCGGCATCTGCGTCGGCATGCAGATCCTGTTCACCAAGGGCATCGAGCACGGCGTCACCACCGAGGGCTGCGACGAGTGGCCCGGCACGGTCGACCGGCTGGAGGCGCCGGTCGTCCCGCACATGGGGTGGAGCACGGTGGACGCCCCCTCCGGGTCGGACCTGTTCGCGGGGATCGACCCCGGCACCCGGTTCTACTTCGTGCACTCCTACGCCGCGCGCCGCTGGGAGCTGGAGCCCGACCCGACCGGGCATCTGAAGCCCCCGCTGGTCACCTGGGCCGAGCACGGCGACCGGTTCGTCGCCGCCGTGGAGAACGGCCCGCTGTGCGCGACCCAGTTCCATCCCGAGAAGTCGGGCGACGCGGGCGCCGCGCTCCTGCGCAACTGGCTGACCACGCTGGCCTGACCACGCTCGCCTGACCACCGATATCAGTCCTCTCCGCCTCGATAGGGTTTCCGCATGACTTTGACGCTCCTTCCCGCGGTCGACGTCGCCGACGGCCAGGCGGTCCGCCTGGTGCAGGGCGAGGCCGGCTCCGAGACGTCCTACGGCGCGCCTCTGGAGGCCGCGCTCGCGTGGCAGCGGGCGGGGGCGGAGTGGATCCATCTCGTCGACCTGGACGCCGCGTTCGGCCGCGGCTCCAACCGCGAGCTGCTCGCCGAGGTCACCGGGCGCCTGGACGTCAGGGTCGAGCTGTCCGGGGGGATCCGCGACGACGCCTCGCTGGAGGCCGCGCTCGCGACCGGCTGCGCCCGCGTCAACATCGGGACCGCCGCGCTGGAGGACCCCGCCTGGTGCCGGAAGATCATCGCCTCGCACGGCGACCGGATCGCGGTGGGCCTGGACGTGCGCGGCACGACCCTCGCCGCGCGGGGCTGGACGCGCGAGGGCGGCGACCTGTGGGAGGTCCTCGCCCGCCTGGAGGAGGACGGCTGCCCGCGCTACGTCGTCACCGACGTCACCAAGGACGGCACGCTGCGCGGCCCCAACACCGAGCTGCTGCGCGAGGTGTGCGCGCGCACCGACAGGCCGGTCGTCGCCTCCGGGGGGGTCTCGTCGCTGGAGGACCTGCGGGCGCTCGCCGGGCTCGTCCCGGACGGCGTCGAGGGCGCGATCGTCGGCAAGGCCCTGTACGCGGGCGCGTTCACGCTGGAAGAGGCCCTGGAGGCCGTCAGGTGAGCGTGGCGGTCAGGGTGATCCCGTGCCTGGACGTCGACGCCGGGCGCGTGGTCAAGGGCGTCAACTTCCAGAACCTGCGGGACGCGGGCGACCCGGTCGAGCTGGCCCGCCGCTACGACGCCGAGGGCGCCGACGAGCTGACGTTCCTGGACATCACCGCCTCCAGCGGCGACCGGTCCACCACCTACGAGGTGGTGCGGCGCACGGCCGAGCAGGTGTTCATCCCGCTGACCGTCGGCGGCGGCGTCCGCACCGTCGAGGACGTCGACCGGCTGCTGCGTGCGGGCGCCGACAAGGTGTCGGTGAACACCGCCGCGATCGCGCGGCCGGAGTTCCTGCGCGAGGCCGCGCACCGGTTCGGGTCGCAGTGCGTGGTGCTGTCGGTGGACGCGCGCCGCGCGCCGGGCACCGCGTCCGGGTTCGAGGTCACCACCCACGGCGGCCGCGAGGGCACCGGCATCGACGCGGTCGAGTGGGCCCGGCGCGGCCAGGACCTCGGCGTCGGGGAGATCCTGCTGAACTCGATGGACGCCGACGGCACCAAGGCGGGCTTCGACCTGGAGATGCTCCGCCGGGTGCGCGCTGCGGTCACGGTGCCGGTCATCGCCAGCGGCGGCGCGGGGGAGGTCGCGCACTTCGCGCCCGCGGTCGAGGCGGGCGCCGACGCGGTCCTCGCCGCGAGCGTCTTCCACTTCGGCGAGCTGACGATCCCCGAGGTCAAGGCGGCGCTGGAGGCGGCGGGGCGGCCCGTCCGCTGAACGGCCTTCGGGGCGGCGCTGGCGGGTCGCCGGTTTGTCTGGGATCGTGGCGATCAGAACACGGCAAGAGGGAGTGCGACGATGTGGCCCGGGGCGAATCCACCGATGGGACCGCCGCCCGGGGGGCCGCTCCCCCCGGGCCCCGCCTGGGCGCCGCCGCCGATCAAGCCGAGCGCGGGCTGGTACGCGCTGCCGGTCGCGTTCCTCGCCGCGGCCCTGATCGCGATCGGGCTCATGGTGGGCCTCGCGGTGAACGACCCCGGCGTCGCCTCGGCGTCACCGAAGTCGGGCGACCCCAGGCAGGGCGTGGCCGTGGACCTGGTAGGGGGCTACAACTACTTCCTGTACGTCCGCAGCGGCCAGTCCGCGCCCTACGCCTGCACCGTCCAGCAGGGCAGCCAGTCCAGTGACGTCAGGCTGACGCGCAAGAACTCCTGGAGCGCCAACGACAAGGCGGGCTACTCCTACGCCGCCACGTTCGAGGCGCCGGTGAGCGGGCAGGGGCTGCTGACCTGCCGCGGCCCCGGCGGCCGGGTGCTGGTGACGCCGGACGACACCCAGGACTTCTACCTCGGCATGTCCCTGGTCGTCGGGCTGCCGCTGACGGTGTTCGCGGTCCTCGGGTTCGCGTTCGTGGCGATCCGCCGCAACAACGCCAGGCGCCGCCGCGACCAGGCCCTGGTGCACCCGTACTGATCGGGGCGGCGGCCGGGTCAGGCGGTGAGCTCGCGTTCCAGCGGTGTGCGGAAGCGCGGGACCGCGCGGATGCCGCCGTACCAGGCGGCCATGCGCTCGGCCTCCCGCTCGGCGGCGGCCCGCGCGTCGGCGCCGGCGTCCTCCAGGAACCGCAGGACGATCTCGCCGTCGGCGCGCTGCGCCCAGCCGCCGACGATCCGCCCGTCCCACCACAGGGACGGGCCGATGTTGCCGTTGCGGTCGAACAGCGACGGGCCGTGCCCGCCGAGGAACCAGCCGCGCTCCTGCCAGCCCATCGGGGTCGGGTCGAGGGCGGGCAGCAGCGCCGCCCACGGCTCGGCCGGGGCGGCCGGCTCCAGGTCGTCGGCGAGGACGAGGCCGGTCGTCCCGCCGAGGTCGACCTCGGCGACGTCGAGGGGGGCGAGGGCCTTGCGGACGGCGGTGGCGCTCCAGCCCGTCCACCAGCGCAGGTCGCTGAGCGGCGCGGGACCGAAGGCGCGCAGCCAGCGCTCGACGAGCGCGGCGGCGGCCTCGTCGGCGGGGACGGAGGGGATGCCGCCGGGCAGCCACGCCTCGACCGGCGACCAGCGGTACTGGCTGCTGATCCAGGTGCCGTTCGGGCGGCCGCGCACGATCCGCCCCTCGCAGCCGAGGGTGACCAGCACCCAGGTCGTGATGCTCGTGGGCTTGGAGTAGGACTTGCCGGGCGCCGGGTCGATCTGGGTGCGCAGCCGGGGCTCGTCGGCGCCGAGCTGCGCGCCGGTCGCCTCGCCGCGGGCCAGCAGGGCGCGGTGGGCGCTCTCGGCGACGTCCCGGAAGAAGGCGTCGGCGTCCTCGACCACGCCCGCCTTCTCGACGAACCGCGTGTAGGTGCGGCGCTGCTTGTCGGCCAGCGCCTCGGCCGTGGAAGCCTGGAGGATCGGGACCAGCTCGACCGGCGCCACGAACATGGTGCGCCGCATCGCGAGCATCCGCAGCAGGGACCGGTCGTCGTACAGGGCCCGCTCGACGTCGGCCGGGACGGCCCGCGCGCTGCGCGCCGCCACCGACAGGAACACCGTCGCGGGGTCGGTGGCGTGCAGCACCACCAGGGAACGGGCGATCGCGGCGGGGTCGTCGGTGCGGTCGGCGGGCGCCAGCCGGTGCCGCCGGGCCAGGCGCGCGCGCCGCTCCGCGATGGTCATCGAACGCATGAACGAATCCTATGCGCTCCGCCCCCGTGCGCGGGCGCCCCCGCCCGCGCCGTCAGCCGTTGTGGGAGATCTTCACGACGACGTGGTCGTCGGTGACGGACTGCACCGAGACGTCGAATCCGTCGGACTGCTGCCCGTCGCCCACCGGGACCGTCACCCGCTGTCCGGCGATCTTGAGCGTGACCGTCTCGCCCTTGACGTCGACCAGCTCGGCCTTCACGCCGAGGATGGAGGCGCTCGCGTCCACGCCCCGGTCGAAGGTCACGGTGCAGGAGTTGGCGTTGCAGTCGGTCTTGGAGTTCTCGCCGTCGCACGCCGCGAGGGCGCCGAGCGGCAGCAGGATCAGGGGCAGGACGGCCAGCTTCCGGCGTACGGAGGAGGTCATGCCGGCGAGTCTAGGACGCGGCCGCCCGCCCGTCCGTCCTCCCGGAGACGGGACTTGCGGGGCGCGTCCGTAGTACTTCATGGTGAGGGCGCCTCGTCGGCGCGCGAGCTGGAACTTCGCCCGGCGGCGTGTTTCGCTGGGGCGGTGACCAGTACAGGCGTCTACCCGCCCGCCATCGTCGGCCCGGTGGTGTGCGCCGGTCTGCGGATGGAGGCCCGCGCGGTGCGGCGCGGCCTCGCCGCGACCCCGGTCGTGGTGGTCGGCTACCGCGCCCGGCGCGCCGACCGGCTCCCGGCGGCGTGCGCGGCGCTGGTGACGATGGGGTTCGGGGGCGCGCTCGACGCGCGGCTCCGCCCCGGCGACGTGCTGGTCGCCGACGAGATCCGGGGCGGCGGCGACCCGGTCCGCTGCCACGCGGTGCCGCTGCTGGCCGGGGAGCTGATCAGGGACGGCCTGAGCGTCCAGGTCGGGCCGCTGGTCACCACCGACCACGTCGTGGGGGGCGCGGAGCGGGCCGTCTGGGCCGAGCAGGGCGCGCGGGTGGCCGACATGGAGTCGGGCGTGGTGGCCGAGTGCGCGGACGGGCGTCCGGTCGCGGCCGTCCGGGTCGTCGTGGACGGACCGGGCCGCCCCCTCCTGCACCCGGGGACCTTCGCCCGGGGGCTCATGGCGCGGCGGGTGCTGGCGCGCACCGGGCCCGCGCTGGAGCGCTGGGCGGCCTTCCTGATCAGCGGGGCCCCCTGAGCGCGGCACCCCGGATCACCCGTGGTTCATGCCGGGCATGTCCGGCATGCCGCTGTGGGCGTCGCCGGACATGATGCGGCCCCCGAGGTCCTTCTGGAGCGTCTGGAGGGTCGCCGGTGTGCTGACGGCGACCCAGCGCGTCCCGACCAGGTAGGAGCCGCCCCAGGGCTTGGCCTCCGCCATCCACGAGGTCAGCCCCCGGTCGGTGGTGAAGCTGACCAGGACGTACCGTCCGCGCGAGTTCGCGCAGTTGCCCTGCTGGAGCTCCTGGGCCCTGCGGTGGCCGGTCAGCGTGCAGCCGGTGCGCGCGGCGAGCTGGTCGAGGCTCGCCGGGGTGCCCGCCCTCTCCCCGGCCCCGTGCCCGCGGTGCCCGCCGTCCTGCCCGGCGCACCCCGCGGTCGACGGCAGCGCCAGCGCGAGGACGGCCGCGCCGCGCAGCAGCCTGGCCGCGCCGAGGTGGTGGGTGAAGCCCATGGCCGTTCCTCCCGGGGTGAGACGCGCTTCGACCGTGCAGTACGCGTCCCGCGCCGGGCGGGTTCAGCCGGCGGGCGGACGGGGGTTCAGAGGGCGCGCGCGGCGGCCGCCGCCCGGATGTCGTGGTCCTCGGCCGTGTCCAGATGCAGGCGTTGCAGGCGGACGCGTGTCTCGTCGGTCAGTGGCGCGAGCCGGACGGCCTCGCGGCGGACGCCCTCCTCGCAGTCCCACAGCCCCTCGACCGTGTAGGACTCGGCGGTGTGCGGGGCGGTGCGGGTCAGCGCGGTCAGGATGCGCGGGCGCAGGTAGGCGTAGGTCGACTCGGTCCAGGCGGTCTTCAGCAGCGGGACGGCCTCGCCCGCGCGCAGCCGGCCGAGGCCCTCGATCGGGTTCGCGGCGTCCCACCACTCGCGGCGGCCGACGGCGCCGCGCAGCTCGTCCATGAGGAAGGGGATGTCCTGCCGGGTGCCGTAGCGGGCGAGGATCCGCAGCCCCATGTCCTCGCAGCCGCCCCGCTGCGCCGCCCACGTGCGCGCCCGGGGCAGCGTCTCGGGCCCGTACTCGCGCAGCGCCCGGCAGACGGCCCCGCCGAACCTGCTGGGTCTGGCGGGGAGCAGCTCCTCGGCGAGGTCGAGCAGCGCGAGCGTCCGGCGGCGGCCCAGCTCGAAGATCGCCCCGATCGAGCCCTCGCCCTGCCGCCGCGCCAGCTCCAGCAGCTCGGCCTCGGTGCGCTCGCCGCCCCGCGCGCCCGCGCCCGCCGGCCGGCGCGCCCGGCCCGCCTCCCGCCGCCGGGCCAGCGCCCGCGCGATCCGCGGCTGCCGCGCCGCCCACGTCTCGATCACCGGGTTGTAGCCGCCCGGTATCAGCATGCCGAGCGTCCGGTCGTCGCAGCGCGCGGCGGCCAGCTCGTCCAGCCCGATCGTGAGGGCCGGGTCGCCCAGCTCCACCAGCACGTCCAGCGCGTCGAACCAGTGCGCGCCCTCCTCGGCGTAGCGGCGCAGCAGCAGCCCCGCCTCCCGCCTGCTCAGCCGCACGAGGTGGGACAGCACGTCCAGCGCCAGCTCGACCCGCCAGTCGTCGGGGTCGCTCTGGTCGACCGGGTCGAACAGGTGCTCGGCGACCGGCCCGGACGGCAGTTCGAGATCGACCATCAGGCGCGCGTAGTACAGCCCCCGCGACTCGCACTGCGGATCCCACCGGGGATCGCGGCGTATGCAGTCGTAGACGAACTCGCCCGCCCCCGCGCTGTCGGCCGCGCGCCGCGCGGCCCTGCCCAACCCCCGCTGCAACTGTCCGTGCAGCGTGCCCGCCGATTCCAACACCTTGTCGCTCACCCCAGCAGAATGCGCACTCAAGCAGATAACGGGCAAGTGCTTTACCCCTGGCCGTGCTGTCCTCACTGTCCGAGACCGGTCCGGTACCGCGCGGGCACCGGCCCCAGCACGGTCTCAGATACCCCGCTGCGCCGTCCAGGACGCGTACAGGTCGGCGTAGACCCCCGGCTCGGCGACCAGCTCGGCGTGCGGCCCGCGCTGCACGATCCGGCCGGCGTCGAACACGATCACCTCGTCGGCGGCCTCGGCGGTGGACAGCCGGTGCGCGATGGAGATCGCGGTGCGGCCCCGGGTGACGCCGTCCAGCGCGCGCTGGATGCGGACCTCGGTCGCCGGGTCGACGGCCGAGGTCGCCTCGTCCAGCACGAGCAGGTCGGGGCCCGCGACGTAGGCGCGGGCCAGCGCCACGAGCTGGCGCTCGCCCGCCGACAGCGACTCGCCGCGCTGCCCGACCGGGGTCGCGAGGCCGTCGGGGAGCCCCTCCAGCCAGTCGGCGAGGCCCAGTTCCGCCAGCGCGGCCGCGAGGTCGCCGTCGGACGCGTCCGGCCTGCCGTAGCGGATGTTGTCGGCGAGCGAGGCGTCGAACAGGAAGCCGTCCTGCGGCACCATCACGACGCGCTCCCGCAGGGAGGAGAATCTGACCCGGTCGAGGGGGACGCCGTCCACCAGCACCCGCCCGGACGCGGGGTCCATGAGCCGGGTGAGGAGCTTGGCGAACGTGGTCTTGCCCGACCCGGTCTGCCCGACGATCGCGACGCGGCTGCGCGGCGCGATCGTCACGTCCACGTCGTGCAGGACGGGCGGCCCGCCCGGGTAGGCGAACCCGACGGAGTCGAACCGCACCTCGATCGGCCCGCGCGGCAGGGACTCGCCGCCCTCGCCGGGGTCGGCGACGTCGGGCACGGTGTCCAGCACGCCGAGCACCCGCCGCCACCCCGCGATGGCGTTCTGCGCCTCGTTCAGCACCTCGGTGGCGGTCTGCATCGGGCTGACGAACAGCGTGACCAGGAACAGGAACGCGACCAGCTCACCGGCGGTCAGGTGCCCGCCCACGCCCAGCAGCACGCCCGCCACGACGACGGCGGCGGTCGCCAGCGCGGCGACCAGCTCGCTGACCGGGAACGTGAGCGCGACCATGGCCTGGGCGCGGGTCTGCATGCGGCGGTGGGTGTCCACGGTCTCGTCCACGCGCCGCCCGGTGCGCTCCTCCGCCGCGTAGGCGCGGATCACCGGCGCGCCCACGACCGACTCGCTGACGGCCGCCAGCAGGTCGCCCATGCGCTCGCGGACCCGCGTGTAGGCCGCCGACACGATCCGCTGGAACCGGCGCAGCACGAACGCCAGCGGCACGAACGCCACCCACACCAGCAGCGCGAGCTGCCAGGAGTAGACGAGCATGAGCACGCTCGCCACGACCAGCTGGCCGATCGAGACGATGAACATGAGCCCGCCGGACTGCATGAAGTTGCTGATCTGGTCGACGTCGCCCGTCACGCGCGACACCAGCGCCCCGCGCCGCTCCCCGCTCTGGGTGAGCATCGACAGGTCGTGGACGTGCCGGAACGCCTTCACCCGCAGCGAGGCCAGCCCGCCCTCGGACGACTTGTAGAGGCGCACGTTCATCGCGTACGCGCACAGCGCCGTCAGCAGCACGGCGACCGCGCACAGCAGCACCGCCGTCCGGATGAACGGCAGGTCGGGCCCGCCCGCGCGGTCCAGGCCCTTGTCGATCGTCTGCTGGACGGCGATCGGCACCACCACCCGCCCGGCCGTCGAGGCCAGCGCGAGCGCCAGCGTCACCGGCAGCCCGGCCCGGAACTCCGGGCTCAGCGCCAGCCCGCGCCGCAGCGTGCTCAGCGCGCCCTCCGTCGTGGACGTCCCGCTCAGCGTCGTCATGCCACGGCCTCCTCGCCGCCCCCGGCGGCCCCCCGCTCGATCTCCTGCCCGGCCTCCTGCCCGGCCTGCTGCTCGGCCTCCTGCTCCGCTTCGGCCCGCTCGTAGGCGTTGACCAGGTCGCGGTAGCCCTCCGACGTCTCCAGCAGCTCGGCGTGCGCGCCGCGCGCGGTGACCCGCCCGCGCTCCAGGTAGACCACCTCGTCGGCCAGCCCGATCGTCGCCTTGCGGTAGGCGACGACCACGACGGTCACGCCCGAGCCGTCCCCGGCCGACTGCGCCTCCCGCAGGCCCTGCAGGATGCGCGCCTCGACCTGCGGGTCGACGCTGGAGGTCGCGTCGTCCAGGACGAGCAGCCGGGGCCGCCGCACCAGCGCGCGCGCCAGCGCGAGCCGCTGGCGCTGCCCGCCCGACAGCGTCGCGCCCCGCTCGCCGACCTGCGTGTCGAGCCCGCCGGACAGGCCCGCGACGAACCCGTCGGCCTGCGCGAGGCGCAGCGCCTCCCAGACCCGTTCGTCGGGGACGTCCAGCCCGAGTGTCACGTTCCCCCGCACGGTGTCGTCGAACAGGAACGTCTGCTGCGGGACGAGCGCGGCCGACGCGGCCACGCCGCCCCGCCGGACGTCGCGCAGGTCCACGCCGTCCAGCAGCACCGAGCCGTCCGCCGGGTCGACCAGCCGGACCAGCAGCGACGTCAGCGTGGACTTGCCCGACCCCGTCGGGCCCACCACCGCGACCGTCCGGCCGGGGGCGGCGGAGAACGACACGTCGTGCAGGACCTCGCGCCCGCCCCCGCCGCCCTCGGCGGCGCCCTCGAACGCGAAGCGGACGCCGCGGACCTCCAGCGCCGCCGCCTTGTCCTCCCCGAGCGCGGCGCCGCCGAAGGGGAGGGAGCCGCTCGCGTCCAGGACGCCGCGCACCCGCTCCCAGCCGACGACGCTGCGCGGCACCTCCGCCAGCACCCAGCCGAGCGCCCGGATCGGCCACGCCAGCAGCGTGAACAGGTAGGAGACGTGCACCAGGTCGCCCGCCGTCATCGCGCCCGAGTCCAGCCGCATCGACCCGATCAGCAGGACCGCGAGCACCCCCAGGTTCGGCAGCGCCTCCAGCACCGGGTCGAACATGCCCCGGATCCGGCCGACGGCCACGTTCGCGTCCCGCAGCTCCTCCGCGCGGGCCCGGAACCGCTCCGTCTCGTCCTGCTCGCGGCCGAGGGTCTTGACGACCAGGCCGCCCTCGAAGCTCTCGTGCGCCACCTCGCTGACCTCGGCGCGCAGCCGCTGCGCCCGGGTCGCCACCGGCGACAGCCGGCGCTGGTAGGCGACGTTGACCAGCGCGATCGCCGGGAAGATCAGGAACGCGACCGCCGCGACCGCGAGGTCGGTCGCGATGATCGACGCCGCCGCGATCAGCAGCATGAACACGACGCCGACCGCCATCGGCAGCGGCGCGAGCGGCGCCCACGTCGCCTCCACGTCGGCGTTGGCGTTGGACAGCAGCTGCCCCGTCGGGTGCCGGTGGTGCCAGGCCAGCGGCAGCCGCAGGTACTGCCGGGTGACCGCGCGCCGGTAGGACGCCTGCATGCGGTACTGGACGAGCCCCGCGTAGAACCGGCGGCCCGCCACGCCCAGCGCCTTCAGCGCCGCGACGCCGACGATGGCCGTCGCGGCGCCCGCCAGCGCCCCGGCCGTCGTGTGCCCCGACCGGAACGCCGGGAGCACGACCTCCTCGGTCGCCCAGCCCAGCACCTGCGCGGTCGTCACCGTCATCGCCGCGTACAGCGCGCTGGCGAGCACGGAGACCGTGAAGGCGCGGGGCTCGGCCCGCACGGCCACCCACAGCACGCGCATTCCCTCGCGCAGGACGGGTGGGCGGGCGCGACTGGACGCTGGCGGCACGGCGTACTCCTCGATCGGCGGCGCCCGGGGGAAATGCCCCCAGAGTTCCGCGCTCGGGGGGTATGCGGGCCTGGATATGCCTACCATCCGCCGGGGATGCTTATTCCCGGCGCGGTCGCCCCGGCCTACGATCATGCAATGAGCACGCCCGACGACGACGCCGCGGTTGGCCCTCGAAGGCAACGGCCCGGCGGCCACTCCCGGGGGACCGATCCGGTCCGCGAGGAGCGGCGCGCGCTGGCCGCCGCGCTCGCCGCCGCGGGCCCGGACGCGCCCACCCGGTGCGCGGGCTGGGACGCCCGTGACCTCGCCGCCCATCTCGTCGTCCGGGAGGGGCGGGTGGACGCCGGGCCGGGAATACTCCTGCAGCCGCTCGCCTTCTACACCGAGCGCGTCAGGCGGCGCGCGGCGCGCACCGTCCCCTTCGATGTGCTGGTGGAACGGTTTCGGCAGGGTCCGCCGAAGTTCTCCCCGGCAGCCCTTCCCGGTATGGACAAAATCGCCAACGGCGTGGAGTTCTTTGTCCACCATGAGGACGTCCTGCGTGCGGGCGCGGACTGGGAGCCCAGGGAGCTGTCGGGCGAACTAGAGGAACTCCTCTGGCGCAGGATAAAAATTGCCCGCTTTGTCCTAAGAAAAGTTCACGTTGAGGTAACGCTGGTGCAGCCGGACGGGCGCAGCCTGCGGGTCTCCGGCGGCGACCGGCGCGGACGCGGCGGCCCGCGCCGCGCGGCGGGGCGGGGCGTGCCGGGCCCCGTGCGCGTCCATGGTCCCGTAGGGGAACTCGTCCTGTGGGCCGTCGGCCGCCGGGACGCGGCGCGCGTCCGGCTCACCGGGCCCACGGACTCTGTCAAGACCCTGACCGAGACCGGTTGGAGTCTTTAACGGGCAGGTAACGGCAGGGTTCGCCGAGAGAAGAAACGCAAGCCTTGTAGCTCCTCCGCTTTACGTGGAACCGGTGATACGGTGGGGCCCGTCGGTTGCAGTCGTGGTTCTCGATCGTTTGTCCAGACGCCCGCGGACTGATGGCAGCGGGCGTTTTGGCTTTTCCGGGACCGTACCGGGGGCGAGGGCGTTCCGCAGCGACCGCGCCGGGCCCGCGAGGTGTGGGCCCGTGTTTTGCCGCAAGGAGAAAGACATGCCCCAGCAGGGCACCGTGAAGTGGTTCAACGCCGAGAAGGGCTTCGGTTTCATCGCCGTGGACGGCGGCGGTCCCGACGTCTTCGTGCACTACTCGGCCATCCAGTCCTCCGGATACCGCACGCTGGACGAGAACCAGCGCGTCCAGTTCGAAGTGACGCAGGGTAACCGGGGGCCGCAGGCAGACCAGGTCGTCCCCCTGTAAGGCCCGTAGTCGTACGTCAGGGCCCGTCCCCTCTCCGGGGACGGGCCCTTTCGTGTCCCGGGGCCGGTGGCTCGTGTCCCTGGGAACGGGGCTTCGCGCCCCCAGGACGGCGCGCTTCGCGCGTGCGCGCGGGGGTGGTCCCGCCCTCGCCGCCGCAGCGGGCACAATGGAGCCCATGTCCGTTCGACCGTCCAACCTGGACCAGAAGATCGCAGACCGGCTGAAGCGCGACCCCGCCGGGCTGCTGCCCGCCATCGCCCAGCAGTACGACACCGGTGAGGTGCTCATGCTCGGCTGGATGGACGACGAGGCCCTGCACCGCACGCTGACCACGGGCCGCTGCACCTACTGGTCGCGCAGCCGCCAGGAGTACTGGGTGAAGGGCGAGAGCTCGGGGCACCAGCAGTGGGTCAAGTCGGTCGCGCTGGACTGCGACGCCGACGCGATCCTCGTCAAGGTCGACCAGGTCGGCGCCGCCTGCCACACCGGCGACCGCACGTGCTGGGACGCCGACCCCCTCACCGCCGTGGTCGGGGAACGCCCTGACTCCGGCTCATGACCCCCGGGCGCGAACGCGGCCTGACGGCGCTGCTGTGCGCCGCCGGGTCCGGGCTCGCCCTGCTCGCCGCCGGGCGGACCTGGGCCACCGTGCACGCCGGGGACTCGATCACCCCCGTCGCGCACCAGCTCAGCGGCCGTGACCTCGGCGGCGCGCCGGGCGCCTGCGCGCTCGCGGGCCTGGCGGCGCTCGCCGCGCTGTTCGCCACCTCCGGCCGCGTCCGCGCCGCCATCGGCGCCCTGACCGCCGCGTTCGGCGCCGGCGTCGTGTACGCCTCGACCGCCGCCGTGCGCGACTCCCGCGTGCTGGACGCGGCGGGCGAGCGCAGCACGCTGGTCAGCCTCGACGCGCATCCGGCGATCGACGTGAACCTGTGGTGGATGGTGTCGGTGACCGGCGGGGTCGTCCTCGCGGTCGGCGGCCTGCTCACGCTGGTCCGCGGCGCCCGCTGGCCCGGGATGTCGTCCCGCTACGACCGCGCCTCCGGCCGCCGCGCCCCGGCGCCCGCGGCCGCGAAGGCCGCGGCGGCCACCGGCGACGCGGGGGCCACCGGCGAGGCGGGCGAGGAGGCCGGGGCCGACGCGTCCGCCCTCTGGAAGTCCCTCGACCGAGGTGAGGACCCCACCGCGCGCCGGTCCGGCCGCCCGTGACCGCCGACCCGGGCGGGCCCGGCGCCGGGGTCGTCCTCGTCGCCGAGCACGACCCCGCCGTCGCCGAGCTCCAGCGCCGCTACCTCGCCCGCGAGGGCTTCGAGGTGGAGATCGAACCCGACCCGGCCGCGGCGCCCGCCACCGCCGGACGCGCCGCGCCCGACGTCGTCGTCCTCGACCTCTCGGTGTCCGCCCTTCCCGCCGACCTGTACCGGCGCGTCGCCGACGCCGCCGCGCCCGCCCCCGTCATCGCGGTCACCGGGCCCGTCGACGCCGCCCTCGCCCGCGTCCTCGGCGACCGCCGGGTCGAGCGACCCTTCGCGCCCCGCGTCCTGGTCGGCGCCGTCGCCGAGGCGCTGCGCGGCACCGGGATCCCCGAGCCGCCCGGCCTGCTGCACGCCGGTCCCGTCGCGCTCGACACCCGGGGCCGCTCCGCCAGCGTCGGCGACCGCCGCGTCGCGCTCACCGTCACCGAGTTCGACCTCCTGGAGTTCCTCATGGGCAACCCGGGCCGCGTCTTCACCCGGGAGCAGCTCCTCGACGCCGCCTGGGGGCCGGGCGCCGGGGCGGGCAGCCGCACGGTCGACGTCCACGTCGCGCAGCTCCGCGCCAAGCTGGGCGAGGACAACCCCATCCGCACCGTCCGGGGCGTCGGCTACGTCCTCGACAGGTAAGGCGATGGCGGACAGGGCGGCGGGCAGGCTGGCGGGCAGGGCGGCGGGCAGGGCGGCGCGGTCTAAGGTTGGGACGTGACCCGAGTGCCCGTCCAGCCGCCGCGCCCATCCGGTGAGCGGGCGCCGCTGCGGGCCCTGCGCCCCCAGCTGCTCGTGGCGGGCGCGGTCGCGGCGGGCGCGGTCGTCGTCGCCTTCCGCGACCCGAACGAGCCGGGGCACTACCCGGGGTGCCCCTTCCTGGCGATGACCGGGTACTACTGCCCCGGGTGCGGGGCGACCCGGCTCGTCCACGCGCTCACCCACGGGGACGCGGGCACGGCGTTCGGCTTCAACCCGCTGCTGTTCCTGCTGCTGCCGGTGTTCGCGTACATGTACCTCCGGTGGACCTACCTGGCCTCGCGGGGGCTCCCGATGAGGTCCCTCCTGTTCAGGCCCGTGATCGCGTACGGGTTCGTCGGGGTGCTCGCGGTGTACTGGATCGTCCGGAATCTGCCCTTCGGTCATGCCCTTGCCCCCTGAGCGGGCGGGCGGGGGCTCCCGGGTGCCGGGACCGTCCGGAGGGGCGGCTACGATCGGTGCACGGAACGACCGGAAATAGGGGGCCTATCACCTTGAGCGTGCTGGACGAGATCATCGAGGGCGTCCGGGCCGATCTCGCTGACAGGCAGCGTGAGGTTCCGCTCGACGCACTCAAGGAGAAGGCCGCGCAGGCCCCGTCCCCGCGCGACGCGCTCGCCGCGCTGCGCGGGCAGGGCGTGTCGGTCATCGCCGAGGTCAAGCGCAGCAGCCCGTCCAAGGGCGCGCTCGCCGCGATCGCCGACCCGGCCGCGCTGGCCCGCGACTACGAGGCCGGCGGCGCGCGGGTGATCAGCGTGCTGACCGAGCGGCGCCGCTTCGGCGGCAGCCTCCAGGACCTCGCCGCCGTGCGCGCGAGCGTCGACGTCTCCGTCCTGCGCAAGGACTTCATCGTCAGCTCCTACCAGCTCTGGGAGGCGCGGGCCCACGGCGCCGACATGGCGCTGCTGATCGTGGCCGCGCTGGAGCAGGACGCGCTGGTGTCGCTGGTGGAGCGTGCCGAGTCCATCGGGCTGCTGCCGCTCGTCGAGGCGCACACCGAGGAGGAGGCGGCGCGGGCGGTCGAGGCGGGCGCCAAGGTCATCGGCGTGAACGCCCGCGACCTGCGCACCCTCCAGGTCGACCGGGGCGTGTTCGCCCGGGTCGCGCCGCTGATCCCCAAGGACGTCGTCAAGGTCGCCGAGTCCGGCGTGCGGGGCCCGCACGACCTGCTCGCCTACGCCTCCAGCGGCGCCGACGCGGTGCTGGTGGGGGAGAGCCTGGTGATCGGCAAGGACCCGCGCGCCGCCGTCGCCGACCTGGTCGCCGCGGGCGCGCACCCGGCGCTCAGGCAGGGCTAGGCCGGCGGTAGGGTGACGGGCATGCTGGCAGAGCCGCTGCGGGAGCGATGGCGGGCCGTCCCGATCCACTGATCAGACGGCCCCTTCTCTCGACTTCCCGACAGGACGCGTTTCCCTCATGACCACCGACACCGCCGTCCCCGACGCGAGCGGCCACTTCGGCCCCTTCGGCGGACGGTTCGCGCCCGAGGCGCTGATGGCGGCCCTGGACGAGCTCACCCGCGAGTTCGAGACCGCCAAGAACGACCCCGCCTTCACCGCCGAGCTGGACGACCTGCTCGCGAACTACGCGGGCCGCCCGAGCCTGCTGACGGAGGCGAGGCGCTTCTCCGAGCACGCGGGCGCCCGCGTGCTGCTCAAGCGCGAGGACCTCAACCACACCGGCTCCCACAAGATCAACAACGTGCTGGGGCAGGCGCTGCTCACCCGGCGGATGGGCAAGACCCGCGTGATCGCCGAGACGGGCGCGGGCCAGCACGGCGTCGCGACCGCCACGGCGGCGGCACTGCTCGGCCTGGAGTGCACCGTCTACATGGGCGAGGTCGACACCGAGCGCCAGGCGCTCAACGTCGCCCGCATGCGGATGCTGGGCGCCGAGGTCGTCCCCGTCCGCACCGGCAGCAGGACGCTCAAGGACGCCTGCAACGAGGCGTTCCGCGACTGGGTCGCCAGCGTCGAGCACACCCACTACTGCATCGGCTCGGTGATGGGCCCGCACCCGTTCCCGACGATGGTCCGCGACTTCCAGCGGATCATCGGGGTCGAGGCGCGGCGGCAGTGCCTGGAGCTGACCGGCGCCCTGCCCGACGCGGTCGTCGCGTGCGTGGGCGGGGGGTCCAACGCGATCGGCGCGTTCCACGCCTTCGTCCCGGACGCCTCCGTCCGGCTGTACGGGTTCGAGGCGGGCGGCGACGGCGTCGCCACCGGCCGGCACGCCGCGACGCTGGTCGGCGGCTCGCTCGGCGTCATCCACGGCATGCGCACCTACCTGCTTCAGGACGGCGACGGCCAGACCATGGAGACCCACTCGATCTCCGCCGGCCTCGACTACCCCGGCGTCGGCCCCGAGCACTCCTGGCTGCACGAGTCCGGGCGCGCCGAGTACCGGGAGATCACCGACGCCGAGGCGATGGAGGCGTTCGCGCTGCTGTGCCGGACGGAGGGGATCATCCCCGCCATCGAGTCCGCGCACGCGCTCGCGGGGGCCCTGAAGGTCGGCAGGGAGTTGGGGCCGGACGCCACCGTCGTGGTGTGCCTGTCCGGGCGCGGCGACAAGGACATGCACACGGCCGCCTCCTTCTTCGGCCTGATGCCGGAAGGGGACGTCGAATGAGCGTCCGGGACGCCTACGACAGGGCCCGCGACGAGGGCCGCGCCGCGCTCGTCGGCTACCTGCCCGCCGGGTTCCCCTCGGTCGAGGGCGCGGTCGAGGCCGCCACCGCGATGGTCGACGCGGGCTGCGACGTCATCGAGATCGGCCTGCCCTACACCGACCCGATGATGGACGGCCCCACCATCCAGGACGCCGTCCACCAGGCCCTCGTCGGCGGCGTCCGCGTCGCCGACGTGTTCCGGACCGTCGAGGCCGTGGCCGCCACCGGCGCCCCGACCCTCGTCATGACGTACTGGAACCCCGTCGACCACTACGGTGTCGACGCGTTCGCGCGCGACCTGGCCGCGGCGGGCGGCAGCGGGCTGATCACGCCCGACCTGACGCCCGAGGAGGGCGGCGCCTGGCTCGCGGCGTCCGAGGAGCACGGGCTCGACCGGGTCTTCCTCGTCGCGCTCAGCTCCACCGACGAGCGCATCGAGACCGTGACCGGCGCGTGCCGGGGGTTCGTGTACGCGGCGTCGCTGATGGGCGTCACCGGCGCCCGCACCGCCGTCGACACCGGCGCGCCCCGGCTCGTCGAGCGCACCCGGGAGATCATCGGCCGGTCCGGCGCGCGGCTGCCGATCGGCCTCGGGCTCGGTGTCGGCAACGGCGCGCAGGCGGCCGAGGTCGCCGGGTTCGCCGACGGCGTGATCGTCGGCTCGGCGTTCGTCCGGCGGCTGCTGGAGGCCCCCGACCTCGCGTCCGGGATCGCCGGGGTCCGGGCGCTCACCGAGGAACTGGCCGCCGGGGTCCGCAAGGGCGCCTGAGGCGCCCGAGGCGGCAGCGCCCCCCGAGGCGCGTCGGGGCGTCCGTGAACGGCTGTGCGGATGTGGCAAACGTCCACGGAATTACGGAGCCTTTTCGTTTCCGTGGACGTTTTCCTCCGTTCTGGGAACTCGACGCCGCCGGCGCACGGTTCATGCTTGTGGCGGCCCCGCTCTCCCGTAGGGTGTGTTCGCCGGCGCAGCGAGGCGGTCCTGGAAGGATCACGATGACGCGAGAGATGACGGCCCGGGAACGGGCCGGGACGGCGAGCGAGCCGCCCCGGCCGCTGTGGTTCCAGGCCGCGGCCTGGGTGCTCACCCTGGCCGGGTTCGGGATCTCGGTGTACCTGACGATCTCGCACTACCACGAGGAGGCGCTGACCTGCTCGGCGTCGGGCACCGTCGACTGCCACGCCGTCACCACCAGCAAGTACTCGACGCTGGTCGGGATCCCGATGCCGCTGCTCGGGCTGGCCTTCTTCGTCGGCTTCGCCGCGTTGATCACGCCGTGGGCGCTGCGCTCGCCGTGGCCGCCCCTGCGCTGGGGACGGCTGCTGGCCGTCTGCACGGGCGTGCTGATGGTCGTCTACCTGGTCACAGTGGAACTGGCGATCCTGCACAAGATCTGCCTGTGGTGCACCGGCGTCCACGCGATCACCGTCGTGCTGTTCCTACTCGTCCTGTTCGACGAATTCCGGCGGATCGGTCAGGTCGACTAGTCTCGCCGGGACCACGCCGCGCGGCAGTCGCGGCCCCCATCCCTAGGAGAACCACCCATGAGCAAGGCCGCACGAGAGCGGTCCGCGCGCGAGAAGCTGGCCGCCGAGCGCAAGCGGCAGGCGGCGCGGCAGAAGCAGCGGCGGCTGCTCGCGATCGTCGTCGGGGCCGTGGTCGCGGTCGCCGTGGTCGTCGTGGCGGTGGTCATCGTCATGGACCAGCGCGACAAGAACGGCAAGGCGGAGGTCCACCAGGGCGCGCTCGCCCCGCTCAGCCGCGACGCCGACGGGTCCATCGTGATGGCCAAGGCGGGCGTGACCAAGCCGGTCCTGGAGATCTTCGAGGACTTCCAGTGCCCGATCTGCAAGCAGTTCGAGGAGAAGAGCGGCGAGACCGTCCAGCAGCTCGCGGCCGAGGGCAAGGTCAAGGTCGTCTACCGGCCCTTCCATCTGTTCGGCCAGATGAAGGACCCGATCAAGATCAACTCGCTGCGGTCGGCCGAGGCGGCGCTGTGCGTGCCCGCCGACAAGTGGGTCTCCTACCACGACGCGCTGTTCAAGTTCCAGCCCAACGAGGGCTCCAAGGGCTTCTCGCCGGACGACCTCGTCAAGTGGGGCAAGGACGTCGGCGTCACCGACCCGAACTTCGAGAAGTGCGTCCGGGACGAGCAGAAGAAGGCCCAGGTCGACCAGATGACCAAGTACGCCCTGGAGACCCGCAAGGTCGAGGGCACCCCGACGGTCTTCCTGGACGGCAAGCAGCTCGACCTGCAGAGCCAGCTCATGAACCCCGGCGACCTCAAGGCGGCCATCGCCCAGGCGGGCGGCGGCAAGTGACCGCCACCGGCTGACCCGCTCGCCCGGCGAGCATCGCGCGCCGCGCCGTTCCGCAGGGAACGGCGCGGCGCGCGCGTCCGTCCGCCCCCGCGCTCGTACGCTGCTCAGCAAGCATCTGACCGGCCGATCGGGGGATCGATGAGCATGGCCGAACAGGAGGAGTCCGCGCGCCACCGGCATGTGGACGAGCGGGCGAACGCCTACGCGAGGGGACGGCGCCGGAGGGCGCTGGTGGTCCTCCTCGGGGCCCTGGCCGTCACGGCGACGGCGGTGGCCCTCGTCGTGGTGGTGCTGGGGCGGGACGACGGGACCCGCGTCGGGGAGTACAAGGGGGCGCTGGCGCCGGCCGTCCGGCAGCCGGACGGGTCGGTCGCGATGGCGCGGCCGGGCGTGACCGCGCCCGTGCTGGAGCTGTACGAGGACTTCCAGTGCCCCGCGTGCCTGGCGCTGGAGGAGCGCCAGGGCGGGACGCTCAAGGAGCTCGCGGCGCAGGGCCGGGCCAAGGTCGTCTACCGGCCGTTCCAGCTGTTCCAGCAGGACCCGCTCATGTCCAACTCGCGGCGCGCCGCGAACGCCGCCCTGTGCGCGCCCGCCGACCGGTGGGTGAAGTACCACGACGCCCTCTACGCCAACCAGCCCGCCGAGGGCGAGATCGGGTTCACCGAACCGGAGCTGATCAAGCTGGCGGCGCAGGTCGGCGTGACCGGCGCCGAGTTCGCCGACTGCGTGAGCGGGCAGCGGATGATGGAGGGGGTCGACCAGTCCTCCGCCCACGCGGGCAGGGTCGGCGTGAACTCCACCCCGTACCTGGCGCTGGACGGCAGGAAGGCCGGTGACGACCTGCTCGGGTCGCCGGACGCGCTGCGCGAGGCCGTCGCCGGGGCCCGGATGGACGCCCCGGCCCCGCATGGCGGGAATGCCCCGGGAGACGCCGCGACGCGGTAACGTTCACGCCCATGCAGCCGCTCGCCTTCATCCCGAGCCCGTCCCAGGGCGTCTGGCACCTCGGGCCCGTACCGATCCGCGCGTACGCGATCATGATCATCATCGGTATCGTCGTCGCGGTCTGGCTCGGCGAGCGGCGCTGGGCGGCCAAGGGCGGCGCGCCCGGCGTGATCGTGGACGTGGCGGTGTGGGCCGTCCCGTTCGGCCTGGTCGGCGGGCGGCTCTACCACGTGATCACCGACTACCAGCGCTACTTCGGGGAGAACGGCGAGCCCGCGCACGCGCTGGAGATCTGGAAGGGCGGCCTCGGCATCTGGGGCGCCGTCGTCCTCGGCGCGGTCGGCGCGATCATCGGCTGCCGCCGCCGGGGCATCTCGGTGCTGGCGCTCGGCGACGCGGTCGCGCCGGGGATCGCGCTCGGCCAGGCGATCGGCCGCTGGGGCAACTACTGGAACCAGGAGCTGTACGGGCGGCCGCTCGACTCCTTCTGGGCCCTCAAGATCGACCGGGAGCAGCGGCCCCGGCTGTCGGACGGCGGCCTCGCCCCGCTCGACCCGAAGTACGCCGACGTCGCGACCTACCACCCGACGTTCCTGTACGAGTTCCTGTGGTGCATCGGGGTCGCGGTCCTCGTGATCTGGGCCGACCGGAAATTCAAGCTCACGCACGGGCGCGCGTTCTTCCTGTACGTCGCCGCCTACACCGTCGGGCGGTTCTGGATCGAGGCGCTGCGCATCGACGACGCCCACCACTTCCTCGGCATGCGGCTGAACGACTGGACCTCGATCGTCGTCTTCGTGGGCGCGGTCGCCTACCTCTACCTGGCCCGCGGCCGCACCGGCGTGGAGGCCGTCGGGCAGGAGCCCGCGGACGCCCCGTCCGGCGGAGGGGCGGAGCCCGAGGGGGAGCCGGAGGCCGAGCCCGGGGCGAAGGCCGAGCCCGGGGCGAAGGACGAGGGGCCCGCCGAGGAGCCGGACGAGCCGGAGGCCGAGGCGGGCGAGCCCGAGCCCGGACCGGAGCCCGAAAGCGGCGAGCCGGAGGCTCCCAGGGACGAGACGTCCGAGGAAGCCCCCGAGCCCGCCGAGGCCGAGGCCGAGGACGGGCCCGAGGACGCCCCCGAGGGCGACCCCGAGGGCGGGCAGGACGCGGAGAAGGGCGCGAAGGGCGTCGGGCAGGACCCCGCCGGCGCGGCGGACGGCGAGCCCGGGGACAATGACGGCGACGACGACGCCGCGTCCGAGGACGCGGCGAAGGGGGAGCCCGTCAAGGACGGGAAGTAGACGCGAAGGGGTCCGGCGGCGAGGTGACCAGCGAGCGAACCGGCAGCCGGACCCCGGAGAACCACCACCAGCACCGCGACGTCAGCGGCGGCTGGCTGCGGCCCGCGGTGTTCGGCGCGATGGACGGCCTGGTGTCCAACTTCGCGCTGATCGCGGGCATGGCGGGCGGGCAGGGCGGCCAGAAGGTGGTCCTGCTGGCGGGGCTGGCCGGGCTCGCGGCGGGCGCGTTCTCGATGGCGGCGGGGGAGTACGTCTCCGTCGCGTCCCAGAGCGAGCTGGCGCAGGCCGAGATCGAGGTGGAGCGGCTGGAGCTGGCCCGGCACCCGGCGGCCGAGGAGCGGGAGCTGGCGGAGGTCTTCGAGGCGCGCGGCGTCGACCCGGCGACGGCCGCCGAGGTCGCCCGGCAGCTGTCCCGCGACCCCGACGAGGCGCTGGAGGTCCACACCCGGGAGGAGCTCGGGGTGACCCCGGGCGACCTGCCCTCGCCGGTGCTGGCGGCCGGGTCGTCGTTCCTGTCGTTCGCGGTGGGCGCGCTGCTGCCCGTGCTGCCCTACCTGCTGGGCGCCTCCTCGCTGTGGCCCGCCGCCGTGCTCGCGGCGCTCGGGCTGTTCTGCGCGGGGGCGCTGGTGTCGCGGGTGACCTCCCGCGCCTGGTGGTACGGGGGGTTCCGGCAGCTCGCGTTCGGCGGCGCCGCGGCGGCGATCACCTACGGGGTCGGCGCGCTGATCGGCGCCAACGGCCTTTAGCCCGGTGGACGGTGCCAAAGAACCCGGATGAAACGCCCTTTTGGCCACGCGGGGGCGGTGCGGACCGCTAAGCTCCGGGGCGTGATCGAGGCTCGTGACACCGGTTCCCCCCAGCAGGCCCCCGGCGAGGGCGGACGGGACTTCTGGCCCGCGGACAAGCCCGGCCGCAAGCCCCCGAACCGCAAGCTGCTGTACGGCGGGGCGGCCGCGCTGGTCGCGGTGGTGGTCGCGATCGCCGCCGTGCTGCTGCTCGGCGGCGGCGGGGACGGCGGCAAGGCGCCGCGCGACGTCCTGCCGACCGCCTACACGCCCGACTTCAGCGGCGAGGGCTTCACCGCGATCGCCTCGCGGCAGGCCGACAAGCGCCCCGTCAGCGAGGGCGAGGCGCTCGGCGGCGACGCCAAGAGGCTCACCTCGGGCAAGTACGCCTTCACGCTGGGCGCCTCCAACGTGACCTCCGACTGCAAGAGCGCCACCTGGGGCGCCCGGCTCCAGGGCGACCTCGCCAAGCTCGGCTGCACGCAGATCGTGCGCGGCGCCTACGTCAGCTCGGACAAGAAGTACGTCGGCCAGTTCATCGCGATCAACATGGCCGACGAGGAGGGCGTGAAGCAGGTCCAGCGCGACCTCGACCGGGCCACCGGCGCGGGCTGGGTGCGGCCGCTGAACCCGCCCGGCGTCCCCGAGTTCGGTGCCGGGTTCAGCGCCGCCTACGCCAAGACCTACGGCCACTACGTGGTGATCACCTGGGTGGAGCGGGCCGGCGGCGTCCAGCCCGCCTCGCTCAACGAGATGATCGATGTGAGCCTGGTCATCGAGAAGCCCGCCGACTTCGTGTGGGGACGCCTCGACCTGGTCGGCGGCGGGACCGGCGGCGGGAAGCGGCCGTGACCCGGCGGCGGCCCCTGGCGCGGCCTCGCGCGGCACGGCCCCGCGGGTTGTAGTCTGCGCGGTCGTGGACTCCGATGACCCGGGCCGCCGCGAGGGCGGTCCCCGCCGAGCCCCGGTGAGCCGCTCCGGCCGCGGGCGGGCGGCCCCGCGCCGCACGTCCGGCCGGTCCGCCGCGCCCCGCGGCGCCGGGCAGGGCCGCCCCGGTCGGCGCCCCCGCCCCGCCCCGCGCCCCGAGGTCCCCCGTCCGGAGGTCCCCTACCAGGACCCCGCCGGCTACGAGGCGCCCTACGACGACGCGTCCTACCAAGATCAGGCGTATCAGGACCAGGCGTACCAGGAACCCGTGTACGCCGCGGCGCCGCGCGAGACGCGGCGTCCCGCCAAGGGCCGCAAGCGCCCCTCCGGGCGCGGAGGCTCCCGCACGCCCCGCCGCCCCGCCGCCTCCGGCGGCGACCCCGGATCGGCCCGGCGCCCGCGCGCCGCGCTCGGGTCCCGCGCCTACTTCGGGGCCGCGGGCGCGCTCGGCGCGGTGGTGATCGTCGGGCTGGGCGCCGTGGTCCTGCTGCGCGGCGGCGACGACCCGGTCCCGACCCACGCGCCCGCCGCGGTCATCGGCCGTCCGGCGGGGAGCGGACCCTCGCCGACGTCCTACTCCAGCTCGCCGACGTCCGCCGCCTACGCGGGGATCGCCGCGCGCACGTCCGACGCGGGACCGCTGACGGCCGGCGAGGCGTTCCCGCCCTCGGCGGCGACAATTCCGGTACCCGACAGTGACGTGAAGTTGACTCTGCGTACCAAACGACTGGACGGCGACTGCGCCGCCGCCGTCTGGGGCGCCACCGTCGCCGCCGACCTGCGGCGCGGCGGCTGCACGCAGGCGGCGCGGGGCCTGTACGCGAGCACGGGCCGGGGCGAGCGGGCCTACGGCATGGCCGTCGCGGTGTTCAACCTGGCCGGTTCCGCCGACGCCGACCGGTTCGTGGGGCTGCTCGACCGCACGCGCGGCGGCGGCTTCGTCCGGCCGCCGGCCGCGACCGGGCCGCTCGGCGCGTTCGGCCAGGGCTTCGGGATGGCGCGGGGCCTCGCCATGGGCCACTTCGCGGTCGTGTCCTGGGCGCAGCGGCTGGACGGCGGCGGCGACGAGCGCGACGAGACGCTGCTGTCGCTGCTGATCGAGGGCGGCAAGGCCCCGGCGGTCCTCGGCCGGGCGGCCCGCGCCCCCCGCTGACCCGCCCCGACTCACCCGCGCCTTCAGAGAGAAGCCGACCGGCCACTCTGAGCAACTCTCTGCCTCCCGCCGGTAAACATCCCTCCCCGGTGATGATTTTCACCGGGATCGGATGCCCTGTCCCGGCGGGGCCTCCGGCTATCCTGGTCTAAACCACTCAGAGATGTCGCACAGCCGATGAGCGCGGAGAAGTTTCGCGATCCGGTGTAGTCGGGCATGATCCCGACAGTGCTGTAATGTCATCTCACCGCAGCAGGGCCAACGTCGTCCCGGTCTGCACTGACACCGAAGCAGTGAACCGACACGACGACGACGGGAGGGTCGATGGCTTCTGCTGCCCTCACACCACCGGGCCGCCCCCATTCCCAGGGGCTCTACGACCCGGCGAACGAGCACGACGCATGCGGCGTCGGCATCGTCGCCGACCTGCACGGACGCAAGAGCCACGACATCGTCCAGAACGCGCTGACCGTCCTGCGGAACCTGGACCACCGCGGGGCCGTCGGCGCCGAGCCCGACGACGGGGACGGCGTCGGCATCCTCGTCCAGATCCCCGACGCGTTCCTGCGCGAGGTCTGCGACTTCGCGCTGCCCGAGCCGGGCCGGTACGCCGCCGGGCTGGCGTTCCTGCCCGCGGGCCGCGACGAGCGCGAGGCCGCCGTCGCGCAGGTGGCGGCGCTCTGCGCGGAGGAGGGCCTGACGGTCCTCGGCTGGCGCGAGCTGCCCTACGACCCCGACTTCACCGGCCCCGCCGCGCGGCGGGTCATGCCGCACTTCGCCCAGCTCTTCGTGGCGCCCGCCGCCGGCGGCCCGCACGAGGGGAAGGCGGGCCTGGAGCTGGACCGTGCCGTCTTCTGCATGCGCGAGCGCGCCGAGCAGGACGCGCCGGTCTACTTCCCGAGCCTGTCCAGCCGGACGATGGTCTACAAGGGGATGCTGACGACCCCGCAGCTCCAGCCGTTCTTCCCCGACCTGTCCGACCCCCGCTTCACCAGCGCGATCGCGCTGGTCCACTCGCGCTTCTCGACCAACACGTTCCCGGCCTGGGAGCTGGCCCACCCGTACCGGTTCATCGCCCACAACGGCGAGATCAACACGGTGAAGGGCAACCGGAACTGGATGCGCGCCCGCGAGGCGCTGCTGGCCTCCGACCTGATCCCCGGCGACCTGTCCCGGATCTTCCCGGTGATCGACATCGAGGCGAGCGACACGGCCTCCTTCGACGAGTGCCTGGAGCTGCTGCACCTGGGCGGCCGGTCGCTGCCGCACGCGGTGCTGATGATGATCCCCGAGGCGTGGGAGAACCACGCGGAGATGGACGCCGAGCGCCGCGCGTTCTATGAGTTCCACTCGACGCTCATGGAGGCGTGGGACGGCCCGGCCAGCGTCAGCTTCACCGACGGGACGCTCGCGGGCGCCGTGCTGGACCGCAACGGCCTGCGCCCCGGCCGCTACTGGGTGACCGACGACGGCCTGGTCGTGCTGGCGAGCGAGGCCGGGGTGCTGGACATCCCCTCCGCCAAGGTCGTCCGCAAGGGCCGCCTGCAGCCCGGCAAGATCTTCCTGATCGACACCGAGGCGGGGCGGATCGTCGAGGACGACGAGGTCAAGGCCGAGCTGGCCGCCGAGCACCCCTACGGCCGGTGGCTGCACGAGGGCCTCGTCCGGTTCGAGGAGCTGCCGCAGCGCGAGCGGGAGATCCCGACGCACGAGACGCTCGTCAAGCGCCAGCAGACGTTCGGCTACACGCTGGAGGAGCAGCGCGTCATCCTGTCGCCGATGGCGCGGACGGGCGCGGAGCCGATCGGCTCGATGGGCACCGACACCCCGGTCGCGGTGCTCTCGCAGCGTCCGAGGTTGCTGTTCGACTACTTCAAGCAGCTGTTCGCGCAGGTCACGAACCCGCCGCTGGACGCGATCCGCGAGGAGCTCGTCACCTCGCTCCAGTCCACGCTCGGGCCGGAGGGCAACCTCCTGGAGCCCGGCCCGGACTCGTGCCGGCGGCTCGTGCTGCCGACCCCGATCCTCGACAACGACGAGCTCTCCAAGATCATCCACATCGACGACGAGGGCTCGCTGCCGCACCTGCACGCCCACGTCGTGCACGGCCTGTACGACGTCGCCGGCGGGGGAGCGGCGCTGGAGGCGCGCCTGGCGGAGATCAACTCCGAGGTGAGCCGGGCCATCGACGCCGGCGCGCGGATCATCGTGCTGTCGGACCGCGGCGCCGACTCCGCCCGCGCCGCGATCCCGTCGCTGCTGCTCACCGGCGCCGTCCACCACCACCTGATCCGGGAGAAGACCCGCACCCGGGTCGGCCTCGTGATCGAGACCGGCGAGGCCCGCGAGTGCCACCACATGGCGCTGCTGATCGGGTACGGCGCGTCCGCGATCAACCCCTACCTCGCCATCGAGACCGTCGAGGACCTCGTCCGCGGCGGCGCGATCGAGGGCGTGCCGTCCGGACGGGCCGTCCGCAACCTCGTGAAGGCCTACGGCAAGGGCGTCCTGAAGGTCATGTCGAAGATGGGCGTGTCCACGGTCGCGTCCTACACCGGCGCGCAGATCTTCGAGGCGATCGGGCTCGGCGCGGACGTGGTGGCGCGCTGCTTCACCGGGACGACGTCCCGGCTCGGCGGCGTCGGCTTCGACGTGCTCGCCCGCGAGGTCGCCGCGCGGCACCGCCGCGCCTACCCGGCGGGCGGCAACGAGCCCGCGCACCGCACGCTGGAGGTCGGCGGCGAGTACCAGTGGCGCCGCGAGGGCGAGCCGCACCTGTTCGACCCGGACACGGTGTTCAAGCTCCAGCACGCGACCCGCACCCGCCGGTACGAGATCTTCAAGGAGTACACCTCCGGGGTCGACTCGCAGGCCGGGCGGCTGATGACGCTGCGGGGCCTGTTCCGGCTCCGCGAGGGCGAGCGGCCGCCGGTGCCGATCGAGGAGGTCGAGCCGGTATCGGAGATCGTCAAGCGGTTCTCCACCGGCGCGATGTCCTACGGCTCGATCTCGGCCGAGGCGCACGAGACCCTCGCGATCGCGATGAACCGGCTCGGCGGCAAGTCCAACACCGGCGAGGGCGGGGAGGACCCGTCCCGCTTCGTCCCGGACGAGAACGGCGACCTGCGCCGCAGCGCGATCAAGCAGGTCGCCTCCGGCCGGTTCGGCGTCACCTCCGAGTACCTCACCAACGCCGACGACATCCAGATCAAGATGGCGCAGGGCGCCAAGCCCGGCGAGGGCGGCCAGCTCCCCGGCCACAAGGTCTACCCGTGGATCGCCAAGACCCGGCACTCCACGCCGGGCGTCGGGCTGATCTCGCCGCCACCGCACCACGACATCTACTCGATCGAGGACCTCGCGCAGCTCATCCACGACCTGAAGAACGCGAACCCGGCGGCGCGGGTGCACGTCAAGCTCGTCTCCGAGGTCGGTGTCGGGACGGTCGCGGCCGGGGTGTCCAAGGCGCACGCCGACGTCGTGCTGATCTCCGGGCACGACGGCGGCACCGGCGCCTCGCCGCTCACCTCGCTCAAGCACGCGGGCGCGCCGTGGGAGCTGGGCCTCGCCGAGACCCAGCAGACGCTGCTGCTGAACGGGCTGCGCGACCGGATCGTCGTGCAGGCCGACGGGCAGATGAAGACCGGCCGGGACGTGGTCGTCGCGGCGCTGCTCGGCGCCGAGGAGTTCGGCTTCGCGACCGCGCCGCTCGTGGTGTCGGGCTGCGTGATGATGCGGGTCTGCCACCTCGACACCTGCCCGGTCGGCGTCGCGACGCAGAACCCCGTCCTGCGCGAGCGGTTCGCCGGGAAGCCGGAGTTCGTCGTCAACTTCTTCGAGTTCGTCGCCGAGGAGGTCCGCGAGTACCTCGCGGCGCTCGGCTTCCGGACGCTGGAGGAGGCGGTCGGGCGCGTCGAGATGCTCGACACCCGCGAGGCCGTCGAGCACTGGAAGGCGGCCGGGCTCGACCTCGCGCCGATCCTGCACGCGCCCGAGCGGGCGCCCGGCGCGGCGCTGCACCGCGTCGCCGAGCAGGACCACGGCCTGGAGAAGGCCCTGGACAACACGCTGATCCAGCTCGCCGAGGGCGCGATCGCGTTCGGTGACGCGGTGCGGCTGGAGCTGCCGATCCGCAACGTCAACCGGACGGTCGGCACGATGCTCGGCCACGAGGTGACCCGGACGTGGGGCGGCGGCGGGCTGCCCGACGACACCATCGACGTCACCTTCACCGGCTCGGCGGGCAACTCCTTCGGCGCGTTCGTGCCGCGCGGGATCACGCTGCGGCTCGTCGGCGACGCCAACGACTACGTCGGCAAGGGCCTGTCGGGCGGGCGGCTGACGCTGCGCCCGCACCCGGGCTCGGCGTTCGCGGCCGAGGAGCAGATCATCGGCGGCAACGTCATCCTGTACGGCGCGACCTCGGGCGAGCTGTTCGCCCGGGGCGTCGTCGGCGAGCGGTTCTGCGTCCGCAACTCCGGCGCGACCGCCGTCGTCGAGGGCGTCGGCGACCACGCCTGCGAGTACATGACCGGCGGCCGCGCGGTCATCCTCGGCCGGACGGGGCGCAACCTCGCGGCGGGGATGTCCGGCGGGATCGCCTACGTCCTGGACCTCGTGCCCGAGCGGGTCAACGGCGAGATGGTCGACCTGGAGCCGCTCGACGAGGCCGACCTGGAGTTCGTCCGGACGCTGGCGGCGCGGCACCTCACCGAGACCGGGTCGCGGGTCGCGGCGCGGCTGCTGGCCGACTGGGACACCGCCGCGCTCCGCTTCACCAAGATCATGCCGCGTGACTACCGGCGCGTCCTGGACGCGATGGCCCAGGCCGAGGCCGAGGGGCGCGACGTCGACGAGGCCGTCATGGCCGCCGCGCAGAGCTGAGAGGGGGATCCGCACATGGCCGACCCGAAGGGTTTCCTGACCGCCGGACGGGAGCTTCCGAAGCGCCGCCCGGTCGACGTCCGCATCCGGAGCTGGTCGGAGGTCTACGAGGACTTCGGCACCGACCGGCTGGAGCGGCAGGCGAGCCGCTGCATGGACTGCGGCATCCCGTTCTGCCACCAGGGCTGCCCCCTCGGCAACCTCATCCCCGAGTGGAACGATCTGGTCTACCGGGGGGACTGGCACGAGGCGATCGAGCGGCTGCACGCCACCAACAACTTCCCGGAGTTCACCGGGAGGCTGTGCCCCGCCCCGTGCGAGAGCGCCTGCGTCCTCGGCATCAACCAGGACCCGGTGACGATCAAGCGGGTCGAGGTCGAGATCATCGACCGGGCGTTCGCCGAGGGCTGGGTGCGGCCGCGCCCGCCCGCGGTGAAGACCGGCAAGAAGGTCGCGGTCGTCGGCTCGGGGCCCGCCGGGCTCGCCGCCGCGCAGCAGCTCACCCGCGCCGGGCACGACGTCACGGTGTACGAGCGCGCCGACCGGATCGGCGGCCTGCTGCGCTACGGCATCCCCGAGTTCAAGATGGAGAAGCGGCACCTGGACCGCCGGCTCGCGCAGATGCGCGCCGAGGGCACCGCGTTCCGCACGTCGGTGGACGTCGGCGTCGACGTCACCGCGGACGAGCTGCGCGCCTCCCACGACGCCGTCGTCCTCGCGGGCGGCGCCACCGTCTGGCGCGACCTGCCCGTCCCCGGGCGGGAGCTGAACGGCGTTCACCAGGCGATGGAGTACCTGCCGCCGTCCAACCGGGCGCAGGAGGGCGACTTCGCCGAGTCGCCGATCTCCGCGAAGGGCAAGCACGTCGTGGTGATCGGCGGCGGTGACACCGGTGCCGACTGCGTCGGCACCGCGATCCGGCAGGGCGCCGCGTCCGTCACCCAGCTGGAGATCATGCCGAGGCCGCCGGAGACCCGGCCCGACGCCCAGCCCTGGCCGACCTACCCGATGCTGTTCAAGATGGAGAGCGCCCACGAGGAGCTCGCCGGGCTCGGCGGCGACCGCGTGTACGCGGTGTCCACGACGGAGTTCGTGGGCGACGCCGACGGGAACGTGCGGGCGCTGCGGCTCGTCGAGGTCGGCGGCCCCTCGACCGGGTTCAAGCCGATCGAGGGCACCGAGCGGGAGATCCCGGCGGAGCTGGTCACGCTCGCGATGGGCTTCCTCGGCCCGCAGCGCGAGGGGCTGCTCGACCGGCTCGGCGTCGAGCTGGACCAGCGCGGCAACGTCGTCCGCGACGCCGACTACCGGACGTCGGTGGACGGCGTGTTCGCCGCCGGCGACATGGGCCGCGGCCAGTCGCTGATCGTCTGGGCGATCGCCGAGGGCCGCGCCGCCGCGCACGGCGTCGACGCCTACCTCAGCGGGGAGACGGCGCTGCCGTACCCGATCCCGCCGACCGCGCGTCCGATCGCCTGAGCACCCACCGCCTGAGCACCCACCGCCTGGGCACCCACCGCCTGGGCACCCACCGCCTGGGCACGGAGACCGGCCGGTCGCCCCGACGCGGGGCGCCCGGCCGGTCTCCGTGCGACCATCGGGGGATGGGGGACGGACCGGACATCGCGGTGCTCCACCGGCTGCGGCTGGCCAAGGACGCCATGGACCGCGACTGGGCCGAGCCGCTCGACGTCGCCGCCGTCGCCGCGCGCGCCGGGTACTCGCCGTACCACTTCGTCCGGCTGTTCCGCGACGCCTACGGGGAGACGCCCGGCCGCTACCTCGCCCGCCGCCGCATCGAGCGCTCCAAGGACCTGCTCCGCTCGGCCGACCTGACCGTCACCGACATCTGCATGCGGGTCGGGTTCAGCAGCCTCGGCACGTTCTGCACGCGGTTCAAGCAGATGGAGGGGATGACGCCCACGCAGTTCCGCGCGGGCGCCCGCCGCACGGCCCCCGACCCGGTCCCCGGCTGCTTCGTGATGTTCTGGGCGGGCGGCTTCCGCGCCTGACAGGGGTTCCGGTCGGGCCGGTAGCAATTTTGAAGAAGTCCGGCCGCCCCGGCGGGACCTAGCGTGACCAGCCGGGGAACCTCCCCGATGACGTCCGCGAAGGGAGCACGAACATGATCACCGCGCTCGGCCTGGCCACCGTCTGGGTGCTCGACCAGGACTCGGCCCTGGAGTTCTTCACCGGCAGGCTCGGGCTGGAGGTCCGCGACGACCGCACGCTCGGCGAGGGCGGGATGCGCTGGGTCACGGTCGGCACCAAGGACCAGCCCGACCTCAAGATCGCGCTGATGGTGCCGGGGCCGCCGTCGATGGACCCCGCCTCCGCCGAGCGGTTCAGGGCGCTGCTGGCCAAGGGCGTCCTCGGCGCGGGGGCGTTCACGGCCGACGACTGCCAGGCGACCTACGAGGAGCTGTCGGCGAAGGGCGTCACGTTCGTCCAGCGGCCCGAGCGCCGCCCCTACGGGATCGAGGCCATCTTCCGCGACGACTCGGGCAACTGGTTCAGCCTCACCGAGCGGTTCGAGACCCTCGACGAGTCGGCGTCCTGGGCCGGCTGCGACTAGAAGATCGCGCACCGGAGAACCGGGGGACGCCCGCGCCGGGCCCCGCTACCATTTCGGCACCCTGAAGATCGTCTCGCGTCGCGGGACCCGGTAGCGATGAGAACCCCCTGTGAAGACCTCCTTACGCGCCGCCGTGGCCGTCGCGCTGCTCGCGGGCTACTACCTGCTCACCCTCGCCGTGTTCGCCGTCGCCGGGCTGGCGCTCCACCTCATGGTCCGCGCCCCCGGCCTCGCCACCGTCAAGATCGGCGTGGGCATGCTGGTGGTGTCGGTGCCGCTGCTCGGCGCGCTGGTCAAGGCGTCCAGGCACCGTCCCGAGCCGCCCGGCGGCCTGCCCGCCGGACGGGCCGAGGAGCCCGCGCTGTGGGCCGCGATCGACGAGCTGGCCGGGCGGATCGGCACCCGCCCGCCCGACGAGGTCCGGTTCGTCCCGGACGTGAACGCCGCGGTGAGCGAGGAGACCCGCTGGTTCGGCCTCGCCGCCCGCCGCCGCTACATGATCGTCGGGGTGCCGCTGGTCGAGGCGCTCACGGTCGCCCAGCTCCGCGCCGTCCTCGGCCACGAGCTCGGCCACTACGGCGGGCGGCACACCCGGCTCGGCGGCATCACCTACCGCGGCTCGGTCGCGCTGGAGCGCACGCTCGGCGCGCTGGAGGGCGGCGGCGGGCTCAGCGCCGTCCTGGGGAAGGTCTTCACCGGGTACGCGAAGGTCTACTTCCGGGTGTCGCAGGCGGTGCGGCGCTCCCAGGAGATCGAGGCCGACCGGTTCATGGTCGAGCTGTCGGGGCGGGAGGCCGCCGCGGCCGCGCTCCGGTCCGTCCGCGTCACCGCCGCCGCCTGGGCGTTCTTCCTGAACCGCCTCGCCGCGCCCGGCGCCCGCTACGGCCTGGTCCCCGCCGACCTGCTCGGCGGGTTCCGCGCCGTGCTCGCCGAACCGGTCCGCCTCGCCGAACTGGGCCAGGTGCTGGACGAGCCGGAGGAGCGCGACCCCTACGACTCGCACCCGACGCTCGCCGAACGGCTCAGGGCCATCGCGGCCTGCCCCGAACCGGACGGGCTCGTCCCCGACGCCCGTCCCGCGACCGCCCTCCTCACCGACCCGGCCGCACTCGGGGAGCGGCTGGGCGCCGCGATGTTCGGCGCCGACGCCACCGCGCTCGGCTGGGACGACCTCGCCGCCCGCACCGCCCGGCTCCAGGCCGACGAGGCCGCGCTGGACCTGCTCACCGCCGCCGAGCGCACCGGGGGCACCAGCCCGGCCGCGCTCGGGACGGTCCTCGCCGACCTGGAGCGCGGCGCCGGGCCGGCGCTGGGCCGGGAGCTGTCCGGCGGCACCCGGGAGCGGCCCGAGGCGCTCGTGGGGCACCTGCGCGCGCTCGTCACCTCCGCGCTGCTGGCGTCCGGACGGGTCGCCGCCCGGCTCTCCTGGTCGGGCGAGCCCGTCGCGCTCACCGGCCCGGACGGCACCGTGATCGACCTGGTGGCCGTCGTCCCCGACGTGTTCGGCCCCGCGCACGTCCCGGCGCTCCGCGACTGGCTGACCGGGTGGGGCGCCGACCCCGCCCACCGCCCCGAGGCGCCCGGCCGGGCCTCCGTCGACCTCGTGGGCGTGCTGTACGGGGTGGAGGAGGACGGCGACTTCTACGACGCGCTCGTCCTGGACGTCGGCGTGCTGTTCGTGCGGATCTCGGCGGCCGAGGCGATGCGCGGCGGCATGTCCACCCTCCCGGTCCGGGAGCGGATCGGGAGGCTCCTCGACAGCACGCCCGCCGAGCTGCTCGGACGCGACGGAAGCTGGCTCCTGGACCGGGACGCCGTCGTCCAGGCGACGTTCTGGGCCAGGAAGGACCAGTGGGCGGTGCGCTTCCTCGTCCGCCGCACCGAGGACGACGGCACCGTCCACGAGGGCCGCCTCCGGGTCGGCGGCAAGCCGCCCTGCACCGACCTGGCCGAGGCGCAGCGCGCCCTGCGGGTCCTGTTCGGGTCGCGCGTCCAGTGGTCGGAGGCGAAGGTGTGACCGCCCCGCGCGAGGCGGCGTCGGGGCAGGTGCGACGCGTGGGGCGCGCGCGTCAACTTGTGCTCCCCGATGCGGTCGGCTACGTTCGGCCACGCGACGGCCGGACACCGGCAGGCGGCGCCGGTCACCGTGTCGCCGCAGGTCGCGCGGACTCCCGCACCCCGCACGCGGGACATCAGGGGCCCGGCCACCCACCGCTGGGGTGGCCGGGCCCACCCACGCCGCGGGCGTCCGCGGCGGTGTCCGTTTCCTACAAGACCGGTTCGCGGCGGCCGCCCTAGCGTGGGGCCCATGAAGGTTCTGAACGACGCCGACCTGGCCCGCGCCGAGGAGTGCCTGCTGCGCGACGGGCGCCTCATAGACCGCCACCGCTTCGCCCTGCACTTCCGCGGCGGGCGCGCCGAGCCCGTGCTGGCCGCGCTCCGCCCCTACGAGAACCCCGACGGCGGATACGGGCACGCCCTCGAACCCGACCTGCGCGGCGAGGGCAGCCAGCCCGTCCCCGCGCAGCACGCCCTGGAGATCCTCCACCAGGCGGGCGCGAGCGACGACCCCGCCGTGGCGCGCATCGGGGACCACCTGGCGTCCATCACCTACGAGGACGGGGGAGTGCCGTTCGTGCTGCCCTCCGTCCGGGAGACGCCGCACGGCCCGTGGTGGCAGTCCTCCGGCGAGGAGCGCGGCACGATCAACCCCACCGCCTCGCTCGCGGGCCTGCTCCACCGCGCCGGATCCGACCACCCGTGGCTCGGGCCCGCCACCGCGTTCTGCTGGCGGCACCTGGAGGACGAGGGCGCCGAGCCCGGCCCCTACGACGCCCTGGCCATCCTGATGTTCCTCGACCACGTCCCCGACCGCGACCGCGCGGAGGCCGCCTTCGCCCGCGTCCGCGACGCGCTCGCCGCGCCGGCGACCCTCGACCCGTCCGCCGAGGGCGCGGTGCACTCCCCGCTCGACTTCGCCCCCGCCCCCGGCGGCCTCGGGCGGCGCCTGTTCACCGCCGAGGTCATCGACGCGCACCTGGACGCGCTGATCGACGCGCGGGGCGAGCACGGCGGCTGGGACGTCAACTTCCCCGTCTGGACGCCGGTCACCCGCCACGACTGGCGGGGGTTCCTGACCGTCGAGCGCCTCCGCACGCTGAAGGCGTACGGCAGGCTCAAGCCCTGACGCCCCCGGAGGGTCACAGGAGGGCGCGGATGGGCTCGCCCCCCAGGTCCCGCACCTCGTGCGCGAGGTGCGCCTGGTCGGCGTAGCCCGCCGCGTACGCCACGTCCGCGAGCGGCCCCCCGGTGCGCGCCAGCCGCAGCGCCCGCTGGAACCGCAGGACGCGCTGGAGCGTCTTCGGCCCGTACCCGAACGCCGCCAGCGACCGGCGCCGGAGCTGCCGCTCGCCCACGCCCAGCTCGTCGGAGACCGCCCGGACCGACCCGTGCGCCAGGCCCCGCACCACCGCGGGCACCAGCGGATCGGCGGGCCCGGCCGCCGCCGCGCGCGCCGCCACCGCCGCCACCAGCACCGCGCCGCGCTCCCGCGCCGTCCGCGCGGCCGCGACCGCCTCCGCGAGCCGGTCGGCCTCCGTGCCCCACAGCTCCCGCAACGGCGGCCGCACGTCCCGGACGGCGTCGGCCGGCACCCCCAGCACCGGCGGCGCCGCGCCCGGCCCGAACCGGACCGCGACCATCGCGTCGCCCGGACGCAGCAGCGCCGGGGCCGGGCCGGTGTCGGGCCCGGCCACCATGATCCCCTCCTGCGACCAGATCAGGTCCATGCACCCGTCCGGCACCACGCGCTGCAGGTACGGGTCGGCGCCGGGGGGCAGCGCGGCCTCCCAGGCGCACACCAGCCCCGCGACCTGGAGCGGCGTCTCGCGATAGCCGGTCGGGTTCATGCCTCCTGCATACCATCGCGATCCATGGGCAGGGGCCATGGGGAGGGAGGACAACATGCCGACAGATCCGCACGTCAGGACCATCGCGTTCCTCTGCGCCCCCGAGGGCACCGAGCAGGTGGAGCTCACCGAGCCGTGGAAGGCCGTCGAGAAGGCGGGCTGGACGCCGCGCCTCGTCTCCACGCAGTCCGGACGTATCCAGGCCTTCGACCACCTCGACAAGGCCGACACCTTCCCCGTCGACACGACCGTGGAGGTGTCCGGGCAGGACGCCTTCGACGCGCTCGTCCTGCCCGGCGGGGTCGCCAACCCCGACTTCCTGCGCACCGACCCCCGCGCCGTGGGCTTCGCCCGGGCGTTCTTCGAGGCGGGCAAGCCCGTCGCCGTCATCTGCCACGCGCCCTGGACGCTCATCGAGGCCGACGTGGTCCGGGGCCGCACGATGACCTCCTGGCCGAGCCTGCGGACCGACCTGCGCAACGCGGGCGCCACCTGGGTGGACGAGGAGGTGAGGATCTGCGCGGCCGGGCCCAACGTCCTCGTGTCCAGCAGGCGGCCGGGCGACCTCGCGGCGTTCTGCCGGACCGCCGTCGAGGTGTTCGAAGGGTGAGACGGCCACTTCTGGTCTAGACCTCTGACCTAGACCAATCGGTGAACCCGAGGTGACCACATCCTGCACTTATATCCGTACCGGCGGGTAACTAAGTTACGGTTGTGCAAGTGACCCGTCGAGCGAAGATTGTCAGCACCATCGGTCCCGCCTGCTCCGGCCCCGAGCAGATCACCGCCCTCGTCGAGGCCGGCATCGACGTCGCCAGACTCAATATGAGCCACGGCGAGCACGCCGTCCACGAGGAGGTCTACCACCGGATCCGGGCGGCGGCGGAGGCCACCGGACGCGGCGTCGGCGTCCTGGCCGACCTGCAGGGCCCCAAGATCCGCATCGGCCGGTTCCCCGACGGCCCCGTCCGCCTCACCCTCGGCGACGAGTTCACCATCACCACCGAGGACATCCCGGGCACCCGCCGCGAGGTCTCCACCACCTACCAGGGCCTCCCGGGCGACGTCAGCCCCGGTGACACCGTCCTCATCGACGACGGGCGCGTCGGCCTGGAGGTCGTGAGCGTCGACGGGCCGCGCGTCCACACCACCGTCACCGTGGGCGGCATGGTGTCCGACAACAAGGGCCTCAACCTGCCCGGCGTCCCCGTCAGCGTCCCCGCCCTCACCGAGAAGGACGAGGCCGACCTGCGCTGGGCGCTGCGGCTCGGCGTCGACATGGTCGCGCTCTCCTTCGTGCGGACCCCCGCCGACGCCGACATCTGCTACCAGATCATGGAGGAGGAGGGCGTCCGCGTTCCCCTCATCGGCAAGATCGAGAAGCCCCAGGCCGTCGAGCGCCTCCCCGAGATCGTCGCCGCCTTCGACGGCATCATGGTCGCGCGCGGCGACCTCGGCGTCGAGATGCCGCTGGAGCAGGTCCCGATCGTCCAGAAGCGCGCCATCGAGCTGTGCCGCGAGAAGGCCCGCCCGGTCATCGTCGCCACCCAGATGCTCGAATCGATGATCTCCGCGCCCCGGCCGACCCGCGCCGAGACCTCTGACGTCGCCAACGCCGTCTTCGAGGGCGCCGACGCCGTCATGCTCTCCGGCGAGACCAGCGTCGGCCAGTACCCGATCGAGTCCGTGCTGACGATGAGCCGCATCGTCAGCACGGCCGAGGAGGCCGCGCTGCACGCCACCCACACCCTCGACCGCATCCCCGAGACCGTCGGCGGGGCCATCGCCCGCGCCGCCGCCGAGGTCGGTGCCACCGTCGGCGCCGAGGCGCTGGTCGCGTTCACGATGTCCGGCGAGACGGCCCGCCGCCTGTCGCGCTACCGGTCGCCGATCCCGCTGCTCGCCTTCACCTCGGTGCCCGCCGTCCGGGGCCGCCTGGCGCACGTCTGGGGCGTGGAGACCTTCATCGTCCCGGAGGTCAACCACACCGACGACATGGTCGGCCAGGTCGACCACGCGCTCGTGGAGATCGGGCGCTGCCAGAAGGGCGACCGCGTCGTCGTGGTGGCGGGCTCGCCCCCCGGCACGGCCGGCTCCACCAACGCCCTGCGCGTCCACAACATCGGCGACACGCCCTACTGATCCGCGCCGATCCGCGCCGATCCGCGCCGATCCGCCTCACGCTCCCCGTCTCGCCACGGACGCCGCGCCGCCCAGCCCCGGCCGCGGCGTCCGCCGCAGGCCCCACGGACGCCGTGGGCGCCGTGGGCGCTGCGGGCGCCGTATGCGGCGCGTGTGCGAAATCACCACGCGGTCTCATTTCCACGTCGCTCCGGAAACCCCGCGCGGCGCCTCATTGCCTTGACCGGCCGGATCTGACCGCGGCCGCCACCGCGCCCCGCTCGGGCAGCACGACGTCTTCGCAGGCCAATGAGGGTTTCGCGGGTGCGGGAAGAGGGTCGCCGCGCAGGAGGGGGCGGGGGAGAGAGGTGCCCCGAGTGGGATTCGAACCCACACTAAACGGTGTTTGAGACCGCTTCCTCTGCCATTGGGATATCGGGGCTCATGTCCCATTAAAACGGACATGCTGGCTTTGGTGCTCCGCCCACGCGCAGAGGGCGCCCTGACCAAGACCAGCGTAGCGGGTCCCGGTAGGCTCGTGCGCGTGGAGAGTGCTCGGCGCGTGGTGATCGCGGAAGACGAGGCCCTGATCCGGCTGGACCTGAAGGAGATGCTTCAGGAGGACGGCTACGAGGTCGTGGGCGAGGCCGGCGACGGCGAGAACGCCGTGCGGCTGGCCGGCGAGCTCCGGCCCGACCTGGTGATCCTGGACGTCAAGATGCCCGTCCTGGACGGGATCTCGGCGGCCGAGCGGATCTCGGCGGACCGGATCGCCCCCGTCGTGATCCTCACCGCGTTCTCCCAGCGCGAGCTCGTCCAGCGGGCGACCGACGCCGGGGCGATGGCCTACCTCGTCAAGCCGTTCTCCAAGAGCGACCTGGCGCCCGCGATCGAGATGGCCCTCAGCCGCTACACCGAGCTGCGCGCGCTGGAGGCGGAGGTCGCCGGCCTCCAGGACCGCCTGGAGACCCGCAAGCTCGTGGATCGCGCCAAGGGCCTGCTCCAGGAGGCCAACGGCTGGACCGAGCCCGAGGCGTTCCGCTGGATCCAGAAGACCTCGATGGACCGCAGGCTGACGATGCGCGCCGTCGCCGAGGCCGTGGTGGCCGGGGCGAGCGGCGGCGGCCCCGGGCGCGACGAGCCCGCCGCGGGCTGACTCCACTCCCAGTCACGCTTCGTGTTGTCAAGGTTTCACGCGGGTACCTTGTGCAACCCGCTGTGTTCACGTTTCGTAATCGTCCCTGGCAATGCCCTGTATCAGATGGGCACGGGGGAGTAACGAACGAGTAACCCTTCTATCCGGGGGTGCTGATCTGGGACGGCTCCACGGTGTACGACATAGCTGGTCCCCGAGTGACCGATTCCTCCACCAGAGGTCGGCGTCGGGGTTTCACTCGTACCCGATCCCCTGCCGGATCCGGATGGAAAGGTTGGGCACCTTGCGGCGCAACAAGATGAGGGTGACCGGCGCGATGGCGGTGAGCGCGGTGCTCGCGCTCGGCGCCGTGTCCTGCAGTGACGACGACGGTGGCTCCGGTGGCGACGAGGTCACGATCGGATTCATGGGCGACCTGACCGGTGAGAACTCGGGTCTGGTGGTCCCGCCCTGGCAGGGCGCGACGCTGGCGGTGGACCAGTACAACGCCACCAACCCGAAGATCAAGATCAAGCTGAAGAAGTACGACACCCAGGGCAAGGCCGAGCAGGCGACGACCCAGGTGCAGGGCGCGATCAAGAACGACAAGATCGTCGGCCTCATCGGCCCGGCGTTCTCGGGTGAGTCGCAGGCGGCCAACCCCATCCTGAACGAGGCGAAGGTGCCGAGCGTCACGCCGTCGGCGACGCAGATCACGCTCGCCGAGAAGGGCTGGAAGTACTGGCACCGCGTGGTGGCCGACGACGCGGTGCAGAGCGCCGGCGCCGGCGAGTTCCTGACGAACGCGGGGGTGAAGAAGCTCTTCACGGTCTCCGACAACCAGGACTACGGCAAGGGCCTGGCGGACGCGGTCGGCAAGGCCGTGCAGGCCAAGGGCGCGACGGTCCAGAGCGACGCCGTGAACGACAAGGGGACGGACTACTCCTCGACCGTCAACAAGATCAACCAGGCGAAGCCGGACGCGGTGTACTTCGGCGGCTACTACGCGGTCGCGGGCCGGCTGTTCAAGCAGCTCCGCGAGGGCGGCTACAAGGGCAAGATGATGTCGGGCGACGGTTCGCTGGCGACGGGCCTGGTCGAGGGCGCCGGCCAGCAGAACGCGCAGGGCGCGCTGCTGAGCTGCGGCTGCCTGATCGACGCCACGGGCAAGACCAACGAGAAGGCCAAGAAGTTCGCGGCCGACTACAAGGCCAAGTTCAACACCGAGGTCGCGATCTACTCGACCGAGGGCTTCGACGCGGCGACGGCGTTCATCGAGGCGATCAAGTCCGGCAAGAAGACGACCGAGGACATCAACGACGCCCTGAAGACGGTGAGCTTCCAGGGGGTCGGCAAGCCGATCAAGTTCGACGAACACGGTGAGCTGGCGGCGCAGGACATCTTCATCTACGAGGTGAAGAACAACACGATTCCGCTGCTCGGCAACAGCAAGGAGGCCAAGGTCGCGTAGGCGTCACCACGCCCTGCCCGACCCTTCCCCCGTTCCGGGGGGCCCCTGATGGAGCGGGAGCGGGAGCGCTACAGCGCTCCCGCTCCTTTTACCAAAGGCGACCAAAGGTGCTCGACGACTTCATCAATCAATTCTGGCCGTCGACCGTCGACGGGCTGTCGCTGGGCGCGATCTACGCGCTGGTGGCGCTCGGCTACACGATGGTCTACGGCGTGCTCCGTCTGATCAACTTCGCGCACGCCGACGTCTTCATGATCGGTACGTTCGCCGCGCTGTGGACGGTCCGGTCCATGGGCGTCGACCAGGTCGGCGGGTTCGCCCTGATCGGCGTCGTTGTGATCATGGCCGTGGTCGCCGGGGCGGTGGCCGGCGGTAGCGCCATGCTCCTGGAGGTGACGGCGTACAGACCGCTCCGGAAGAGAGGGGCGTCGCGGCTCGCGGCGCTGATCTCGGCGATCGGTGCGTCGATCTTCATCCAGCAGCTGTTCGGCACGGTGATCATCCGCCACGTGTTCGGCACCTCCAAGTCGGGCGGCAAGCTTCCCGTCAACGAGCACTTCCGGAAGCTCAAGACGGTCATCGACATCGGGCCGATCCACGTCAGCAACGACAAGCTGATCGTGTTCGTCGGCGCCGTCCTGATGATGATCGCCCTCGACCAGTTCGTGAACCGGACCAAGCTCGGCCGCGGCATCCGCTCGACCGCGCAGGACCCGGAGACCGCGGTGCTCATGGGCGTGAACATCGACCGGGTCGTCCAGACGACGTTCCTGATCGGCGGCATCATGGCGGGCGTCGCCGCGGCCCTCTACATCGTGCGCATCGAGCAGACCGACTACTTCGTCGGGTTCCTGCTCGGCATCAAGGCGTTCACGGCGGCGGTGCTCGGCGGGATCGGCAACATCCGCGGGGCGCTGGCCGGCGGCTTCGTGCTGGGGCTGCTGGAGACCTACGGTTCCAGCTTCTTCGGCTCGGGATGGCGGGACGTCGTCGCGTTCTCCCTGCTCATCCTCGTCCTGATGTTCCGTCCCACCGGAATCTTCGGTGAGTCACTCCAGCAGGCGCGCGCATGAACCTCTCCAAGAAGGCGAACGCGAACTCCGCGGCGTCGGGCCTCTCGCTCGACCGCGCCCGCGACGCGTGGGCGGACGCGCCCGGCTGGGCGCGCTGGAGCGTCTACCTCCTGCTCGTCATCGGCGCGCTGCTGCTGCCGAACCAGACGATCGGCTCGTTCATGGCGCCGAGCAGCACCGACTGGGCGTCGATGCTGAGCGACCAGATCGCCATCTACGTGCTGCTGGCGCTCGGCCTGAACGTGGTGGTCGGCATGGCCGGCCTCCTCGACCTCGGGTATGTGGCGTTCTACGCGGTCGGCGGCTACACCATCGCGATCTTCGCCTCGAAGCACGGCTGGTCGTTCTGGGAGACGCTCGTCCTCGCGATCGTGTTCTCGGCGCTGGCGGGGGTCATCCTCGGCGCGCCGACGCTGCGGTTGCGCGGCGACTACCTGGCGATCGTCACGCTCGGCTTCGGTGAGATCGTCAGGGTGACGGCCCAGAACAGCTCCTACGTCAACGGCCCGCGCGGCATCCAGGGCATCCCGCACCCCCCGACGCTGTCGGAGTTCGAGATCATGGGCGTGCAGCCGCTGAAGTACGGGCTGCTGGACTCGCGGCCGTACTACTACCTGCTGCTGTTCTTCATCATCTTGACGATCATCTTCGTGAAGCGGCTGGACCGGTCGCGGGTGGGCCGCGCCTGGGCGGCGATCCGCGAGGACGAGGACGCGGCCGAGCTGATGGGCGTGCCGACGTTCAAGTTCAAGCTCGCGGCGTTCGCGATCGGCGCGGCGATCGGCGGCAGCGGCGGCGTGGTGTTCGCCGGCAAGCAGACCTCGATCAACCCCGACAACTTCACGTTCCTGGTGTCGGCCCTGATCCTCGCGGGCGTGGTGCTGGGCGGCTCGGGCAACATCCCGGGCGTGATGCTGGGCGCCTTCGTGGTGGCGTGGCTGCCCGAGCGGTTCCGGTTCATGCAGGACTACCGGATGCTGATCTTCGGTGCCGCGCTGGTGCTGATGATGATCTTCCGTCCGGAGGGGCTGTGGCCCTCCCGCCGCCGCAAGGCCGAGCTGGCGGAGGGCACCGGCGGCATGGGCAGTATGGGAGCCGAGGTGGCCGGGCCCGGCCAGGCCGCCGCCGCCGGGGAGGTGGGCAAGTGACCGAGGCGAGCGGGCGGACGCCGGTGCTGGAGCTGCGTGAGATCGTCATGCGCTTCGGCGGCGTCGTCGCCCTGAACAAGGTCGACATCAGGATCGGCAAGGGCGAGATCTTCGCGCTGATCGGCCCGAACGGGGCCGGCAAGACGACGGTGTTCAACGTGACCACCGGCGTCTACCGGCCGAGCGAGGGCCAGGTGGTGTTCGACGGCAAGCGGATCGACGGCAAGAAGCGCTACCGCGTCACCAAGCTCGGCGTCGCCCGGACCTTCCAGAACGTGCGGCTGTTCCACAACATGACGGCGCTGGAGAACATCCTGGTGGGCACCGACACCCACCACCGGACGGGCATCGCCGGGGCGTCGCTCGGCCTGCCGTGGCACCGGCGCGAGGAGCGCCAGGGCCGCGAGCGGGCCCGCGAGCTGCTGGAGCTGGTGGGGATCTCGCACCGGGCCGGCGAGGCCGCGAAGAACCTCCCCTACGGCGACCAGCGGCGGCTGGAGATCGCGCGGGCGCTCGGCACGGACCCGAAGCTGCTGCTGCTGGACGAGCCGGCCGCCGGCATGAACCCGGCGGAGAAGGTCGCGCTCCAGGAGCTGATCCGCACGATCCGCGACACCGGCGTCACGGTGCTGCTGATCGAGCACGACATGAGCCTCGTGATGGGGATCAGCGACCGGGTCGCGGTGCTGGACTTCGGCCAGAAGATCGCCGACGGGCTGCCAGCCGAGGTGCAGAACGACCCGCGGGTCATCGAGGCGTATCTGGGGGCTCCGGCCGATGCTTCTTGAGATCGAGGACATCCACGTCCACTACGGAAAGATCGCGGCGCTCAAGGGCATCACCGCGTCGGTCGACCAGGGCGAGATCGTGACGCTGATCGGCGCCAACGGCGCCGGGAAGACGACCACGCTGAAGACGATCTCGGGGCTGCGCTCGCTGACGTCGGGGGCGATCCGCTTCGACGGCGGCGACATCAGCTCGATGGCGGGCCACAAGCGGGTCCTCGTCGGGATCGGGCAGGCGCCGGAGGGCCGGGGGATCTTCCCCGGCATGACGGTGGAGGAGAACCTCCTGATGGGCGCCTACGCCCGCAAGGACGACCCCTCCAAGGAGCTCGCCGAGGCCTACGAGCTGTTCCCGCGGCTCGCCGAGCGCAAGTCGCAGGCGGGCGGCACGATGTCCGGCGGCGAGCAGCAGATGCTCGCGATCGGGCGGGCGCTCATGGCCAAGCCGAAGGTGCTGCTGCTGGACGAGCCGTCCATGGGGCTCGCGCCGATGCTCGTGCAGCAGATCTTCACGATCATCCAGGAGATCAACCGGCGCGGCACCACCGTGCTGCTGGTCGAGCAGAACGCCCAGCAGGCCCTCCAGATCGCGCACCGCGCGTACGTGCTGGAGACCGGCCGGGTGGTGAAGACGGCGCCCGCCGGGGACCTGCTGGACGACCCCGAGGTCCGCGCGGCCTACCTGGGCGGCGACCTGGGCGACGGCGAGGCGTCCGCCAAGGGCGGGAAGGGCTCCTCCGGCTCTGAGGCGGCCCCTCGCGCCACGCGCCCCGACGCGCCGTCCTCGGACGACGCGGGGTAGCGCGCGCCGCGCAGGCGACCCGTGTGGAGCGCCCGCCGGTTCCCGGTCCGTCCGGGAACGGCGGGCGTTCCGCTGTCTCCAGGTGCCCGCGCCCGCGCGGCACCGGGTTTGTGACCCCGGACTCCGGCGTTGAGCCGGGCGTTAGAACCATCGCGCTCGGTGGCGCCGCTTCGCTTTCCGTGAGAACCATCGAGGCTCATTCGTCGGGGAAGTGCGAATTCACCCAGGTCAACATGTGTTCCGATCTCCTTTAGCGATGGCCTCGCTGTTTCGATCGACGGCGAAATGCAATGGCGCGTTCTCTTGGGAATGCGTCGTTCTTGCCCTGTAACAACCGGGATGTTCTACTGATCTGGCCGGCGAGAACACCAGTTACCTTTCCTTGAGAGGAGGACGCCGATGCTCGCGAAACTCAGCGACCGGGCACTGGAGATCTTCGCGCCGAAGGTGACGGCCGCGGCCGGGGACTGCTTCACGCAGACCTGCGGATGCCACGGGACCGGAAGCTACGCCCCGAGGTGGATCTACTTCCGCAACTGCTGCTGGACCGGTCAGGCGGGCGGGCCCTACACCTGCGGCTCGTGCTACAACACCGGCGCGCAGTGCTGACGCGCGGGTGAGTGCCCGGGGCCGGCCGCCGGGCGCCCACGCGGTCGGCCCCGGGTCCGCGCCCGGCATTCGGCCATTCCGCGGCCGGTGCGATGTGAAGTGCCATTCCCGGTGTTCCTGAACCAGTTCGCAGAACGGGGAGAACCATGTCCATTCCGGGTGCCGTCGCCGCGCTGGCGGCGGTTCTGTGCGTCCTGAACCTGGTGCTGACCTTCGGCGTGATCCGCAGGCTGCGTGAGCACACCACCCTGCTTTCGGCGCGCAGGAGGGCGGCGCTCGATAATCCCCTCGTCGAGATCGGGACGCCGGCCGAGCCGTTCTCGACCGTCACCGTGGACGACGTCGAGATCGACGGCGGCGCTTTCACGGGAAAGACCACCGTCGCGTTCTTCTCCCCGGACTGCGAGCCGTGCCGCGAGAAGCTGCCGAGGTTCGTGGACTACGCGAAGAGCCTGCCGAACCCGCGGGAGAGCCTGCTCGTCGCGGTCGTCGGCGACAGGGCGGACGGCCGCGGCTTCATCGACGCGCTCGCCCCCTACGCCAACGTCGTCAGCGAGCAGCCGTTCGGCCCGCTCGGCAGGGCGTTCGGCGTCAGGATGTATCCGACCGTCCTCCAGGTGGAGCCGGACGAGCGGAACCGCCTCGTGGTCGTCGACAACGACGTCGTGTTCTAGGCCGGTGGACGCGGACGTCCCCGGGACGCCCAGGAGCTCGGCGATCGCGTGCCTCACCGAGGCCGTCCGGCTGGCCGTCCGGGCGAGCGGGGGCGAGCTGCTGCTGTACGTCCCGATCACGCTGTTCGCCGGGGTGTGCCCCGTCGCGATCGCCTGGCTGACGAAGCTGCTGCTCGACGGCCTGGTGCGGCCGCGCCCGCACGTCCCGGGGTGGCTGCCCGTCGGGTTGACCGCGCTCGGCGCCGTCTACGCCCTGAGCCCCCAGGTCGTCGTCTACCTGCGCGCCGAGATGGACCGGAAGATCAGCCTGTTCGCGCAGGACGAGCTGTTCGGCGCCGTCAACGCCTGGAAGGGGCTGGCGCGGTTCGAGGACCCGCGCTCCCTGGACGGGCTGCGGATGGCCCAGCAGGCGGCGTCCGCCGCGCCGGGCTCGGTGCTGGAGGGGGTGCTCGCCTCGGCGCGGGGCGCGATCACCGTCACCGGGTTCCTGGGCGCCCTGTTCACGCTGAGCCCCGTCCTGACCCTGCTGGTCGTGGCGGCGGGCGTGCCGGTGCTGGTCGCCGAGACGGCGCTGGCCAAGGCGCGGGTGCGGATGCTCTGGCGGGTCGGCCCCGTCGAGCGGAGGGAGATCGCCTACGGGCAGCTCCTCACGAGCGTGGAGGCCGCCAAGGAGGTGCGGCTGTTCGGCATCGGGGCGTTCCTGCGGCGGCGGATGAGCGAGGAGCGGCGCAAGGCCAACAGGGCCCGCAGGCGCGTGGACGGGCGGGAGCTGCTCATGCAGGTCGGCCTCGGAGCCGTGGCCGCGCTCGTGTCCGGGTACGGGCTGGTGTGGTCGGTCTCGGCGGCCCTCGACGGGCGCCTGTCCGCCGGGGACGTCACCGTCGTCGTCGCCTCGATCACCGGGCTGCAGGGCGCGTTCGCCGTGCTGTCCAACGAGATCGCCCGCGCGCGCCAGGCCACGCTGATGCTCGCCGGGTACGTGGACCTGGTCCGCGCGGCCCCGGACCTCGCGGTCGCCCGGCCGCGCGCCGCCCCGGCGCCGCCGCCGGTCCCGTGGCCGCCGGCACCCCGCATCGAGTTCCGCGACGTCTGGTTCCGCTACTCCGACGAGCACCCCTGGGTGCTGCGCGGCCTGAACCTGGAGATCCCGCCGGGGGAGGCCACGGCGATCGTCGGCGCGAACGGCGCGGGCAAGTCCACCCTGGTCAAGCTGCTCTGCCGGTTCTACGACCCGACCCGGGGGACGATCCTCTGGGACGGCGTCGAGCTGGCCCGGCTCGACGTCGACGAGCTGAGGGCGCGCATCAGCGCCGTCTTCCAGGACTACATGCGCTACGACATCAGCGCGCTGGAGAACATCGCGGTCGGCGACCTGAGCCGGATGCGGGACGAGCGGCACGTGGTCGAGGCGGCGAGCAGGGCGCGGATCCACGAGCGGCTGCTCTCCCTGCCCGGCGGCTACGGCACCCCGCTGACCAGGATGTTCCCGGCGGAGGACGGCGAGGGGGAGGGCGTCGTGCTGTCCGGCGGCGAGTGGCAGCGGATCGCGCTGGCCCGCGCCTTCCTGCGCGCCGACCGCGACCTCATGATCCTGGACGAGCCGTCCTCGGGGCTGGACGCCGAGTCCGAGCACGAGATCCACACGACCCTGCTCGACCTCCGGCGGAGGTCGACGAGCGTCCTGGTCTCGCACCGGCTGAACGCCGTCCGCGACGCGGACCGCATCGCGGTCATCAAGGACGGCGCGGTCGCCGAACTCGGCGACCACGAGACGCTCATGCGGAAGAAGGGGGAGTACTTCCGGATGTTCGACCTGCAATCGAAGGGCTACACGTGACCGGGCGGCGGACGGGCGCCGCGGCCGCGGCGGTGGTCGGCGCCGCCGCGCTGCTGGCCGTCTCGGCCCGGAGGCGGTTCGTGGTCGTCACGGTCCAGGGCGCGAGCATGGAGCCGACCTACCGCTCGGACGACCGGGTGCTGGTGCGGCGCGGCCGCGCCCCCGCGCGGGGCGAGATCGTCGTCGTCGAGCAGCCCGTCGTCGGCCTCGGGTGGCCCGCGCCCCCGGTGCCGCGCGGCGGCGCGCCCGGTCGGCTGGCCCGCCGCGACTGGTACATCAAGCGGGTCGCGGGCGCGCCGGGCGACGCCCTGCCCGCGGAGGCCGGGCTCACCGCACCGGCGCCGAACGGACGAGTCCCGGACGGCGGCTACGTCCTCCTGGGCGACAACCCGCGGAACAGCGTGGACTCGCGGCAGATGGGCCTCTTCCCCCGCGAGAGGATCCTCGGCACGGTCGTCCGCGTCCTGGACCGCTGACCGCCCGGCGGCGGGTCAGGGGAGCGGGATCTCGGCGGGGGCGGGGTCGCTGACGGCCCCCACCGGCGGGGACCCCTGCAACCGGACGGCCTTGGCCTTCGACCCGCGCGGCACGTCGAACCACAGGTCGAACTCGCAGCGCATCGACGCGCCGACCGACAGCCGCTCCGGCTGCCGCTTGATCATGGTGGCGTTGACGTCGGGCCCGTAGGACCTGCCGTCGGTGGTGACGAGCCGCTGCTTCCAGGTGTCGAAGACCTGGATGTCGCGGCCGGTGTTCACCGCGAGCAGCCGGACGCGCGCGAAGGCGCCGTGGGCGCCCATGGCGGCGTGGGTGCCCATCACCTCCGTCATCCGCTCACGGAACCCGATCACGGTGAACTCCATGTCGGCGCTGCGTCCGGTCCTGCCGGTCGTGGCGGCCTCGGACTCGCGGACCTTCTCGGCCGGGATCGCGTAGGTGGCCGCGGACCTCCCGTCCCCCGAGCCCGAGCAGCCCGCCGACAGGACGGCGGCGAGCACGAGCATGAGCGCGAGCGCGGCACCGGATCGCTTGATCGGAGGCATGGACGGAACGTACGGCCGATCCCCGGACGGGGTGAACGGTCCACGACGGATCGCAACCCAACCGCGACCCCGGCGCGGGCGGGGCCGGGCACGCAGAAGCCCGGGATCACCTTTGGGGCCGTACGAACCTTCCCCGGGCGCGTACGTTGTCTACTCGGTGATCCCGGGCCGTTCCGATCCACGCTACAGACCCGGGGCGGTCGACCGCAAAGGAAGCGGCGGATCAGGCGCCGGGGAGATCGCGGAGCATGCAGGTCAGGCGCGCGGTGCAGACCCGCCGGTCCCGGTCGTCGGTGATCACGATGTCGTAGGTGGCGAGCGTCCGGCCGCCGTGCACGCGGGTCGCGACGCCCGTCACGAAGCCCTCGCTCGCCGACCGGTGGTGGGTGGCGTTGATCTCGATCCCGACCGCGATGCGGGACGGGCCGGCGTGCAGCGCGGCGCCCGACGAGCCGAGCGTCTCGGCCAGCACGCAGGAGGCGCCGCCGTGCAGCAGCCCGTACGGCTGGGTGTTCCCCGCGACCGGCATGCGCCCCACGACCCGCTCGGCGCTGCCCTCCAGGAACTCGATCCCCATGGACTTAGCCAGGTCACCATAGGAATGACCGTCCAGGCCCGAGAGGATCCTGGCATTCCGCTCGGTCGCGCTCTCGCCGCCGGTGTCGCTCACGAAGCCTCCGCAAAAGTGTCCCAGGCGCAGACTAGAGTCCTGGTGTGGCGACCACAGCATCGACCCCTGACAAGCGTGACCGGCTCCTCCTGCTCGACGGGCACTCCCTGGCCTACCGGGCGTTCTTCGCCCTGCCCGTGGAGAACTTCTCCACCACCGACGGGCAGCCCACCAACGCGGTGTACGGCTTCACGTCCATGCTCATCAACGTCCTGCGCGACGAGCAGCCCACCCACATCGCGGTGGCCTTCGACCGCTCCGAGCCGACGTTCCGGCACGAGCAGTACGTGGAGTACAAGGCGGGCCGGGCCAAGACCCCCGACGAGTTCCGCAGCCAGGTCAGCCTGATCTTCGAGGTGCTGGACGCGCTGCGCGTCCCGCGGATGTCGGTCGCCGGGTTCGAGGCCGACGACATCATCGCCACCCTGTCGGTGCAGGCCACCGCGGCCGGCCTCGACACCCTGATCGTCACCGGCGACCGGGACGCCTTCCAGCTCGTCGACGAGCACGTGACGATCCTGTACCCGGTGCGCGGCGTGTCCGAGCTGGCCCGGATGGACCCGGCCGCCGTCGAGGCCAAGTACGGCGTCCCGCCCGAGCGCTACCGCGAGCTGGCCGCGCTGGTGGGGGAGAGCAGCGACAACCTGCCGGGCGTCCCCGGCGTCGGCCCGAAGACCGCCGCCAAGTGGCTGGTCAAGTACGGCGACCTCGCCACCCTCGTCGACCGCGTCGAGGAGATCAAGGGCAAGGCCGGCGACAGCCTGCGCGAGCACCTCGCCGGCGTGCTGCGCAACCACCAGATCAACAAGCTCGACACCGAGGTCGGCCTGGAGCTGACCCCGCCGCAGCTCGCCATGGGCCAGTGGGACCGCGAGGAGATCCACACCCTCTTCGACTCGCTCCAGTTCCGGGTGCTGCGCGAGCGCCTGTACTCCTCGATCTCCGCCGCCGAGCCCGAGGCCGACGAGGGCTTCGAGGTCGAGCTGGAGGCGCTGGAGCCCGGCGCGCTCGGCGCCTGGCTGGAGGCCAACGCCGGCGACCGGCTCGGCCTCGCCGCCACCGGCACCTGGGGGCGCGGCACCGGCGAGCTGACCGCGCTCGCGCTGGCGTCCAAGAAGGGCCCCGCCGTCCACCTCGACCCGGTCGAGCTGATCGAGGACGACGAGCGCGCCCTGGCCGCCTACCTCGCCGACGCGTCCCGGCCGAAGGCCCTGCACGAGGCCAAGGGCCCGATGCTCGCGCTCGCCGCGCGCGGCCTGGCCCTGGACGGCGTCACCAGCGACACCGCCCTCGCCGCCTACCTGGCGCTGCCGGGCCAGCGGACCTTCGACCTGTCCGACCTCGTCCTGCGCTACCTGCACCGCGAGCTGCGCAACGAGACCGAGGACTCCGGCCAGCTCACCCTCGACGGCTCCGGCGAGGAGGAGGCCGCCGAGGCGCTCGCCGTCCGCGCGCGCGCCGTCGCCGAGCTCGCCGACGTCCTGGACACCGACCTCGACAAGCGCGGCGCCACCCGCCTCCTGCACGAGGTCGAGCTGCCGCTCGTCGGCGTCCTCGCCGGGATGGAGCGCGCCGGGATCGCCGTCGACGCCGACCACCTGTCCGGGCTGTCGGCCTCCCTCGGCGCGCAGGTCAAGGAGCAGGAGCGCGGCGCCCACGAGGCGGTCGGGCGCGAGTTCAACCTCGGCTCCCCCAAGCAGGTGCAGCAGGTCCTGTTCGACGAGCTGAACCTGCCGAAGACCAAGCGCACCAAGACCGGCTACACCACCGACTCCGAGGCGCTCACCACGCTGCTGGAGAAGGACGGCCACCCCGTCCTGGAGCGCATCCTGCGCTGGCGCGAGGTCGCCAAGCTCAAGAGCATCGTCGACTCCCTCATCCCGATGGCCGACGACGCCGGGCGCATCCACACCACCTTCAACCAGATGGTCGCCGCCACCGGCCGGCTGTCCTCCACCGACCCGAACCTCCAGAACATCCCGATCCGCACCGCCGAGGGCCGCCAGATCCGCGAGGCGTTCGTCGTCGGCGGCGGCTACGAGTCGCTCCTCACCGCCGACTACTCCCAGATCGAACTGCGGATCATGGCGCACCTGTCGGAGGACGAGGCGCTGCTGGAGGCGTTCGGCTCCGGCGCCGACTTCCACACCATCACCGCGTCCCGCGTGTTCGGCCTGCCGCCCGAGCAGATCGACTCCGAGCTGCGCGCCCGCATCAAGGCGATGAACTACGGCCTCGCCTACGGCCTGTCGGCCTACGGGCTCTCCCAGCAGCTCCGCATCTCCCCCGACGAGGCGCGCGGGCTCATGGAGGAGTACTTCCAGCAGTTCGGCGGCGTCCGCGACTACCTGCACGACATCGTCGCCAGGGCCCGCCAGGACGGCTACACCGAGACGATCCTCGGCCGCCGCCGCTACCTCCCCGACCTCAACTCCGACAACCGGCAGCGCCGCGAGATGGCCGAGCGGATGGCGCTCAACGCCCCCATCCAGGGCTCGGCCGCCGACATCATCAAGGTCGCGAGCCTCGACGTCGACCGCGCCCTGCGCGCCGCCGACCTGCGCTCCCGGATGCTCCTCCAGGTCCACGACGAACTGGTCTTCGAGGTCGCCCCCGGCGAGCTCGACGCCCTCAAGGACCTGGTCAGCGCCCGGATGGCCGGCGCCTACGAACTCCGCGCCCCCCTCGGTGTCTCCATGGGCACCGGCCGCACCTGGCAGGACGCTGCTCATTGATTCGATCTCGGCCCAGGTGGGCTCGCCTGGCGGCTCGCCCACCTGACCGATCTTGTGCGAGCGCGGCATCGCTTCGCGATCTTCCCGGTGGGGGCCCGCCTTCGGCTTCGCCCCCACCGGTCAGTTACGCGCTCGCGTGACGGCTGAGGTCCGCTCCTCGGGCCGTTGCCCCAAGGTCTGTTCTGGGTGACCGTTCTGTCGGCCCAGGTCTCTTCGGCGTGTCTGGAATGTTCTGCTCTGTCGTGAGGTGTTCCCCGGCGGCGCGGGTGGGTTTACCGGGGGTTTTCGGACTTGGGCGGATCCCGTGGGCGGGCGGGGCGGTGCGTGAAGATCAGGCGGGTAAGCGAGTAGGTGTCCGTGGATGTCCGGGGCGCTCTACGCTGTCCCTGGTCGTGCTTCAGGTCCTGGTCCGCGTCGAGGACGGGGGGAACGTGCCTCTCCTACACAAGATCGCCGGAGTTGTGATCATCTGTGCCGTGGTGCTCGGGCTCACGCTGCCGGGGGAGAGACGGGGGCACCGCGACAAGAAGGAGCCCACCGCGACGCAGGCCGGAGCCGCGGGCACGATGACGCCGGCCGGGCGGGCGGCTCCCGGGGGCGGGGTGAAGGACCGGCCCGCCGGCTCCTCGGCGACGCCGGTGAGCCCGACGCCGACCGTCACGGCGCCGATCCCGGCGGCGGCGCCCGGCGCGGTGGCCGCGAAGGCCAACGAGCTGGGCCAGGTGCCGGTGCTCATGTACCACCGGATCATGAAGAAGGCGGAGCTGTCGCTGGACCGCTCGTCCAAGGAGCTGTACGACGAGCTGACGCGGCTGGCCAGGAGCGGCTACGTCCCCGTCACGGCGGCGGAGTTCGTCGGCGGCCGGTTCGACGTGCCCGCCGGGAGGCACCCCGTGGTGCTGACCTTCGACGACAGCACTCCCGGCCATTTCGGGCTGGACGCGCGGGGCGACCCCGAGCCCGACACCGCCGTCGCGGTCATCGAGCGGGTGGCGCGGGAGAACCCCGGGTTCCGTCCCGTCGCGACGTTCTACCTCAACAAGGACCTGTTCCAGCTGAGCGGGGCCGAGGCGGCGGCAGGCGTCAGGTGGCTCGCCCAGCACGGGTTCGAACTCGGCAACCACACGACGACCCACCCCGACCTGTCCGGCATGTCCGAGAAGCAGGTCCGCGACGAGATCGGCGGGATGGAGGACGAGATCCTCGGCCTCGCCGGCGCGCACACCACCACGCTCGCCTACCCGTTCGGGTCGGCGCCGCGCAAGAAGGCGTGGGCGCGCGAGGACGCGCGGTACCACTTCCAGGGGATCTTCCTGGCGGGGTGGCGGCCGTCGGAGTCGCCGTTCGACGAGGGGTTCGACCGGTGGGCGATCAACCGCGTCCGGTCCGAGGGGAAGATCGCCGAGAACGACTGCAAGCGGTACTGCTCGACCGCCTGGCTGGAGTATCTGGACAAGCACCCCGATGAGCGGTACACATCTGACGGCGACCCGAACACGGTCACGATTCCGAGGGCCGCGGAGGACCGGATCGCCAAGCAGTACAGGGCCCGCGCTCGTGTTTACTAGCCGGGAGCGGCCGCATGCGGATTGACCACGAGAGATTGGTCCCATATCCTGATCGCTGCGCTGTGGGCCTGCGTGCGCTTCGGACGGAGCAGGCTCGCGCTCGGTCAGGTCGGCGACATCGGTTCGGTACAGCGACGGGGCACCGCCCGCGTCCCCTTCCGGTTCTCGGCAGGGCGGATAACGGCCCTCCGCGCACAACCCATACGACTTCCATGTCCGTACCGGAGCCAGCCGACACATGACGAGCAGCACCGAGGCCACCTCGACCACCCCGCAGGTAGCGGTCAACGACATCGGGTCCGAGGAAGCCTTCCTCGCAGCGATCGACGAGACCATCAAGTACTTCAATGACGGCGACATTGTCGAAGGCACCGTCGTCAAGGTCGATCGTGACGAGGTCCTCCTCGACATCGGCTACAAGACCGAGGGCGTCATCCCCTCGCGCGAGCTGTCCATCAAGCACGATGTCGACCCCAACGAGGTCGTCACCGTCGGCGACCACGTCGAGGCCCTCGTCCTCCAGAAGGAGGACAAGGAGGGCCGGCTGATCCTGTCCAAGAAGCGCGCCCAGTACGAGCGCGCCTGGGGCACGATCGAGAAGATCAAGGACGAGGACGGCATCGTCACCGGGACCGTCATCGAGGTCGTCAAGGGCGGCCTCATCCTCGACATCGGCCTGCGGGGCTTCCTGCCCGCGTCGCTGGTGGAGATGCGGCGGGTCCGCGACCTGCAGCCCTACGTGGGCCGCGAGCTCGAGGCCAAGATCATCGAGCTGGACAAGAACCGCAACAACGTGGTCCTGTCCCGCCGCGCCTGGCTGGAGCAGACGCAGAGCGAGGTCCGCCAGACCTTCCTCAACACGCTGCAGAAGGGCCAGGTCCGCAAGGGCGTCGTCTCCTCGATCGTCAACTTCGGCGCGTTCGTCGACCTGGGCGGCGTGGACGGGCTCGTGCACGTCTCCGAGCTGTCCTGGAAGCACATCGACCACCCGTCCGAGGTCGTCGAGGTCGGCCAGGAGGTCACGGTCGAGGTCCTGGACGTCGACATGGAGCGCGAGCGCGTCTCCCTGTCGCTCAAGGCCACCCAGGAAGACCCGTGGCAGCAGTTCGCCCGCACCCACCAGATCGGCCAGGTCGTGCCGGGCCGCGTCACCAAGCTGGTGCCGTTCGGCGCGTTCGTCCGGGTCGAGGAGGGCATCGAGGGCCTGGTCCACATCTCCGAGCTGGCCGAGCGGCACGTGGAGATCCCCGAGCAGGTCGTCCAGGTCGGCGACGAGATCTTCGTGAAGATCATCGACATCGACCTCGACCGGCGCCGCATCAGCCTGTCGCTCAAGCAGGCCAACGAGGGCGCCGCGGCCATCGAGGAAGAGGACTTCGACCCGACGCTGTACGGGATGCCCGCCGAGTACGACGAGCAGGGCAACTACAAGTACCCCGAGGGCTTCGACGCCGACACCGGCGAGTGGCTCGAAGGGTTCGACGAGCAGCGCGAGACCTGGGAGCGGCAGTACGCCGAGGCCCGCGCCCGCTTCGACGCCCACCGCAAGCAGATCGAGGAGGCCCGCAAGGCCGAGGCCGAAGCCGACGCCGCCCCCGCGGGCGGTGCCGGCGGTGGCGGCGGCGGCGAGACCTCCTACTCCGGCGGCGGCGAGAGCGAGTCGACCGGTGGCGCCCTCGCCACCGACGAGGCGCTCGCGGCCCTGCGGGAGAAGCTCTCCGGCGGCCAGTGACCCGTCACTGACACCGAGACCACGGCCGGAGAACGATCTTTTGGGATCGGGCTCCGGCCGTGGCCGTTTCGCGCGCGGGAACACCCGCCAGGGCAATAGAGTCCGCAGTGCCGCACGGCCGCGGCGCCGTCGCGCGCAGGTCCGCTCGTCCCCCGGGGAGCTCTTGTTCAATTGGCCACCACAGACGCAGGCACCAAGCCCGGCCCGGCCGCCGGGCCCATGATCGTCCCGCAGGGGCCCGCCCGGCTCGCGCTGATCGCGATCACGGTCGCGGTGCTCGCGCAGACCCTGCGTTTCTCCCTTCCCCAGATCGACCACTTCGCCGACGACGCCGGCAACGGCCTCGCCGCGCTGGCGGTGCTGGTGGTCTACCTCGCCGGGTTCGCGGCGCCGGCGCTGCGCCGCGCCGCCGGGCCGCGCGGGCTGCTGGTCGCCGGGGTCGGCGGGCTGCTGGCCGTCCGGCTGCTCGCCCAGGCGCTCGGCGCGCAGACCTGGCTGGCCTTCGTCGGCACCGCGATCGGCATGGTCGCGGTGGCGGCCCTGTTCGAGGGCGCGCGCGGCCTGTCGGGCGTCGGGTTCGCGACCGCGACGGTCGCGGGCCTGTCCGCCGACTCGGCCGTCCGCATGTGCTTCGCCACCTGGGACCCGGTGTGGCGGTCCGGGGCCGGGCCGTGGCTGGCCTGCGCCGCGTTCGTCCTGCTCGGCGCCGGCGCGCTCTGGCGCGAGCTGGCCTCCGGGCCGGTCACCGCGCCCGGCATCTCCTGGCGGGACGCGCTGGGCGCGGCGGCGATCGGCCCGTTCCTGGCACTCCAGGTGCTGGTGCTGTCCAGCCCGGCGTTCGTCGCCTCGTCCGGCTGGCGGTCGCTGACCGCCGCGCACGCGGTGATCGTCGTCGGGCAGGGCCTCGCGCTGGCCTTCCTCGCCTCCGGCCTCGCCGTGCGGGCCGTGCCGGGCGGCGTGTGCGTGCTCGGCGGCACCGTCCTCGGCGTCGCCGCCGGGTCCGTCGCCGGGACCTACGCGATCGCCGGCATCGAGGTCGTGCCCGTCGTGATCGTCGGGCAGGTGCTGTCGGCGTGGCTGCTGGCGGTGGCCTGCCGCGCCCCGCTGCGCCGCGCCGGGACCGGCGGACCCGCCTGGCGGATCGACGTCGGCGCCGCGCTCGGCGGCCTGCTGGTCGCGCTGATCCTCGTCCCGTACCAGGTCAGCGCGGTGTCGCCACTGCCCTTCCCCAACAACGCGCTGCCGGGCCTCGCCGGGATCCTGCTGGGCGTGCTCGCCGCCGCCGCGGCGGCCCGCGGCGGACCGCTGCCGGCCCGCGCCCCGCTGCGGGCGCTGACCGCCGGCGCCGCCGCGCTGCTGCTGTTCGCCGGGACGCTGGTGTTCACCGTCGCCGCGCCGGACGGCAAGGCCGTGGCCGGCCCGGGCTCCGGGCAGGTCCGGCTGCTCAGCTACAACATCCACGACTCCGTCAACCAGGACGGCCGGCTCGACCCCGAGGGCATCGCCCGCACCATCGAGGGGCAGCGCGCCCAGGTCGTCCTGCTCCAGGAGGCGAGCCGGGGGTCGCTGCTGTCGGGCACCACCGACGTCGGCGTGTGGCTGTCGCGGCGCCTCGGCATGAAGCTGATCTGGGGGCCCGCCGCCGACGGCCAGTTCGGCAACGCGATCCTGACGTCGCTGCCGGTCCGCTCGTCCGGGACGGGGCGGATGGCCAAGGGCGACTGGTCGCAGATCCGCGGCTACGTGTGGGCGCGGCTCGCCGTCGGGCAGACCACGATGGACGTGTGGTCCACGCACCTGGAGGGCGGCGACGGCCAGGCCGACGAGCGGGCCCGCGAGGTCGCCGCGCTCGTGCGCGCCTGGGGCGGCGCCCCCCGCACGGTCATCGGCGGCGACTTCAACGCCGAGCCGGGCAGCCCCGAGCTGAGCGGCCTCACCGACACCGACCTGCGCAGCGCCGCGCTCGGTGCCGACACCTCCCCGACCCGCTCGGACGGCAAGCGCGTCGACCAGGTCCTCGGCTCCGAGGGGCTGATGTTCACCGACTACGACGTGCCGCGCTCCGACGCGTCCGACCACTACCCGATCGCGGTGACCATCCGGGTCGGCCGCTGACCCCCGCGCGGGGCCCGCGCGGGTCTAGGGTCGGGCGCATGACCGAACAGACCGTCGCGATCACGCGGGCGGACGCCGCGGACGCGGGCGCGCTGCTGACCGTCCAGCGCGCCGCCTACGTCAGCGAGGCGCAGCTGTACGGCGACCCCTTCCTGCCGCCGCTGGTGGAGTCGCTGGACCAGCTCGGCAAGCTCCTCGCGGGCGAGGCGGTGGTGCTGAAGGCGACGCTGGACGGACGGCTCGCCGGCGCCGTCCGCGCCCAGTTCAGCGACCGCACCTGCCTGGTCGGGCGGCTCGTCGTCGTCCCCGACCTCCAGGGCCGGGGCATCGGCGGCGACCTGATGCGGGCCCTGGAGCACGAGGTGGCCGGCCGCGCCGACGCCTGCGTGCTGTTCACCGGCCACCTCAGCGAACCCGCGCTGCGCCTGTACCGCGGCCTCGGCTACACCGAGACCCACCGCGAACGCGTCGCCGCCCACCTGACCCTCGTCCACATGCGCAAACCCCTCCCGGCCGCGGAGAACCCCGGAACCTAGGGGGTTCCTCGTCGAGGTGGCCTCGGCTGTCACGCGGGCGCGTTGGCTGAGCGGTGGGGCCGAACCGGGAGACGAGGCGCCACCGGGAAGCTCGCGAAGCGATGCCGCGTCCGCACAGGGTCGATCAGCGGGCGAGCACGCTGGGCCGAGATCGCAGTGAACACAGCCGCGGGCCGGGGCCCAAACGACACGGGCTAGGGTGAAACCCGTGTTGAACGTGGGGCTCACCGGCGGGATCGGTTCGGGCAAGAGCGAGGTCGCGGCGCTGCTGGCCGCGCGCGGGGCCGTGGTCATCGACGCCGACCGGCTCGCGCGGGAGGTCGTCGCGCCCGGCACCCCCGGGCTCGCCGCCGTCGCCGCCGAGTTCGGCGACGGCGTCCTGCTGCCCTCGGGGGAACTGGACCGGGAGCGGCTCGGCTCGATCGTGTTCGCCGATCCGGACCGGCTCGCGGCGCTGAACGCGATCGTCCACCCGCTGGTGGCGGAGCTGACGCGGCAGCGGACGGAGGCGGCGCCCGCCGGCGCCGTCGTCGTCCACGACGTGCCGCTTCTCGTCGAGAACGGGCTGGAGTCCCGCTACGACGAGGTCGTGGTCGTGGACGCGCCGGAGGAGGTCCGCCTCGACCGGCTCACCTCCCGCCGGGGCATGACCGAGGACGCCGCCCGCGCCCGTATGGCGAGCCAGGCCACCCGCGAGCGGCGCCGCGCCGTCGCCACCCGCGTCATCGACAACTCCGGCACCCTCGACGACCTCGCGTCCCAGGTGGACGCCCTCTGGAAGGCCCTGACCTCCCGCGCGTGAGGTGGCCGGTTGCGGACGCGGCGGGCGTCCGCCGGAGTGGTGTACTGAGCCCACTCGACTCCGGCTCTGAGGAGATGTCATGACCCGTGTCACGCTCCGCGCGATCCTGGGATCGGCCCTGTTGGCAGGCGGAATGGGCGCGCCGGCCCCCGCCGCGACGGCCGCCGAGGCTCCCCACCCGGGTACGCAGATCACGCTCGCCCTCGTCCCCCACCAGGGGTCTCCAGGCGCCCCCCGCCACGTGGTCCTGACCTGCGAACCGGCTGGCGGGCCCCTGCCCCACGCGCAGGAGGCGTGCGACGAACTCGCGCTGGTGAACGGGAACGTCGCGGCGGTTCCGCGTCGACAGGCGACCTGCCCCCAGGACTGGCTCCCGGTCACCGCGTCCGCAGGAGGACGGTGGCGGGGCATCCCGATCCCGTCCTTCTCGCAGGACTTCCAGAACGAGGGCTGCGCACGCATCGGACGCGGTCACGTCTTCGACTTCTGAACTCCCCGTCCGGGCGCGGCGGTGGCCGGTTGCGGACGTGGCAGGCGTCCGGCGGAGTGGTGTACTGAGCCTACTCGACTACGGTTCTGAGGAGATGTCATGACCCGTGTCATGTTCTGCGCGATCCTGGGATCGGGCCTGTTAGCGGGTGGCGGCGCGGTGACTCCCGCCGCGACCGCCGCCGCGGCCCCCGCCCCGGCGACGGAGATCACGATCAGCGTCGTGCCCCAGCCGGGAACCCCCGGCACCCCCCGCCGGACCGTCCTGACCTGCGACCCCGCCGGCCCCCTGCCCGGCGCGCAGCAGGCGTGCGACGAACTCGCCAAGGCGAAGGGGGACATCTCGCGGGTTCCGCCGCAGCAGGCGGCCTGCGCCCAGGTCTGGCTCCCGGTCACCGCGTCCGCGTCCGGACGGTGGCGGGGCGTACCGATCCCGCCCTTCTCGCAGACCTACACCAACGACGGCTGCGCACGGATCGCCCACGGCCACGTCTTCGACTTCTGACCGCCGGCGGGCAGGACGCATCGGCCGTCAGCCCGCCGAGCACCCGGTCATCTCACCAAGCCCCCCGCCCCGCCGCAGAACCACTCCGCGATATCGGCGGGCCGGGGGGAGCCCCGCTCGACTTCGACTCCAAGGAGATGTCATGACGCGCGTCACGCTTCGCATGGTCCTGGGATCGGCCCTGTTAGTGGCCGGCGGCGCGGTGGCCCCCGCCGCGTCCGCCGCCGCGGCCCCCGGCCCGCTGACGAGGATCACGCTCAGCGTCGTCCCCGAGCCGGGAACCCGCGGCGACGCCCGCCGCATGGTCCTGACCTGCGACCCGGCCGGTCCCCAGCCCGACGCGCAGCAGGCGTGCGACGAACTCGACCTGGCCTACGGGGAGGTCGCGCAGGTTCCGCCACAACGCGACAGATGGTGCTTCACGGATCGGGCCCCGGTCACCGCGTCCGCTTCGGGGTGGTGGCGGGGCATGTCGATCCGGCCGTTCGCGAAGGTCATCTCCAACGACTGCTTCGCGCGGATCCAGTACGGCCACGTCTTCGCCTTCTGACCCTCGGCAGCGGGCCGCCGGCCCCGGTCGGGGCGGTCATAGCGGGGCGTCCAGGGGGACCTGGCGCACTTCGGGGAGGTAGGTGTCCAGCTCGCCGGGTTCGAAGCGGCACATGCCGACCGCGTACCAGAACTCGGCGGTGGCCTCGCCCTCCCACTTGTAGCGTCCGTCGGGCGCGAGGGCGGCCCAGCCCGCGGCGAGGCCGAGGAGGGTCGCGCGGCGGACGGGGGCCGCGGGGTCCGCCACGTCCCAGAGGATGATCGCGCCGTCGTCGCCCGCGGAGGCCAGCAGCGTGCCGTCGGGGCTGAAGGCCACCGACCAGACGCGGCGGGTGTGGCCGTCGAGGGTGTGGAGGAGGTCGCCGGTGGACGGGTCCCACAGGCGCACCGCCATGTCGTCGCCCGCGCTGGCCAGCAGCCTCCCCGACGGGTGGAACGCGGCCGTCCACAGCCGGCCCGCGTGGCCGGTCAGGACGTGCAGCGTCGCGCCGGTGGACGGGTCCCACACGCGGACGGTGCCGTCGTTCCCGGCGCTGGCGAGGACGTCGCCGGACGGCGCGAACGCCACCCGGTAGACGCGGTCGGAGTGGCCGCGCAGGGTGGCGGCGAGCCCGCCGGTGCGCGGGTCCCAGAGGCGGACGAGGCCGTCGTCGCAGCCCGTGGCGACCAGCGCGCCGTCCGGCGCGAAGTCGATCGAGCGGACGCGGCCCCGGTGCCCGGCGAGGTTCACGATCTCGCGGCCGGTCGTCCAGTACCAGAGCCGGACGCTGTCGTCGTCGTTGGCGGTGGCGAGGACGTCGCCGTCCGGCGCGAACGCCTGCGCCCACACGTGGTCGGTCTCGACGTTCAGCTCCCGCTCGAACGTGCCGGTGCCCGCCTGCCACAGGTGCACGCCGCCGTCGTTGGTGGCGGTCGCGAGCTGGGAGTCGCGGGTGTTGAACAGCGCGGAGGTGAGGTTGTCGGCGACGCCGCGCAGCTCGCGGACGAGGCGCCCGGTGCGCGGGTCCCAGAGGCGGACGAGGCCGTCGTTGCCGCTGGAGGCCAGCAGGCCGCCGCCGGGGCTGAAGGCGACGCCGGTGACGCGGCGGCCGTGCCCGCGCAGGACCAGGCGGCACTGCCCGGTCTCGGTGTCCCACAGCCGGGCGGTGCCGTCGTTGCTGCTGGTGGCGAGCTGCGCGCCGTCGGGGCGGAACGCGAACGGCCACACCGCGCCCCGGTGCCCGGCCAGCTCGACGCGCTGCCGCCCGGTCGCCGGGTCCCACAGCCGGACCGACCCGGCGCTGTCGGCGGTGGCCAGGCGACCGCCGTCGGGGCTGAAGGCGGCCTGGTAGATGCCGCCGCCGTGGCCGGTGAGGGTGGCGCGGTGCGCGCCGTCCTCCCAGAGCCGGACGGAGGCGTCGGTGTCGCCGGTGACCAGTAGCCGCCCGTCGGGGTGGAAGGCGATGGCGTAGACGCGCCCGGTGTGGCCGATGAGCTCCTGGCGGATCTCGCCGGTGCGGATGTCCCAGAGCCGGACGACGCCGGCCTCGTCGCCCGCCGCGAGCAGCGAGCCGCCGGGGTGGAACACGGCGCGGAAGACCGCGCCCCGGTGGCCGGTCAGCTCGCGGCGCAGCGCGCCGGTCGCGAGGTCGAAGACGCGCAGCGTCCCGCCCTGGTCGCCGGTGACCATCAGCGACCCGGCCGGGTCGAACACGGCGGTGAAGACGGGCGGGGTGTGGCCCGCGAACCGGTGGCGCTGGGCGCCGGTGGCGAGGTCGAAGACGCGGACGACGCCGTCGGCGTCCCCGGCGGCGACGAGGTCGTCGCCGCCGGCCACCACGGGCCACACGCCCTCGGGGTGGACGTCCAGGACGTGCGCGCAGTGGCCGGTGGCGAGGTCCCACAGCCGGAGGGTGCCGTCGGCGGACCCGCTGGCCAGCACGTTGCCCTCGCGGTCGAACGCCACCGCGTAGGCGCGGTCGGTGTGGCCCTGGAGGGTGCGGATCGGCCTGCCGGTCACCGCGTCGCAGACCAGGACGCCGCCGTCCTCGTTGCCGACGGCGAGGACGGACCCGCCGGGGCTGTAGGCGAGCGGCTGCGGCAGGCGGCTCGTCTGGAAGTGGAACCCGTAGGGCACGCCGACGGCGGCGGGCGCGACCTGGATGTCGACGGGGCGGCCCGGCGCGATCGCCGCCTCGCGCAGCTCGGGCGCGGCGGCGACCCGGTCGGGCAGGTCGGCGTCGACGAGCGCGGCGCGCGTCCAGCGGCTGCCCTCGACCGCGACGTCGCGCAGGTCGGCGCGGGCGAGCCGGGCCCGGGACAGGTCGGCGCCGCGCAGGTCGGCGCCGGTGAGCCGCGCCTCGTCCAGCCGGGCGCCGGCGAGGGAGGCGTCGCGCAGCACGGCGTGCGAGAGGTTGGCGCCGACCAGCAGCGCGTCGGTGAGGTCGGCGCCGGTGAGGTCGACCTCCTGGAGGTCGCGGTAGGAGAGGTCCTCGCCCTTCAGGACGGCGCCGCGCAGGTCGGCGCGGGCCGGGGTGCGCAGCCGGGTGGTGATCCGGATGGCGTTCGCGCGGGCGGCGTCGGCGGCGGCCGGGTCGGCGAGGACGCGCTCGGCCCACTCCTGGCAGGCGCGGTTGTCGGCGAGGTCGCACAGGAAGTCGACGGTGAGCTGGGACAGCGCGCGCCGTCCGAGCGCGGCGGGCGCGGCGCCCCGGTCCAGCTCGCGGGCGATGTGCCGGGCGACGAGCCATTCCATGACCGACACGTGGATGAACCCGAACAAGCCCTCGTCGGTGCGGACGAGCAGGCTGCCCGCGCCGACGGCGTGCGTCACCTGGTGCGGCGACAGCCGCCCCTCGGCGAGGCCGGTGAGGGTGTCGGCGACGTCGGCCAGCTCGGCGAGCCGAAGGAAGCGGTCGTCGCCCTCCCACAGCCGCAGCGCGAGCGTGCCGACCGCCTCCCACATGTCCTCGACCCGCAGGCCCGGCTGGCCGCCCGCCGGGCGGACCCGCTCGGCCTCGTACTCCAGCCAGGACGAGAGGATCTCCTCGTACAGGTCGGCGGGGCTGACGGTGGTGCGGGCCCGCGCGACGGCGCGCAGCCGGTCGCCCGGCAGGTCGGCGATGAAGCTGAGCATGCGCGGGTTCGGGGTGAGCGCGAGCAGCTCCTCCACGCCCGACAGCAGCCCGAGCCGCTCGTCGGCGGCCTCCTCGTCGGCGTACCGGTTGACCAGGTAGGAGCGGACCTGCGACGGGGTGAACTCCTCCAGCCCGAGCACGCGCCGGTGCGGCAGCACGCCGACCCGCTCGCCGAGCGCGGTGAGCACCTGCGCCTGCGACTTGAAGTGCTGGGTGCGGCTCGCCACGACGATCTTCGCCTTGTCCTGGGCGGCCCGCAGCAGCGTGTCGAGGTGGTCGGCGGCCTGGTCGTAGGTCACCCTGGTGACCAGCTCGTCGAACCCGTCGAACAGCAGCACGATGCGGCCCTGCCGGAGCATGTAGTGGAACGCCTTGAGGTCGATCAGCTCCTCGCCGTGGTTGGCCAGGTGCGCGGCGACCAGGCCGTCCACCGAGTGCGCCTTGTCGAGCGCGCGCAGCTCGATCAGGATCGGGACGACGTGCGGCAGCTCCTGGGGGATCCGGCGGGCCAGCTCCCGCAGCGAGAACGTCTTGCCCCGCCCGAAGTCGCCGAGCAGCAGCAGGAACCGGCCGTGGTCGGCGGCCAGCAGCCGCAGCATCTCGCCGACGACGTCCTCGTGGACCTCGCCGGGCCCGCCCCCGCCCTCGCCGTCGGCGCGGAGGCGGTCCAGCTCGCGGTAGCGCTGCGGGACGTACAGCGACGGCGGGTACAGGCCGCCGGAGGCGAGCCGCCCGGTCTGCGCGGAGACGTACTCCGACAGGTCGAGCAGCCCCTGGAACTCGGTGAGGCTGCGCACCCTGATGCCGCGCCGCAGCGCGTCCTCGCGCAGCGAACGGGCGGGCGCCGGGCCGAGGTAGACCAGCTCGGACCCGTGGTCGGCGCCGTCGGCGTGGACGTGCCGCACGAACGCGTCCACGTCGTCCTCGGTGACCCGGCCGACGTGCGCGCCGATCCGGTACTGCCGGACGAACCCGTCCTCCAGGTGGGTGAGCAGCAGGTGCGGCGTCTCGGCGCGGCCGTCCTCGCGCGCGGGCGGGACGACGCGCCGGATCGTGGCGCGCTCGAACCGGGTCTCGCAGGCCTCGGTGAGCCGGTCGAGCAGGCGCGCGACGGGGTCGGCGGCGGCCTCGTCCTCGCCCGCCCCGCCGGGGGCGGGGGAGCCGCCGGGGCCGAGTTCGGGCGCCGGGCCGGCGGCGCCGCGCCCGGACGGCGGGGGGAACGTTCCCTCCACCCGCGGCCAGGCGGCCTCCAGCCGCTCGGGGCCCCGGCGCGCGGCGTCCTCGGGGATCCACCGCTCCATGCCGTCGCGGCGCAGCACGACGATCTGGTGGCGGCCGGGCCCGAGCGCGGGGACGGCCGGGACGCCCGAGGCCAGCAGCGGCACCGCGCCGAACTCCGAGGGCGCGCCCTGGAAGAACACGTTCACGTGCCCGCCCAGCAGCGTCTCGACGGTCTCGGGGTCGCGCAGGGCGCCCGGCTCCCCGGCGATCGGGGTGTGCTCGACCACGCCGAGCCGCAGCCAGCCCTCCTCCTCGAAGTGGCGGAGCCGCTCGTTGAACCAGGCGGCCTGCGCCTGCCCCACCCGGCCGTAGCGGTCCTCCTCGCGGTGGGTCTGCGGCAGCGTGGAGTTGAGCCCGGCGACCGCCACCTTCAGGTCGGGGACGGGGAACAGCGTCCACGGCTGCGCGCTGTCGAAGATCAGCGAGTCGAGGCCCTGGTAGAACTCCTTGAACAGGCCCGCGAAGTGCCGCCACTTCGGCCAGTACGGCGGCTGCGGCTCGATGTCGTCGGCCTCGCAGCTGGAGAAGTAGGCCTGGCACGCCGCGCGGGTCACGTCGTGGGTGCCGGGGACGACCACCACCCGCTGCGCCTCCAGCCCGAGCAGCGCCCGCAGGCTCGTCAGGAACGACAGCGCCTCGGTGAACTCCTTGCGGCTGCCCGAGTGGGTGAGGTTCCCGGTGACGACCAGCAGGTCGGGGCGCGGGACGCCGGAGTCGGCGAGCCGCGCCACATCGCTCCAGATGCGGTCCTGGAGTTCGCTGGCGGTCGTCGGCTCCCCGGGCTCGGCGAGCGTCCGGCCGAACCGTGGGCCGCCCACGTGCAGGACGCTCAGGTGCTCGCGGTCCTCCTGGGGGCCGCCGTCGCGGGCGGGGAAGGCGGGCGCGGCGACCGGCGCGCGCCGCACCGGCCGCTCGCCCGTCGGCGCGGGCGGCTCCGGAGGCGGCTCGGCGCGGCCCTCCTCGACCCGCCCGGCGAGCGGCGGGCGGGAGAGCCCGCCGGGGAACCCGGGCCCGTCCAGCGGGCGGGCGTGCCCGGCCAGGGCCTCTCCGATGCGCCGCATCAGCAGCTCGCGCGCCCGGTCGGGGTCGTCGACGCCGACGAGGTCCACATAGGTGATCGTCGACAGCAGGCCGTCGATCGGGCAGTCCTCGATGCGGACCGTCACGAGCTTGCGCGCCGGGTCGTCGGGGTCGGCCCGCAGCGCCGCCATCCACTCCAGCCGCCCGTAGCGGGAGCGCAGGTAGTTGCTCGACAGCACCGCGACGACGGCCTTCGCCTCCGACAGGCCCCGGTCCATGAAGTCGATGAAGTTCGTGCCGGGCACGAAGTCCCACGCCTGCATCATCGTCCGGTGCCCGGCGGCCTCAAGCTGCCAGGCGATCCAGGACGCCCACCGCTCGTCGGCGGGCGAGTAGCTGATGAAGAAGTCGGTCGGACGCTCCTGCCTGGAGTGGTCACCGGGGGGTGTCATGCCGCCAGTATCGCGTGCGGGGGCGGGGAGTTCAGCACGCCGTGCCGCCTGTGGAGAACCGGGCCGCGCGGCCCGTCGGACGCCGCGCCGCGCCGCCTATGGGATCATGTCGCGCGTGCCGTCCCCGCCCGCGACCCTGCGCCGAGCCGTCCGGTCCATGGGGCTCCTGGACCGCGTCAGGGTGGGGCTGCTGGCCCTCGGGCTGGTCTTCGTCGCGACGGGCCTGCTCCCGCCCGCGACGGCCCGCGACAGCGTCGAGCGCATCGCGCCGCTGCTGCTGTTCCTGCTCAGCGTCATCGTGCTGGCGGAGCTGACCAAGGAGGCCGGGGTCTTCGACGCGATCGCCCAGCGGATGGCGAGCGCGGGCCGGGGCAACTACGCCGCGCTGTTCCTGCTGTGCGTGGGGTTCGCGGCGGTCACCACCGTCTTCCTGAACCTGGACACGACCGCCGTGCTGCTGACGCCGGTCATGCTGGCGCTCGCGGCGCGCGCGCGGATCGCCGCGCTGCCGCTCGCCATGACGACCGTGTGGCTGGCCAACACCGCGAGCCTGCTGCTGCCCGTGTCCAACCTGACCAACCTCCTCGCCGCCGACCGGGTGGCCCTGGAGACCCCCGCGTTCGCCGCCCGGATGTGGCTGCCGCAGGTCGCCGTCCTCGCCGTCACCATGCTGCTGCTGTGGGCGTTCTTCTGGCGGCGCGGCATGCGCGGCGCCGACACCTACGACCCGCCGGACGTCGCGCCCGTCCGCGACCGCGTCCTGTTCTCCGCGACGGGCGCCGCGTGCCTGCTGTTCATCGGCGCGATCCTCGCGGGCGTCCACACCGGCCTCCAGCTCGGCCTCGCCGCGACCGCCGCCGCCGTCGTGGCGGTGGCCGCGTTCGCCGTCCGCGACCGGTCGGCGCTGCGGGGCGAGCTGGTCCCGTGGCGGCTGATGGTGTTCGTGACCGGGCTGTTCCTGGTCGTCCCCACCCTTGAGCGGTACGGGCTGGACGAGGTGATGCGCTCCCTCGTCGGCGGCGACGACGGCGCCGCGGGCGCCGTCAGGGCCGGGTTCGCGGGGGCGGGGCTCTCCAACGTCCTCAACAACCTGCCCGCCTACGTCGCGGGGGAGTCGGCGGTCCCCGAGGCCAACCGGGACCAGCTGCTGTCCCTGCTCATCGGCACGAACGTGGGCCCGGTGATCACGCCGTGGGGGTCGCTGGCGACGCTGCTGTGGTTCGAGTGGTGCCGCCGCTGGGACGTGCGCGTCCCCATGCGCAAGTTCGTCCTCACCGGGACCGTCCTGGCCGTACTGGGCTGCGCCGCCGCCATCGCGGCATTGCCGGCGACCCGCTGACTACCGGACGAGCGGGATCTGGCCGTCCGGCCCGGCGGTGTCCAGCGCGCGGTTCGCGGTCTCCACGAGCCGCGCGAGCAGCTCCGGGCGGGCCGCCACGAACCCCAGCTCCGACGGCGTGCGGTCGATGCTCAGCTCGTAGGGGCCGCCGTCCAGGCGGCGCAGCTCAGCGCCCGCCTCGGCCGCCAGCAGCGCGCCCGGCGGCAGGTCGACGAGCTCGGGCCGGTAGCCGACGATGCCGTCGATGTCGCCGCGCGCCAGCATCGCCCACGCGACCAGCGGCGCCCACAGCTGGAGGAGCCGCGAGCAGCGCAGCTCCAGCGCCGTGCGCAGCGCCAGCGCCGACGGGTCGCCCGCCTTGACCGCGTGGCCCTGCGTCCAGCCCAGCACCGGGTTGCGCTCCCGGCCGGGGCGCGGGCGCGGCGCCAGCGTCAGCGGGGCGCCGTCGGGGTCGAGCGCGCCCTCGCCGCGCACCGCCGTCCACGTCCGCCCCGAGACGGGGTCGTGGACGACGCCCAGCACCGGGACGGAGCCCGCGCACAGCGCCAGCCCCACCGCGTACACGGGCATGCCGATCGCGACGTTGTTGGTGCCGTCGAGGGGGTCGACCAGCCAGACGAGGTGGGAGCCGTCCGCGCCGTCGAGCACCCCCGACTCCTCGGCGATGATCCGGTGCCCGGGGTAGGCGGCGCGCAGCCGCCCGAGGATCAGCTCCTCGGCGGCGGTGTCCAGCTCGGTGACGACGTCGCCGTTCCCGCCCTTGGGCCGGGCGACCAGCGGGCCGCCCGTGCCGGCGCGCAGCAGCGCCCCCGCCGCCTCGGCCGCATCGACCGCCACCCGGCGGGCCTCGCCGAGATCGACCGGTAGGGCCGGTGACGCTGTCGTGGATCTCATCGGGGGCCTCTCCAGTCGGGTCCGGGGGCTCGGGGTCCGGCGGCCGCCTACCGGCGCGTCGGTGACAGGTCGTCGCGGGGGCGTCCCGGCCCGGGCGGCGCGGGACGAGCGGCGTATGCGTTCGCGACCTCGCGGGCCGACCGGTGGAGGGCGCGCGCCGCCTCGCCCGGGTCGGACCGCGCGCGGCGCACCCGGTGGGTCGCGACGTCCGGCGGGCCGAGCGACAGGTCGCCGCCCCCGGGCGTCTGGCGGCCGAGCGCGACCGTGGCCGCGTCCCGCCCGTCCTCGATCAGCGTGCTGTGGAACACGCCCGCGGGCAGAGTGTACGACTCGCCCGTCCCGTGGGCGGTGGAACGGCCGGGAGAGTATCGGACGGTGCGCCCGGTGGCCCTCAGTTCGTCGACCTCGCCCCGGCTGACGACCTCGAAGACCTGCGCCGCCGCCCCGCCGGGGCCCTCGCCGACGTCCATCCGGACGTTGCGCACCGTCCCGTACAGGACGAAGCTCAGCAGGTCCCAGCTGTGGCAGTGCACGGGCGAGGTGGTGGAGGGCGCCGGGTCGACCTCGGACGTCCAGATGTGCAGGCACACGCCGAAGTCGCCGGCGCGCTCCACCGGCAGGCACAGGAACCCCAGGGGATGCCGCACGGCCGGGACGCGGGACCGCCCCTCCGCGACGTCCGCCAGGACGCGGCCCGCCCACGCCGGGAGCGTCCGCGCCGCCGTCCCGGCCTCGATCTCCCTGCGGATCTCCTCGTACCTCATCGCTCGCACCCGATGTCGCTGTTCCTTTGTGGCGTCCGCGTGCGTCCGGCCCGCGCGGACGCGGTCACTCGTAGGGGTCCTTGGGCCGCAGCGCCTTCCTGATGATCTCGATGACGTCCCGGTCGGTGTAGCCCTGGGCCATGTCGATGCCGATCACCTCGAAGAGCCTGCGGACCTCCTCGACGGTCGGCTCGTCGTCCAGCGGCGCCAGCCGCGCCTGCTCGACCGGCACGCGGCGCGCCTGGTCCAGGCTCGTCAGCAGCTCCGCGCTCAGCCAGCTGTAGTAGAACTTCGTGCTGTCGACGACCAGCGCCTGGCCGCGCGGGTTGTCGCGGGTGACCACGATCAGCGAGGACGACAGGTCGTAGCGCAGCGTCGTCATCGTCCGCGCCAGCCCGATGTCGATGTCGAGCATCCCGAACCGCTGCTTGTGCCAGCACGCCGCGAGGATCGTGGCGTAGGCCTCCTTGCGGGTGCGCTCCAGCGTCCACGGCTCGCCGGTGCCGTCGGGCCCGTCCGCCGAGGAGCGGCGGTGCCGCGCGTAGGCCTCGCAGACCTCGACGTCCGTCGGGTCGATGATCTCCAGCCGGAACAGCAGCGTCCGGCCGTCCCGGCGGGCGGCGGCGACGGTCTCGGGCAGCGTCTTGGCGCGGATGTAGGTGCCGGTGCCGCCCTTGAAGATCCAGCGGTCGGTGTCGCGGCGCGCCTCCTCCAGCACCTGCGCCACCTGCGCGCCGCTGATCACCCGGACGATCGTGGTCTCGTCCAGCGCGCGCTTGGTGTCGGCCAGCACGCCCTCGAACGTCTCGATGTGGGTCAGCTTGCCGCTCAGCTCGTCCAGCGTGGCCGAGGACGCCCGCAGCGTGTCGCGCACCTCCGCCTCGACCGGGACGCGCCGCCCCCGGTCCCGCAGCACCGACGTCGCCAGGAGGCCGACCACCGCGAGGATCGCGCTGTTGGTGACCTCGTCCTCGTGGGGGAGGTCCACCCCGACCCCGAGCACCGCGACCGTGATGGCGAGGATCAGCGCGATGAAGGCGTCGGCGTTCTTCCCGAGCCACGTGGCGAAGCGGGTCATTGTATGCGTTTTCCCCGTCCTTGTCGGCGCCGTCATCGTAACCACAGCACCGCGAGGGGGGCCACCGGCCCGCGTCCCCTACGCGGCCGGGGCTGAGGCGCCGCAGGTCACGTTCCCCTCGGGCCGCGGACGACCACGCTTTCCGGCATGGACGACCTTGGTCCCCTCCGCCCCCTACACTCATCGCATGCAGCTGCGGGGCTGGTGGTCGGCGGCATGGCCGACACCGCGTTCACGGGCGCTGGACCTCACCCTCGCGGTGTCGCTGGCGGTCGTGGACGGCGTGTTCCTGTGGTTCGCCCCTCAGGACTTCTGGCTGCCGCCCGCCGTGACGTCGGTCGGCAGCTTCCTCCTCGGCCTGGGCCTGGTCTTCCGCAGGCGGCACCCGGTCCGGCTCGCGCTCGTCGCCGTGGCGCTCGGCACGGTCGCGGGCGCGGGCGTGTTCGCGCTGGTGGTGATCCTCTACTCGCTGGCCGCCTACACCCCCAACCGCCGGACGGTGTGGACGATCGCCGCCGTCGGGTACGTCTCCGGGATCGCCTTCCCCGGCCCCACCGAGAGCGACGACCCGTTCCTCGCCCAGGCGATCTTCGGGGTGGCGTTCACGGCCGTCCCCATCCTGCTGGGCCTCTATATGGGGGCCCGCAAGCAACTACTGGCTTCCCTCCAGGAGCGGGCGTCCCGGCTGGAGCGCGAGCAGCACCTCCTCGCGGAGCGCGCGCGGGGCGAGGAGCGCACCCGCATCGCCCGCGAGATGCACGACGTCGTCGCCAACCGGATCAGCGTCATGGTCGTCCACGCGGGCGCCCTGAAGGCGATCGCCGTCCGCGACCCGGGCCGGGCCGCCGAGACCGCCACCGTGATCGGCGACATGGGACGGCAGGCGCTGGAGGAGCTCCGGCACGTGATCGGCGTCCTGCGCCAGGGCGAGGAGGCGCTGCCCCAGGAGGCGGTGACGCTCGCCCACGTCCGCGAGCTGGTCGACCAGTCGGGGGCGGCGGGCCTGGTGGTCGACCTGGCCGTGCGCGGCGAGGAGCGGCCCATGCCGCCCGCCGTCGGGCGGACGGTCTACCGGCTCGTCCAGGAGGCGCTGACCAACGTCCACAAGCACGCGGGCGCCGCCGACACCCGCGTCGGCCTCGGGCTGCTCCCCGAGGCCGTCGAGGTCGAGATCGCCAACGACGCGCCCACCGCCCCGCCCGACCACGGCCTGCCGAGCGGCGGGCACGGCCTGGTGGGGCTGCGCGAGCGGGTCACCGCGCTCGGCGGCAGCTTCGAGGCCGGGCCCAGCGCGGACGGCGGGTACGCCGTCCGGGCGCGGCTGCCGCTGCCCGCGTCCTGATCGCCGTCCGGCCCGCTGACCAGCGCGGACCGGTTTGTCGGACGCCGTGCGTACAGTGGGGGAGTAGTCACAGGGGAGGGGGGCCGGGATGCGGCCAGTCACCGATCTTCGGCGCCGGGTGGCGCCCTTCGAGGTCGTCACCGAGATGACGCCGTCCGGCGACCAGCCGCAGGCGATCAGCGAGCTGGCCGAGCGGATCGGCCGCGGCGACAAGGACGCGGTACTGCTCGGCGCCACCGGCACCGGCAAGACCGCCACGATCGCGTGGCTGGTCGAGAAGCTCCAGCGGCCCGTCCTGGTGATGCAGCCGAACAAGACGCTCGCCGCCCAGTTCGCCAACGAGCTGCGCGAGATGATGCCCGGCAACGCGGTGGAGTACTTCGTCTCCTACTACGACTACTACCAGCCCGAGGCCTACATCCCGCAGACCGACACCTACATCGAGAAGGACTCCTCGATCAACGACGAGGTCGACCGGCTGCGGCACTCGGCGACCAACTCGCTGCTGACCCGCCGCGACACCGTCGTCGTCGCCTCGGTGTCGTGCATCTACGGCCTCGGCACCCCGCAGGAGTACGTCGACCGGATGGTGCGGCTCCAGACCGGGCAGCGGATCGAGCGCGACGACCTCCTCCGCCAGCTGGTCGGCATGCAGTACACCCGCAACGACCTGGCGTTCACGCGCGGCACCTTCCGCGTCCGCGGCGACACCGTCGAGATCATCCCGCAGTACGAGGAGCTCGCCGTCCGGATCGAGATGTTCGGCGACGAGATCGAGAAGCTCGCCACCCTGCACCCCCTCACCGGCGAGGTCATCACCGAGGACGACGAGCTGTACGTCTTCCCCGCCTCCCACTACGTCGCCGGCCCCGAGCGGATGGAGCGGGCCATCGCCGGCATCGAGGCCGAGCTGGAGGAGACGCTCGCCGTCATGGAGCGGCAGGGCAAGCTGCTGGAGGCGCAGCGGCTGCGCATGCGCACCACCTACGACGTCGAGATGATGCGGCAGGTCGGCACCTGCTCGGGCATCGAGAACTACTCCCGCCACATCGACGGCCGCGGCGCCGGGACCGCCCCCAACACCCTCCTGGACTACTTCCCCGAGGACTTCCTCCTCGTCATCGACGAGTCGCACCAGACCGTCCCGCAGATCGGCGCGATGTACGAGGGCGACGCGTCCCGCAAGCGGATGCTGGTCGAGCACGGGTTCCGGCTGCCCTCGGCGATCGACAACCGGCCGCTGAAGTGGGAGGAGTTCCTGGAGCGCATCGGGCAGACCGTCTACCTGTCCGCGACGCCCGGCAACTACGAGATGACCCGCGTCGGCGGCGACGTGGTCGAGCAGGTCATCCGCCCCACCGGCCTGATCGACCCCGAGATCGTCGTCAAGCCCACCAAGGGCCAGATCGACGACCTCATCCACGAGATCCGGCTGCGCACCGACAAGGACGAGCGCGTCCTGGTCACCACGCTCACCAAGAAGATGTCCGAGGACCTCACCGACTACCTCCTCGAACTCGGCATCCAGGTCCGCTACCTGCACAGCGAGGTCGACACGCTGCGCCGCATCGAGCTGCTGCGCGAGCTGCGCGCCGGCGAGTTCGACGTGCTGGTCGGCATCAACCTGCTGCGCGAGGGCCTCGACCTCCCCGAGGTCTCCCTGGTCGCGATCCTGGACGCCGACAAGGAGGGCTTCCTGCGCTCGGAGACCTCCCTCATCCAGACGATCGGCCGCGCGGCCCGCAACGTCTCCGGCCAGGTCCACATGTACGCCGACACCGTCACCCCGTCGATGGAGCGCGCGATCGACGAGACCAACCGGCGCCGCGCCAAGCAGCAGGCCTACAACACCGAGCACGGCATCGAGCCCCAGGCGCTGCGCAAGCGCATCGCCGACATCCTCGACTCCCTCGCCCGCGAGGACGCCGACACCGAGACCCTCATCGGCGGCGCGGGCCGCCAGCAGAGCCGCGGCAAGGCGCCCGTGCCCGGCCTCGCCTCCCGCACCCGCGAGGTGGGCCGCCACGCCGCCGACCTCGTCGGCGAGCGCCCCCGCGAGGAGCTGGAGGGCCTCATCGAGCAGATGACCGCCCAGATGCACCAGGCCGCCACCGACCTCCAGTTCGAGCTGGCCGCCCGCCTCCGCGACGAGATCAAGGAACTCAAGCGCGAACTCCGCGAAATGAAGGAGGCGGGCGTCAGCTAGGGCGCTTCTGATGAATCTTGGGCGGACCCAACGAGCAACGTGGTTGTTGCTGCTGTGGCAGCAGGTCGCCGAGAGGTGGTTTGTGGAGCCGTTCCAGGACCCGCAAGGTCGCCCTGATGATCCATCAGAAACGCCCTAGGCCCGCTGGCTGTACTCGTAAAGTCCCGGCTGTTCTCATGAAGACCCGGCCCACCCCCCTCGCCTGGCGGCTCGGGGGGTGACCGTGCCTTGGCGGGCGCGGCATCGCTTCGCGATCTTCGCGGTGGGGCCTCGCCTCCGGCGTCGGCCCCACCGCTCAGCCACGCGCCCGCGCGGTGGTCGAGGCCACTTCGGAACACGCCATGGGCTCCGGCCCTTGGCGCCACCGTGCCCTCCGCCGACCCCGTCCGCCGACCCCGTCCGCCGACCCCGTCCGCCGACCCTGTCCGCCGACCCTGTCCGCCGATCGAGCCTGCCGATCACGCTCGCCGGTCACGCCTGCTGGTCACGCCTGCTGGTCACGCTCGCCGGTCACGCCTGCCGGTCACGCTCGCCGACCACGCCCCTGACGTGGTCGGGGACGTCCGTGACCAGGGCGGCCAGGGGGCGGCGGGCAACACGCTCGCGTTGCCGGGGCTGCCTGGCTACCACCCGGCATGGCTCGGTCCTCAGCCTCGGCCGGCGTGCTCACGGCCGCTCCCGGTGGTGGAGCGGTCTCCCCGGCGCGCCAGCCATTGCGAGGCGAGGTCGCGGTAGTAGGCGCTAGTCTCCAGGAGTTGCTCATGGGTGCCGGACGCGGCGATCCTGCCCTGGTCGAGGACGATGACGCCCGCCGCCGCGCGGACGGTGGTGAAGCGGTGCGCGATGACGAGCAGCGCGCACCGCCCGGCGGCCTCCTCGATCGCGCGGTGCAGCGCCACCTCGCTCTCCAGGTCCAGATGCGAGGTCGGCTCGTCCAGCAGCAGGAGACGGGGCCGCGCGACGAGCGCGCGGGCGATCGCCAGGCGCTGCCGCTCCCCGCCCGACAGCTCCCTCCCGTGCTCGCCGACGCGGGTGTCCAGCCCCTCGGGCAGCCGCGAGACCAGCTCGTCCAGGTTGGTCATGGCGACCGCCCGGCGGATCTCCTCCTCCCCGGCCTCCGGGACCGCGTAGACCAGGTTTTCGCGCAGGGTCCCGTCCAGAACCGGGCAGTCCTGCTCGACCAGCCCGATCCTCGACCGGTGGCCGTCGCGGCTCAGCGAGTCGGCCCGCACGCCCTCGACCAGCACCTCGCCGCGGTCGGGATCATAGAACCGCTCGGCGAGCGCGAAGACCGTCGACTTGCCCGCGCCGGAGCGCCCGATCAGGGCCACGTGCCCGCCCGCCGGCACCTGGAACGACACCCCCCGCAGCACCGGCCGCCCCCGCCGGTACCCGAACCACACCTCCCGGAACTCCAGTGCGGCCGCCCGGCCACCGTTCGCACCGGGCTCCGCTACGGTGCCGCCCTGAGCGCAGGGCCCGGCGGAGACCTCGTCCCCGGCGAGTCCGCTGGTCGCGCCAGGTGGGCGGGGCAGCGCGGGGAGGCCCGGGGCGGCGTCGGTCTCCCGGGGCAGTGCCAGGGCCTCGGTGATCCGGTGGACGGCCCCGGTGCCCTGCTGGACGGCGCTGAACGCCTCGAAGATCGAGCCCAGCGGCGCCGTCAGGTACAGCATGTAGAGCAGGAACGCGACCAGGTCGGCGACGGAGCCCGTGCCGCCCGCGACGCGCGTCCCGCCCACCAGGAGGACCACGAGGAAGGAGCCGGTCACCGCGAGCTGGGTGGCGGGGGAGACCAGCGCGTCGAAACCGGCCATCCGGACGTTCGCGGCATAGGCGGCCTCGGCGCGCCCGCCGATGCGGGCGCTCTCGCGGGGCTCGGCGCGCCCGGCCTTCACGGTGCGGATCGCGCTGAGCGCGCGTTCCAGACCGGCGGCCATCTCGCCGGCCGCCTCCCGGCCCCGCAGCGACGCGGCCCGCATGCCCCGCAGCGCGAGGGCGAGGGCCGTGCCCGCGCCCGCGACGACGGCCGCGACGCAGGCGAACAGCGCCCAGTCCAGCCAGAGCATCAGCACCACGGTCGCGGCCAGGCCGATGGCGCCGGTCACGGCGTCGGTGAGCCCGCCCGCGATGATCTGCCGCAGCGCGAGGGTGTCCGCGTCCGCCCTGGAGATCAGGTCGCCGATCCGGTGCCGGTCGTAGACGGGCATGCGGAGCCGCAGCAGGTGGTCGATCAGGTTCAGCCGGACGCCGAGGACGATCCCCTCGCCGGTCCGCGCGAGCTGGAAGCGGACCAGGGCCTGCACCAGCGCCTGGCCGGCGAACAGCGCGACCAGCGCCCCCACGGCGGCCCACGGCGTCCGGCCCGACCCGGCGGCCGCGATCACGTCCCGCGCGACCAGGGGCTGGGCCAGCGCCAGCGCCGACGCCAGCAGGGTCGCCGCGACGGTGGCGGCGATGGCGCCGCGGTGCCCGGCGGCCAGCCGCAGCACCTCTCGCGGTCCCGCCGTGCTCCTCCGGTGCCCGGCCCGGCCGCCCGGCGCGGGCGCCTCAGCGTCCACGGGCCCCGTCCCGGCGCGGTGGCACGGTGATCAGCGCGGCGAGGTAGCCGTCCGGCACGTTCTCCTCCACGAGGCGGCCCTCGGCCTCCACCCACGCGTGCGCCCCGAACGGCGGCCGCACCCGGGCGCCGACGCACCAGCTCGGCCACGCGCCCCACATCCGGCACAGCAGGACGGTCGCCAGCGAGCGGGGCAGGCACCCCCGCGGCCCGAGGCAGGCGAGGCTGCCGGCGAGGACGGCGTCGCGCGCCCGCTTCGCCTGGTCATAGGTGGCGGGGGAGGCGCCCCTGGAGAGCAGGGTGAGGAGCGTGCGGATCCGCGCGGGCGGCAGGAGGGCGACGAGCCGGGCCAGCAGGACGGCCAGCCGCGCGGCCGCGCGGCGCCGCAGCGGGCCCTTCGGGGGGCGCTCCAGCGCGCTCGGGACGGTCACGGCCGCACCAGTCCCGCCGCGCGCAGCTGTCCCACCAGCGCCGTGACGTCCCGCAGCGCCCGCGGCTCGTCGACGTCGAACTCCTCGGCCATGGCCGCGGCGGCCTGCTCGGCGGTGCGGCCGTCCGCCAGCAGCCGCAGGGCCAGGGCGGCGGTCGGATTGAGCTGCCAGTAGTCGCCGCTGCGCTCGTCGAGGAGCACCGTGCCGTAGGCGGTGTCGGTCGTGGACACGCCGGGGCGCAGTCGCAAACCCATGCGGGGTCTTCCTTTCAGTACCGGTCTTCCGGACGGGTCATCGCCGCGCGCGCCGGCGGTCCAGGGTGCGCAGCCAGACCTCGCAGCCGAGCGTGGAGTACAGGATCGCCCCGCGCAGCGCGGGCGTGTCGGGACGGGCGAGGAGGGCCTTCAGCCGCTCGCCGTCGACGAGGCCGAGCCGGGCCAGCCGGGAGTCCTCGCACAGCTCCATCAGGTCGCGGCTGTGCGCGCGCAGCCCGTCGGCGGCGTCCATGGACGCCTCCGCCTTGTTGGCGCGTGCGAGGCATTCGGCCGGGACGACGCCGCGCATGGCCGCGACGAGGAGCGGCTTGTACCGCCACGGGGTGACCCGGTCCTCCGCGCGCACGGCGAGGCAGGCCTCGATGACCCGGTCGTCCAGGAAGGGCGAGGCCATCGGCAGGCCGGCGCGGGCGCTCATCCGCTCCCACTGCCGGATGATGCGGGTACAGGCCCGGATCGAGTGCAGGTCGAGGTGCTGCCCCCGGTCGGGGGCCAGCGGCTCGGCCGTCCGGGCGGCCTCGCGCAGCACCTGCGCCGCCGCCTCCGCCGCCTCGGGGGTGACCCAGTCGAACAGGCGCGGAGCCGTGTCCCAGCCGAGCGCGCCCGCGACGGCCGGGCGGGCGGGGGCGCGGAGGTCACCGGCCGCGTCCAGGAGCCACCGGCGGTAGGGGCGGCCGTCGGCCAGGGCGCGCGCCGCCGGGGCGAGCGGCCAGTCGAACAGCGCCCGGAACCCCCGCAGCCGCCGCAGCGCGAGGAGCGGCCGCCTGCGCAGCAGCCCGTGGTAGTGGGCCTCGGAGCACCAGGCGACGTGGTCGCCGCCGATGCCGGTCAGGTGCAGGCGGCTGCCCCTGGCCGCCAGCCGGGGGACGTGGTCGAGCATGCGGGCGCGGTCCATCACGCCGATGCTCGGCTCGTCCAGCGGGTCGTCGATCTCCAGGAGCCCCGCGTAGACCAGCGACGCGTCCTCGGCGGGCCACACCGCGTGCTCGACACCGGGCAGGTGCGCGGCGGCGCGGCGCGCCCAGGCCAGGTCCTCGTCGGCCGGATCGCGGCCGGGCCAGGTGGCGGCGACGACCTCGGCCTCGCCCCGGGCCGCCAGGAAGCAGATCGAGGTCGAGTCCAGGCCGCCGGACAGGTCGCAGCTCACGACGCCGCCGCCCGCGGTGCGCGCGTCGACCGCCGCGGTGAGCGCCGCCGCGACCTCGTCCGCGGCGGTGGCAAGCGGGCGCACCGCCTCCGGCGCGGCCCACCAGCGGCGCGTCCGCGCGCGGCCGTCCGGCTCCAGCAGCAGGTGGGCACCCGGCTCGACGCCCTCGACCCCGCGCCACAGCGGTGTGTGGAGCAGCGGGTGCGGGAGCGGCCACAGCAGGCGCGCGGCGACCTGGCGCTCGTCCAGCGCGGCCCCGGTCAGGGCCGCGAGCGTGTCGGCGCGGTCGGCGGCCACCGTGACGCCGCCCGCGCGGGTGTGGAAGACCAGCCGCAGCCCGGCGGCGTCGCCCTGGACGCGCGTCCGGCCGTCCAGCGCGGCGACCAGGTGGAAGCTTCCCGGCAGGGAGCGGACGAGCCGGTCGAGGGAGGCGAGGTCGCGCAGCCGCCCGGCCTCCCGGGCGAGCCGCTCGGGACCGATCGGGCAGGTGCCGATGATCGCGATCCGGGCGTCTCCCGCCGCGGCCTCGGTCATCTCGGCGTCGCTCCAGCGGCCCGCCAGCCAGGGCCGCCCGGAGCGGTGCCGCAGGATGCGTTCGGGGGGTGTGGGCAGGCCCGCGGCCACGGCGAGGGCCGCCTCGTGGTCCGGAAGGACCACGAAGGACGCCTCGCCGTGGCCCGGCATGCCATCGTGATCAGGCATGGGCCGTGAACGCCCGGCTCAGTTCTTGCTGAGGATCACACGGTCGTTGCCGTGGAAGCCGAGCAGCCCGGTGACCTTGCGGAAGGAGCCGGCCGCCACAAGGGCGGGGGTCTCGTACTTCTGCATTTTCTCCTCCTCTTGCCGTGGGTTTCCCAGGGGAGATCTCCCGTGTTCCGCCTTCCGCTCTTCTCGGTGGAATGCGAAACGCGAGAAGCATGACATCCGGGCGCGCCGGTTGACCATCCCGCCGATATCCGATCTTCATGGCGCCGGAGCGATCGATGGCGGCTTCGAAGAGGAGAAAACGGGATAAGGCAACCATACCCGGTGGTATGGGGCTTCCGGTAAATCGGATTACCTGTCCCTGCGGACATTGTTCGGTGCCACAGGCGAAGGATCATATTAACCTGTCCGTAACCCAGAATGATGCCGCTTGGTGCAAATACGCGACCTATGAGGACGGGTGTGCGCGGTCCAATATCCGGTCGCGTCGAACGGGGGGCGGGAGGTCGTCCTCCCTTTGGTCCGACCTTCGCCCCGCCTATCGCCCCGCTCTTTGTACCGGCCTTTGTTCGGGTTCTTGGGAATTCCCCTTGACCCGTCCTTTAGGTGCGGGAGCCCGAGGGGCGGCTACGGCTTGAGGGCGAAGAACTCCCGCACGCGGCGCCGGTGGTAGTCGAGATCGTCCTCGTCGTGCTCGACGCCTCGCGCGCGTGCCAGGTTGAAGTAGGCGGTCTCGCGCCGGAGGCGGTGGCGGATGAGCTGGGCGACGGTCTCCTCGTCCATGGGCCCGGCGGTGCCGCCCGCCGCGTGGTAGTCGGCGACGAAGCGGCGCCGCAGCTCGGGGGCCCGCGCGTGCTCGTCCGTCCATTCGAGGGCGGCGGAGGCCACCTCGAACTCGGGGGCGGCGACGAACGCCTCGTCCCAGTCCAGGAGGGCGACCAGGCGGCCGCCGCGCGCCAGGGTGTTGCCCTCGTAGTAGTCGCCGTGGACGACCTGGCGCGCCGGGGTGCGGGCGTGGAAGGCCGCGAGCCACCGGTCGAGGTCGGGGTCGGCGAGTTCGGGGACGTCCTCGGGGAAGGCGCCGTCCAACCCGATCTCGGCGAAGGAGCGGGTCGGACGCGGCGGCGGGGCGTGGTCGGCCAGCGCCCGGTGCAGCCGGGCGAGGAGCGCGGCGGCCTGCGTGCGCGTCGTGGGCTCCTCGGTGTCGGGCCACTCGCCCTCCACGTGGCGCCACAGCGACAGCGGGCGGCCGTCGCCCCGGACGACCGTGGCGCCGTCGCGGGCGCGCAGCGGCGCCACCGCCTCGGGCATGCGGGACGCGGCGTGCGCCGCCACCGCGTGGCACCACTCGGTCTCGGCGTCGCTCCGCCAGGCGGGGCCGACGCGCACCACGAGAGCGCCGATCCGGTACGCGGCCGACTCCTCGCCGCCGAACAGCCGCTCGGCGGGGCCGTCGGCGGGAACGTTCCAAGCATCCTGGACCGCCTTCCGCATGGCGCCCGTGAGCGGCGTCTCGGCGTAGATCATCCTGTCTCCTTCCGGGGGTCCACCGATCGGTGGACGGCAGGTTCAGCCGTTCGCCGCTGCCGGGGAAGGGGGCCCGGCCAGCAGCATCGAGCACATGATGAATCTTCCAGTACGCGCGGCCCGGTGGAGCGCCGGGCACCCCTGGCGGGCGATCGCCGGATGGTTCCTGTTCGTCGCGCTGTGCCTCGGCGTGGGCATCTCGGTGGGCGGCCACGCCGCCACGTCCGCGGACTTCCGGGTCGGCGAGGCCGGCCGGGCGGAGGCGATGGCGGCCGAGGGCGGGCTCCAGAACAAGCCCGTCGAGCGGGTGATGATCTCGGGCGAGGGGGCCCGGGACGCCGCCGCGCGCGACATCGCGGGCCGGATGAAGGGGCTGCCGGAGGTCGAGTCGGTCGCCGCGCCGGTGCGGGCCCCCGGCGGGGACGTCGTCCGCGTCGACGTGACCCTCAAGGGCGCCGAGCTGGACGGGCGCAAGCACGTCGAGCCGCTCCGGGAGCAGACCGACGCGGTGCGGGCCGCCTACCCGGGGCTGCGGGTGGAGGAGACCGGCGGGCCGTCGGTCAGCAAGGGCGTCGAGGAGCTGCGCGGGAAGGACCTCTCGCGCACCGAGGTGATCGCGCTCCCGGTGACGCTGATCACGCTGCTGCTGGTCTTCGGGTCGGTGGCGCTCGCGGTGGTGCCGCTGCTGCTGGCGCTGTCGTCGATCGTCGCGGCGGTGGGCCTGTCGATGCTCGCCTCGCACGTGTTCCCGGACGCGGGGGTCGGCACGAACGTCATCCTGCTGATCGGGCTGGCCGTCGGCGTCGACTACACCCTCTTCTACCTCAAGCGGGAGCGGGAGGAGCGGGCCCGCGCGGGCGGACGGCTCAGCCCGCGGGCGGTGGTGGAGCTGGCCGCGGCGACCTCGGGACACGCCGTGGTGGTGTCCGGCCTCGCGGTCGCGGTGTCGAGCGCGACGCTGTTCCTGGCCGACGACGTGATCTTCTCCTCGCTCGCCACCGGCGCGATCGTGGTGACGCTGGTCGCGGTGGCCAGCTCGATGACCGTCCTGCCCGCGCTGCTCGCGAAGCTCGGCGCGCGGGCCGAGCGGCGCCGGGAGCGCAGGGCGCGGCGCGGCAAGGCCGTCCGGGCGCACCGCGAGGACGGCGCCGGGCGGATCACCACGGCGCTGCTGCGCCCCACCGAGAAGCGCCCCGCGGTCACCCTGGCCGTCGCCGTGCTGGCGATGCTGGCGCTCGCCTCCCCGCTGCTCGGCCTCAAGCTCACGGACATGGGCCGGGAGACGCACCCCCGCAGCATCCCCGCCGTCCAGTCCTACCACCGCATGAACGCGGTGTTCCCGGAGCTGAAGTCCACGCACCAGGTCGTCGTCCGCGCCGACGCCGGACGGTCGGACGAGGTGCGCGCCGCCCTCGGCGACCTCGCCGGGCGCACGCGCGGCGACCGGCGCTTCGCGGGCGCCCCGAGCCTGCGCACCTCGGCGGACGGCCGGGTCAGCCTCCTGGAGCTGCCCGTCCCGCACTACGGCAGCGAGGACGCGGCGCGTGCTTCCCTGCGCGACCTCAGGAAGCGGTACATCCCGGCCTCGCTCGGAAAGCTGGACGCGGACGTCGCGGTGTCCGGGGACGTCGCCCGCTACACCGACTACCCCGAGCACCAGAAGGACAAGCTGCCGATGATCATCGGGGCGCTGCTGCTGGTGACGTTCGCGATGACCGCGTGGGCGTTCCGGTCGGTGGTGCTCGGCCTGGTCGGCGTCGTGCTGAACCTGCTGTCGGCCGCCGCGTCGCTCGGCGTGCTGGTGGCGGTGTTCCAGTACACCTGGGCGGAGGGCCTGCTCGGCTTCACCTCGACGGGGTCGATCGGCTCGCGCGTCCCGCTGCTGCTGTTCGTGATCCTGTTCGGCCTGTCGATGGACTACCAGGTGTTCGTGATCAGCCGCATCCGGGAGGCGGCCCTGGCCGGGGTGCCGACCCGGCGGGCCGTCCTGGAGGGCGTCGGCGGGTCCGCGCGGGTCGTGACGAGCGCGGCGTTCGTGATGGTGACGGTGTTCGCGAGCTTCGTGCCGCTGCACATCATCGAGATGAAGCAGATGGGGTTCAGCCTCGCGGTCGCGGTGCTGCTGGACGCGGCGATCATCCGGATCATGATCCTGCCGGCGGCGATGCTGCTGCTCGGGGAGCGGAGCTGGTGGCCCTCGCGGGGGATGCGCCGGGTGCGGGCCGCGGCGGAGCGCCCCGCCGAAAAAGTAGGCTGACCGGCATGGACGCCCGGCCGCAGCTCGACGATCGGTTCCAGGTCCGCGCCCTCGTCCGGTGGTACGCCGCGCTGTGGCTCGTGCTGGGGTTGATCCCGCAGGTCCTCGCCGCGGCCGACGACCCCGGCGCGGCGCGGGTCTCGGGGATCGTGCTGCCGGTCGTGCTCGGCGCCTGCTACGCGGTGACGGAGCTGTACCCGCGCGTGCTGCCGCCGATGGCGTACCTCTGCGTGCTCGCCGCCGGTGTGGGCGCCCTGTCGTACGTGCGGGGAGGCGGTGCCTCGCTCTACATCGCCTCCCTCCCGCAGTTCTGGATCCTCACCAGGAGCCAGCGGTACGCGGTCGCGCTGAGCGGCGCCGCCGGGCTGGCGACGCTGGCCGGGGAGGTCGCGGCGGGCGCCGCGCACCTCCCGACCGGCAACATGCTCTTCACCGTCGGCGGGTTCCTGGCCGGGCTGCTGCTCGGCCTGGCGGCGCACCGGTACGTGCGGCAGACCGAGGAGCGGGCGCGGCGGCTGTCGGCGGAGCTGGCGGTGGCGCAGCGGGAGCTGGCCGAGGCGAACCGGCGGCAGGGCGCGGCGGAGGAGCGCGAGCGCCTCGCCCGGGAGATCCACGACACGCTCGCGCAGGGCTTCGCCTCGATCATCGTGCTGGCGGAGGCGGCCCGCGCGGGGCTCGGCGCCGAGCCGGGCCGCAGCGAGCAGCAGCTCCGCTCGATCGAGCGGACGGCGCGCGACAACTTCGCGGAGGCGCGCGCCCTGGTCGACTCCGCGCGGCGCGACGGCCCCGCGCAGGGCCCGGTCGCGGCGACGCTCCGCCGCGTCCTGGACCGCTTCACCGAGGACACCGGCATCCCCGTCGGCGCGGAGCTGCCCGACGTCGAGTGCGACCAGCCGGCCCGGATCGCGCTGCTGCGCTGCACGCAGGAGTCGCTCGCGAACATCCGCAAGCACGCGGGCGCCTCGTCGGTCGGCGTCGTGCTGGAGCGCCACCCGCACGGCGTCGAGCTGGAGATCACCGACGACGGCCGCGGCTTCGTGGTCGGCGCCGCCGCCGGCTTCGGCCTGGAGGGCATGCGCCGCCGGCTGGCCGAGCTCGGCGGTGAGCTGACCGTCACCAGCTCGGTCGGCGACGGCACCCGGATCCACGTGATGATCCCGCTGAGCCCGCAGGACCCGCCGACCCCCCTGATCTCGACGAGCCCGCAGGAGTGACATGACCGACCGCACGCTCCGCGTCATCGTGGTGGACGACCACACGGTGATGCGCGCCGGGGTGGTGGCGCTGCTGGCCACCGAGCCCGGCATCGAGATCGTCGGCGAGGCGGGCGACGGCCGCGCGGCCGTCGACCTCGCCGCCCGGCTCCGGCCCGACGTGGCGCTGGTCGACCTGCGGATGCCCGTCCTGGACGGGGCGAGCGCCACCGCCGAGATCGTCGCGGGCGCGTCGGGGACGCGGGTGCTGATCCTCACCACCTACGACACCGACGCCGAGATCGAGCGGGCGATCGAGGCGGGCGCGGTCGGCTACCTGCTCAAGGACACCACCCGCGAGCGGCTCGCCGACGCGATCAGGTCGGCGGCGCGCGGCGAGACCGTGCTCGCGCCGCGGGTCGCCGAGCGCCTGGTGGCGCGGATGCGGCGGCCCGCGCAGGTGCCGCTGACCGCGCGCGAGGTGGACGTGCTGAACGGCGTCGCCGACGGCCTGTCCAACGCCGACATCGGCCGGCGGCTCGTGATCGCGGAGGCGACGGTGAAGACGCACCTGCTGCGGGTGTTCGCGAAGCTCGACGTCAGCGACCGCACGCACGCGGTGGTCGTGGCGATGGAGCGCGGGCTGCTGCCCCGGCCGCGCTGACCCTCCCGGGGCCGCCCGCGCGAACGTCCCGGAAGTGTCGCGCGGGAGTCCGGGAAGGCGGCCCCGGCGGGGACCTACCATCGCCGTATGGAGTACGAGGTGCGCCTGGCGCGACCCGCCGATCTGGCGGTGCTGCCGGCGATCGAGAACTCGGCCGACCCGCTGTTCGCCCCGCTCGGGATCGTGTTCCCGCCGGGCCCGACGGTGATCGAGCAGATGGACGGCGCGGACGTGGAGATCCTCGTGGCGGGCGACCCGCCGGTGGCGTTCGCCGCCGTCGAGGAGGTGGACGGCGCGACCCACCTGGAGCAGATCTCCGTGCGGGGCGACCTGGTGGGCCGGGGGATCGGCACCCGGCTGCTGGCGACGGTGCGCGAGCGTGCGGCCGCCGCCGGCTCGCCGGGCGTCAGCCTGCTGACGTTCCGCGACGTCCCGTGGAACGGGCCATGGTATGCCGCGCACGGGTTCGCCGAGCTGCCCGAGGAGCGCTGGGGGCCCGGCCTGCGCGCCTACTGGAAGGCCGAGATCGAGGCGGGCCTGCACGACCTGGGCCCCCGGACGGTCATGTGGGCGCCGTCCCGCTGAGCGCCGCCCCGGCACCGCCCCGGCACGTAATGTGGTCTCCCGGAGACCCGCCGGGGACGGCGGTGCGCCACTAAAAATCTACAATGTAAAGGTGGGAACCGGTGACGTCGCGCGAGCGTCAGCCTGAGGGAGCCGGAGGAGGACGATGACGGGTCCGGGGTCATGGGCGCGGTGGGCGCGCGGACGTTTCGGCGAGCGGGGGCTCGCGCTGACCGCGCTGGTGGCGTTGCTGGCGCTGGCGGTCGTCCCGCTGGTGGCGCTGCCGGCCGTCCGCTGCGAGGTGTTCGGGAGCGGGTGCCGCACGCCGCCGCCCGAGGTCCGCGCCGACCCGGTGTCGGCGCCGGGCCGCCAGTTCACCCCGGTGGAGGCGGCGACGCGGGGCGGCTACGTCGCGCTCGGCGACTCCTACTCCTCCGGTGTCGGCGCCGAGGCGACCGTCGGCGACAACAACCCGCTGGAGCGCTGCCACCGGACGTCCAAGGCGTACTACAACGAGGTCTCCAAGGCGTTCCCGTTCGCCAAGGGCACCTCGTTCTGGGCGTGCTCGGGCGCCACCACGGCGGACATCCGCGACGGCAGGCACGGTGAGCCCTCGCAGCTCGGCCGGCTCAACGCCGACACGAGCCTCGTCACGCTGAGCGTCGGCGGCAACGACATCGGGTTCTCCAAGGTCGTCGCGGGCTGCGTGGTGAAGCTGCCGTGGAGCAGGAGCTGCTTCAGGCAGGGCGACGACATCGCCAGGAAGATGTCCGACCTGCGCCGCAACCTGCCCGAGCTGATCGGCCAGATCCACGCGCGCGCCCCGCACGCCCGCATCATCCTGATGGGCTACCCGAAGGCGTTCTCCGAGGTGGAGGGCACCGGCGGCGACAACCTCAGGGTGTCGGAGCAGCAGTGGCTCAACGCGCGCGCCTACGACCTCGGGCGGCTCATCCGGGAGACCGCCGCCGAGGCCGACCGCCGCATCGCCGCCCGGCACCAGCAGGGCAGCGTCGAGTTCGTCGACTCCTACAGCGCGTTCGCGGGCCACGAGGTCGGCAGCGGCCAGCCGTACATGAACGGCCTCACGGTGAACCTGTCGGCCCTGGAGGCCGAGCCGCGCAGCTACCACCCCACGGTGAGCGGCCAGCACGCCCTCGCCGGGCTGTTCATCGAGCAGGTCAAGAAGGGGCCGGGCCGCCCCGTCTCCTAGCGCGGGTCCTGCCGGGGGAGGGAGCGTTCGACGGCGTCGGCGACGAGGCGCCGCACGTCCTCCTCGGTGAACACCTCCGGCAGGGTCAGGTTCTCGACGATCAGCCAGTTCAGCGTCAGGTACAGCAGCCGGACGGTGGTGGCGTCGCCCGGCATGCCCGACTCCAGGTGCCGCGCCACGTTCGCCTCGACGTCCTCGCGCACCCGCTCGGTCAGGACGGCGCGCAGCCCGGGCCGCCGGGTGGCCTCCAGCCGCAGCTCCAGCAGGGCGAGGTAGCCGGTCCGGAACGCCGAGATCCGGTCGACGGTCTCGGTCAGCAGCGCGGTGACCCGGGCCAGGTCGCGGGGGCCCTCCAGCATGCCGCCGAGCGTGGCCGCGTCCGGCTGGAGCCGCTCGTAGATCCGCCCGCCCGCCTGCGTGAACAGGTCGTCGCGCTTGGCGAAGTAGTTGGACGCGGTGCCGACGGGCACGCCGGCCTCGGCGTCCACCGCGCGGAACGTCAGGCCGCGCGCGCCGTCCCTGGCCAGCACCTCGATCGCCGCGTCGACCAGGGCGGCGCGCCGCTCGACGTTCTTCCTCACTTGACACCACTCCAGACGTAGTACTACGTTTAAACCACTTCAAGTAGAGTACTACGAACGGAATCCCCTATGCGCAAGCTCGTCTACTACGTCGGAACGAGCCTCGACGGCTTCATCGCGGGCCCCGGCGGCGAGATCGACTTCCTGCCGGTCAGCGACCAGGTGATGGCCTGGATCGGCGAGCGCTACCCCGAGACGCTCCCGACGCACGTCCGCCCGCACCTCGGCATCCAGGACGCGCCGAACCAGCGCTTCGACACGCTCGTGATGGGCCTCGGGACCTACCGGCCGGCCCTCGACATCGGCGTGACCAGCCCCTACGCGCACGTCCGGCAGTACGTCGCCTCCACCACGCTGCCCGAGATCGCCGACCCCGCCGTGACGCTCGTCCGCGACCCGCTGGAGCTCGTCCGCTCGCTCAAGGCCGAGGACGGCGGCATGGACGTCTGGCTCGCGGGCGGCGGCAGGCTCGCCGCCGCGCTGCTGCCGGAGATCGACGAGATGGTCGTCAAGAGCTACCCGGTGGTGGCGGGGGCGGGCGTCCCCGCCTTCGCGGGCGGGTTCCGGCCGACCCGGTTCACGCCGACGGCGCGCGAGGAGTTCGACAACGGCACCCAGGTCACCTGGCTCACCCGCACGCCCCAGCCCGCATTGGGGTCCCGGCCGCTCGCGCATAGGGCCCTAGGGCCCTACGGCGGGTGATCACGAGCCCTTAGCCTCGTCGGCACCGGCGGATCGCGAGGTGTCGAGGGGGCAGATGATCTGGGTGAGGCCGGCGCTCGGCCTGCTGTCGGCCGCCGTGCTCGTGCCGGCCGTCGCGATCGTGGGGTACGGCGCGGTGGAGGGGGTGTCCGTCCCGCTGTCGATGTCTACGGTCTCGGCGACGTCGGCGCAGCGGAACGGGCGGGGCGCGGCCAGGGGGACCCGCGGCCTGCGCTACGTGAAGACGTTGCGCGGGCAGGGCGTCAGCCACGGCACGGTCACGGTCGGCGCGCGAGGGGTGGTGGTGCGGGGCACGCACCGGGACCTGCGCTGCGAGGACGGCCCGTCCTACCTGAAGATCACCGTGGTGCTGGCCGGGCTGCCCGACGCCGAGCACGCGGCGGGCCTCGCCTGCGGGCAGACCCGCGAGGTCGCCTTCGCCTACGCCTGGACGGGCGCGTCCTCGGCCGTCCACCTCCAGGTGTGCGGCCGCCGCCGCGACGCCTGCGGGGGCCGCAGCACGGTCCTGCGGCCGGGGTGAGGCGTCAGCACGGCCGCAGGCCCTCGACCGGCACGCCGCCGCCGAGGCGGCCGCAGATCGCGGTGGGCTGCGGCCGGCCGTCCTTCAGGGTGACCTTGACGAGCGTGAGGCCCCGGTTGCGGGGCCGCGGCGGGTCCCCGTGGTCGTTGGTGAAGTCGATGTCGCCGGTCGCCGAGCCGCCCCGCGTGATCCGCAGGTGCCGCAGCTCCTCCAGCACCGTCCCGGACGTGACGGACCGCTCGCCCGTCACCAGCCGGGGGCCGAGCAGGTCGTAGGCGTTCTGCGCGGCCTGGCTCAGCGCGAACGTGGCGTCGAAAGTGATGGCCATCTGGCCGTCCACCAGCAGCGGCTCGTCGGGCCGGACGCGGGGGGCGCCGATGCCGAAGCGGTTGCGGGCCATGAGGAAGAAGTCGCCGGTCACGTCGGCGTCCTTGGCGATCAGGTGGGGCAGGTAGGCGAACACGGTGTGGTACAGGGTGGTGTTCTGGGGGAGCGGCACCTCGTGCGGACCGGTGCCGAAGCGGGACTTGCTGACGTCGTCCCCCGCGATCAGGAGCAGGCGGTGCCGGGTGCAGCCGCCCTGGACGAGGCCGTTCATCAGGCCGGGCAGGTCCTCGGCACGCCCGGCGAAGTACACGAGGGTGTAGGGGAGCCGGCCGTTGTCGCAGGCGGCCTTGACCTTGCTGGAGATGTCGCCGGGGCCGCGGTAGCCGACGGTGTGGGGGGCGCGCGGCCGCAGCACGCTCACGACGTCACGGGCGATCTCGCTGCTGTAGACGTCGGTGGGCGGGCCGGAGGTGCGGGCGACGATCATGGCGCGGTCGACGCGTCCGCGCAGGCCGGCGTCGCGCAGGGCGGCGAGGCCGGCGGTGGCCTCTTCGCGGTTGGTGGCGGCCAGCCCGTAGAAGCGGGCGAGTCCGGGCAGCTCGTCGGAGGAGTTGACGGTGTCGATGACGGGCAGCCCGGCGGCGGTGAGCCGCTCGATCGCGGCCCGGGAGGAGCGGGTGTTGCGGCCGAGCCCGACGACGCCGACGATCGACGGGTCGCGCCGGGCCAGGTGCAGGGCGCGGTCGGCGGTCTCGCCGGCGAACGCCATGTCCTGGCCGGTGTTGGCGGGCAGGATCCGCAGCTTGAGGGTGTTGCCGATCTCGCCGGGCTGCCCACGGTGGTTGTTGCGGAGCTGGGCGAGGTAGGCGCCCGCGAGCTCGTGGACGCTGCTGACGGTCAGCTCGCTCTGCCCCGGGCTGGCGGTGAACGTCCCGGCGTAGATCATCGTCACGTACGGCTGGTGGTCGGCGACGACCGCGCGGTTCTCCTTGTCGATGTCGCGCTGGAGGTCGGCGAGGGTGATGTGGCCCCCGGCGTTGGCGGGGGAGGGGCGGCGGCGGTCGCCGTCCAGGGCGATGCTGTCGGCGCCGCGCTCGAAGCGGACCCCGCGGGTGGACACGCCGACGCACTCGCGGCTGCCGTCGGGGTTGGTCTGCTGGCGGGTGTCGCCGTTCCAGCCGACGGGGAAGCCGACGCTGCAGTAGGTGGAGCGCAGGTGCACCTGGGCGAAGGTGAGCGCGATGGCGAAGGCGACGGCGGCGGCGATGAGGCCGCGCCAGGACCAGAGCCACGTCCAGCGGGGGCGGCGGCGGGGGCGGAACGCGCCGTCGGGGCGGTCCGCGGCGGGCTCGCCCGCGACGGGGACGCGCAGCAGCCACGGGAGCGGGACCGACTCGCTCGGGCCGAGCGCGGCGCCGAGCGAGGACCGCCACCGCTCGTATCGGTCGCGGGCGTCCTCGCCGGGGGTGGGACCGCCGAGCCAGGCGTCGCGGGTGGCGGCGTCCACCGACGCGACGACCAGCAGCGGGTGGAGTTCGCTGCGGCGGGCGCGGATGTCGCTCATCGCCGCCAGCAGCGCGAGGCCGCCGTTGCCGTGCCCGGCGTGGGAGAGGAACACCACGAGCGGGGCGGGGCGCTTGAAGCCGCGCAGGCTCGGCGCGAACCGCCGGTACTGGTCGCGGACGTCCTCCAGCAGCGCGAATGTCTTGATGTGGAGCAGGAACCGGGCCGCGCCCGGCTCGGTGAGCCGTTCGGCGACCCGGTGCAGGCGGCCGTCGAAGCCGAGGTCGTCGCCGTCCTCGTCGCCGAGGGCGGCGAAGAACGAGGTCCGGGCGAACCAGCGGTAGCGGCCGCCGATGCCGACGCTGGCGAGCACCGGCAGCCAGACGCGCCGCGCGGACAGCCCGGCGACCAGCAGCAGGACCCCGGCGAGGACGGCGGCGGCGGTGACGAGGATGCGCCGCGGCGTCTGCTCGGCAATGCCGCCCGCGAGGACGGCGATCACCGCGACGAGCGACGCGCCGATCGTCGACCACCAGGCGGGAGCGCGCAGCGGCCCGCCCTGCCAGCGGAACAGCCCGGCATGGTCGTTCCAGCGTTCGACGGTCGAGACGGGAGAGCGCCGGTAGGGGGGAGCGGCGTCGCCGTCGTCGGGGGCGGGCGCGGCGGCGCGCTCGATCGTCCGGACGAGGTCGGAGCGGGGGAAGCGGGGGCGGCTGAACTGGGAGCGGGTCCGGCTCCAGGTGATCGGCTGGGAGAGGGCGTCGGCGAGCGCGATCGCCGCCGCGTCCGAGTCCGGCCCGGCGGGGGCCTCGGGGGAGACGAAGGGCAGCGCCATCTCGGCGGCGAGGTGCCGCAGCTCCTCCATGTGGGGCTCGGGGTCGTCCGGCCCGGCGGGTTCGAGGACGATCAGCGGGAACGGGCGCGCGTCGGGACGCCAGGGCAGCCGCCCGGTCATCCAGTCGAACAGCGCGGCCAGGCCGCGTCCTGATTCGGGTGGTGGGGGATTGCCCACGGCCGGCCCTCCGGGAGCGGGTCTCTACCTTCCGCCGAGCGTAGGGGCGGGCGCCCGGACGGGGCCCGGGGTCGGCCGGATGCGGACGGTGGCCCGGCGGAGGCGGGGGGTCAGGACGCGCGGGCGCGGAACGCGGCGCGGTAGGACTGCGGGGACGCGCCGACCCGCCGCGCGAAGTGGGCGCGCAGCGTCACCGGGGACCCGAAGCCCGCCTCGGCGGCGACCCGCTCGACCGGCAGGTCCGTGCTCTCCAGCAGCTGCTGGGCGCGGCGGACCCGGGCCCGCGACAGCCACTGCTGCGGCGTCGTCCCGGCCTGCTCGCGGAACCGGCGGGTCAGGGTGCGGACGCTGACGCAGGCGTGCCGGGCGATGTCCTCCAGCGCCAGCGGGCGGTGCAGGTTCGCCTCCAGCCAGGCGAGCGTGGGCTGGAGCGCGGTGCCGCCGTCCGGGGGGTCCTCGTGCCGGATGAACTGCGCCTGCCCGCCGTCGCGCTGCGGCGGCATGATGATCCGGCGGGCGGTGCGGGCGGCGGTCGCGGCGCCGTGGTCGCGGCGGACGAGGTGCAGGCACAGGTCGATCCCGGCGGCGACGCCCGCCGAGGTGAGCACCTGGCCGTCGTCCACGAACAGCACCGAGGCGTCCACCTCGACGCGCGGGTGCAGGCGGGCGAGGCGGCACGCGTACATCCAGTGGGTGGTGGCGCGCCGCCCGTCCAGCAGGCCGGCGGCGGCCAGCACGAACGCGCCCACGCAGATGGAGGCGATCCGGGTGCCGCGCGAGGCCGCGTCGCGCAGCGCGTCCAGCACCTCCGCCGGATGGTCGGCCGCGTTCCCGCGGTCGTGGAGCCGGTCGTGGCCGGGGACGACGATCGTGTCGGCCGCGGCGAGCGCGTCCAGCCCGAACGGGGGCTCCACCCGCATCCGCCCGACCGTCGCCGAGGTCTCCGTGCCGCCGGGCATCCCGCACACCCGCACCTCGTACAGGGGGACGTTCTCGCCGGTGGTGGACGAGCCGAACACCTGCCCGGGGACCGCCAGGTCGAACGCCACCACCCCGTCGAGCGCGAGCACCGCGACCACATGCATGGCCAGAACGTAGCGCACAGGGGCACTCGGGACACTGGCCGGGTGCCGGAAGCGCCGGGAGGATCGTGGCAACCGATCAGAGGAGACCTCGATGGGCGATACCTTCGCCGAGTTCGCGATGCCCGACACCGACCTCACCCGCGCGGCCTACGACCTGGCCTTCACCGCCGAGCAGCGTGCCCTCGCCCACCACAGCGTGCGGGTCTACCTGTTCGGGCGGGCACTGGGCGAGGCGCGGGGGCTGCGTCCCGGCGACGCCTACGACGACGAGCTGCTGTTCGTGGCGTGCCTCCTGCACGACATGGGGCTGACCGACGAGGGCGACGGCGACCAGCGGTTCGAGGTGGACGGCGCCGACGTCGCCGCCGGGTTCCTCGACGGCCAGGGCGTCGCGCCGGACCGGGTACGGGTGGTATGGGAGGCGATCGCCCTGCACACCAGCGTCGGCATCCCGCAGCGGATGCGCCCCGAGATCGCGCTGACCAGCGCCGGGGCCGGCCTCGACGTCGCCGGGCTGCACGCGGACAGGCTCCCGGACGGCTACGCCGACCGCGTGCACGCGGCGTACCCGCGGCTGAAGAAGGGCAGCGGGCTCACCCACCTGGTCGTCGACCAGATCGTCCGGAAGCCGGCCAAGGCGCCCTTCGGGTCGCTGCCCTACGAGATCGCGCGGCAGAGCGGAGTGGACCTCAAGGTCCCGTCGTGGGCCGAGCAGCTTGAGCGGGCGTGGAGCGGCGTCGCCTGATCCGCGTCTCCCGCCCCCGGGGACGGGATCGCCCGCGCCCCCGGGGCGACGGGGACGCGGGCGATGCTTCCGATGGCCTGGCCGGAACGGTCCCGCCGGGCGCGGCCGCTCAGGTGGCCAGGACCGCCTGGAGGAAGTCCCGGGTGCGCTGCTCGGACGGCTCGCCGAACATCCGCTCCGGCGGGCCCTCCTCGACGATCTGCCCCTGGTCGAACATCAGGACCCGGTCGGAGATGTCCTTGGCGAAGGTCATCTCGTGGGTGACGCACAGCAGCGTGAGGTCGCTCTGTCGGGCGATGTCGCGCAGCAGATCCTGGACGCCGACGACCAGCTCGGGGTCGAGCGCGGAGGTCACCTCGTCCAGCAGCAGCACCTGCGGCTCCATCGCCAGCGCCCGCGCGATCGCGACCCGCTGCTGCTGCCCGCCCGACAGCTGCGACGGGTGCGCGTCGATCTTGTCGGCGAGCCCGACCAGGTCGAGCAGGCCCTTGGCGCGCTCGACGGCCTCGTCCCTCGGCACCCCGAGCACGCGCATCGGCCCCTCGGTGAGGTTGCGCAGCACGTTCATGTTCGGGAACAGGTTGAACTGCTGGAACACCATCCCGATCCGCTTGCGCATCTCGTGCAGGTGCTTCTGGTTCGCCGGGACGCGCTTGCCGCCCCGGTCCATGTGCCACAGCGGGTCGTCGCCGACGAAGATCAGGCCCCCGTCGGGCTTCTCCAGCGTCATCAGCAGCCGCAGGATCGTGGTCTTGCCCGACCCGCTCGGCCCGATGAGCGTCACCCGCTCGCCCGGCGCGACCGTGAAGTCGAGCTCGCGGAGCACGGTGTTGCTCCCGAACCGCTTGATCACCTTCTCGAAGCGGATGCCGGGGGCGCTGCCCCGCAGGGGCGCCGCGTCCTTCTCTGGGGTGGTGTCAGTTGGTGGCATAGTGCCTCTCCAGGCGGCGGAGGAGAATCGACGAGATGACGCTGACCACGATGAACAGCACGCCCACCATGGTCATCGGCTCCAGGTACTCGAACGTCCTGGCGCCCACCGACCGCGCGGAGGTGAGCAGCTCGGGGACGCCGATCGCCAGCAGCAGCGGCGAGTCCTTGAACATCGCGATCAGGTAGTTGCCGAGCGTCGGGATCACCTTGCGGACCGCCTGCGGCAGGACGACGTCCAGCCACACCCGCGTCCGCGGCAGGTTCAGCGCCTTGGCCGCCTCCCACTGCCCGCGCGGGACGTCGGCGATCCCGGCCCGGTACACCTCGGCCATGTAGGTCGAGTAGTGGATCCCGAGCATGAGGACGCCGACGGTCAGCTTCCCGAACGTCAGGCCCCAGGTGGGCAGGACGTAGAAGGCGAAGAACAGCTGGGGGATCAGCGGGGTGCACCGGATGAACTCGGTGACCCACCGCACCACCTGGCGCACGACCACGTTCGGCGTGCGGCGCAGCAGCGCCCACACCAGGCCGAGGACGACCGCGATCAGGTAGCCGAGCAGCGTCGCGATGACGGTGTAGCGCAGGCCCCGCAGCAGGTCGGGGATGATGTCGCCGGTGTAGCTCCAGTCCCACTCCATCAGCTCGCCACCCCCGCTCCGGGCGCGCCCGCCGCGAGCGTGCCGAGTTCGGGCTCACGCGAGGGGCGCCGGCCGAGCATGCGGTCGACGCGGGCCTCGGCGAAGCGGACGAAGAGCTGCAGGATCTGCGCGATGACGAAGTAGATGACGAGGACCAGCGAGAACGACGCGACCGTCTCGCCGGTGCTGCTCTGCAGGTTCTTGGAGACCGTCGTCAGGTCGGTCAGCCCGACCAGCGACACGATCGCCGTGCCCTTCATCAGCTCGATGAGCAGGTTGCCGAAGGGCGGCAGCATCAGCGCGAACCCCTGGGGGAGCAGGACGCGCCGCATCCGCTGGAGCGGCGTGAAGTTCAGCGCGATCGTCGCCTCGTACTGCGCTCGCGGCACCGCCTTGATCGAGCCGCGCACGACCTCGGCGCCGTAGGCGCCGATGTTCAGCCCGAGCGCGAGCACCGCCGCGAACATCGTGGAGTTCAGCCTGATGCCGACCAGCGGCAGCGCGTAGAAGAACCAGAACAGCAGCACCAGCGTCGCGGTGCCGCGGAAGAACTCCACGTACACGCGGTTCAGCACGCGGATCCAGGCGTGCCGCGAGGTGCCGGCCAGCCCGAACACCAGGGCGAGCACGAGTGCCACGCCGCTGCCGTAGACCGTGAGCTGGAGGGTGAGCCACGCGCCCTTCAGCCACTGCTCGTAGCCGTCGAGGACTTCGGACACCTGATCATCCCTTGCAGAACTTGGCGGCGGTGTCGGCGGCCGTCGGGATCTCCGCCTGGGTGAACCCGAACGGCTGGATGATCGGCAGCAGCCGGTTGCCCTGCTTCAGTTCGGCGAGCTTGCCGTTGAAGGCGGTCACGAGGTCGCTGTCGGCCTTGCGGAACGCGAACGCGCCCGCGCCGAACTGCTCCTTGCCGTCGATGACCGGCGTGAAGGGCGCGGTCACCTCATACGGCTCGCCCTCGTGCTTGGTCAGCAGGTCGGCGAGCGAGATGCGGGTGAGCCAGATGCAGTCGATGCGGCCGGCCTTCAGGCCCTCGAAACCGCTGGCCTGGTCGGCGAACACCTGGATGTTCCCCTTCTTCACGCCGCTCTTCTCGGCATAGCCCTGTTCGACGGCGCCTTCCAGCACCCCCACCTTCACGCCCTTCTTCCCCGGGTCGTCCTGCTTGAGCAGGCCCTTGGGGTTGCCCTTGCGGACCATGAACGCGCTCTTGGCGACGTACTCCGGGTCGGAGAAGGCCACCGAATTGCACCGCTCGGGTGTGATGAACATTCCCGCCGCGACGAGGTCGAACCGTTTGGCGTTGAGCCCGGCGATGAGGCCGGAGAAGTCGACCTGGACGCCGGCCACCTTGTCGATCCCGAGTTCCTTGAAGACCACCCGCGCGAGTTCGGGCGCCTCCCCGGTCAGCTTCCCGGACTTGTCGGTGTAGCCGTAGGGCGCCTCGTTGGCGAAACCGACCGTGATCTTGCCGGCGTCCTTGGCCTTCTGCAGCGAACCGCCGCCCGACTTCTCCTCCTTGGGGTCCGTCGTCGAGCAGCCCGCGGCGGCCAGCGGCACCGCCGCGGACAGCAGGACGGCGGAACGCAGGAAGTCGCGTCTCGAAGAAGTCATCGTTGAACTCCTGGATGGTGTGCCGCCGCGCCCGCGGGGGGCCGGATGCCCCCCGCGGGCGCGGGGATGATCGGTCGGGGTTATCGAATTGTTGTCAGACGACCGGCGTGAAGTCGCGGGCCCCGATGAACGAGGGACGCGGCGCGGGTGCGGCGAACGGCTCGACGCACGTGTTCTCGACGCTGTTGAACACCACGAACACGTTGGAGCGCGGGAACGGGGTGATGTTCCCGTTCGAGCCGTGCATGCAGTTGCAGTCGAACATGGTCGCCGAGCCCGCCGGGCCCGTGAACAGCTCGATCCCGTGCTTGTCGGCGAGGATGGACAGGCTGCCCGGGTCGGGCGTGCCGATCTCCTGGCCGCGCAGGGATTCCTTGTAGTGGTCGGACGGGGTCTCCCCGACGCAGGCCACGAAGGTCTTGTGCGAACCAGGCATGATCATTAGCCCGCCATTGTGCACGAAATTCTCGGTGAGCGCGATGGAAATGCTCACCGCGCGCATGCGCGGCATCCCGTCCTCGGCGTGCCACGTCTCGAAGTCCGAGTGCCAGTAGAAGTCCTTGCCAGTGAACCCTGGCTTGTAATTGACCCGGCTCTGGTGCACGTAGACGTCGGAGCCGAGGATCTGCCGGGCCCGCCCGACCACGCGCGGGTCGCGGACGAGCGCCGCGAACACCTCGCTGATCCGGTGGACCTCGAAGATGGAGCGGACCTCGTCCGAGCCGCGCTCGGTGACGGTGCGCTCGTCGGCGAGGATCGCGGGGTCGGCGGCCATCCGGCGCAGCTCGGCGCGGTAGTCCTCGACCTCGGCGGGCGTCAGCAGCTCCTCGACGCTGAGGTAGCCGTTGGCGTCGAAGGAGTCGAGCGTGGCGGAGTCGATGGGACCGTCCTGCGGCTTCCCGTACACGACGGGATCCTGGCGGTACAGCAGGGCGGCCTCGGCGGCCTTGCGGGTGGGGTAGGAGTCGTCGAGCGTGGGATGGGACTCGATGATGCTCATCAGGCGTCCTCCTCCTTGAGCAGCGGGTAGATGCCGTTCTCGTCGTGGACCTCCCGGCCCGTGCAGGGCGGGTTGAAGACGCAGACGGTCCGCACGTCGGTGTGGGCACGCAGGGTGTGGTGCTCGTGCCCGTCCAGCAGGTACATCACGCCGGGCTCGATGCGGTGCTTCTCGCCGGTCTCCTCGTTGACCAGTTCCCCCTGACCCCCGATGCAGTAGACGGCCTCGATGTGGTTCGCGTACCACATCCGCGTCTCGGTGCCGGCGTACAGGATGGTCTCGTGCAGCGAGAAGCCCACGCCCTCCTTGGCCAGGACGAAGCGGCGGCTGCACCAGGTCTCGGCCCGCACGTCGCGCTCGGTGTCGATGATCTCCTCAAGGGAACGTACGATCATGAATCTCCTCTTTCCGCTGAAGCCGTGACGGTGTGTCGATGGGGCCGGGGCCCGTGCGGGCGCGGCTCAGACCGCCACGGCCGAGCGGACGGCCTCGACGGACTCGGCGACGATCTCCAGGCCGCGGCCGAGGTCGGCCTCGCTGGTGGTGAGCGGCGGCAGCAGCTTCACCACCTCGCTCTCCGGCCCGGAGGTCTCCATCAGCAGCCCGCGGCTGAACGCCTCCTCGCACACCTTGGGCGCGAGGTCGGCGTCCGACATGACCAGGCCCCAGGCGAGGCCCCGGCCGCGGACGGAGTCGATCGCCCCGGCGTGCTGGAGCGCGATCGCGTTCAGCGCCGTCTCGACCTGCTGGCCCTTGGCGAGCGTCTGCTTCTCCATCCCGGCGCCCAGCCAGTACTCCTCCAGCGCGGCGACGGCGGTCACGAACGCCGGGTTGAAGCCGCGGAAGGTGCCGTTGTGCTCGCCCGGCTCCCACACGTCCAGGTCGCGGCGCATCAGCGTGACCGCGAACGGGAGCCCGTAGCCGCTGAGCGACTTGGACAGGCAGACGATGTCGGGCGTGATCCCGGCCTCCTCGAAGCTGAAGAACGGCCCGGTGCGCCCGCAGCCCATCTGCACGTCGTCGACGATCAGCAGGATGTCGTGGCGGCGGCACAGGTCCTGGAGGCCGCGCAGCCACTCGGCGGTCGCGACGTTGATGCCGCCCTCGCCCTGGATCGTCTCGACGATCACGGCGGCGGGCTTGTCCAGGCCGCTGCCGCTGTCGTCCAGCATCGTCTCGAACAGCAGGAAGTCGGGCGTGCGGCCGTCGAGGTAGTTGTCGTAGGGCATCGCCACGCCGTGGCCGAGCGGGACCCCGGCGCCGGTGCGCTTCATCGAGTTGCCCGTGACGGCCAGCGCGCCGAGCGTCATCCCGTGGAAGGCGTTGGTGAAGCTCACGATGGTTTCGCGGCCGGTGTACTTGCGCGCCAGCTTCAGCGCGGCCTCCACCGAGTGGTTGCCCGCCGGGCCGGGGAACTGGACCTTGTAGTCCAGGCCCCGCGGCGCGAGCACGTACTCGTTGAACCGTTCCAGGAAGTCTCGCTTGGCCGTGGTGTACATGTCGAGCCCGTGCACCACCGCGTCGCCGGCGAGGTAGTCGATGAGCCGGCGTTTCAGTTGCGGGTTGTTGTGCCCGTAGTTCAGCGTGCCGGCGCCGGCGAAGAAGTCGAGGTAGGTGCGTCCGTTCTCGTCGGTCATGTGGCTGCCCTTGGCGGTCGTGAACACCGTGGGCCATCCTCGGCAATAGCCGCGGACCTCAGATTCCATGCGGGCGAAAACGTCCATGGTCTGCCTCCGGCAGGTGTGGATGGGAGCGGGGTTGCGTGCGGACGAACGGGGCGGGTGGACGGACATCTCGTGTGGGCGATCGTGTCGCGGGCGGTTCAAGCCGTCGTTCTGGTGCAAGCCGTCGGTCGGGGGCGCGGAGTCGGGGGCGGTCGGGTCGGGGATGCGGGCTGATCGGGCGGGCCGATCGGTGCGGGCGATCCGTCCGGGTGATGGGCCGTCGGCGATCGCCGCGGCGGTGGCCGCGCGGGCGATGGGCCGGTGCCGGGACATCCGCCTAGTTCACGCCGGGGAGCGGGCCGATCCGGAAGAGGACCTCGGGCTCGTGCCCCCTGCCGGGAAAGTGCTCGGTCCCGAACAGGGGGCTGCGGTCCAGGTCGCAGCCGTGATCGCGGGCGAACGAGGAGAACATCGCGGTGGAGGCGGCGTTGTCCGGCGTCACGGTCGCCTCCAGGTACCGCTGGCCGCGGGCCACCTGGCGGCCCGCGAGCTGGTCCAGCATGCGGCGGGCGAGGCCCCGGCCGCGGTAGGACTCGTCGACGGCCACCTGCCAGACGAAGAACGTGTCGGGACGGGCCGGCCGCACGTAGCCGGTGATGAATCCGCAGAGCGCGGATCCGTCACGGGCCACCACGGAGGTGTCGGCGAAGTCGCGGCACCACAGCGTGTAGCTGTAGGGCGAGTTGACGTCCAGGACGTGGGACTCGTTCGCGATCCGCCACAGCCCGGGGCCGTCGGTGAGGCTCGGCTCCTGGAGTTGCACGTCCGCGTTCGTCTCGGTCCGTTCGGGGCGTCGGGTCGGTGATTCCAGGGGTTGCGCTGCCATGTCCAGGCAACTTAGCGAATCGCGCCGCGTGATCGCTCCGGAATGTTATCTGCGAGATGTTTAGGACGCTCGCGCAATGGGTATGGCAGTACGCTTGCCAATTTCGGACATATTTCGACGATGTTAACGCCGTGCCGCGGCGCGCATTTCCCCCTGTTATCCAGGCGGGACTGCCGAATGGGCGGACGACCCCTCGTGCGGCCCATCTGCCCGTCACTCTAGTAAGTACTCGGGTTGGGGGGAGCTGAATTCTGTATCGGTTGTGTGAGGTGAATCACTGAGATTCGCTGACAACGCGCCGCTGTGTGGGGGCGTCGTCACGCGTCTGCGGAGGTCGGACCGGTCCCCGCCACGCTGGGGCGGGTGGGGATCAAGGTATGAACCCGGGCATCCCGGCATGTCTCACACTCACCTTGCGACGAGACGTGCCATCTGTCCAGGCAAGGGTTTGGTGGCCGGAGGGTAAGGCTTCGGCCGGTTTTTCGGACGTCCCCCGGCGCCATCGGGGCCGCGCGGGAACGCGCGGCCCCGTTCCATTCCGGATCCACCGCCCGGCGCGTTGCGGCGGCCCCGTAATCGAGGCTTGCCGGAACCGGTCAGGTGGCTTCCCGGAGATTTTCAGATTGCTTCCAGCCGCCTGCGGGCGAGCATTCAGCGGGCGTCCGCGAAACGGTCGGTCGCCTCGATGAGCCGGTGCAGGATGCCCGGCTCGCTATAGGCGTGGCCCGCGTCGTCCACGAGGTGGAACTCCGCCTCCGGCCACGCCCGGTGCAGGTCCCACGCCGTCGCCGCGGGCGTGCACACGTCGTAGCGGCCCTGCACGATCACGGCCGGGATGTGGCGGATCCTGTCCACGTCCCGGATGAGCTGCTCCGGCTCGAAGAACCCCTCGTTGACGAAGTAGTGGTTCTCGATCCGCGCGAACGCGACCGCGTAGTCGGGCTCGGCGAAGCCCGCCGCCAGCTCGGGGTCGGGCCGCAGCGTCACCGTCGACCCCTCCCACGTCGACCACGCCTTCGCCGCCGCCACCCGGACGTCGCGGTCCGGGGAGTTCAGCCGCTCGTGGAAGGCCGCGATGAGGTCCTCCCGCTCGTCCTCGGGGATCGGTTCGACGTAGCTCTCCCACAGGTCGGGGAACAGCAGCGACGCGCCCTCCTGGTAGAACCAGTACAGCTCGAACGGCCGCAGCGTGAAGATGCCGCGCAGCACCAGCTCGCTCACCCGCTCCGGATGCGTCTGCGCATACGCCAGCGACAGCGCGCTGCCCCAGCTCCCGCCGAACACCAGCCACCGCTCGATGCCCAGGTGCCCGCGCAGCCGCTCCATGTCGGCGACGAGGTTCCAGGTGGTGTTCGCCTCCAGCGACACGCCCGGGTCCTTGGCGTGCGGCAGGCTCCGCCCGCAGTTGCGCTGGTCGAACAGCACGATCCGGTACGAGTCCGGGTCGAACTGGCGGCGGTGCGCCGCGCTGCACCCGCCCCCCGGGCCGCCGTGCACCATCACCGCCGGCTTCCCCTCGGGGTTCCCGCAGACCTCCCAGTAGACGCTGTCGCCGTCGCCGACGTCGAGCAGCCCGGAGTCATACGGCTCGATCGGCGGATACAAGGTGCGAAGTTCCATGGTGCGCGATTGTCCCACCAGCGCTTCCTCACCGCGTCTTCGTCGCGTTCCCGTGTCGCGGGGGTGTGACACGTGGCACCGTGGGACCGGGCCGAACGCGCACCGCGAAAACCGTGATCAGGCGTCCTGCGTGCGCGAACGTCCCGCGAGCATCAAGAATCCAAACCCCCAAACTGGGCAAACGCTCTGCGGGAGCGCACTAGAGTGCCTTTCGTGAGCGAAGCGACGAGCCGTAGGGCGAGGAGTGAAGCGAGCACCATGTCCATGGCAGCCCCGCGAACGCGGCTCCGAGCCGCCAGGCGAGGAACAAAGTGAGTGAGCTGAACGGATCGGGTGGTTCGCGCGGGATCCCGGACGCGGGCTCCCCCTGGCCCGCGATGGGCCGCGACCCCGCCCAGCAGCCGATACAGATGTCCAAGCCCGGCGAGGCCACCCGTCCGGAGGTGGAGCAGCCCGAGGCCCAGCCCTGGGACATCGTCGAGCGGCTCCGCCAGATGGCCGACCTCATCGGCGACGCCCTCGCCGCGGGCGAGCGCAAGGTCAGCGAGACGCAGACCGAGACCGCCGCCCAGGTCGCCGCCGTGCAGGCGGAGAAGGAGTCGGCGCAGCGGGACGCCGCGGCCGCGTGGGGTGAGGTGCAGCGTGCGCGCGGTCAGGCCGAGCAGGCCGACCGCCGCGCCGTGGAGGCCGAGCGCCGCGTCGCCGAGACGCAGACCGAGTCCGCCGCGCAGCTCGCCGCCGTGCAGGCGGAGAAGGAGTCGGCGCAGCGGGACGCCGCGGCCGCGTGGGGTGAGGTGCAGCGTGCGCGCGGTCAGGCCGAGCAGGCCGACCGCCGCGCCGTCGAGGCCGACCGCAAGGCCGCCGACGCCGAGCGCCGCACCGCCGAGGTCCAGAACGAGGCCGTCACCCAGATCGCCGCGCTGCAGACCGAGAAGGAGGCCGCGCAACGCGACGCGGCCGCCGCCTGGAACCAGGCCCAGCAGGGCCGCACCCAGGCCGACCAGCTCCGCGGCCAGGCCGAGCAGGCCCGCATGCAGGCCGACCAGGCCCGCGGCCAGGCCGAGCAGGCCCGCGCCCAGATGGAGCAACTCCAGGCGCAGGTCGAGCAGGCCGAGCGCCGTGTCGCCGAGGCCGAGGCGACCGTCCGGCAGGCGATCCAGCAGCGCGACGCGATGAGCGAGGCCCGCGACGACGCCCTGCGCGCCGTCGAGGACGCCGTCGGCGGCCGCCGCTCCGCCGAGGCCGAACGCGACCGCGTCGCCGACCAGGCGTCCGAGCTGTCCCGCGCCCTGGAGAACGCGCACGCCGAACTCGCCGCGCTGCGCGCCAAGGTCACCGACGCCGAGATGACCGCGCAGAACCTCCAGCACGCCGTCGTCGCCGCCGGCAAGGAGGCCGACGAGACCCGCCGCCGCGCCGAGTCCTCCGAGCGCCGCGCCCAGGAGAACGAGCGCCGCGCCCAGGACGCCGAGCGCCGCGCCGCCGACGCCGAGCGCCGCGCCCAGGACGCCACCGTCCGCGCCGAGACCGCCGAGGCCGAGCGCCAGCAGGCCCTCGACACCGCCGCGCAGTCGCTGGAGGCCGCCAAGAAGGCCGAACGCGAGCGCGACAACGGCGCCAAGACCCGCGAGGCCGCCGAACGCACCCGCGAGGCCGCCGTCCAGGCCCAGGCCCGCGCCGAGTCCGAGCTGACCCTCGCCCGCGGCCGCGCCGACCAGGCCGGCCGCGAACGCGACAAGGCCGTGGCCGGCATGCGCCAGATGGCCGCCGAACGCGACGCCATCGCCGAGAAGCTCGCCGAACGCGACCAGTGGGTCGACCAACTGGCCCAGGCCGTCACCGAGCAGCGCGCCTCGATAGCCGAGCTGTCCCAGGAGCGCGACGCCGCCCGCAACGCCGCCGACCAGGCCCGATCCCTGATAGACGAGCTGACCCGCCAACTCCGCACCATCATGCCCAACGGTTCCCCTACTCCGTTCTGATTGAAGTGCCCTCGGCGTCGGTCGCTGGCGCTCCCTCCTTCAACGGGCACTTCGCGATCGCCGGCATCGCTCCGAACTCGCCTGGCGGCTCGCTGCGCGGTCAGGTTCTCGCAGGCTCGAACCTGGCTTCGCACGCGATCGCGGGCCGGGCTCGTTGACGGCTGAGCCGTCGGCCGAGGTCGCCGCGCCCCGAGTGGTGCGGTAGGCGTACCTGCACCGGCCACCCCAGCCCGCGCCGGCGGGTGGGTGTCGGTCTGAACCTCGGCCGTCAGCGTGCGGGAAGGTTGCGATCGCGTCCGAAGGCAGATGCGAGCGAAGCAAGCATCTGATCGCGAAGCGAGCCGCCAGGCGAGTTCGGAGCGATGCCGGCGATCGCCCGCAGTTCCCGCCGAAGGAGGGAGCGCCAGCGACCGACGCCAAGGGGACTGCCAGTAAGCTGGTACTCCGTGGACAGTGAGACTGTTCCGCCTCGCAACGACCACGGGAGCGTCTTCTTGCCTTCGGCAGCCCCTGGTAGGCCCCGCCCTACCAAGCATCTCTTCGTCACCGGCGGTGTCGCCTCAAGCCTCGGCAAGGGACTGACGGCGTCCAGTCTGGGGCGGCTTCTCACGCTTCGGGGCCTGCGGGTCACGATGCAGAAGCTCGACCCCTATCTCAACGTCGACCCCGGGACGATGAACCCGTTCCAGCACGGGGAGGTCTTCGTCACCGACGACGGGGCGGAGACCGATCTGGACATCGGCCACTACGAGCGGTTCCTGGACACCGAGCTGCACGGGTCCGCGAACGTGACCACGGGGCAGGTCTACTCGAACGTGATCGCCAAGGAGCGGCGCGGCGAGTACCTCGGGGACACGGTGCAGGTGATCCCGCACATCACCAACGAGATCAAGGACCGGATCCGGGGGATGGCCGCCGACTCCGAGGTCGACGTGGTGATCACCGAGGTCGGGGGGACGGTCGGGGACATCGAGTCGCTGCCCTTCCTTGAGTCGGTGCGGCAGATCCGGCACGAGATCGGGCGGGACAACTGCTTCTTCCTGCACGTGTCGCTGCTGCCCTACATCGGGCCGTCGGGGGAGCTGAAGACCAAGCCGACGCAGCACTCGGTGGCGGCGCTGCGCTCGATCGGCATCCAGCCGGACGCGATCGTGTGCCGGTCGGACCGGCCGATCACCGACGGGCTCAAGCACAAGATCAGCCTGATGTGCGACGTGGACCGGGAGGCCGTGGTGTCGGCGGTGGACGCCGCCTCCATCTACGACATCCCGAAGGTGCTGCACTCGGAGGGGCTGGACGCGTACGTGGTGCGGCGGCTCGGGCTGCCGTTCCGCGACGTGGACTGGGGCGCGTGGGACGAGCTGCTGCGCCGCGTCCACAAGCCCGCGCGGGAGGTCACGATCGCGCTGGTCGGCAAGTACATCGACCTGCCCGACGCGTACCTGTCGGTGACCGAGGCGCTGCGGCACGGCGGGTTCGGCAACGACGCCAGGGTGCGGATCCGGTGGGTGAAGAGCGACGACTGCGAGACGCCTGAGGGCGCCAAGCGGGAGCTGGACGGCGTCGACGGCGTGCTCATCCCCGGCGGGTTCGGCGTGCGCGGGATCGAGGGGAAGGTCGGCGCGGTCCGGCACGCGCGGGAGAACCGGGTGCCGCTGCTCGGCATCTGCCTGGGCCTCCAGTGCATGGTGATCGAGGCGGCGCGGACCCTCGCCGGGCTGGACGGGGCGGGCAGCACCGAGTTCGAGGCGTCCGCCGAGCATCCGGTCGTGGCGACGATGGCCGACCAGGTCGACGTGGTCGCGGGCGAGCGCGACATGGGCGGGACGATGCGGCTCGGGCTGTACCCCGCCGACCTCGCCGACGATTCGCTGGTGCGCGAGCTGTACGGGGAGGCGAAGGTGTCCGAGCGGCACCGGCACCGGTACGAGGTCAACAACGCCTACCGCGACCGGCTGGAGGAGGCGGGGCTGCGGTTCAGCGGCCTGTCGCCGGACGGGCGGCTCGTGGAGTACGCCGAGCTGCCGGGCGGGCAGCACCCGTTCTTCGTCGGCACGCAGGCGCATCCGGAGTTCCGGTCGCGGCCGACGCGCCCGCATCCGCTGTTCACCGGGCTGGTGTCGGCGGCGCTGGACTATTCGGCGGCGCGGGGCCAGGGCGACGCGGGCCGGGTGGCGGCGTCGTGAGCGGCGGGCTCGGGCCCGACGACGTCCGCGACCGTCCGGAGCGGTGGGAGGTCACCGGGGAGGAGGCCGTCTTCACCGGGCACGTGTTCGGGGTGCGCCGCGACACGGTGGTGATGCCGCGCGGCGAGGGGACCGAGGGCGTCGGGCGGGACGTCATCGTCCATCCCGGGTCCGTGGGCATCCTCGCGCTCGACGAGCACGACCGCGTGCTGCTGCTGCGGCAGTACCGGCATCCCGTCGCCTACCTGCTGTGGGAGGCGCCCGCCGGGCTGCGGGACGTGGCGGGGGAGCCGCTGCACAAGCTCGCCGAGCGGGAGCTGCTGGAGGAGGCGGGCTACCGCGCCGACCGGTGGGACACGCTGGTCGACGTGTTCCCCTCGTCCGGGATGTCGGACGAGCGGGTCCGGATCTTCCTGGCCCGGGGCCTCACCGAGGTGCCCGCCGCCGAGATCGACTTCGAGCGGGTGCACGAGGAGGCCGACATGCCGGTCGTGTGGGTGCCGCTTGGGGAGGCCGTCCGGAAGGTCCTCGCGGGCGAGGTGCACAACATGATCGCCACGGTGGGCATCCTCGCCGCGCACGCCGCGCGGGCGGACGGGTTCGGCGGGCTGCGGCCGGTGGACGCCCCCGAGGGCTGAGGGCGCGCGCCGCCGCGATGAGGTCTCGCGGCGGCGCGGGAGGGGGCATGATGGGCACGACCCACCCGGGCGCGACCCGCCCGCGGCCGCACGGCTCCGCCCCGATCGCCAGAAGAGGTGCCGCACTGTCCCCGAGCACGACCGGCCGGCCCCCCGCGCGGGACGCCGGCGCGGGTTCCCCGCTGGACTCGGCCGTGCGCACCTATCTCGGGCACCTGGCCGTCGAGCGCGGGCTGGCCGCCAACACCCTCAGCTCCTACCGGCGCGACCTGCGGCGCTACGCGCTCGTGCAGGGGGAGCGGGGCCGCACGTCCATCGACCAGATCACCGAGGACGACGTCCGCGCGTTCCTGGTGGGGCTGCGGGAGGGCGACCCCGGCCATCCGCCGCTGTCGGCGGGGTCGGCGGCGCGCGCGCTCGTCGCGGTCCGCGGGCTGCACCGGTTCGCGGTGCGGGAGGGCCTCGCGCCCGGCGACCCCGCGGGCGACGTCAAGCCGCCCACGCCGCCCCGGCGGCTGCCCAAGGCGATCTCGCTGGACGAGGTCGAGCGGCTCCTCGCGGTGGCGGCGGGGCCGGCGGAGGGCGACGCGGGCGCCGCGCGGGGGCTGCGCGACCGGGCGCTGCTGGAGCTGCTGTACGGGTCGGGGGCGCGGATCTCCGAGGCCGTCGGCCTGGACGTCGACGACCTCGACCTGGCGGAGGGGTTCGCGCGCGTCGCCGGCAAGGGCGGCAAGGCCCGGATCGTCCCGATCGGCGACTACGCCCGGCAGGCCGTCGAGGGCTACCTGGTGCGCGCGCGCCCCGGGCTGGCCGCCGCCGGACGCGGCGTCCCCGCCCTGTTCCTCAACGCGCGGGGCGGGCGGCTGTCGCGGCAGGGCGCGTGGATGGTGCTGCGCGCCGCCGCCGACCGGGCCGGGCTGTCGGAGGTGTCCCCGCACACGCTGCGGCACTCGTTCGCGACGCACCTGCTGGACGGCGGCGCCGACGTGCGCGTCGTGCAGGAGTTGCTCGGACACGCCTCGGTGACCACCACACAGGTCTACACTCTCGTCACGGTGCAGTTGCTGCGCGAGGTGTACGCCACCTCGCACCCCCGCGCGCGGAGCTGACAAAAGCCGCTGCCCGCGCGCGTCGGCTTGAGCCTGGAGAGGCGGGGGCCTAGAGTCCCCGTTCTGGATGGCGTTTCCGGCCACCCGGGGAGGGATCTGGTGACCAGCAGGAACCGTGCGGAGGGAGTGCTCTCGTCCGCCACCATAGAGACCGACCCGAGTCGGGCCCTCGGTCCGACGCAGCGCCCCGTCCCGGTGTTCCCCGAGCCGGAGCCGCTGGAGGAGCACGGTCCCGCCCGCATCGTGGCCGTGTGCAACCAGAAGGGCGGGGTCGGGAAGACGACCACGACCATCAACCTGGGTGCCGCGCTCGCCGAGTACGGGCGCCGTGTGCTGCTCGTCGACTTCGATCCGCAGGGCGCGCTGTCGGTGGGCCTGGGCAAGGGCGACCCCCGCCAGCTCGACATCACGATCCACAACCTGCTGCTGGAGAAGGACACCGAGTGGGAGGACGTCGTCATCGAGACCGGTGTCGACGGCATGGACCTGCTCCCCAGCAACATCGACCTGTCGGGCGCCGAGGTGCAGCTCGTCCACGAGGTCGGGCGCGAGTACATCCTGCAGCAGACGCTGAAGTCGGCCGTCCCGCACTACGACTACATCCTCATCGACTGCCAGCCCTCGCTCGGCCTGCTGACCGTCAACGCGCTGGCCGCCAGCGAGGGCGTGCTGATCCCGCTGGAGTGCGAGTACTTCGCGATGCGCGGCGTCGCGCTGCTGATGGAGACGATCGACAAGGTGCAGGGCCGGATCAACCCCGACCTGGTCATCGACGGCGTCCTCGGCACCATGTACGACTCGCGGACCCTGCACACCCGCGAGGTCCTCGGCCGCATCGTCGAGGCGTTCGGCGACAAGGTCTTCCACACCGTCATCAACCGCACGGTGCGCTTCCCCGACGCGACCGTCGCGGGCGAGCCGATCACCTACTTCGACCCCAACTCGATGGGCGCGAACGCCTACCGCGGCCTGGCCCGGGAGGTGCTCGAACGGTGGGCGCAGGTCGGCTGAGGGCGACCGGCCGGTAAGGAACCCCGATGGCCCAGCCCCCCGGGACCCCGTACGGTCCGCCGCCCCCGGGCTTCCCGCCGTTCCAACCGGCACCGCCTCCGCGCGGGTCGGCGCGCCTCGTCATCGTGCTGGTCGTGGCGGCCGCGGTGTTCGCCCTGGTGGTCGCGGGCGCCGTCGGCTACCTCGTGCTGAGCGGCGGCGACGCGGACGGCGACGACGACCTCGGCCCCACCGACCTGCGCAGGCCGCTGACGTTCCAGCAGGTCGCCGCGGTCACCGCGCCCCCGTGCGCCGCCGGGACGCTCCCGGACGCCGAGCCGACCCCGAAGAAGGCGCCCGAGTGCTTCCGGACGGCGCCGGGCGGCCTGACCGTCCGGCACGTCGAGGCGATCAAGGCCGCCCCGCCGGACGCCGCGTCCGGTCAGACGAGCTGGAGCGTCCAGCTGACGCTGGCCTCCGCCGACGCGGCCGGGTTCGCCCGGCTGAGCGGGCAGGCCGCCCAGAGCGCCGCCGGGTCCCCGGGCCAGCGGATCGCCATGATCGTCGACGGGCGGGTCGTGTCCGCTCCGGCGGTGCAGGGCGGCCCGATCACCGGCGGCGAGGTGTCGATCAGCGGCACCTTCACCCAGACCGAGGCGCGCGACCTCCTCCGCCTGATGACCGGGCGTGGGACCTCCTGACGCCGCGGCGGGCCCGTCCTCCGCTACGGTGAGCGACGTGGACGAGACGCCGCCGGATCCGGGGGGAGGCCCGAGTGAGAGCCCCGACGGGGGCGAGCACGGGTTCCGCGTCCACCTCGACAACTTCGACGGCCCCTTCGACCTGCTGCTCGGCCTGATCTCCAAGCACAAGCTCGACATCACCGAGGTGTCGCTGCACAAGGTCACCGACGACTTCATCGCGCACATCCGCTCCCACGGCAGCGAGTGGGACCTCGACCAGGCCAGCCACTTCCTGCTGGTCGCGGCGACGCTGCTCGACCTCAAGGCGGCGCGGCTGCTGCCCTCCGGCGAGGTCGACGACGAGGAGGACCTCGCGCTGCTGGAGGCCCGCGACCTGCTGTTCGCGCGGCTCCTGCAGTACCGTGCCTACAAGGAGGTCGCCCAGGTGATCTCCGGGCGGATCGCCGACCAGAACCGCCGGTTCCCCCGGCTGGTGCCGATGGAGCCGAGGTTCGCCAACCTGCTGCCGGAGGTGCTGCTCGGCCTCGGGCCCGAGGAGTTCGCGCGGCTCGCCGCCAAGGCGCTCACCCCGAAGGCGCCGCCTTCGGTGTCGGTCGAGCACATGTACCAGCCGAGGGCCAGCGTGAAGGAGCAGGCCGCGATCGTCGTGGAGCGGCTGCGCAGGCTCCGCACGACGACGTTCCGCGTCCTCGCGGCCGACGCCGAGGGCACCTACGAGGTCGTGGCCCGGTTCCTGGCGCTGCTGGAGCTGTACCGGGAGCAGGCGGTCACGTTCGAGCAGCCCGAGCCGCTCGGGGAGCTGCGCGTCACCTGGACCGGCACCGACGACGGCGAGGTGGCCGTCGGCGACGACTACGAGGGCGCCCCCGAGCCGGGCGGCGCCCGCGAGGACGGGGGAGCGGATGACTGAGGCGCCGGACGGCCCGGAGCTGCCGGGGCTGCGCGCCTCGGTCGAGGCGATCCTGCTGGTGGTGGACGAGCCGGTCGCCGAGATCACCCTCGCCCAGCTGCTGGAGCGGCCCCGCGGCGAGGTCGCCGCGACGCTGCGCGGGCTGGCCGCGGAATACACCGAGCAGGGCCGGGGGTTCGACCTCAGGGAGGTCGCCGGCGGCTGGCGGTTCTACACCCGGGACGTGTGCGCCCCGGTGGTGGAGCGGTTCGTCACCGACGGGCAGCAGGCGCGGCTCACCCAGGCCGCGCTGGAGACCCTCGCCGTCGTCGCCTACCGGCAGCCGGTGAGCCGCGCGCGGGTGTCGGCGATCCGGGGCGTCAACAGCGACGGCGTCATGCGGACCCTGACCCTGCGCGGCCTCATCGAGAACGCCGGGCAGGAGCCGGAGACGCAGGCGCACCTGTACCGCACCACCGGGTACTTCCTGGAGCGGCTGGGGCTGCGCGGCCTCGACGAGCTGCCCGAGCTGGCCCCCTACCTTCCCGACGACCTGCCAGAAGACATAGTTGAGGACACGTGACAGACAACGAGGGCGTACGGCTGCAGAAGGTCCTGGCCGAGGCCGGGATCGGCAGCCGCCGCCACTGCGAGGAACTGATCGGCGAGGGCCGGGTCACCGTCGACGGCAAGAAGGTGTTCCGGTTCGGTGAGCGCGTGGATCCCCAGCGCGCCGTCATCCACGTCGACGGCAAGCGCGTCGAGACCCGCGCCGAGATGCGCTACTACGCGATCAACAAGCCGCGCGGCGTGGTGTCGACGATGGCCGACGAGCGGGGCCGCAAGTCCCTCGCCGACTACGTGGAGGTGCCCGAGCGGCTGTTCCACGTCGGCCGGCTCGACACCGACACCGAGGGCCTGATCCTGCTCACCAACGACGGGGAGCTGTCGCACCGGCTCACCCACCCGTCCTACGGGGTGTACAAGACCTACCTCGCCGAGATCCACGGGCCGATCCCGCGCGACCTCGGCAAGCGGCTCAGGGCCGGGATGACGCTGGAGGACGGGCCCGCCAAGGCCGACAAGTTCCGCGTGTTCGACCAGGTCGGACGGCGCGTGCTGGTGGAGATCACCCTGCACGAGGGGCGCAAGCACATCGTCCGGCGGCTGCTGAAGGAGGCCGGGTTCCCGGTGCAGCAGCTCGCCCGCATAGAGTTCGGGCCGGTCAAGCTCGGCTCGCTGAAGCCGGGCACGATGCGCGCGCTGACCGTGCGGGAGGTCGGCGAGCTGTACAAGGCCGTGGACCTGTAGCCACGGCCCGGCGGGGGCCGCCCGGCCCCCGCAGGCACCAGGGAGGGGACGAGCCAGTGGCGGTACGCGCGGTCCGCGGGGCGACGCAGATCGAGGCCGACGACCGGGACCAGATCCTGGAGGCGACGGCGGAGCTGGTCGGCGAGGTCATGTCCCGCAACGGGCTGACCACCGACGACGTGATCAGCGTGATCTTCACGGTCACGCCCGACCTGACGGCGGAGTTCCCGGCGCTCGCCGCGCGCAAGCTCGGCTTCCACGACGTGCCGCTGCTGTGCGCGACGGAGATCGGCGTGCCGCGCGCGCTGCCCCGGGTGATCCGGCTGATGGCGCACATCGAGACCGGCCGCCCCCGCTCGGACGTCCACCACGTCTACCTGCGCGGCGCGACGGCGCTCCGCCTGGACATCGCGCAGTAGCGCGCGGGTGGTACACGGGTAGCACACGCCGCCGGTGCGCGGGAGCGCACGTTGGAAGGGCTCGGCGGCGCTCGGCAGGGGCCGGGCGCCACTAGGCTGGCGGGCGTGAACCAGGACATGACGGGCCGCCGGGTCATCGTGGTCGGGACCGGGCTGATCGGCACCTCGATCGCGCTGGCGGCGCGCGGACGCGGCGCGGAGGTGCTGCTGGCCGACCGGGACCCCGGCGCGCTGGAGCTGGCCGTGGAGCTGGGCGCGGGCGACCCGCTGCCCGCCGGCGCGCCCGACCGGCGGGCCGACGTCGCGGTGCTCGCGGTGCCGCCCGCCGCCGTGGCCGTCACGCTGCTGGACGCGCAGAAGCGCGGCCTCGCGGCCGTCTACACCGACGTGGCCAGCGTGAAGGCGCTGCCGCTGGAGCAGGCCGCCGCGCTCGGCTGCGACCTGGCCTCGTTCGTCGGCGGCCACCCGCTCGCGGGCAGCGAGCGGTCGGGCCCGTCGGCGGCGCGCGCCGACCTGTTCCTCGGCCGCCCGTGGGCGCTGTGCCCGCCGCCGGCCGCCGCGCCGGAGGCGGTCGAGGCCGTCGCCGCACTGGCGCGGGCGTGCGGCGCGACGCCCGTGGAGGTGGAGGCCGCCGAGCACGACCGGGCGGTCGCGCTCGTCTCGCACGCCCCGCACGTGGTGTCGGCCGCCGTCGCGGCGCGGCTGACCGGCGCCGACGACGTCGCGCTCGGACTGTCCGGGCAGGGCGTCCGGGACGTGACGCGCATCGCCGCGAGCGACCCCCGGCTGTGGATCGGCATCCTGTCGGCCAACTCCGCGCCGGTCGCCGACGTGCTGGAGGCCGTCGCCACCGACCTCGCCGTCGCGGCCTCGCTGCTGCGCGACGGCAGCGAGGAGGCCGCCGGGCACGTCGCCGACCTGCTGCTGCGCGGCAACGCCGGCCGGTCCCGGATTCCCGGCAAGCACGGCGGCGAGGCGCCCGCCTACGCGACGGTGCAGGTGGTCGTCCCCGACCGCCCCGGCGAGCTGGCGATGATCTTCCAGGCGGTGGGGATCGCCCAGGTCAACATCGAGGACGTGACGATCGAGCACTCGCCGGGCCGCCCGCTGGGCCTGCTGGAGATCTCGGTGGTCCCCGAGGAGGCCGAGCGGCTGGCGGCGGAGCTGCGGGCCCGCGGCTGGTCCGTCCCCGGCTGACCGGTCCGCGTGCCCGGCCGGGGCCAACCGGTCTCACCGGTCGTCCCAGGCCGGTAGCCTGATGCGCTGGGCCTCGCAGGGACCAACGACGCCAAGAGAGGGAGCGATCGTGCCGATCGTCATCGCCATGGACGGCCCGTCCGGGTCCGGGAAGTCCAGCGCGTCCAAGGGGGTCGCCCGCGCGCTCGGCCTGCGCTACCTCGACACCGGCGCCATGTACCGCGCCATGACGTGGTGGATGCTGCGCGAGGGCGTGCCGGTCGAGGACCCGGCCGCCGTCGCCGCCCGCGCGATGGACCCCGTCCTGGACTCGGGCACCGACCCCGCCGCGCCCACGATCACCGTGGACGGCGCGGACGTGTCGGGCCCGATCCGCACCCGCGAGGTGACGAACGCGGTGAGCGCGGTCAGCTCCGTCCCGGCGGTGCGGACGCGGCTCGTGCAGCTGCAACGTGAGATCATCGGTATCGGCGGGATCGTGGTGGAGGGACGCGACATCGGCACGGTCGTCGCACCGGACGCCCAGGTCAAGGTGTACCTCACCGCGAGCGAGGAGGTGCGGGCCAGGCGCCGGGCCGGTGATCTGGCCGCCGACCCGGGCGCGTCGGTGACCGTGACGCGGGCCGAGCAGGCCCGGCGGGACCGGATCGACTCCACCCGCGCGGCCTCGCCGCTGACCAAGGCGGCCGACGCCCAGGAGATCGACTCGACCGAGCTGGGGCTCGACGAGGTCATCGAGGCGGTCGTCCGCCTCGTGAAGGAGCGGGAGTAGCGGGGCCGCAGGCCACCGCGGGGACGATGACAGTGAGCGAATACGAGATCGAGACCGTCGGCGTCGTCGAGGACGTCGCGCCCGACGAGGGCCCGGCGCCGGTCGTGGCGGTGGTCGGGCGGCCGAACGTCGGCAAGTCCACCCTGGTCAACCGGATCCTCGGCCGCCGCGAGGCGGTCGTGGAGGACGTGCCGGGCGTCACCCGCGACCGGGTCGCCTACGACGCGACCTGGTCGGGGCGCCGGTTCACGGTGGTCGACACCGGCGGCTGGCTGCCGGACTCCTCCGGCCTCGCCGCCGCGATCGCCGAGCAGGCGCGGCTCGCGGTCGACCTGGCCGACGTGGTGATGTTCGTGGTCGACGCGACCGTCGGCGCGACCGACGTCGACGAGGCCGTGGTCGAGATCCTGCGCCGGTCGGGCAAGCCGGTGGTGCTGGTCGCCAACAAGGTCGACGACATCGGCGCCGAGGCCGACGCGGCGCTGCTGTGGTCGCTCGGCATCGGCGAGCCGCACCCGGTCAGCGCCCTGCACGGGCGCGGCTCGGGCGACCTGCTCGACGCGGTGCTGGAGGCGCTGCCCGAGCAGGCCCCGGCCGAGACGTTCGGCGAGAGCGGCGGTCCGCGCCGGATCGCGCTGCTCGGCCGTCCGAACGTCGGCAAGTCCAGCCTGCTGAACCAGCTGGCGGGGGAGCAGCGCGCGGTGGTCGACGCGGTCGCGGGCACGACCCGCGACCCGGTCGACGAGCTGATCGAGCTGGGCGGGCAGACCTGGCGGTTCATCGACACGGCCGGGATCCGGCGGCGGCACCGCGAGAACCAGGGCGCCGACTTCTACGCGACGCTGCGGACGCAGTCGGCGCTGGAGCGCGCCGAGGTCGCGGTCGTGCTGGTGGACGCGGCCGAGCCGCTCGCCGAGCAGGACCTGCGGATCATCTCGATGGTGGTCGAGTCGGGCCGGGCGCTCGTCGTCGCCTACAACAAGTGGGACCTGCTGGACGAGGAGCGCCGCCACTACCTGGAGCGCGAGATCGACCGGCAGCTCCACAACGCCCGCTGGGCGCCCCGCGTCAACATCTCCGCCAAGACCGGCCGGCACATGGAGAAGCTGGTCCCCGGCATCGAGACGGCGCTGGAGGGCTGGGGCACCCGCGTCCCGACGTCCAAGCTCAACCAGTTCTTCGCCGACCTGGTCAACTCCCACCCGCACCCGGTGCGCGGCGGCAAGCAGCCGCGCGTGCTGTTCGCGACGCAGGCGGGGGTGCGGCCGCCGAGGTTCGTGCTGTTCACCTCCGGGTTCCTGGAGGAGGGCTACCGGCGGTTCATCGAGCGGCGGCTGCGCGAGGAGTTCGGCTTCGCGGGCACGCCGCTCGACATCACGATGAAGATCCGCGAGAAGCGCGGCAAGCCCAAGAAGTAGCGGGCCGGCGCGCGGCTAGCGGTCCTCGCGCCGGTCGCCCGCGACCCGCTGGTCGCGCGGTGGGAACCCGGTCAGGCCAGGCGGCTCCTGCGACCCCGGCGGACCGGGCGGGGGCGCCGGGCGCGTGCCGAGCGAGGGCGGCGGGGTCTCCCGGGCGTACCGGCCGTACACCAGCGGCTGCGTCGTCCCTGACGAGGGGCGTTCCTCCTCGTCGCGCTCGGAGCCGGCCGGCGGGGCCCCGCGCACCGTGAACCGGCCGAGCGTCAGCGCCGCGACGAGCACGACGGCGACGCCGAGCCCGGTGAACCCGGCGAGCTGCTCGGCGACCCGCCGGCCCTGCTCGGTGCCGAGGGGCGCGCCGACGCCCGGGACGTCCCACAGCGCCGCGACCGGGCCGCCGACGGCGAACCACGCGCCGCCCAGTACCGCCAGCCACGCGCCGAGCACCGCGAGCACCCGGCTCGCCGTGACCAGGACGACCAGCCCGCCGAGCGCCGTCGCCGCGCCGGGCGCGACGCTGAGCTGCAGCCGGTCGGAGTCGTAGACCCACGCGTCGTCGGGCGCGAACCCGAAGTCGAGGTAGGGCCCGACGAAGGGCAGCAGGCCGCCCCACGCGCCGAGCAGCACCAGCAGTACGCCGCCGAGCGCGCCGCGTCCGCGCGGGACCCGCATGGTCCCAGCCATGATCGTTCCTCCTGACCGGGCGAGGTGATGTCGCTTGAATCCCCCTTTACCCGGCGTTGACCGACCCAAGCGCGCCGGTGTCGGGCGGCGCGACGGTCCGCGCGTGCTGGTCGGGCCCGGCGGGGTCGAGGTGCCAGCTGATCACCCGGACGGGCCGGATCCTGATCAGGTCGTCGCTGAAGTACCCCTCGCCGATGTGCATCCGGCCCTTCACGAACTCGGCGCGGCCGCGCACCTCGACGCCGCGTCCCCAGCCGGGCTTGACCGCGTCCGGGTCGTCGGGGGCGGTCAGGTCGTCGACGAGGAACGACACCCGGGGGTCGGCCTGGATGTTGCGGTACTTGCGGCTGGCGGCGTTGTCCGGCCCGCCGATGTCGATCGTGCCGTCGTCGTTGAGCCGGAACCCGACGGGACGGACGTGGGGTTCGCCGTCCGGGCCGATCGTGGACAGCCGTCCGAGCGCCTGCCCGGACAGGTAGGCGGTCTCCGGCTCGGTGAACGGGTTCGTCATGGGTGGGCCTCCCTCGATGCTTCGCCAACGGCACCGACGGTAGGACCTCAAGCGGGCTTCAGGTCAATCGCGCCGCCGCCACCCTCGCATCTGCCAGACGTTTCGATCGTCTTACCGGGCATACACACGGAAGAAGTCGGATATGCCGCGCATATGCGAAGGGCTAGGCTTGCCCCGTGACGACGTTCAGGATCAGCGAGGCGGCCGGGCTGCTCGGGGTCAGCGCCGACACCGTCCGCCGGTGGGTGGACGGCGGGCGCCTGCCCGCCGAGCGCGACGAGCACGGGCACCGGCGGGTGCCGGGGGAGGAGCTGGCCGCGTTCGTGCGCGACCAGGCGCGCCGGGACGCGGCGTCCGGCACCGGCGAGCGGTTCTCCTCGGCGCGCAACCGGATGCGCGGCATCGTCACCGAGGTCGTCAGGGACGGCGTGATGGCCCAGGTCGAGATCCAGGCGGGGCCGTTCCGCGTGGTGTCGCTGATGAGCCGGGAGGCGGCGGACGAGCTGGGCCTGCGCGCCGGGGTCGTCGTCGAGGCCGTCGTGAAGTCCACGAACGTCGTCGTCGAGGTCTGAGGGTCGTCGAGGTCTGAGGGAGGTCCGAGGTCTTGGGAGGGACACTCGTGCGCAAGCGCGTTCCGGCCGCCGTCGCGGCCTGCCTGCTGCCGGTCGCGGCGGCGGGATGCGGTGACACCGGCGGTTCCGACGCCTCGGGCGGCGGCGGGACGCTGACGGTGTTCGCCGCCGCCTCGCTCACCGAGACGTTCACCGCGCTCGGGAAGCGGTTCGAGGCGTCCCACCCCGGTGTGAAGGTCAGGTTCAACTTCGGCGCCAGCTCGACGCTGGCTCAGCAGATCACGCAGGGCGCGCCCGCGGACGTGTTCGCCGCCGCCAGCCCCGCCACGATGAAGACCGTCGCCGACGCGGGCGACGCCGCCGGGACGCCGCGCGTGTTCATCAGGAACCGCCTGGTCATCGCCGTCCCGAAGGACGACCCCGGCAGGGTGGGCGCGGTGCGCGACCTGGCCCGGCCCGGCCTCAAGGTCGTGCTGTGCGCGGAGCAGGTGCCCTGCGGCGCCGCCGCGACGAAGGCGCTGGACGCGGCGAAGGTCACGGTCAGGCCGGTGTCGCGGGAGCGGGACGTCAAGGCCGTGCTGACCAAGGTGCGGCTGGGCGAGGCCGACGCCGGGCTCGTCTACCGCACCGACGCGAGGGCGGCGGCGCCGCAGGTGAAGGGCGTCGAGTTCCCCGAGTCGGCGCGGGCGGTCAACGACTATCCGATCGCGGAGGTCGCCGGGGCGCCCGAGGCCGCGCTGGCCGGGGAGTTCGTCGCGCTGGTGCTCGGGCCGCAGGGGAAGGCCGCGCTGACCGGCGCGGGGTTCGAGTCGCCGTGAGCCCGCGCGGTCGCGCTCGCGAAGGCGACCGGCCGCCGGGCCGTCCGCCGTGGGTCCTGGTGGCGCCCGCGCTCGTCGGGCTCGCGTTCCTGGTGCTGCCGCTGGTGGGGCTGCTCGTCCGCGCGCCGTGGTCCACGCTCGGGACCCGCCTCGTGCAGGGGCAGGTCCTGGACGCGCTGCGGCTCTCCCTGCTCAGCGCCACCCTCGCCACCGCGCTGTGCGTGCTGTTCGGGGTGCCGCTGGCATGGGTGCTGGCGCGCGTCCCGTTCCCCGGGGCGCGGCTCGTCCGCGCGCTGGTGACGGTGCCGCTGGTGCTGCCCCCGGTCGTCGGCGGCGTCGCGCTGCTGCTGGTGCTCGGCCGGCGCGGCCTCGTCGGCGGCTGGCTGGACGACGCCTTCGGCCTCACGTTCCCGTTCACCACCGCCGGGGTCGTGCTCGCCGAGACGTTCGTCGCGATGCCGTTCCTGGTGATCAGCGTCGAGGGCGCGCTGCGCGCCGCCGACCTGCGCTACGAGGAGGCCGCCGCGACGCTCGGCGCCACCCGCTGGACGATCTTCCGCCGGGTCACGCTGCCGCTCGTCGCGCCCGGCGTGGCGGCGGGCGCGATCCTGTGCTGGGCGCGGGCGCTCGGCGAGTTCGGCGCGACGATCACGTTCGCGGGCAACTTCCCCGGCCGGACGCAGACGATGCCGCTGGCGGTCTACCTGGCGCTGGAGACCGACCCGCAGGCCGCGATCGTGCTGAGCCTCGTGCTGCTCGCGGTCTCGGTGCTGGTGCTCGCCGCGCTGCGGGACCGGTGGGTGGGCACCTCATGACCGCCGGGGCGGCGGGCGGGGCCGCCGAGGGGCTGGACGCGCGGCTCGTCGTGCGGCGCGGCGCCTTCGACCTCGACCTCGCGCTCACCGCCGCGCCCGGCGAGGTCGTGGCGCTGCTCGGCCCGAACGGCGCGGGCAAGAGCACCGCGCTGCGGGCGCTCGCCGGGCTCGTCGCGACATCGGGCGGGCACCTGCGGGTGGACGGGGCGGACCTGCGCCCGCTGCCGTCCGAGCGCCGCGGGATCGGCATGGTCTTCCAGGACTACCTGCTGTTCCCGCACCTCAGCGCCCTCGACAACGTCGCGTTCGGGCCGCGCTGCCGGGGTGAGGGGCGCCGCGCCGCCCGCCGCCGCGCCGCCGGATGGCTGGAGCGGGTCGGGCTCGCCGAGCACGCCGCGTCCCGTCCGGGCGCGCTGTCGGGCGGGCAGGCGCAGCGGGTCGCGCTCGCCCGCGCGCTGGCCGTCGAGCCCCGGCTGCTCCTGCTGGACGAGCCGCTCGCCGCGCTCGACGCCCACACGCGCCTGGAGATCCGCGCCGCGCTGCGCCGCCATCTGGCCGGGTTCACCGGCGCGACCGTCCTGGTCACCCACGACCCGCTGGACGCGATGGTGCTCGCCGACCGGCTCGTCGTCGTGGAGGACGGGCGGCTCGTCCAGCAGGGCACTCCGGCGGAGGTCGCGCGCCGCCCCCGCACCGACTACGTCGCCCGTCTGGTCGGGCTGAACCTGTACCGGGGCCGCGCGGAGGCGGGAACGGTCCTGGTCGGCGAGGGTCCCGAAACGCTGGACACTGTGGACTCACTTGATGGTGAGGTCTTCCTGGCCTTCGCGCCATCCTCGGTGGCGCTGTACCGGACGCGTCCCGACGGCAGCCCCCGCAACCTGTGGCGCGCCCGCGTGACCGCCGTCGAACGGCAGGGAGACCGCGTCCGGGTGCAGCTCTCGGGCCCGCCTTTCCCGGCGGTCGCCGAGGTCACACCGGCCGCCGTCGCGGAGCTGCAATTGTCGGAGGGCAGCCTGATATGGGCGGCCGTGAAGGCCACCGAGACCCACGTTTACCCAGCTTGATCGCCTCGTACCGTGGCGCGGACGCGCCGATCTTCGCACGCCCGTACCCAGGTGATATCAATCACAAAAAGGTACGGGAAGACCCAAATGGGGACCTGATTGGTCCAGACCAAATGGCAAAAACAGCGAGTCTTGTTCATCATGCAAACATCCTGCGAACAGCTTGAAGGAGTTGCCCGTGTCCCACGAGATCCCCGGCCTCGACCAGGCCCCGACAGGTCACCCCGAACTGCTTGAGTGGGTACGCGGGATCGCCGAGCTGACCAGGCCCGACCGCGTCGAGTGGTGCGACGGCTCCGACGAGGAGTGGGAGCGCCTCACCGGCCTGCTCGTCGAGCAGGGCACGTTCACCAGGCTCGACCCGGCCAAACGGCCGAACAGCTTCCACGCCGCCTCCGACCCGACCGACGTCGCCCGCGTCGAGGACCGCACGTTCATCTGCTCCGAGCAGGAGTCCGACGCGGGCCCGACCAACAACTGGGTCGCGCCCGCCGAGATGCGCGAGACCCTCGGCGGCCTGTTCGACGGCTGTATGAAGGGCCGCACCATGTACGTGGTGCCGTTCTGCATGGGCCCGCTCGGCGGGAACATCTCCCAGCTCGGCGTCGAGATCACCGACTCCGCCTACGTCGCGGTCTCGATGCGGGTCATGACGCGGATGGGCGCCGGCGCGCTGAAGCTGATCGAGGAGCGCGGCTCGTTCGTCAGGTGCGTCCACTCGGTCGGCGCCCCGCTGGAGCCGGGCCAGGCCGACGTGAAGTGGCCGTGCAACTCCACCAAGTACATCACGCACTTCCCCGAGACCCGCGAGATCTGGTCCTACGGGTCCGGCTACGGCGGCAACGCGCTGCTGGGCAAGAAGTGCTACGCGCTGCGCATCGCCTCCACCATGGCCCGGGACGAGGGCTGGATGGCCGAGCACATGCTCATCCTCAAGCTCACCCCGCCGCAGGGGGAGACCCGCTACGTCGCGGCGGCGTTCCCCTCGGCGTGCGGCAAGACCAACCTCGCCATGCTGGAGCCGACCATCCCGGGCTGGAAGGTCGAGACCATCGGCGACGACATCGCCTGGATGCGGTTCGGTGACGACGGCCGCCTGTACGCGATCAACCCCGAGGCCGGGTTCTTCGGCGTCGCGCCCGGCACCGGTGAGAGCACCAACGCCAACGCCGTGAAGACGCTGTGGGGCAACAGCGTGTTCACCAACGTCGCGCTGACCGACGACGGCGACGTCTGGTGGGAGGGCCTCACCGACGAGCCCCCCGCGCACCTGACCGACTGGAAGGGCAACGACTGGACGCCCGAGTCCGGCACGCCCGCCGCGCACCCCAACGCCCGCTTCACCACCCCGGCCGGGCAGTGCCCGATCATCGCCGACGAGTGGGAGGACCCGAAGGGCGTGCCGATCTCGGCGATCCTGTTCGGCGGCCGCCGCGCCTCCGCCGTCCCGCTGGTCACCGAGTCCTTCGACTGGCAGCAGGGCGTGTTCCTCGGGGCGAACGTCGCCTCGGAGAAGACCGCCGCCGCCGAGGGCACGGTCGGCGAGCTGCGCCACGACCCGTTCGCGATGCTGCCGTTCTGCGGCTACAACATGGGCGACTACTTCGGCCACTGGCTGGAGATCGGCAAGGCCACCGACGCCGAGAAGCTGCCGCGGATCTACTACGTGAACTGGTTCCGCAAGAACGCCGACGGCAAGTTCATCTGGCCGGGCTTCGGCGAGAACAGCCGCGTGCTGAAGTGGATCGTCGAGCGGCTGAACGGGCAGGCCGACGCCGTCAAGTCGCCGATCGGGCACCTGCCGACCCGCGAGGCGCTCGACACGGGCGGACTCGACCTCGCCGACGCCGACCTCGACACGCTGCTGACGGTCGACACCCAGGTCTGGAAGCAGGAGGCCGCGCTGGTCCCCGAGCACTTCGAGACGTTCGGCGACCACCTGCCCAAGGCGCTGTGGGACGAGTACCACGACCTCGTCCGGCGCCTGGAGTCCTAGCGGCCGCCTGGCGGTTCGGCTGGGCTCCGCCCGCGCCCGTCCCCGGTGTTCCACTCCCGGGGGCGGGCGCGGCGCGTTCACGGCCACCCGAATTTGCGCACTCTGGGGGTGGGCTTGGGCATCCCGGAGCGGGCGGGCGGCAAGCAGTGGGGTGAGCGCGCCCGCCGGGGGGAAGGCAGGGCGCACCGCGCACCCGAGGGGGCCCGCCGTGGCCGGAACGCCGTTCGGCTCGATGTTCGACGATCCGTTCCGCGGATTCGAGTACCTGACCGGGAGGATGTTCGGCGCCCCCGAGACCTGGCCGCCGCGCGGCGGGGCGCAGCGCGTCGACATCGGGCGGCTGCTGAGCGAGAGCGGCCGCGAGCTGGTCGCCCACGCGCTGGAGCGCGCCGGGCGGCGCGGCGCCGCCGACCTGGACGTGATCGACCTGCTGGCGGCGGCCGCCGAGACGATCCCGGCGCGGAGCCTGCTGACCGCGGCCGGCGCCGACCCCGACGCGCTGCTCACCCGCATCGCCGACATGACCGGCGACGGCACGCCCGGCGAGCCGCCCGAGACCCTCACCCCGGCCGCCAAGCGCGCGCTGCTGGACTCCCAGCGCGTCTCGCGGGCGCTGGAGGACAGCTACATCGGCCCCCAGCACCTGCTGATGGCGCTGGCGGCCAACCCCGACTCCCCGGCCGCGCGGCTGCTCACCGCCCAGGGCGTCTCGGCGAACGAGCTGCGGGACGCGGCGCTGGAGCGCCCCGACGGAGCGGGCGCCCGCACCGGCCGCGCCGTCCGAGGGGGCCAGAGCGCCACGCCCACGCTCGACGACTACGGCCGCGACCTGACCGAGGAGGCCCGCGAGGGGCGCCTGGACCCCGTCGTCGGCCGCGAGGACGTGATCGAGCAGGCCATCGAGGTGCTGTCGCGGCGGACCAAGAACAACCCGTGCCTGACCGGCGAGCCGGGCGTCGGCAAGACCGCGATCGTCGAGGGCATCGCGCAGCGGGTCGTCAACGGCGCCGTCCCCGAGACGCTGAAGGACCGGCGGGTCGTCGCGCTGGACCTCACCGGCATGGTCGCCGGGTCCAAGTACCGGGGCGAGTTCGAGGAGCGGATCAAGAAGGTGCTGGAGGAGATCCGCGCCCACTCCGACGAGCTGGTGATCTTCATCGACGAGGTCCACATGCTGGTCGGGGCCGGTTCGGCCGAGGGCGGCATGGACGCCGCCAACGTGCTGAAGCCCGCCCTCGCGCGCGGCGAGCTGCACGTCGTCGCCGCCACCACGATCGAGGAGTACCGCCGCACCATCGAGAAGGACGGCGCGCTGGAGCGCCGCTTCCAGCCGGTGCTGGTCGCCGAGCCGACCGTCGAGGAGACCGTGCGGATCCTCGCCGGGCTGCGCGACAAGTACGAGGCGCACCACCAGGTCCGCGTCACCGACGAGGCCCTGGACGCGGCGGCGCGGCTGTCGGACCGCTACATCTCCGACCGGTTCCTGCCCGACAAGGCCATCGACCTGATGGACCACGCCGCCGCCCGCGTCCGGCTGCGCGCCCTGTCCCCGGACGAGGAGGCCCGGGAGCTGGAGGGCCGCCTGGAGTCGCTGCACCGCGACAAGGACGCGGCGGTCGCGGGCGAGGACTTCGACCGGGCCAAGCAGCTCCGCGAGGAGATCGAGCGGCTGCGGCCCGGCCTTGAGGCCGCCCGGCACGGCCGCGACGACGTCCCGGAGGTGAGCGTCGCCGACGTCGCCGACGTCGTGTCCCGCCGCACCGGCATCCCCGCCTCGCAGCTCACCGAGGAGGAGCGCGACCAGCTCCTGCGCCTGGAGGAGCGGCTCCACGAGCGGGTGGTCGGGCAGGACGAGGCGGTCGGCGCGGTCGCCGAGGCCGTCCGGCGGGGCCGCGCGGGCCTGTCCGACCCCGACCGCCCGCAGGGCGGCTTCCTGTTCCTCGGCCCGACCGGCGTCGGCAAGACCGAGCTGGCGCGGGCGCTCGCCGACGTGCTGTTCGCGGGCCACATGGTCCGGGTCGACATGAGCGAGTTCCAGGAGCGGCACACCGTGAGCCGCCTGATCGGGGCGCCCCCCGGATACGTCGGCTACGAGGAGGCGGGGCGGCTCACCGAGGCCGTCCGGCACCGCCCGCACTCGGTCGTCCTGCTGGACGAGATCGAGAAGGCGCACCCCGACGTCATGAACATCCTGCTCCAGATCCTCGACGACGGCCGCCTCACCGACGGGCAGGGCCGCACGGTCGACTTCACCAACACGATCATCATCATGACCAGCAATGTGGGCGCGCAGATGATCCTGGAGGCCGGGGGAGACGCCACCGGGCTGCGCGACCAGGTCCTCGACCTGCTCCAGCGGACGCTCCGGCCCGAACTGCTCAACCGGATCGACGAGACCATCGTGTTCACCCGCCTCGACCGCGCGCAGCTCCGCCAGATCGTCGACCTGCTCCTGGAGGGCACCCGCCGCCGCCTCCGCGGCCAGGGCGTCGCGCTGGAGGTGGACGACGCGGCCAAGGACTGGCTCGCCGAGCGCGGCCACCAGCCCGAGTACGGCGCCAGGCCGCTGCGCCGCACCCTCCAGCGCGAACTGGACAACCGGCTCTCCCGGATGCTGCTGGACGGCCGGATCGGCGAGGGCGACACGGTCCGCGTCCACCACCCCGAGGGCGGCGACCTCGACATCGAGGTCGGGCACGGCGCGGCGGGGGAGTGATCTCGGGGAACCTCAAGTCGACTTGAGGCCGCATAGGATGCGGTCATGACACGGCTTGAGTTCCGCGTGCACGAGCTGACCGTCGGGCAGCTCGCCGAGCGCAGCGGCGTCGCCGTCTCGGCGCTGCACTTCTACGAGTCCAAGGGCCTGATCAGCAGCCGCCGCACGGCCGGCAACCAGCGCCGCTTCGCCCGTGACACGCTGCGCCGGGTGTCGTTCATCAAGGTCTCGCAGCGGGTCGGGATCCCGCTCAGCGACATCAAGGCGGCCCTCGCGACCCTCCCCGAGGAGCGCACCCCCACCGTGGCGGACTGGGCGCGCCTGTCGGAGACCTGGCGCAGCGACCTGGACGCCCGCATCTCCCAGCTCGAACGCCTCCGCGACGACCTCACCGAGTGCATCGGCTGCGGCTGCCTGTCGATCAACAAGTGCGCCCTCGCCAACCCCTACGACCGGCTCGGCGACGAGGGCCCCGGGCCGCGCCGGCTCCTCGTCGAGGACGGCGACCGCACCCACGGCGACGACGGCCGGTCGCCGCGTCCGGCGCAGGACACCGGCCACGGGACGTGCCGCCCGGTGGTGGCCGAGGCCCCCGACGGCATGCCGGAGGACTGCCTCACCTGCGCCCCCGAGGGCGGCTGAGCCCCCTTCCCGGCCCGGGGCACCCGCCCCGGGCCGGGGACGGGGTCACAGCGTGCGCCGGGAGGAGGGCTCGCGGCCGGAGGGCTGGCCGGGGGTCGGGCGGGCGGTGACCGGCTTGATCGGCAGCTCGATCGGCTCGTCGGCCAGCGTGAACTCCTCGCCGTGGTGCCACAGCTTCAGGCCGGGCCCCTCCAGCAGCTGGTAGGTGGCGGCCTCGGCGGTCACGTTGACCCGCAGCCGGTTGTCGCGGTAGCGCATCCGGAACGCGAGCCGGCTGATGCCGCCGGGCAGCCGCGGCGCGAACCGCAGCCGCCCGCCGCCCGCCCGCATCCCGCCGAACCCGGCGACGAGCCCGTTCCACGCGCCCGCCATCGACGCGATGTGCAGCCCGTCGCGGGTGTTGTGGTTGAGGTCGTGCAGGTCCAGCAGCGCCGTCTCGCCGAGGTAGTCGTGCGCGAGGTCGAGCTGCCCGACCTCGGCCGCGACCACCGCCTGGGTCTGCGCCGACAGCGAGGAGTCGCGGACGGTCAGCCCCTCGTAGTACTCGAAGTCGCGGACCTTCTGCTCCTCGGTGAACGCCTCCCCGCACAGGTGCAGCGCGAGGACCAGGTCGGCCTGCTTGACGACCTGCTTGCGGTACAGGTCGAAGTAGGGGAAGTTCAGCAGCAGCGGATACAGCTCGGGCTTGGTCCCCCCGAAGTCCCAGCGGGCGTGGTTGGTGAAGTTCTCGTTCTGCGGGTGGACGCCCAGCCGGTCGTCGTAGGGGATCAGCATCGCCGCCGCCGCGTCCCGCCAGGACGCCGCCTCCTCGTTCGTCACGCCCAGCCGGTCGGCGAGGTCGGGATGGCGCATCGCCATGTCGGCCGCCGCCTCCAGGTTCCGGCGGGCCATCAGGTTGGTGTAGACGTTGTTGTCCACCACCGCGCTGTACTCGTCGGGCCCGGTGACGCCGTCGATGCGGAACACCCCGCCCACGTCGTGGTGGCCGAGGCTCCGCCACAGCCGGGCGGTCGCCACCACCACCTCCACCCCGACCTCCCGCTCGAACCGCTCGTCGCACGTCGCGTCCACATACCGGACGACGGCGTCGGAGATGTCGGCGTTGATGTGGAACGCGGCCGTCCCGGCGGGCCAGTACCCCGAGCACTCGTGGCCGCGGATCGTCCGCCACGGGAACGCCGCGCCGTCCAGGCCGAGCTGGGCCGCGCGCTCGACCGCCAGCGGCAGCGTCATGTGCCGCCAGCCCAGCGCGTCGGCCGCCGCGCCCGGGGAGGTGTAGGTCAGGACGGGCAGCACGAACGTCTCGGTGTCCCAGAACGTATGGCCGTCGTAGCCGGGGCCGGTCAGCCCCTTGGCCGGGATCATGCGGCGCTCCGCGCGGGCCCCGGCCTGCAACACGTGGAACAGGCTGAACCGGACCGCCTGCTGGATCTCGGCGTCCCCGTCCACCTCGACGTCCGCGCCGCACCAGAACTCGTCGAGGTACTCGCGCTGCTCGGCCAGCAGCCCGTCCCACCCCGTCTGCCGGGCGCCCGCCAGCGCCCCGACCACCTGGTCGTGCAGCGCCGGACGCGACCGCTGGCTCGACCATCCGTAGGCCAGGTACTTGACGATCCGCAGCCGCTGCCCCGGCTCCAGCCGCGTCGCGACCGTCAGCCGCCCCACGTCCGGGGAGCTCTCGGTGTCCACCGCCATCGACTCGGGGCCCTCGATGTGGTGGGACATCCCCGCCGCCATCCGCAGCCCGCTCTTGCGGGTGCGGTGCAGCAGCAGCACCTTCGTGCCGTTCGCGACGTGCTCCTCGCTGACCAGCGGGCTCTCCAGGATCGCCGAGGCGCGCGGGTCGCGCCCGCCGCCCGGCAGCGCCTCGTTGGCGACCAGCTCCGACTGCGCGACGACGCGGACCGCCGCGTCCACCGGCTCGACGTCGTAGCAGATCGCCGCGACCGCCCGCTGCGTCAGCGACACCATCCGGGTCGAGGTGATCTTGACGCGCCGGTCGGCCGGGGACGTCCACTCCACGTGCCGGGTGAGCGTGCCCGCCCGCAGGTCCAGCACCCGCTCGTGGTGGTGGACGCGGCCGTAGCGCACGTCGAACGGCTCGTCGTCCACCAGCAGCCGGATCACCTTGCCGTTGGTGACGTTGATCACCGTCTGGCCGGACTCGGGGTAGCCGTAGGCGGCCTCGGCCTGCGGCAGCGGCCGCTGCTCGTAGAAGGAGTTCAGATACGTGCCCGGCAGGCCGTGCGGCTCGCCCTCGTCCAGGTTGCCGCGGATGCCGAGGTGCCCGTTGGACAGCGCGAACACCGACTCGCTCTGCGCCAGCCGGTCCAGGCGCAGCTCCGGCTCCCGCACGCACCACGGCTCCACCAGGTACACCGGACGATCCGCGGCGCCCTGGGCCTCGCTCTCGTTCACTCGCCCACCCCGTTCACTCGCCTTCCAGCAGTTCGGACAGGTCGTCGACGACCACGTCCGCGCCGTGCTCCCTGAGGTCCGCCGCGTGGCCCGGGTCCACCCGGTTGACGCCCACCACGTAGGCGAACCCGCCCGCGCGGCCCGCCTCGACACCGGCCAGCGCGTCCTCGAACACCACCGCCCGCTCCGCGGGGACCCCCACCTCCCGGGCGCCCTCCAGGAACATGTCCGGCGCGGGCTTGCCGGGCAGGTTCCGCTCGGCCGCGGTGACGCCGTCGACCCGCGCGTCGAACAGGTCGGTGATCCCGACGGTCTCCAGCACCTGCGCGGTGTTGGCGCTGGAGGACACCACCGCCGTCCGCAGCCCCGCCTCCCGCGCCGCGCGGACATAGCCGACCGACCCGTCGAACACCTCCACGCCCCGCTCCTTGATGATCTGAAGGACGAGGGCGTTCTTGCGGTTCCCCAGCCCCCGGACGCTCTCCCGCTCCGGCGGGTCGTCCGGCGAGCCCTCCGGCAGCGTGATGCCGCGTGAGGTCAGGAACGAGCGGGTCCCGTCCTCGCGCTTCTTGCCGTCCACGTACGCGCCGTAGTCCTTGACCGGATCGAACGGGACGAACGTCCCGCCCGTCCGCTCCGCGTGCTCGCGCAGGAAGCCGTCGAACATCTCCTTCCACGCGGCGGCGTGCACCGCCGCCGTCCGGGTCAGCACCCCGTCGAGATCGAACAGACACGCCTGAGCCCCGTCGGGCAGTCCCAGCATCCGCACCCCCTGGAGAATGTATGTATCGGACGGGTCGCCCCTTCCCACGCGGGCACACCCTCACGCATGGGAAGCCTGTGACCTCGCGGGACGTTCATGATCTACGCAAGACCCCTCGGCCAGGTTCGCACACCAGGAGGAGAGAACCAATGGAGAAGGCCCGCATCGGCGTCACCGGACTGGCGGTGATGGGCCGCAACCTGGCCCGCAACCTCGCCCGGCACGGCCATCCCGTCGCCGTCCACAACCGGACCTCCGCCCGCACGAAGGCGCTGGTCGAGCAGTTCGGCGACGAGGGAACGTTCCTGCCCGCCGACACGCCCGAGGAGTTCGTGGCCTCCCTGGAGCGGCCCCGCCGCCTCGTCGTGATGGTCAAGGCGGGCGCGCCCACCGACGCCGTCATCGAGGAGTTCGCGCCGCTGCTGGAGCCCGGCGACATGATCGTCGACGGCGGCAACGCGCACTTCGCCGACACCCGCCGCCGCGAGGCCGCCCTGCGCGAACGCGGCCTCCACTTCGTCGGCGCCGGGATCTCCGGCGGCGAGGAGGGCGCCCTGCACGGCCCCAGCATCATGCCGGGCGGCTCCGCCGAGTCCTACGAGGCGCTCGGCCCGCTCCTGGAGGACATCTCCGCCAAGGTCGACGGCGACCCCTGCTGCGCCCACGTCGGCCCGGACGGCGCCGGGCACTTCGTCAAGATGGTGCACAACGGCATCGAGTACTCCGACATGCAGCTGATCGCCGAGTCCTACGACCTCCTGCGGCACGCCGCCGGCCTCGCCCCGGCCGAGATCGCCGAGGTCTTCCGCACCTGGAACACCGGGCGCCTGGAGTCCTACCTCATCGAGATTACCGCCGAGGTCCTCGCGCACACCGACGCCGCCACCGGCAAGCCGTTCGTCGACGTCGTCCTCGACCAGGCCGAGCAGAAGGGCACCGGCCGCTGGACGGTCCAGACCGCCCTCGACCTCGGCGTCCCCGTCGGCGGCATCGCCGAGGCCGTCTTCGCCCGCTCGGTCTCCGGCCACGCCGACCTGCGCGAGGCGTCCCGCCACCTGCCCGGCCCGTCCCGCGCGAAGGTCGCCGGCTCCTCCTTCGCCGACGCCGTCGAGAAGGCCCTGTACGCCTCCAAGATCGTCGCGTACGCGCAGGGCTTCCACGAGATCCAGGCGGGCAGCGCCGAGTACGGCTGGAACATCGACGCCGGGTCCATGGCCGCGATCTGGCGCGGCGGCTGCATCATCCGCGCCGGCTTCCTCGACCGCATCCGCGCCGCCTACGCGGCCGACCCGCACACCCCGACCCTGCTCACCGACGCCCACTTCGCCGAGGCCGTCGGCGACGCCCAGGACGCCTGGCGCGAGGTCGTCGCCACCGCCGCCCGCATCGGCGTCCCGGCCCCCGGCCTCTCCACGGCCCTGGCCTACTACGACTCGCTCCGCGCCGACCGCCTGCCCGCCGCCCTCACCCAGGGCCAACGCGACTACTTCGGCGCCCACACCTACCGCCGCACCGACCGCGAAGGCACCTTCCACACCCTCTGGGGCGGCGACCGCACCGAAGTGGACGCCTGACGTCCGGGCGCCCCTGGCACGTCCCGGGGGCGCCCGCCCGCCTGCTCCGGCCTGTTGGCGGATTCGGGTGGTCCGCCGTCTTCGGGACGTGTAGAGAGGTTCCCGGGGCGGGCGACGGGAGGCGGCATGGGGCGGGGGCAGCGAATCGACCAGGCGAACTGGCCCGGTGACGGCCCGCACCGACATCTCCTGGAACTCCTCGACCGGATCCATCAGGCGAACGGGCTGAAGAGCCGCCGCGCCATCGCCGCCGAGATGCACCTCGAATCGGCGTCCTACGTCAACGACTGGCTGCGCGGGCTGCGGCTCCCGGTGGACGCCCGGCAGGTCGAAGCCCTGGTCAGGGTGCTGGACGGCGATGACGCCGATGTCCGCGCTGCCGTCCGGCTGTACGAGGAGGCCACGGCCGCCGCCGTTTCCCATCCGTGGGCCGCCCTGGCGGAGGGACACATCGCGTGGACGCTGGTCGACGCGCGGCGCGACGCCTCGGCCTTCCAGGAGGCGGCGACCGCGATCGCCGAACGGCTCGGGGCCCTCTCGTCCGAGGCCGAGGCGGGTTCGCGCGACGATCCCTGGCTCGACACCGAACTCGCCGCCCGCTTCACCAGGTGGACCGACTGGCTGCTGAGGACGACCCTCGCCGAGGCCACCTGCGACCTGTCCCCGGCCGAGGCGGCGCTGTTAACGCTCGTCCCCTTGCTGCACCACACCCACATGGCCCGCACGCTCGCCGCGCTTCGCGAGATCGACCCTCTCGACCTCGGCAGCGGTCGCGGTGACGGGCCGCGCCGCGAGTACGAGACGTTTCTGGGCGGCCGGCGTGAACTGGTCGACCGGGCGACGGCCCGGCGCCTGCCCGACCGTGACTCCGCCGCGTCCGAGATCGGCTGGTGGCTGTTCCGCCGCTGGGTGGTGCGGTTTCCGCAGTCCTACCGGCTGAGCACCGTCCGCGACCTGCTCTCGGCCGTGGACGCGCGCGACCCCCGCATGCGGGACGAGGTGCTGGCGGCGAAGACCGTCCAGCGCTTTCTGGCCGCGCTGCGGCTCGACCTGTCCGAGCTGGGCGACACCGACCGCAAGAACGCGCCGCAGTTCGAGACCGTGCTGTTCGCGGGCGAGCCGCACGAGCAGCGCGTCCGGGAACTGCTGATCGGGCAGGTGCTCTCGGTCGCCTACGCACTGACGATCGACCTCGTCCGGCTCCCTGAGATCGTCGCACGGCACCTCGGCATCCCGCACCCGGTCGATCTGGCAGAGCTGCGCGAGACCGTGGGGAGCCGCGCGAAATGGGTGCTGCAATCGGACTGCCTCGTCCTGCGCGCCGACTGCCATCACCCGGCCGAGCTTGAGGGCCTCCGCCAGTACGCGGGCCAGGTGGACGCCTTGCTCTACGCGATCCGGCAGGGGTGCGGGGACCACCACACCATGCAGGCGCTCACGCGCCTGCCGTCCCGCGCGTCGGCGGATGACGTCCGTCCCGACACCGACGACGACGGTCGGCTGCTCTTCCAGCGGGTCAGCCGGTTCCGGCTCGACGAGCGCCGCGTCCAGGACCTGCTGATGGGGGAGCAGCTCTACCAGGACCGCGGCCTGGCCATCCGCGAGCTGTACCAGAACGCCCTCGACGCCTGCCGCTACCGCCGCGCCCGTCTCGCCTACCGCAGGCAGGGCGACTGGGCCGACGACTGGGAAGGCCGCATCCGCTTCACCCAGGGCGTGGACGAGAACGGCCGCGCCTACCTCGAATGCCTCGACAACGGCATCGGCATGACGGAGGCGGTCCTCACCGACGTCTTCGCCCAGGCGGGAACCCGCTTCACCGACACCACCGAGTTCCTGGTCGAGTCCGCCGACTGGAAGAGCTCCGATCCGCCCATCCCGTTCCACGCCAACAGCCGCTTCGGCATCGGCGTCCTGAGCTACTTCATGATCGCCGACGAGATCGAGGTCATCACCCGGCCCCTGGACCGAGGCCACCGCCCGCACCCGACGCTGAAGGTCTCGATCTTCGGACCGGGCCATCTGTTCCGCATCGAGCACCTCCCGGACGACCGGCCCGCGGGCACTTCGGTGCGCCTCTTCCTCCGTGCGGGGGAGGAGGCACCGTCCTGCGTTGAGGAACTGCGGCGGTTGCTCGGCATCGCTGAGTTCGACACCCACGCCGCACATGGAGACCAGGTTGAGCATTGGCAGCCTGGCGTGCTGAAACAGCGTGTCCGTCCCTCGTGGGAGACCGAGGGACTCAACGTCCATGGCGACCTCGTGCCTTGGAGCGACGGTCGGGACGGTCAAGTGATCTGGTGCGAGAACGGCGGCGGTCTTCTGGTGGACGGCCTCTACGTGCGGCCCGCCGTCCGCCATGGGGTCTTCGCAGGATGCGCGGGCGGAAATCTGCACGGTGCCATAGTCAACCTGACCGGCGAGAACGCACCCGGGCAACTATCCGTCGATCGTCGACAGGTTCTCTCGGACGTCTCGGAGCCGGCCGAAAGCCTTCTCGCCGCCGCGCTAGACGAGCTGATGGCGGCGGGCGGCTCATTGCTGAACGTCCGCTGGGTGGCCACCGTAACGGAGGCCAGCCCGAGACTCGCCGATCTCATCGCCGAGGCGGCCGCCCGGCTGCGCCGTCAACTCACGGCGGATGGGGCACCAATGGACGTTCACCGCGTCGGCTGCTTCCTCCAGGACTCCCATCTCGTCAGCGCCGCCGACCGGAGCCTGCATGGGGGGAAGGTCGACTCATCCGATCTCTGGTGCTGGAATTTCGGGCCAGAAGTCGCGGATCATGTGCTGTTGTGGCGCCTGATTGTCAATGGGTCCGACTCCGAAGTCGCCAGATTGGGCGTGGAGTGGACTGAGGACGTCCTTGAAGGCCGCCCTTCAGACACACTCCTGTTCGCCATCAACTCGACTGGCTATAAAAGTCAGGACGACCTTTCGGCATCATCTTGGTACTGGCAGGCGGATAATCTAAGCGTGCGTCCGGGGCATATCCTCTGGGCGGCAAAAATATTGGGATTGTCGCCATATGAGGCGGCAGAACGGGCCGTAGAACTGGGTGTTCATGAGCTGGATCCGGCAAGCTTCTCCCGGGAGCCGCGCGGCGGCCACCTCGATCTCGCGCTGCTGAGCTTGAACCAAACTGGAGGGCCTGGATGGCGGTGCACGACAGACGTGGTACCGATCGGGCACGTCGCAGCGATCGCCAGACGATTCGGCGTTGGCCTTCCTGAGATACGGGAGCGAATGGAGGGCTACGGCTTCCAGGTGGCGGCACCTCAGGCAACTCCCGCCAGAGTCTCGGAAACCGACCTGCGGCTTCTTTCTTGGAAGCAGGGCGCCGGGAGCTGGATTGAGCACACCGGCCGATCACTTCCGGCGTCGCATCTCGTTCGGTGTGCTTGGGAACTTCGAATTCCAGTCGACGAGGTGTGCCACAGGCTGGCGGAGTTTGGTTTCGTCGCGGACCGATATTCTCTACCTGACCGCCCCGACACCGAGGACGCACTTCTCTTCGACTGGGACCTTCCCTGGAGGGAGAGGAGGGAGTTCGACGCTAGCGGCCCCCTTCGCGCGATCCACCTCCTCCGCGCCGCCCTCAGGTTGAACCTGCCGATCCATGACGTCGCTTCGCGGCTGGCCCGCTATGGGATCGAGGTTCCGTACCGTTTGCCGGACCGCATCGAACCCGGTGACGTTCAACTGCTCGGATACGAAGGCGACAGTCTTCCATCCTGGTGGCGGGCGGCGGAGAGTGTTCTACTCCCACATGTGGTCGTGGTGAGCGGCAGGACCGGAATCGCCCCCGACAGGGTGGTGGAACGGCTTTCGGCGTACGGCATGGACGTGGCTCCCGCAGATCTCCCTGACGTGGTTGACGAGGCCGCCTTGCGGTTCCTCTCTGAAAACTGTGAAGGTCGTCCAGACTGGCTCGATGCGACGGTGCCCGTCGCCCGCATGCATCTCGTTCGAGTCTTCGCCGAACTCGGCGTTCCCATACGCGATGTTGCCGACCGGCTGGCTGGTTGGGGAATGACCATGCCGTCCGGCGATCTTCCGGAGCCATCGGATGTCACGCTCCTCCGTACCGTCCGCCACGGAATGATCACGTGGATCAGCTCTTGGGAGAAGGTGACTCTGTTCCACCTGCTCGCTGTCTCGTGGCAGACCGGCATGAGCGTGCGGGACGCGGCGGAGCGGCTGCGGTGGTTGGGCATGGACGTCCCGGACGTCGACGAGAGCATCGCCGACGCGATGCGGAGGCTCCCCAGAAAGCGCTGAACGCATGCGGCGGGTGTGCGCTCGCGTGCCATCTTTCTCCAGAAAATCACAGGTCAAGGGCGTGACCCCCCATGGTCGACGCCGTGTCACGCTGGCGCACGGACGGCGATGGTCCCGGCGGCGCAGGCTGCTTCTGTCTGCGAGTGAGCGACGGGAGTGGTGGACGTGGGGACGATCGTCGAGTTGGCCCCGGTGGCCGGGGGAGTGCTCAATGTGGTGGCGGCCGGGGTCGGGCTTTGGGCCGCGATGCTGGCGTGGAGGGGGAGGGGGTGACGCGGGGAGTAGCCCGACAGGGGCAGGATGGAGGGGTGAGTCTTATCGATGAGCTGCCTACCGGAAACGACGCCGATCCCGATTCGCTGTTCGAGGCGTTCGAGAGATGGGTGTCGGGGCGCGGGATCACGTTGTATCCCGCGCAGGAGGAGGCGCTCATCGAGGTCGTCTCCGGCGCCAACGTGATCTTGTCGACGCCGACCGGGTCAGGGAAGAGCCTGGTGGCGGCGGGGGCGCTGTTCGCGGCGCTCGGCAAGGATCAGGTGGGGTTCTACACGGCGCCGATCAAGGCGCTGGTGTCGGAGAAGTTCTTCGACCTGTGCGAGATGTTCGGGCGCGAGAACGTCGGCATGATGACCGGGGACGCGAGCGTGAACGCGGACGCGCCGATCGTGTGCTGCACGGCGGAGGTGCTCGCCAGCATGGCGCTGCGGGACGGCGCCGACGCCGACATCGGCGTGGTGGTGATGGACGAGTTCCACTTCTACGCCGAGCCCGAAAGGGGCTGGGCCTGGCAGATCCCCCTGCTGGAGCTGCCCAGGACCCAGTTCCTGCTGATGTCGGCGACGCTCGGGGACGTCGCCTTCTTCCAGAAGGACCTGACGCGCCGGACGGGCCGCCCGACGGCGCTGGTGACCTCGGCGGAGCGGCCGGTGCCGCTGATCTACGACTACCGGGTGACGCCGCTGCACGAGACGATCGAGGAGCTGCTGGCCGAGCAGAAGGCGCCGATCTACCTGGTGCACTTCACGCAGGCGGCGGCGATCGAGCGGGCGCAGGCGCTGATGAGCATCAACGTGTGCACGAAGGCGGAGAAGGCCCGGATCGCCGAGCTGATCGGGAACTTCCGGTTCACGACGAAGTTCGGGCGGAACCTGTCGCGGTTCGTCCGGCACGGGATCGGGGTGCACCACGCGGGGATGCTGCCGAAGTACCGGCGGCTGGTGGAGCGGCTGGCGCAGGCCGGGCTGCTGAAGGTCATCTGCGGGACGGACACGCTGGGCGTCGGCGTCAACGTCCCGATCAGGACGGTGGTGTTCACCGCGCTGAGCAAGTACGACGGGCACCGGGTGCGGCGGCTGCGGGCGCGGGAGTTCCACCAGATCGCGGGGCGGGCCGGGCGCGCCGGGTTCGACACCGTCGGGTTCGTGGTGGCGCAGGCGCCCGACCACGTGGTGGAGAACGAGAAGGCGCTCGCGAAGGCGGGGGACGACCCGAAGAAGCGGCGGAAGGTCCAGCGCAAGAAGCCGCCGGAGGGGTTCGTCGGGTGGGACGAGGACACCTTCCGCAAGCTGCAGGAGGCCGAGCCGGAGATGCTCCGGTCCCGGTTCCAGGTCAGCCACGCGATGCTGCTGTCGGTGATCGCGCGTCCGGGCAACGCGTTCCAGGCGATGAAGCGGCTGCTGACCGACAACCACGAGGAGCCCGCCGCGCGGCGGCGGCACATCTCGCGGGCGATCGCGATCTACCGGTCGCTGCTGGCGGGCGGGGTCGTGGAGGTGCTGCCCGAGCCCGACGACGCGGGACGGTACGCGCGGATCACCGTGGACCTCCAGGAGGACTTCGCGCTCAACCAGCCGCTGTCGACGTTCGCGCTGGCGACGTTCGAGATCCTGGACCCGGCGTCGCCCTCGTACGCGCTGGACGTGCTGTCGGTGATCGAGGCGACGCTGGACGACCCGCGCCAGATCCTCGCGGCGCAGGTGAACAAGGCGCGCGGCGAGGCCGTCGCGGAGATGAAGGCCGAGGGCGTCGAGTACGAGGAGCGGATGGAGCTGCTCCAGGAGGTCGACCACCCGAAGCCGCTGGAGGACGAGCTGGACGCCGCGTACGAGATCTACCGGGCGGGGCATCCGTGGGTGGGCGACCATCCGCTGCGTCCGAAGTCGGTGGTCCGCGACATGTACGAGCGGGCGATGACGTTCACCGAGTACATCGGGTTCTACGAGCTGGCGCGGGGCGAGGGGCTCGTCCTGCGGTACCTGTCGGGGGCCTACAAGGCGCTCCAGCAGACGGTCCCGGAGTCGATCAAGACCGATGACCTGATCGACCTGATCGAGTGGCTGGGCGAGCTGGTCCGGCAGGTCGACTCCAGCCTGCTGGACGAGTGGGAGCAGCTCGCCAACCCCTCCGAGGAGGTGGACGAGCCGATCGAGGAGCGGGTCACGAAGGTGACCGCGAACGCGCGGGCGTTCCGGGTGCTGGTGCGCAACGCGCTGTTCCGGCGGGTGGAGCTGGCCGCGATCGAGCGGTACGGCGACCTGGCCGAGCTGGACCCGGACTTCGGCGCCGACGGGTGGCGGGAGGCGATGGACGGCTACTTCGCCGAGCACGAGGAGCTGCTGACCGGGCCCGACGCGCGCGGGCCGAAGCTGCTCCAGATCGAGGAGGTGCCGCAGGACGCGCTGTGGCGCGTCCGGCAGGTGTTCGACGATCCTGAGGGCGACCACGACTGGGGGATCTCCGCCGAGGTCGACCTCGCGGGATCGGACCAGGAAGGCGAGGCCGTCATCCATGTGACGGCCGTGAACCGGCTGTGACGGTGTTGGGAGGGAACGCGGTGGTGCAGGTAGCGGTGGGGCAGTACGCGCCCGGCGAGGACAAGGCCGAGAACACGGCCACCGTCCGCAAGCTGGTGGACGAGGCGGTCGGCGGCGGCGCGCGGGTCGTCGTGCTGCCGGAGTTCGCCCTGTTCACGGCGTCGCGGATGGACCAGCGGTTCCTGGACTCCGCCGAGCCGCTGGACGGCCCGTTCGTCGGCGCGCTGAAGGACGCGGCGCGCCATCACGGCGCCTACGTCGTCGCGGGTCTGAACGAGCGGCTCGACGACCCGGACCGGATCGCCAACGCGCTCGTCGCCGCGGGTCCGGACGGGGAGGTCGCGGCGGTGTACCGCAAGATCCACCTGTACGACGCGTTCGGGTACAAGGAGTCGACGCTGGTCCGGCCCGGCGGGATCGGCGACCCGGAGACCTTCACGGTGGACGGCGTGACGTTCGGCATGCAGACCTGCTACGACGTCCGCTTCCCCGAGGTGACGCGCCGGATCGTGGACGCGGGCGCCGACGTCCTCGCGCTGCCCGCGCAGTGGGTGCCGGGCCCGCTCAAGGAGGACCACTGGCGCACGCTGGCGCGGGCCCGCGCGATCGAGAACACGATCTACGTGGCCGCCGCCGGGCAGTGCGCGCCGACCGGCGCGGGCAACAGCATGATCATCGATCCGATGGGCGTGGTCGTGGCGTCGCTGGGCGAGGGGCCCGGCGTGACCTCCGGGGAGGTCTCCTCGGAGCGGGTCGCGGCCGTCCGGAAGAAGAACCCGGCGCTGGAGCTGCGCCGTTTCACCGTGAACCCGCTCTGACCCGGGTGGACGCCGCGGGTCGTGATGCGCGGCTTGACGAATGAGTGAGTGCTCACTCAGAATGGGGTCATGACACAGCGACTCTTCCGGTTCGGATTGGTGGGGGCGGGCGCCCGGGACGGGCGGGAGTGGGCGGCGCTGGCGCGGCGGGGCGAGGATCTCGGCTTCGCGACGCTGCTGACCGCCGACACCGTCGCGACCCCGGCGCCCGCCGCGTCCCTGGCCGCGGCGGCGGCCGTCACGACGTCCCTGCGCGTCGGCACCTTCGTGGTCAACACCGCGACCCGCCCGGCGAACGCGGTGGCGTGGGAGGCGGCGTCGCTGGCGTTCGTCACCGGCGACCGCTTCGAGCTCGGGATCGGCGCCGGGCGGCCCGGCGCCGAGGGCGACGCGGCCGTGCTGGGCGTCCCCTACGGCTCGGGCGCCGAGCGCCTCGCGCAGGTCGAGCGGGTGCTCGACGCGGTCGAGCACCCGGCCGAGGGCCTGTACGGCGGGACCGGCGGCACCCCGCACGTGCTGGTCGCCGCGTCCCGGCCCCGGATGCTGGCGCTGGCCGCGCGCCGGGCGGGCACGGTCGCGTTCGGCGTCCCGCCGCTCACCGGCGAGGACGGCCTCGCCGAGCTGGTCGGCGTCGTCCGCGACGCGGCGGGGGAGCGGTTCGACGAGCTGGAGCTGTGCACGAGCGTGCACGTCGTCGGCGACGAGATCCCCGGATGGCTGCGGGGCCGGATGGGCGTGGACGCGGCGGACCTGGCCTCGTCCGGGTCCATCGCGATGCTGACCGGCACGCCGCGGGAGATGGCCGGCACGCTCAGCCGCCGCCGGGACGAGCTGGGCGTCTCGTACGTGACGGTGCCCGCGCCGTTCGCGGAGGCGTTCGCGCCCGTCGTGGAGCTGCTGGCCGGCCGCTGAACGCGTGAAGGGCGCCCGTGTGTATCGAGGTGGCAACGGTCATGGCGATTCTGTGTGCCTGAGCACGCACCCAGCGTGACCATCGGAGGGTGCGCCATTCCCGCGACAACCCGCCGCCGCGCTGTCCGCCCTCGGAGTACACGCGCGCCGCGCCCGCACCCCCGTCCCGTCGCCTGCTCCGGTCCCGCTCGTCCCTGCCGGCGGTCGCGGTCGGGGTCCTGCTCGCGGCCGGGATCGTGCTGATCCTCGCCTCCGGCCTGCTGCGCCCGTCCCCGGCGCACCGGCTCACCCCGGACGCCGTCCCGACGACCCCGGCGGCGCCGCCGCCCTCGGTCCCGTCGCCGGAGGGCGCGCCCGCGCCGCCCGCCGCGTCCACGACGCGGACCCGGGAACCGGACGGCACACCGGTCCGCCCCCGGACGTCCGGCGTCCCGCGCGCCGAGCGGAAGGCCCCGGCCGGGGCGTCCGCGCGCCCCGCTCCCCGGGTGCCGCGGCCGCGCCCGGCGCCGCGTCCGCGCTCCACGCGTCGCCCGCCCGACGGGCCGCCGCCGACACCCGCGTGGATCACGGCGGAGTGCCGGCGGCGGTACCCGCGGGACGCGACGCGCCGGGCGGCCTGCGTCGCCGCGCTCACCGGGCTCGGCGGGCGGCGCTGAGGCGGTCAGGACGGGTCGCCGAAGACCTTCCCCGGGTTGAAGATCCCCGCCGGGTCCAGCGCCGCCTTGACCGCGTGGTGCAGGGCGACGACGGCCGGTTCCAGCTCGTCGTGCAGGCCGCGCCGCTTGAGCAGCCCGACGCCGTGCTCCCCGGTCACGGTGCCGCCGAGGTCGAGCGCGCCCGCGATGATCTGGTCGAAGGCGCGGACGGCGCGGACGCGGGCCGCCTCGTCGTCGGCCGGGACGATGATCATCGGGTGCAGGTTGCCGTCACCGGCGTGCGCGACGTTGGCGATGTGGACGTCGTTCTCCACGGCGGCGGCCTCGACGCGGGTGAGCATCTCCGGGAGGAGCGCGCGGGGCACGCACACGTCGTCGGTCAGCACGGGGCCGAGCCGCTCCATCGCCGGGTAGGCGAGCCGCCGCGCCTCGAACAGCGCGTCGGCCTCCTCCTCGTCGGTGGAGCGGACGGCCCAGTTCGCCCCGGCCTCCTCGAACAGCCGCACCATCGCGTCGGCCTCCGCCTCGCCCGCCTCGCCCGGCAGGTCGGTGCGGCCGAGCAGCAGCACCTCCGCGTCGTCGGACAGGCCCATGTTGCGCCACTCGTCCACCGCGCGCAGGACGTGCCGGTCGACCAGCTCCAGCGCGCTCGGGACGATCCCGGCGGCGGTGACGGCGCCGACCGCCTTGCCCGCGGTCTGGAGGTCGGGGAACGAGCCGACGATCGTGCGCTCGGCCGCGCGGGCGCTCCGCAGCCGCACGGTCACCTCGGTGACCACGCCGAGCGTGCCCTCCGAGCCGACCATGAGGCCGCACAGGTCGTAGCCGGTGACGCCCTTGGCGGTGCGGTGGCCGAGCCGGACCACCTCGCCGCGCCCGACCACCGCCTGCACGGCCAGCACGTAGTCGCGGGTCACACCGTACTTGACGCAGCAGAGCCCGCCCGCGTTGGTCGCGACGTTCCCGCCGATCGTCGACCAGGGCGAGCTGGAGGGGTCCGGCGGGTACCACAGGCCGTGCTCCGCGCACGCCTTGCGCAGGTCGTCGTTCACCACGCCCGGCTGGACGACCGCCAGCCGCTCGACCGGGTCGATCTCGATGATCTCGTTCATCCGCTCCAGCGAGAGCAGGACGCAGCCCTCCAGGGCGTTGGCGCCGCCCGACAGGCCGGTGCCCGCGCCGCGCGGGACGACGGGGACGCCGTGCTCGGCGCAGAGCTCGACCACGGCCCGCACGTCCTCCACGGACTGGGCGCGCACGAGCGCGGCGGGCGTTCCGTAGGGCGCCCAGGGCGCCTCGTCCCGCGCGTACGCGGCGGTGACGCCGGGGTCGGTCACGACCCGTTCGGCGGGGATGCGGTCCTTCAACGACACCACAAGATCGGCCATGGACCTTAAACAACCACAGATCAGGCGGCTTTGGACGTGAGCAGCCCTGTGATGTCGGCCCGGAGTTCCCCGAGGTCGACCCCGGCGCCGACCAGCAGCCGCGCCGAGCGGAACGACTCGTCGTGCAGGAGGCCGAGCAGGAGGTGCCCGGCGGCGATGCGCTTCTGCTTGAGCCGGATCGCCTGCCGGAGGCTCAGTTCGAGGGACTTCTTCGCGTCGGGGGTGAACGGGATGTGCCCCCGGAGCACGCCGCGCGGACGGCCCGCCCCGGCCGGGACGTCCAGCGCCCCCGCGCCGAAGGTCTCCTCGGTGGCCTGCCGGACGGCGTCCAGGTCGATGCCGATGGCCCGCAGCGCCTCGGGGTCGAGCGGCTCCCCGGCCGCCCGGACGATCCGGGCGCGCAGGTCGGCGGCGTCCGGGCCGTGCCGCCCGAGCGGCGCCACCGTGGCGTCGCCGCCGGCGCGCAGGGCCAGCAGCAGGTGCTCGGTGCCGACATGGTGGTGGCCCAGCGCGCGCGCCTGCTCCTGCGCGCCCTCGACCGCCCGCCGGGCACCCTCGGTGAAACGCTCGAACATCCCCTACCGCTCCTTCTTGAGAAGGCGGCGACCGCCGCCGTGCTTCTTGTGGACGGCCTGCCTGCTGACACCGAGGCACACCGCGATCTCCTGCCAGGACCAGCCGCGCTCGCGGGCGCTCGCGACCTGGAGCGCCTCCAGGCGTTCGGCCAGCTCGCGGAGCGCGCGGACGGCCCGCAGCCCCACCGCCGGGTCCTTGCTGCCCGCCTCCCGGGCGAGCGTCACTCCATCGCTCATGGCTGTCAATGTAGGTTGACATCAGGGGCCATGTCAACCGATGTTGACGGCTGCCGTGGGTTCAGGCCGGGGTGAGCAGGGTGGTGAGCAGGTCGTCCAGGTTGATCAGGCCCACGACGCGGCCGTCGGGCGCCGTCGCCACGCCGAGCCTGCTGTGGTGGTCGCGCAGCACCGCGACCGCCCGGCCGACCGGCGTGCCGACCGGCAGCGCGGGCACCGGGTGCGCCAGTTCGCCGGCGGTCGTGTCCCGGCCCCGGGCCCGCGCCACGTAGGCGTCCCGGACGTGCACCATCCGCGCCTCGCCCCGCCCCGCCGGCGCCTCGCCCGGGAACGCGTCGCCGCGCACCATGATCCGCGTGCAGCCGGTGCGGACGGCGGTGTCGAGCACGTCCTGCGGGCTCGCCGAGGCGGGCACCGACACGATCTCCGCCACCGGGATGACCAGCTCGGCCAGCGGGGCGCGCGGGGCGTCCAGCGCGGCGGTGAGCAGCGACAGGTCGGCCTCCTCGATGAGCCCGAGCCGCCGCGACTCCTCGGCGATGCGGCGGAGCTGCTCGGGGGTGCGCGAGACCTCCCGCGACCCGTCCGGGGCGACGCCGACCGCGCGCAGCAGCAGGTTCGTGGCCCCGTTCAGCGCCGCCAGCACCGGCCGCACGAGCGCCGTGAACGCGCGGAACGGCAGCCCGAGGATGGTCGCCGAGCGCTCCGGGCCGGCGATCGCCCACGACTTCGGCGCCATCTCCCCGACCACCATGTGCAGGAACGTCACCAGGCCGAGCGCGAGCACGAACGCCACCGCGTGCGCGCCGCCGGACGGCAGCCCGGCCGCGTGGAACAGCGGCGCCAGCGTGCCCGCGAACACCGGCTCCGACACCAGGCCGAGGCCGAGCGAGCACATCGTGATGCCGAGCTGCGCGCCCGCGAGCGTCAGCGACAGCTCGGAGATGCCCGCGACCGCCGCGCCCGCCGCCCGGCTGCCGCGCGCGGCGGCCCGCTCCAGCCGGGGGCGTCTGGCCGCCACCAGCGCGAACTCGGTGGCGACGAAGAACCCGTTGCCGGCCAGCAGTGCCAGCGTGACCGGTGCGCCCAGCGCGAGGTTCACTCCCGCTCCTCCTCCACGGTGCGGATGCGGATCAGTTCCGGGACGTGGCGGCGGATCGTCAGCACCTCCACGACGGCGGCGCGCGGCGGCTCGTCCAGCCGGGCGGGCTCCAGCTCGACGGTGACGACGTCGCCGGGCATGGCGACCCGGCCGAGCCGCTGGTGCAGCAGGCCCGCGACGGTCTCGTAGTCGCCCTCGGGCAGCGCGACGCCGGTCTCGTGCGCGACCTCGTCGACCCGCAGGCCCGCGTCGGTCGTCCACCACTCGCCGCGCCGGACCGCGAGGTCCTCCTCGGCGTCGTGCTCGTCGGCGATCTCCCCGACCAGCTCCTCCGCGACGTCCTCCCAGGTGACGATCCCGGCGAAGCCGCCGTACTCGTCGACCACGCAGGCCAGCGGCACCGCCGCGTCCCGCAGCCGCGACACCACGTCCGGCAGCGGCAGCGAGGACGGCACCAGCAGCGGCGGGCGCGCGATCGCGCCGACCGGGACGCTCTCCGCCTCGCCCGGGTCCAGCCTGACCAGCTCGTCCAGGCCGACGACGCCGACGACGTCGTCCACCCGCTCGCCGAGGACCGGGTAGCGCGAGTGCCCGCCCGCCGTGATGACGTCGGTCAGCTCGGCCGCCCGCGCGGACGCCGGCACCGTCACCACGTCGACGCGCGGCACCATCACCTCCTCGGCGTCGCGGTCGGAGAAGGCCAGCGCGCGTTCGAGGAGGTCGGCGTGCCCCTCGCCGAGCTGCTCGCCCGACTCGCCGATGATGTGCCCGAGCTCCTCCAGCGTCGCGCCGTGGTGCAGCTCCTCCACCGGCTCGATCCCGGCGGCCCGGACGAGCCGGTTCGCCGACGCGTCGAAGAACCGGATCAGCGGCGCCGCCACCGCCAGGTAGACCAGCGTGGACGCGGCGAGCGCCCGCGCCAGCGGCTCCGCCCGCGCGAGCGCCAGGTTCTTCGGGAACAGCTCGCCCAGCACCATCTGCACGATCGTGGCCAGCGCGAACCCCAGCGCCACCGCCACGCCGCCCGACGCGCCCGCCGGCACGCCCGCCGCCCGCAGCGCCGGGCCGATCAGGTCGGCGAGCGCAGGCTTGGCGATGAACCCGACCACCAGGGCCGTCACCGTGATCCCGAGCTGCGCGCCCGACAGCATGAACGACAACCGCTCCATCACCCGCACCGCCCGCGCCGCCGCGCGGTCGCCCTCGGCGGCGCGCTGGTCGAGCAGCGGCCGGTCGGCGGTGACGAACGCGAACTCCTGCGCCACGAAGTAGCCGGTCGCCACCGTCAGCACGAGGACGGCCACCAGCCCGAGGACGGCGCCCACGCGTGCCTCCCCCCGCTCGCCCGCATCCGGTTAGCGATCTTTCTACCCGGTCCGCCCCGCCGGGAACGGCCGCCAGGCTGATCGTGATCGGGATGGTTATGCACCGCACCGGTGTGGAATGTAAACCTGCGCGTGAAATGTGATCGCGTGGAAGCCGACCACGCGCGTGAACGGCCCGCTCCCGGGGCCGACCCGGGGCGGCCACGAGTGCGAGGGGGCCGAGCATGCCCAGACCGTTCGCGTCGTCCGCCGACCTGGACGACAAGACGCAGACGCTGGAGGTCCTGGCCGACGGGGTGTACGCGCTCACGGCCGAGGGCGATCCGAACATCGGCGCCGTCGAGGGCGAGGACTTCCTCGTCTGCTTCGAGGCCCTCGCCACCCCGGCCGCGGCCCGCGACTGGCTGGCCGTGCTGCGCACCCACACCGACAAGCCGATCCGCTACCTCGTGCTGTCGCACTACCACGCGGTCCGGACGCTCGGCGCGAGCGCCTTCCACGCGCCGGTGATCATCGCGCACGACCGGACCCGCGCGCTGATCGCCGAGCGCGGCGAGCAGGACTGGGCGTCGGAGTTCGGGCGAATGCCCCGGCTGTTCCGCGAGCCGGAGACCATCCCCGGGCTCACCTGGCCGACCCTCACCTTCTCCGGCACCCTGACCATCGACCTCGGCGGCGACCGGGGCGACCTCGACCTCGCCTACTGCGGACGCGGCCACACCGAGGGCGACATCGTCGCGTGGCTTCCCAAGCACAGGATCCTGTTCGCGGGCGACCTGGTCGAGACGCAGGCCGCGCTCTACACCGGCGACGCCTTCCACCGCGAGTGGGCGACGGGCACCCTCGACCACGTCGCCTCGTTCGGCGCCGAGACCCTCGTCGGCGGGCGCGGCGCCGTCGCGCACGGCCGCGCCGAGGCCCGCGCCGCGATCGACCAGACGCGCGGGTTCCTGGAGACGATGCTCCGCGAGACCGGCCGCGTCCGCGAGCGGGGCGGCACGCTGAAGGACGCCTTCGCCGCCGTCCACGCCGCGCTCGCGCCCGACTACGGCGGCTGGCCGATCTTCGAGCACTGCCTGCCGTTCGACGTCTCCCGCCTCTGGGACGAGCTGGACGGCGTCGAGCGCCCCCGCGTCTGGACGGCCGAACGCGACCGGCGGGTCTGGGCGGAGCTCCAGGACTGATGGGCGCCGCCGCGCCCGTCGCCGTGGTCGGCGCGGGTCCGGTCGGGCTGACCGCCGCGCTGCTGCTCGCCCGGTGGGGCGTGCCCTCGGTCGTCCTCGAACGCCGCCCGCGCCGCGTGGAGGCCGGATCGCGGTCGATCTGCCAGCAGGGCGACGTCCTCGACATCTGGGCGGCGGCCGGGGCGGGCGCCATCGCCCGCGAGGGGCTCGCGTGGACGACCGCGCGCACCTACCACCGCGACCGCGAGCTGTTCTCCTGGAAGTTCGACGACCCCGGGACGCTGCCGCCCTGCGTGAACATCTCCCAGGCCCGCACGGAGCGGCTTCTGGACGAGCGCGCCGCCGCCGAGCCGCTCGTGGAGGTCCGGTGGGGCAGCGAGGTCACGGCCCTCGACGAGGACGGCGACGGCGTGACCGTGCGGTGCGCGGACGGCTCGTCCGTCCGCGCCCCCTATGTGATCTGCTGTTCCGGCGGACGTCCCGAACTGCGCGAGTCCCTCGGCATCGGCCTGCCGGGCGAGAGCTTCGAGGACCGGTTCCTCATCGTCGACCTGCGCGCCGACCTGCCCGGCCGCGAGCGCGAGCGCCGCTTCTACTTCGACCCGCCCTGGAACCCCGGCCGCCAGGTGCTCATCCACCCGTGCCCCGACTCCTGCTACCGCATCGACTGGCAGGTGCCGCCCGACTTCTCACTGGCCGCCGAGACCGGCGCCGCGCTCGACCGCCGCATCCGGCAGATCATCGGCTCCCGCCCGTACGAGGTGGTCTGGGCGTCGGTCTACACCTTCCACTCCCGCGTCGCCGACCGGATGCGGGCCGGGCGCGTCCTGCTCGCGGGGGACTGCGCCCACCAGTACGCGCCGTTCGGCGCCCGGGGACTGAACTCCGGCGTCCCCGACGCGGAGAACGCCGCCTGGAAGGTCGCGTTCGTGCTGCGCGGCTGGGCCCCGCCCGCCCTGCTCGACAGCTACGACGCCGAACGCCGCGCCGCCGCCCTGGAGAACCTCGACGTGACGACGGCGACCATGCGCTTCCTCGCCCCGCAGACCGAACGGGAGCACGCGGCCCGCGCCGGCGCGCTGGAGCGCGCCGCCGCCGACCCCGCCGCCGTCGGGGCGGTCGACTCCGGACGGTTCGCCGAGCCGTTCTGGTACACCGCGTCGCCGCTGACCACGCCCGACCCGGCGCGGCCGCCCACCGGACGCCCGCCCAAGGGCGCCGTCCACCCGCCCGCGCCCGGCGTGATCGTGCCGGACGCCCCGCTGCCGGGCGGCCGCCTCCGCGAACTGCTGCGGGACGGCTTCACCCTGCTGCTCACCCCCGGCGTCGAGGACGACCTCGCCGCCGGCATCACCGACGTCCCGCTGCGGGCGCTGCGGGTCGCCGACCTCGATCCGTCGGGCGGGCTCGCCGCCGCCCTCGGCCTGCGCCCCGGAGAGGTCTGGGTCGTCCGGCCCGACGCGCACCTCGCCGCGACCTTGCGGGCCCCCACGCCGGACGCCGTCGCCGCCGCCCTCCGCCGGGCCCTCGCCCGCCCCTAGTGCACGGTGATCAGGACGGCGCCCGTCGCGACGACGCACGCCGCCGCGATCCGCCGGGGCCCGAGCCGCTCGGAGAAGAACACCGCGCCGATGACCGCCCCCGACACCACCCCGGTCTCGCGCAGCGCCGCCACCGAGGCCAGCGCCCCGCGCGTCTGCGCCCACAGCACGATCCCGTACGCGGTGACCGCGATCAGCGCCCCGGCCAGGCCGGTCAGCCACTGCCGCCGGTCCAGCCGGGTGATCGTCCTCGTGCCCCGGACCGCGATGACGGCCGCGACCGTCACCGGCCCCTGCAACCCGAACAGCCACGCCGTGTAGGGCAGCACCCCGCCCGCCGCGCGCACCCCGACGCCGTCCACCAGCGTGTAGGACGCGATCGCCGCGCCGGTGAGCAGCGCCGCCGCCACCGCGCGCGGGTCGTGGGGCGTCTCGGCGGCGCGTCCGGCGAAGGCCAGCACCGCGAGCCCGCCGCAGACCGCGGCGATCCCCGCGGCCTGCGCGGGGGAGGGGCGCTCGCCGAGCCCGAACGCCGCCACCAGCGCGACGACGAGCGGCGCGCTGCCCCGCGCCAGCGGGTACACCTGCCCGAAATCACCCAGCTCGTACGACTTCAGCAGCAGTCCCATGTACACGATGTGCACGGCGACCGACGTCGCGAGCCACGGCCACGCGCCCCGGTCGGGGATGAGGCCGAGAGCCAGCAGCGGCGCGACGGCGATGGCCTGACCGAGCCCGATCAGGGCGAAGGTCGCCCAGCGGTCGGCCGCGCCCTTGGCGATGGCGTTCCAGGTGGCGTGCAGGACTCCGGCGAGGATCACGGCGAGGGCGACGGTCATGCCGTACACCCCACCCCGGAACGGTCCGTCCAGGCAGTCATTTAGGCGGCGGCTAAATGGACCGGGGGAATGCGGGTATCACCGGACGGGCCCCGGTGAATGTTCGGATCCCGTGACAATCTGGAGGGTGCGCGGATACCCGTGGTAGCACGGTAGAACACGCGGGCGAATGCCCCAGGAACACGGTGGGGAGTGCCGATGAACGACGAATGCCGTCCCCGTCCCGTCGTCGATCCCGACATCGCGGAGGCCGACCGCGCAATGCTCACCGGGTCGCCCGAGCGGCTCGTCCCGGCGAGCGCGCCCGCGCCGCCGCGCCCGCGGCTGAGCCCCGCCACCGCCGCCGCGCGGCTCGTGTGGATCCCGGCGTTCGCGCTGTTCTACGGCGTCCTGCCGGGCGGCTGGCTGCGGCTGTTCTTCATCGCCTCCCTCGACCACGACGAACTGCTCGGCGACGCGGCGCGATGGGGGCGGCTGCCCGTCCTCGCGATGATGCTCACGCCCGCCCTCCAGATCGCGCTGATCCTCCTCGGATGGCCCGAGGTCGCCGCCGCGCTGGCCGGGGTGAGCTTCGCCGGCTGGGTGCTCGGCGCGCTGCGCCACGTCCGCGAGCCCGCCGCCGCCCGCACCGCGCGCGACCACCACGGCCGCTACCTGCTGGCCGCCGACTTCGACCGGCCCGCCGCGCGGCTGCTGGTGCGCGCCCAGCGCGCCGTCGACGCCGTCCTCGGCTCGCAGGCCCACGGCGCCGGGCTGCTGGACGCCGTCAACAACCGGGTCGTCCTGCCCCGGCAGGAATGGGCGATCGCGGAGGCCCTCGCCGAGCACACCCGGCTCCGCCGCGAACGCGCCGCGATGCGTCCCGAGCGGCTCTCGGAGAGCGTCCGCGCCCTGCTTGAGCCGCAGGACCGCGCGCTCGCGCTGTCGGTCCGCTCGGTGACGCTGCGGATCGAGGCGCTGGAGGGCTACGCCCGCCGCGCCCGCGAGACCGACGACGCCTACCACGAGTCGCGGGTGATCCAGGCGCTCCCCGAGCAGAACGCCCGCTACCGCGACCTGCTCGCGGGGACCGCGGGCGACGCGATGGCGGGCGCCGAGATCCGGGGCATGGCCGAGGACGCCCACCGCGCCGAGACCGCCCTCCGCGACCGCGTCGCCGTCGCGCTGCGCGCCGGCCAGGACCTCGTCCTCCCACCCGTCCCGGACGACGACGCGACACCCCACGGCACAGCCCCGGACGGCGCAGCCGCGTAGGCCGCAGCCCCCGTCGGGACCACAACCGAACGCCACGATCCCGGGCGGCGCTGCCGCGTAGGCCGCAGCCCCCGTCGGGACCACACCAGACGGCACGATCCCGGGCGGCGCAGCCGCGTAGGCGCGGCGCTCGACGGGGACCACCGAACGGCGCGGCCTCGGCCGATGCAGCCGGGTGGGCCGCGACGCGCGAAGAGACCGCACCGGACGGCACCACTCCGGGCGGCGCAGCCGGGTAGATGCGGCGCCCGACGGGGGCCGCACCGGACGGCACGGCTCCGGGCGGCGCAGCCGGGTAGGTGCGGCGCTCGACGTGGGCCGCACCGGAGGGCACGGCTCCGGGCGGCGCGGGCGCGTGGGTCGCGGCAGCCGGCGGGGCGCACCCGGGGTGCGGCTTCGTAGGGTGCGCGGCTCCTGCGGTGCCGCTCCGGAGGAGGTTGCGCGGGGCGGCCCTTAGCTGGGGCGGCTCCGGCCGTCGGTGCGGGAGATGATCCAGTCGGCGGTGCGCCGCGCGCGGACGATGCGGCGGCGCAGCCGCGGGCTCGGGCCCGCGCCCCGCCCGGAGGGGCCCGTCGCCGCGTCGGCGGAGAGCCGGGTGCCCGCCCTCGCCAGCTCGGCCAGCAGCCGCCGCCTCGCGCGCGGATCGCCGGTCTCCAGAACGCAGGTGTAGAGGGCCTCGATCTCCGCGACGCGTGCTCCCAGCACCATCATCCGCTCGTCCACAATGATCACCCCGCGTGTCCATTGTGGGCGCCCACCGTGAGCCGGCGCACATTGTTTATCCGCGCGGCCGTTTATGGCCGGTCCGGAATATCGGCGACCGGATTTCGGAAGCGCGCCGTCAGTTCTCGGCGACGACGATCACGCGGTCCTCGGCGGCGAGCGTCAGCGGGGCGGTCTTGTCCGGGTTGAGGACGACGCCGTACCCGGGCGGCTCGTGGAAGCGGGCGTGCAGCCGGTAGCCGAGCGCGACCTCGCCGCGCCGCCGCGCCGACTCGATCAGCGTCGCGAAGTCGGCGGCGGCGCCCGGCACCAGGTAGTCCCCGGCGGGCTTGAGGTAGATCTCCGAGCCCGCGGAGTCGAGCAGGTCGGCGAACACGTCGTACAGGTGCCGGTTCTCGCTCAGCTGGGTCAGCATCAGGCTGATCAGCTTGTCGCTGACGACGAAGTCGTCGGCCTTGGTGACCTGCGCGACCTCCCGGTTGGCGTCGTCGTTGATCTCGCTGACGATCGAGAACGGGTCGCCGAGCGCGTCCTCCATGTCGCGCAGGTGCAGGAGTGTGACCAGCGTGCGGGCGTCGGCGTGCTCGCGGTCGAAGCCCTCGTCCGACAGCACGACGACGTGCTGGTAGGTGCCGACGTCGAGCGCCTCCAGCGAGGGGCGGTCGGTGGGCTCGGCGCGGCTGAAGCCGACCTTGAGGTTGGCGAACGGGGGCAGGACGCCGGTCGGGTCGTCGCGCGGCGCCGCCACGATCAGCTCCGAGCCGGGGGCGACGAAGTCGTCCAGCAGCTCGATGATCTTCGGGGCGCGGTGGTTCCAGCCGAGCAGCAGCGTCCGGCCCGGCTCCGGCTCGCGCGGGGTCGCGGTGGTGATCGCCTGCTCCCGGACGGGCGGCGGGGTGCCGCCGCCGAGCCGGATCAGCAGGTCGTCCTCGGCGAGCACGATGACCTCGTCGTCGGCGCGGATCACCGTGCCGCCCGGGGGGTTGAGCAGCACGGTCCCGTCGCCGCGCCGCAGCCCCGCCGGGACGCCGAGGTCGTAGGCCGACAGCGCGGCGCCGAACGGCATGCCCGCGAGCGCCGGCTCGCGGCGCATGTAGAACTCGTGGCCGGCGAAGTCGAGCAGCTCGGTGCAGACCTGCGAGAGCCCCGACTGCCGGTGCGACTGGACGATCAGCCGGATCGCGATGTCGTCGGCGTCGATCACGCGGGTCCGCTCGCCGCCCGCCAGCCGCGCGGCGGGCAGGTTCGCCGAGTCGTGCACGGCCGCCACGACGTGCGGGCTGGGGTCCTCGAAGGCGCGGGTGCCGAGCGAGAGCAGCACCTTGATGACGTGGGTGTCGGAGTCGGGGACCTCCGGCGACAGCACCATGATCGAGCGCGCCGTGCCGGGGCTGACCAGCTCCAGGTCGGCGACCTTCAGCGGGTTGCCCGTCCGGCACACGATCCGGGTGCGGCCGAACTCGCCGACGCGGGCGCGCAGCGCGTCCTCCATCTCGACCTTGTCGCGGTCGGCGAGGATCGCGACGCAGGAGCGGCGCTCGCTCTGGTTGGCCTCCACCAGCTCGGCGACGACCGTGAACACCTGCTCCGACCAGCCGAGCAGGACGGTGTGGTCGTGCTCGACGATCCGCGAGCGGCCCTTGCGCAGCTCACCGATCTTCGCCTCCAGACCGGTGGTGATCACGCCGATCAGCGAGCTGACGATGAAGATCCCGCCGATCGTGGACAGCAGCATCAGCGAGAGGAACGCGACGCCGCCGGAGTCGCCGCCCATCGTGCCGGGGTCGAGCGTGCGCAGCAGGCTCCGCCACACCATCCCGGGCCAGTGCCCGTTCCTGCCGCTGTCGGCCGGCGCGAGGACGACGGCGGCGGTGGCGACCACGAGGACGAGCGCGCCGGAGGCGAGGGCGAGCCAGCCGATGAGGGCGGGGGTCCCCTTCGACATCGTGGTGTCGAACCAGTAGCGGAGCCTGTCCCGCCGTGTCGCGCGTCCCAACCGTCCCTGCCCCCTTCGCCCAATTTCGCCCGCTAAGGGCGGGCCATACGGTTGATCTCCGCCATGCGAAATTCGGCCGTCCTGATTCGGTGGTCCGATTCGCCGGTTCGATTGGCCCGCGCGAAGATCCGGACGGACATACGCAAGGGGGCCGGGGTGAGATTCCACCCCGGCCCCCGGCGCCGTCGCCGGAACGCCGCCGGCCGCGTGAGCCGGTGCTAGTGCGCCGCCTCGTACTTCTCGATCACATTGGCGGGGATACGGCCCCGCTCATTGACCTTGATGCCGCTGCTCTTGGCCCACTCGCGAATCTCGGCGGACCGCTCGCGGCTGTTGGTCGTGCGGGCGCGGCCCGCCCGGCCCGTCGTCTTGCGGGCCTTGCGGGCGCTGGCGACGAACGGCCCGAGGCCGTCGCGCAGCTTGGCGGCGTTCTTCTTGCTCAGGTCGATCTCGTAAGTGGTGCCATCGAGCGAAAAGCTGACGGTCTCGTCAGCCTCGCCGCCGTCGATGTCGTCCACGAGAAGGACTTCGACCTTCTGTGCCATGCGGGGACTCCCTACTAGCTATGCGTCCGGCTTCGCGTCCGGATGGGTCTCGATGAATGCAGCATAGACCTCATCGGATATCTTGCCACGTTCGGACACTTCGATGTCCTCCCGCAATGCCCAGGCGCGGACATCGCCGTTCGTGTAGCCCTTGATCTTCGCGGCGCGGGCGGTCTTGCGGCCCTTACCGGCGGGCTTCACCTCCACGGCGTTGTCGATGAAGGGCGCCAGGGCGTCCAGCATCTCGTGCAGGCGCTTGTCGTTGTCATCGCTCAAGTCGATCGTGAACGTCCGACCCAAGAGTTCGAAGTCTCGCTTTGCGACATCGTCCCCTTCGGATCCGTCGATGTCGTCCACGCGAATGACCTTCTCGGCCATGTGTGCCCTGTCTTCCTTCCCCTTGCCTACGCGGCGACCTTGACCGTAGCGGATTTCGGGTGCGGGCAGGACGGCATGGACCCCGGCGACACGGAGACGGCACCGGAAAGGCACCGCCCGCGCCACCCGGCGCGAACCCCGCGGACGCGGCGGCCGCGCGTCCCGGGACCGCGTCTGCGGGCTCCCAAGGTCCGGTCAAACCGCGCATACCGCGGAGATCGCTGGGTAGCCGAGCCGCGAAGCCGAACCGTTACCAAGGGAGCTGGACATGGCGGACCCCGCCGGCCACGACGACCCGAAGCAGGAGCAACTGGAGCGGTGGCGGGTGGCCCCGGAGGACACCCGGCTCACCACCGACCAGGGCATCCAGGTCGACGACACCGACAACTCGCTCGCCGCGGGCGAGCGCGGCCCGACGCTGATGGACGACTTCCATCTGCGGGAGAAGATCACCCATTTCGACCACGAGCGGATCCCCGAGCGCGTCGTCCACGCGCGCGGCTCCGGCGCCTACGGGCACTTCCGGCTGCACGAGTCGCTCGCGGAGTACACGACCGCCGAGTTCCTGTGCGACACCTCGCTGACGACGCCGGTGTTCGTACGCTTCTCCACCGTCGCCGGGTCGCGCGGCTCGGCCGACACGGTCCGCGACGTCCGCGGCTTCGCGACGAAGTTCTACACCCGGCAGGGCAACTTCGACCTCGTCGGCAACAACATGCCGGTCTTCTTCATCCAGGACGGGATCAAGTTCCCCGACTTCGTCCACGCGGTGAAGCCCGAGCCGCCGAACGAGATCCCGCAGGCGTCCTCGGCGCACGACACGCTCTGGGACTTCGTGCAGCTCCAGCCCGAGACCATGCACATGATGATGTGGCTCATGTCCGACCGGGCGCTGCCGCGCAGCTACGCCATGATGCAGGGCTTCGGCGTGCACACCTTCCGGCTCGTCAACGCGGAGGGGCGCGCGACGTTCGTGAAGTTCCACTGGCGGCCGGTGCTCGGCACCCACTCGCTGGCCTGGGACGAGACGCAGAAGATCGCCGGGAAGGACCCCGACTTCAACCGCCGAGACCTGTGGGACCGGATCGAGGCCGGCGACCACCCCGAGTTCGAGTTCGGTGTGCAGCTCGTCCCGGCCGAGGACGAGCACCGGTTCGACTTCGACCTGCTCGACGCCACGAAGATCATTCCGGAGGAGGAGGTGCCGGTGCGGACGGTCGGGCGGCTGGTGCTGGACCGCAACCCCGACAACTTCTTCGCCGAGACCGAGCAGGTCGCCTTCCACATCGCCAACGTCGTGCCCGGCATCGACTTCACCAACGACCCGCTGCTCCAGGCGCGGCTGTTCTCCTACCTCGACACCCAGCTGATCCGGCTCGGGGGGCCGAACTTCCCGCAGATCCCCGTCAACCAGCCTGTCGCGAAGGTGCGCAACCACCATCGCGACGGCTACCACCAGATGACCCTCCAGCAGGGGCAGGCGAGCTACCACAAGAACACGCTGTCGGGCGGCTGCCCGGCCGTCGGCGGCGAGGGCTCCTACACGCACTTCCAGGAGCGGGTGGACGGCAACAAGATCCGCAAGCGGAGCGCGAGCTTCGCCGACCACTACTCCCAGGCGCGGCTGTTCTGGAACAGCATGTCCGGCTGGGAGCGCGAGCACATCGTCGGCGCGTTCCGGTTCGAGCTCGGCAAGTGCGAGCGCAAGCAGGTTCGCGAGGGCGTGGTCGCCCAGCTCAACCACGTCGACCACGACCTCGCCGTCCAGGTCGCGAAGGGCGTCGGGGTCGAGCCGCCGACGCCCGGCATCGCCGAGGGGCACGGGCGCACCTCGCCCGCGCTGAGCCAGGACCGGGCGCCGGCGGACTCCGTGCGGGGGCGCAAGGTCGCGGTCCTCGCCGCCGACGGGGTCGACTCGGCCGCGATCGCCGCCGTCGGCGAGGCGCTGACCGAGGCGGGGGCGGTGTGCGAGATCCTCGCCGCCGAGGACGGGTTCGTGCAGGCCGCCAACGGCGCGCAGGTGGAGGTGACCCGCGCGATGCCGACGGTCGCGTCCGTCCTGTACGACGCGGTCCTCGTCCCGGGCGGCGAGGTGGGCGTCCGCGCTCTCGCGCAGGACGGCGACGCCGTGCACTTCGTCGCGGAGGCGTTCGTGCACTGCAAGGCGATCGGCGCGCTCGGCGCGGGCATCGGCCTGCTGGAGCGCGCGGGGATCACCGGCGTCCGGTTCGCCGACGGCGACACGGTGTCGGACGCGGGCGTGGTCACCGCCGAGGGCGACGCCTCCGGCTTCACCTCGCGACTGATCGAGGCGATCGCCGCGCACCGGCACTGGACCCGCGACAAGGACCACGTCCCCGCCTGAGGACGTCGCGCGGCGCACCTCCCATCCGGCCCGGTGCGGGCGGGCCCGGTCGGGAGGTGCGCCGTCGTGATCTCGGTCTCGCCGCCGTCCCGCCGGGAATGGAACGGGCCCGAAAGACCTTAGGTTCAACGGCCCGTGTGATCACCGCCGGGCGCTCCCCGACCCCCCGGAGGGACCTCCGCATGTCAGCCCAGCCCGCCGGCTCCCGGCCGGCGTCAGCGCCGCCGGTGACGGACTCACCGGCGGCGACCCCGTCCGGTGTCGGCCTTCCGGACCCGGGGCGGGACGGCGGGGGCGGCAGGCTGATCGCGGTGCTGGCGTTCACCGGCATCGTCGTCGCGCTCATGCAGACGCTGCTGATCCCCGTGATCGGGCAGCTTCCCGAGCTGCTGCACACCTCGCTCTCGAACGCCACCTGGGCGATGACCGCGACCCTGCTGTCGGGCGCGGTCGCGACCCCGATCATGGGACGGCTCGGCGACCTGTACGGCAAGCGGCGGCTGATCCTCGTCAGCGTCGGCGCGGTCGTCGTGGGGTCGCTGGTCGCCGCGGTCGGCTCCGACCTCGCGCTCGTCGTCATCGGCCGCGCGATCCAGGGCTTCGCGATGGGCGCGATCCCGCTCGGCATCAGCCTGATGCGGGACGTGCTGCCCCGCGAGCGGCTCGGCTCCGCGCTCGCGCTGATGAGCTCCTCGCTCGGCGTCGGCGGCGCGCTCGGCCTGCCGCTCGCCGCCTACGTCGCCCAGCACTACTCCTGGCACACGCTCTTCTACGGCGCCGCCGCGCTCGGCGTCGTGTCGTTCGTGCTCGTGCTGGTCGCGGTGCCCGAGTCGGACGTCCGCGCCGAGGGGCGCTTCGACCACGCGGGGACGGTCGGCCTGTCCGCCGGCCTGCTGGCCCTGCTGCTGCCGATCACCAAGGGCGGCGACTGGGGCTGGACGAGCCCGCTCACGCTCGGCCTCGTCGTCGCGGGGCTGGCGATCCTGGTGCTGTGGGGCGTGCTGGAGCTGCGGGTCCGCGACCCGCTGGTGGACCTGCGCACGACCGTCCGCCGCCAGGTGCTCCTCACCCACCTGACCGCGATCACGGTCGGCGTGTCGTTCTACGCGATGTCGCTCGTCCTGCCGCAGTTGCTGGAGCTGCCGACCTCCACCGGCTACGGGCTCGGGCAGTCGCTGCTGGTCGCCGGGCTCGCGGTGGCGCCGATGGGGGTGTCGATGATGCTCGTCTCCCCGCTGTCGGCGCGGATCTCGGCCGCGCGCGGCCCGAAGACCTCGCTGATCCTCGGGCTGGCGGTGATCGGCGGCGCCTACGTCGCGGCGCAGGGCCTGATGAACGCCGTCTGGCAGGTCGCGCTGATCACCACGATGGTCGGCGCGGGGATCGGGCTCGCCTACTCGGCGCTGCCCACGCTGATCATGGGGGCGGTGGAGGTGTCGGAGACCGGCGCCGCCAACGGCCTCAACACGCTCATGCGCTCGATCGGCACCTCGGTGTCCAGCGCCGTGCTCGGCACCGTCCTCGCCCGCAACACGGTCTCCTTCGGCGGGACCGACGTCCCGAACATGACCGGTTTCCGCATCTCGTTCCTCATCGCGACGGGCACGGTCGCGCTCGGCGTCCTGCTGGCGGCGTTCCTGCCGTCCGCCCGCCGCACCGCGTCCCTCGCCTCCGACGGGTAACCGCTCCGACACGCTCGGTCGTCACGAAGCGTTTGAAGCGGGGCCTCCCGGTTAGCCCCCAGTCAGGGGACGGACGAGCGGGGGAGGCCGGATGACGGTCGTTCAGGGCGGGCGGGACACCGGCGTCGCCGAGGTGCTGGAGCGGCACCGCAAGGGCACCCGCTTCGCCGACGTGCTCGCCACGACCGACCACAAGGTCGTCGGCCACCTCTACCTCGCCACCTCCTTCACGCTGTTCCTCGTCGCCGGGCTGATGGCCATGGTGATGCGCGCCGAGCTGGCCGGGCCGGGGCTCCAGGTGGTGGGCGACCAGCGCTACAACGAGCTGTTCACGATCCACGGCACGATCATGCTGCTGCTGTTCGCGACGCCGCTGTTCGCCGGTTTCGCGAACGTGATCGTCCCGCTCCAGATCGGCGCGCCGGACGTGGCGTTCCCCCGGCTGAACACGCTCAGCTACTACCTGTTCGTGCTCGGCGCGGCGATGGTGCTGTTCGGGTTCCTCGTGCCGGGCGGCGCGGCGGCGTTCGGCTGGTTCGCCTACTCGCCGCTGACCTCCGGCACCTACTCGCCCGGCCGCGGCGGCGACCTGTGGGTGATGGGGCTGGTGCTGTCCGGGTTCGGGACGATCTTCACCGCGGTGAACATGGTCGCCACGATCATCGCGATGCGCGCCCCCGGCATGGTGATGTTCCGGATGCCGATCTTCACCTGGAACGTGCTGCTGACCAGCGTGATGGTGCTGGTCGCGTTCCCGGTGCTCGCCGCCGCGCTGCTGGCCCTGGAGGCCGACCGCAGGCTCGGCGCCCACGTCTACGACGCCCAGCACGGGGGAGCGCTGCTGTGGCAGCACCTGTTCTGGTTCTTCGGCCATCCCGAGGTCTACATCGTGGCGCTGCCGTTCTTCGGGATCGTCACCGAGATCCTGCCGGTGTTCTCCCGCAAGCCGATCTTCGGCTACCTCGCGCTGGTCGCGGCGACCATCGCGATCACGGGCCTGTCCATGACCGTGTGGGCGCACCACATGTTCGCGACCGGGCAGGTGCTGCTCCCGTTCTTCTCCTTCATGTCCTTCATGATCGCGGTGCCGACCGGCATCAAGTTCTTCAACTGGGTCGGGACGGTCTGGAAGGGCCAGCTCAGCTTCGAGACGCCGATGCTGTGGGCGCTCGGGTTCCTCGTGACGTTCCTGTTCGGCGGGCTGACCGGGGTGATCCTCGCCTCCCCGCCGATGGACTTCCACCTCACCGACTCCTACTTCGTCGTCGCCCACTTCCACTACGTCCTGTTCGGCACCGTCGTGTTCGCGATGTTCGGCGGCTTCTACTTCTGGTGGCCGAAGATGACCGGCAAGCGGCTGGACGAGACCTGGGGGAGGATCCACTTCTGGTCGCTGTTCGCCGGGTTCCACACGACGTTCCTCGTCCAGCACTGGCTGGGGGCGGAGGGCATGCCGCGGCGCGTCGCCGACTACGCCGACGGGTTCGGCACGCTGAACCTGGTCTCCTCGATCGGGTCGTTCGTGCTCGGCGCCTCCACCTTCGCGTTCCTGTGGAACATCTGGCGGACGCACCGGCACGGCGAGCACGTCGGCGTCGACGACCCGTGGGGGTTCGGCGGGTCGCTGGAGTGGGCGACCTCGTGCCCGCCGCCCCGCCACAACTTCACGGCGATGCCGCGGATCAGGTCGATGCGGCCCGCGTTCGACCTGCACTATCCGCCGAAGCTCCCGCCGCGGGAGGCCGAGCCCGCGCCGCCGCCGGTCGAGCACGCGCGCCCTACCGCCGCTTCTCCCGCCTCTTCGTCCTGGCCCCGCCGTCCCCTTCGGCGGGGGAGCCGTCGCCGCTGAGGTCGCCCTGCCCGCCGCCGTAGGACTCGCTCTGGTAGTTGAAGTAGAACCGGTTGAGCCGGGTGTGGATCTGCGCGCGCGCCCGCGACGGGGTCGGCAGCGGGATGATGTGCCTCGGGTAGGACGCCACCAGCTCCTCGGGGCGCCGGGCCAGCAGGACGGCCTCCCGGTCGTCCGAGGGCTGCTCGTGCCGCTCGGTGAACGCGCCGCCCGGGGTCAGCGAGATCAGCCCGCTCTCCACGCCCTCCTCCCGGACGCGCAGGTCGCGGCGTTGCAGGCTCAGGCAGGCGCGGCGGGTGATCGCGAAGGCGAGCAGCGGGAACGCGAAGAAGCCGACGCGGAAGAACCACGTCGTCCCGTACAGGTTGAACCCGAAGGTGTGGGCCAGGACGTCGTTGCCGCCCGCCGCCCACAGGTCGCCGTACCAGGCGATGACCGCCGCGCCGATCGCGGTGCGGGTGGCGGCGTTGCGCGGGCGGTCGAGCAGGTGGTGGACCCGGTCGTCCCCGGTGGCCCAGCGTTCCAGGAACGGATACAGCGCGATGCAGGTGAAGAACACCCCCGGCAGGACGACGGTCGGGAGGAGCACGTTCCAGGGCACGGTGTGCCCGGCGACGGTCGTCGAGATCGGGGGCGTGATCCGCAGGGCGCCCTCCAGGAACCCGACGTACCAGTCGGGCTGCGAGCCGATCGACACCTGCGCCGGGTCGTAGGGGCCGTACAGCCAGACCGGGTTGACCTGGAGGACCGTCGCCATGAGCGCGAGGACGCCGAAGGTGTACAGGAAGTAGGCGGTGCTCTGCGCGGCGAAGTGCGGCCACGTCTTGTGCCCCGCGACGGTCAGCTCGCGGCGTCCCCGGGCCGGGAACTGGGTGTGCGTCTGGTGCCAGAGGATCATCAGGTGCGCGGTGATCAGGCCGAGCAGGATCCCGGGGATCAGCAGGATGTGGACGGTGAACAGGCGCGGGATGAAGTCCTGGCCGGGGAACTCGCCGCCGAACACCCACATGCTGACATAGGTGCCGATGACGGGAATCGAGAGCATGATTCCCTGCGCGATCCGCAGGCCGGTGCCCGACAGCAGGTCGTCGGGCAGCGAGTAGCCCGCGAAGCCCTCGGCCAGCGCGAGCGTGAACAGCGTGACCCCGATCAGCCAGTTGATCTCGCGGGGCTTGCGGAACGCGCCGGTGAAGAAGATCCGCAGCAGGTGCACGCTGATCGCGGCGAGGAAGACGTTGGCGGCCCAGTGGTGGATCTGCCGGATCAGCAGCCCGCCCCGGATGTCGAACGAGATGCGCAGCGTGGACGCGTACGCCTCGCTCATCCGCACCCCGCGCAGCGGCGCGTACGAGCCGTTGTAGATGATCTCCGAGGAGACCGGCTCGAAGAACAGCGTCAGGTAGACGCCGGTGATCAGCAGGACGGTGAAGGAGTACAGCGCGATCTCGCCCAGCAGGAACGCCCAGTGGCCGGGGAACGCCTTCCGGAGGTTCCTGCGCAGGAACTCCGCGCCGCCGAGCCGGTCGTCCGTCCAGCGCGCGAGGTCCTCGGTCAGCCTCCAGGTGGTCGACCCGCCGTTCCGTCCCGCCATCTCGTTCCCCCTGGCCGAGCCGAGTTTCCGCAGCGTGCGGTACCCGTGGCGGGGGAGGGCAAACAGCGGACCGGGTCAGGTGTCCCGGTACAGCCCGGTGAGCAGTTCGACGGCGTGCGGGACGGCGGGATGCGGGTCGTCCCGCCACCACGCGAGGCGGACGGCGATGGGCGCGGCGTCCCGTACCGGCCGGTAGACCACGCCGCGCCGCCGGTACTGCTCGACGGTGCTCCGCGCGGTGACGCCCACGCGGCGGCCGGACGCGACGGAGGTGAGCCAGTCGTCGATGTCGGTCGTCCGCTCGGTGGCGGGCCCGGCGCCGGGCGGCCACAGGTCGAGCGTGGTCGTGCCGGTCCTCGGGTCGATGAGCAGCGTCCGCCCGGCGATGTCGGCCAGCCGGACGGACCTGCGGCGCGCCCACGGGTCGTCGGAGGCCATCGCGCAGTACCGCCGCTCCAGCCCGACGACGGCGTCCTCGAACCGGCGCGGGTCGGGGGCCGTGCGGACGACCGCGATGTCGCAGGCGCCCTCCGCGAGGCCGCCGGTGGCCGAGTTCGTCCGGACGAGCTGGAGGTCGATGTGCGGCCACCGGCGCGGCCACTGCCGCTGGAAGGCGACGGTGTGCCGCCCCATCGCGGCCCAGGCGTAGCCGATCCGCAGGCCGGTGCGCCCGGTCGCCGCGTCCCGGACGAGGTCGTCGGCGTCGGCGAGGAGCCGCCGCGCCCGCGCGAGCACCCGCGCGCCGGTGGCGGTCGGCGTCACGCTGCGGCTGGTGCGCCGCAGCAGCCGCGCGTCCAGGGTCCGCTCCAGCGCTGCGAGGGTCCGCGACACCGCCGCCTGGGAGACGCCCAGCTCGATCGCGGCGTCGGTGAACGTGCCCGTGTCGACGATCGCGACGAGCACGCGGAGCTGCCGCAGTTCCAGTTCCATACGTACAGCGTATAGATCCTGTTATGTATGCATTTTGTGCATGTGAGGGGCGGACGCATGCTCGGGGCATGACGAACGGCACCGCTCCTCCCGAGGGCGCCCGCCGGGCCGGGGTGGCGACGATGCTCGCGAGCGCCGCGTCCAACCAGACCGGGGCGGCGGTCGGCGCCCTGGCGTTCCCGGTGATCGGCCCGGCCGGGGTGGTCGCGGTCCGCCAGTGGGTCGCCGCCGCCGTGCTGCTGGCCGTCGGACGCCCGCGCCCCCGGACGTTCGCCGGTGGCCGGTGGCGGCCCGTGCTGGCGCTCGCGGCGGTGTTCGCGACGATGAACCTCTCCCTCTACACCGCCGTCGACCGCGTCGGCCTCGGCCTCGCCGTCACGCTGGAGTTCCTCGGCCCGCTCGCCGTCGCGCTCGCAGGGACGCGGCGCCGCGTCGACCTCGGCTGCGCGCTCGGGGCGGCGGCCGGGGTGGTGACGCTGACCCGGCCGCAGCCCGCCTCCGACTTCCTCGGCCTCGGGCTCGCGCTCCTCGCGGCGTGCTGCTGGGCCTCCTACATCCTGCTCAACCGGTCCATCGGGCGCTCGCTGCCGGGCGTCGAGGGCTCGGCGGCGGCGGCCGGGCTGTCGGGGCTGCTGTTCGTCCCGATCGGGGCCGTGGCGCTCGTCCACGACCCGCCGACGGCGCGGGCGCTGGCCTGCGCGGGCGCGGCGGGCGTGCTGTCGTCGGCGGTCCCGTTCCTGGCCGACCTGCTCGCGCTGCGCCGCGTCCCGGCCCGCCTCTTCGGCGTCTTCATGAGCGTCAACCCCGTGCTGGCCGCCGCGGCGGGCCTGCTCGTCCTCGGCGAGACCCTCGGCTGGACGCAGTGGCTCGGCATCCTCGCGATCGTCACCGCGAACGCCGTCACGCTCGCGACGCGACCTCCGGATCGGGAGAGCCCGCCGCGTAGAGCATCGCGCGCAGGTCGGGCCGCGACTCCCGGTCGGCGCGCCACACCAGGCGGAGGCTGAGGTCGGGCGCGTCCACCGCGAGCCGGGCCAGGGCCCCGGCGGCGATCCGGTCCCGGACGGCGAACTCCGGGACGAGCGCGACGCCCAGTCCCCGCTCGGCCCAGGAGCTCATCACGGTCACGCTGCCCGCCCGCACCCGCTCGACGCCGTCGCCGAACAGCCGCTCACCGGCCAGCCAGAACGAGCACGCGGGCACGTTGACCAGCAGCCGCTCGCCGCGCAGGTCGGCGCGGCCGACGCGCGCCGCGTCCGCGAGCCGGTGGCCGGGCGCGGCGACGAGCGCGAGCGGGACCGGTTCCAGGTCGAGGAAGTCCAGCGGCGCGGGCGGGGTCGCGAAGCCGAGGCCGCCGAGACCCGGGCCGGAGTCCAGCAGCAGCGCCGCCTCCAGGTCGCCCGCGGCGACGGCGTCCAGGAGCTGGTCGCGGGCGGCGTCCGCGCGCACCTCCACCCGCAGGCCGGGCCGCCGCTCGGCCAGCCGGGCCAGCACGCCCGGCACGTGCGTCGCGGCGATCGTCTCCAGCGCCCCGAGCCGCAGCGGCGGACGCGTCCCGGCGACGTCTAGCCGGGCCTCCTCCGCCTGCCGCAGCAGCCGTCCCGCCCACTCCCGCAGGCGCTCGCCCGCGGGCGTCAGCCGCATGCCCTTCGGACCGCGCTCGAACAGCGGCACGTCGAGCGACCGCTCCAGCGCCCTGACCTGCTCCGACACCGACGACGGCGCGAGACCGAGCGCGTTGGCGGCCTCGGTGACCGTCCGGTGCGCGACGACGGCCTCGAACGTGCGTAGCTGGCGCAACTCCATGCCGGGCGCAACCTCCGCGCGGCGTTCGGATATTCCGAACGCCGCATGCGGGGACGCCGGTGGAGCGGGACGTGCCGGGTTCCGAGACTGGCGGCCATGGGTTCCGTCCTCCAGTCTCCGCTCCCGCCCGCCGCCACCGCGCGCCGCCGGCGGGCGCTCCTCGGCATCTCGCTCGGCTACTTCATGGTGCTGCTCGACACGACCGTCCTGTCGGTCGCCGAGCCCGACCTGGCGCGCTCCCTGCACGCCTCGACCGCCGGGCTGCAATGGGCCGTCACCGGCTACACCGTCGTCTTCGGCGCGCTGCTGCTGTCGGCGGGCGCCGTGGCCGACCGGCTCGGCGCCGACCGCGTGTTCCGGGTGGGCGCCGCCGCCTTCGGCCTCGGCTCGCTGGCCGCCGCGCTCGCCCCCGGCCTCGGGACGCTCGTCGCGCTCCGGGCCCTGCTCGGGGCCGCCGCCGCGGCCTGCGTCCCCGCGTCGATGGCCATGATCACCCGGCTCTACCCGGCGCCCGCCGACCGGGCGAGGGCCGTGGCGACGTGGGCGGCGACCAGCGGCGCGGCGCTCGCCGCCGGGCCCCTCGCGGGCGGCGCGCTGGTCGGCCTCGCGGGCTGGCGCGCCATCTTCCTGATCAACGTGCCGGTCGCCGCCGCCGTCCTCGTGCTGGTCGCCGGGCGGGAGGTCCGCTGCCCGCGCGGGACGCGGGCGATCGACCCGGTCGCCCAGGCGCTCGCCTGCGCGGCGCTCGGCCTGCTCACCGACGCGCTGATCGCGCTCGGCTCCGGCGCCGCCGTCCACGCGTCCTGGTCGGCGGCGGGCGCCGCCCTCGCCGCCGCCGCGTTCGCGGCGGCCGAGCGCCGCAGCGCCGCGCCCGTCCTCGTGCCCGCCGTGCTGCGGGCGCCCGGGATGCCCGCCGCGCTGCTGGCGGGCGCGGCGGTCAACTTCGCGATGACCGGTGTCCTGTTCGTCCTGCCGCTCGCGTTCCAGCGCGACCTCGGGCTGAGCGCGTTCGAGACCGGGCTGGCGTTCCTGCCGATGACGCTGCCGTTCGCGTTCAACCCCCTGGTCACCGGGCGGATCGTCGCGAGGACCGGGCCACGCCCGCCCGTCCTCGCGGGGCTGGCCCTGCTCACCGCCGGCGGGGCGGCGCTCGGCGCCGCGCTGCTCGCCTCCGCGCCCTACCCGGTGCTCGTCGCGGGCCTGCTCGGCACGGGGTTCGGGGTGTCGTTCGCGCTGCCCGCCCTCGCGACGGCCGTCGTCGCCGCCGCGCCCGAGGGCACCGCCGGGGCCGCCGGGGGGCTGCTCAACGCCGTCCGGCAGTCCGGCGCGACCCTCGGCGTCGCGATCATGGGGGCGTTCGTCCCCGACGGCTCCGGCGGGCTCGGATCCGCGCTGTTCGCCGCGTCCGCCGCCTGCGCCGCCGCGCTCGCCCTGGCCGCGCTCAGGCCGGGGCGGGCCGCTGGGACGCGTTGAGGCGGCGCCGCAGGTCCCGGATGTCGCCGCGCAGCCGGTCGGCGGCGCCCGGGTCCGGCTCCAGGCCGCCGAGCCGGTCGTCCAGCAGCTCCAGCTGGGCGGCGCGGAGCCTGGCGAGCAGCCGCCGGGGTTCGCCCGCGGGCACGTCCCACCGCTCCTTCCGCCGCCACTTGCGGTAGGTGAGGACGTGCCCCTCGCCCGGCACGAGCACCCCCCGCTCCGTCTCCTCCCGCGCCGCCCGCCGGAACCCGGTCAGATACCGGTACCGGGCGATCCGGTAGGCCACGATCGCCGCCACCAGGATCGGCGCCCCCTTCACCGGCAGCAGCGCCACGCCCGCCAGCACCGGCGCGTCCCACCACGAGTGCAGCGCCATCGCCACCACGAGCGCGCCGCACGCGACCGCCACGCCCGTCCGGGACGGGCGGCCCAGCAGGCGGCCGAGGCCCGCCCCGGCGATCGCCGTCATCGCCCAGTGGCTCCACCACGCCCCGCCGATCATCCGGCTCCCGAACGAGAAGAACGCCGCCCTCGCGTCCTGGGTCGCCCCCGTCAGCACGATCGTGTTCAGCACGTACAGGAAGTTCTCCGAGATCTGGAACCCGAGGCCCACCAGAGCGCCGAAGCCGAAGCCGTCCAGCGCGCCGCGCACCGCGTGCGGGACGATCAGCGCCAGCACCGCCACGCCGAGCAGCTTCAGGATCTCCTCGTTGACCGGCGCCGTGATCGCCGCGCCCCAGGTCGCGGTGAACTCCGCGCCCGCCGTCCCGCCGAGCACCGCCTGGAACGCGGCGTTCGCGGGCAGCGCCGGGCCGAACGCCGCGAGGCCGCCCCAGCCGACCGCGATCAGCGCGTAGCCGAGCGGCCGCGACCGCACCGGATGCAGCCGCCGCAGCAGCCAGACCCCCGCCGCGAGCGCGGGCGCCAGCAGCACCAGCCCCGCCACCGCGCCCACCGGGAACGCCCTGACCCGCGGCCCGAGGAGGTCGAGGGCCACCCACGCGCCCACGAGGCACGCGGCGGCCCACAGCCAGAACGCCGGACGGGTCGTCACGCCGCGCTGAACCGCGGCGCGATGGGTCACGGCGCTATCCGGATCGTCCGCACCATCGCCTCGACCTGCGCCGCCGCCCGCAGGTACGCCTCGGGCGGCCCCCACGCGGTCACGGTCGCGCCGCGCGTGGCGCGGGCGAACACCGTGGCGGTCCCGGCGCGACCGGCCCCGGCGAGGCGGCCGGTCAGCCCGCGCAGGCCGTGCGGGGTCGTGATCGCGGACGGCCCGGCGCCCAGCCGCGTCGTCCCGCGCACCGACACGATCCGCCCCAGCCCGTCCCAGAGCGCGCGGGCGTCCAGCGGCGCCAGCGGCACGACCACGCTGACGTTGAAGACGACCTCGTCACTGGTCAGCTCGGCGCCGCTGCCGAGCGCCGAGCGCTCCTCGTCCAGCGCCCACCCCGCCGCGGGCACCGCGAACGACACCGGGCGCACGCCGTCGCGCGCCGTCCCGACCGACAGCACCGTCCCCGGCCTGATCGGCCGTTTCCCGTCGCCCAGCGCGGCGTCCAGCAGCGGAAGCCCCGCCCCGAGGACGAGTAACACGAGCGCCACGAGACCGGTGCCCCACCATCTGACCCGCCCCACGTGACCCCCCCGAATGACATGGGTTCGGGACATGCCCCCAGGACCAGGGCCTAAACGACATCACCCCCAGTGGCGGGGGCGGCGCAGGGCGTCCGGCAGCCGTGTGGCGGCGTCGCCCACCGCCGCGTCGACCTGCGCCTGCGTGAGGAACAGGGCGCCCCGCAGGTCGGCCCCGCGCAGGTCGGCGCCCCGCAGGTCGGCGCCGGTGAGGTCGGCCGTCCGCAGGTCGGCGCCGCGCAGGTCGGCCCCGATCAGGCGGGCGCCGCGCAGGCACGCCGCGCGCAGCTCACCGGCGCCCCGCAGCGGCTCCCCGGCCAGGTCGGCGCCGCGCAGGTTCGCGCCGCCCGGCCCGCGCGCCAGCTCGCTCGCCCGCAGCAGCAGGGGGTTGAGCCGCTCGCGCAGCTCCGCCACGTCCACCGCGACCAGCTCACCGGGCGTGCCCCGCGTGATCAGCTCGACGCGCTCCACCGCCCGCCGCAGCTCCCCGTGGACGGGACGCGCCGCAGGCAGCCCTAGCGCCTCCGTCAGGTACCACAGCAGCTCGTGCAGCCCCCGCATGACGGGGAACACCGCGAACATCTCCCGGCCGCCGCCCCGACGCCAGTCGCGGCCGCCGAACGTCTCCTGCGACACCTTCTGGCCCGCTCCGAAGCAGTCGAAGGCCGTGCACCCCGGAAAGCCCAGCTCCCGCAGCTTGCCGTGCACGCCGCAGCGGAAGTCCGCCAGCAGGTTGTGGCAGGGTTCTCCCGCGTCCTTGGCGACCGCGAAGTCGGCGGACCGCGCGAACGGCAGCGCCACGCAGCACAACCCGAAACAACGCGCGCAGTCGGCCTTCAGCCCCGACATCCGTCCCGCCCCCGTCGTGTCCATGAAGCCCGGCGTGTCCATGACGTCCCGGCCCACCTCCCTCGCCTGGCGGCTCGGGACGCAGGCCGTGCCTTGGCGAGTGAGGCCGGATCGGAACACACCTTAGGCGGGCGCGCCGACAGTTCGGACCGCCGGTTCAGGCCGCGTCGTGGAAGACCAGGCCCAGCGTCCGCCGGTGGCCGGAGCGCACCACGCTGACCCCGTGCCGGACCGGCGAGGCCGACCAGCCCCGCTTCGTCCGGACGGGCCGGTCCCGCGTCGTGAAGATCAGCCCGCGCCCCTGGGGCAGCGATGTCACCGTCCCGCGCGACTGGGCCCGCGCCCGCTGCTCCACCAGCAGGAACTCTCCGCCGGTGTAGTCGGCGCCCGCCTCGTCCAGGCCGATCACGGCCTGGAGCGGGAACACCAGGTCGCCGTAGAGGTCGCGGTGCAGCGCGTTCCAGTCGTCCGGGCCGTACCGCAGCAGGATCGGGGTGGGCTTGGCCTGGCCCGCCGCGTGGCACATCCCGAGCCACTCCTCCAGCGTGCCGGGCCAGGGCGCGGGACGTCCGAGCCGCCCGGCCCACTCGCGCGCGATGGGCAGCAGCCGCGGATACAGCGCCGCCCGCAGCTCCGCCACCGCCTCGGGGAACGGCTCGGAGAAGTACCGGTACTGCCCGGCGCCGAACCGGTAGCGCTCCATGTCGATGGTCGATCTGAAGCGTCCCACCTCGTCGTACAGGGCCGCGATACCGGCGCACTCGTCCTTGTCGAGGAGCGGTGGCGTCAGCGCGCAGCCGTAGGCGTCCACCTCCCGGCCGAGCGCCTCCCAGTCGCCCCGCGCGACCCTGTCCGCGTAGATGCTCATGTCCCTCCAACACCGCCGGACTCGTCGGCGTTGCGCCCGCCGCGATAAAGTTCCCGATGTCGTTGCCGGACCCGCCGAGGAGGTGAGACCCGTCTCTGCCCGACCAGGCCGGGTGCTCCCGCCTCCGCACCGCAGGGCCTAGCCGCCCGGGGAGCACCCACGTGCGTTCCGGAAGGCACCCATGTCATCACCCCTCTCCGTGTCCGTCGCCGCCAGGCTCCGCGCGGCGGGCTGCGTCTTCGCCGAGGACGAGGCGCGGCTGATCCTCGACGCCGCCCGCACCCCGGCCGAGCTGGCCGCCATGGTCGAGCGGCGGGCCGGCGGCCTGCCCCTCGAACACGTCCTCGGCTGGGCCGAGTTCCGCGGCCTGCGCGTGGCCGTGGCCCCCGGCGTCTTCGTCCCCCGGCGCCGCACCGAGTTCCTCGTGGAGCAGGCCGCGTCGCGTGCCCCGCGGGTCCTTCGCGGCGGGACGCGCCGCCCCGTCGTGGTCGACCTGTGCTGCGGCTCCGGCGCGCTCGGGCTGGCGCTCGCGGCATCCCTGGGCGCGTGCGACCTGCACGCCGCCGACATCGACGCGGCGGCCGTGCGGTGCGCCCGCCGCAACGTCGGCGCGTCCGGCCACGTCTACGAGGGCGACCTGTACGAGCCGCTCCCGGGCGGGCTGAAGGGCCGCGTCGACGTCCTGCTCGCCAACGTGCCCTACGTCCCGACGGACGAGGTCGGCCTGCTGCCCGCCGAGGCCCGGGTCCACGAGCCCAACGTGGCGCTGGACGGCGGCGCGGACGGCCTCCACGTCCTGCGCCGGGTCGCCGCCGAGGCGCGCGCATGGCTCGCGCCCGGCGGGATCCTGCTGTTCGAGACCGGCGAGCGGCAGGTTCCCGAGGCGGTCGCGGTCGTGTCCGCGGGCGGGCTGGTCGCCGAGGTCGCGCGCCCGGACGAGGCGTACGCCACCGCCATCATCGGCACGCACCCCGGTTAGAACGTGATGGGAGGGTAAAAAGCCGGGTGACGGACGAGCGAAGGAGTGAATGTCTCATGCGCCGCATCACCGCAGCGCTCAATGCGATCATCGGCACGATCATCAGTGTCGTCACGCTGCCTTTCCGAGTCCTCGGTCGGCTGCTGACCCCCTCGCGCGGCCGCCCGGCTCGGAAGTCGCGTATCGGCCGCCGGCGTACCGTTTGACGGTTCGCGACGGGGGAGGGGCTTCGGCCCCTCCCCCTTCGCGTGGAACCGGTCGCGGCGCCGCCGCGTCCTAGGAAGAGGAAAAACCCGTTGCCCCATCGGGCGACAGGGCGCACCATAAGAGTGTCGAACCGAGCGGAAGGGAGCCGAAGTGAAGAGCAGGCAGGCGCAGACCTTCGGGTCTCGTTCCCAGGGCGGTCGTTTCGCCCTCCGAGGCGTCTCTGGATAGGGCCACCAGGCTCCACCGGAGGCCGCCAGGGAGATATCCCGGCGGCCTTTCTCATGCCGTCTTCGACGCGGGGCGATGGCGCCCGGAAACTGTCGCACAAGCCGAAATGGTGAGGCACCTGGCTTCCAACCAGGAGTACCGGGTTCGATTCCCGGGTGCGGCTCTGGACTGGACCGGCGGGAGTAACGACCCCCGGCTGGTCCGCCTGTGCCCAGGCGGAACGGACGCCACCGTCCGCCGGGGCACGACGCCGCTCTCGTTCAACCGGGAGGACACCGGGCTCTTACCCCGGGTATAGAGGTTCGACTCCTCTGGGCGGCACGCCATGCCGGGTCATCCAAGGGCAGGATGCGTGATTCTGGATCACGTCATGCGGGTTCGAATCCTGCCCCGGCAGCGGCGGGGCCCGGTGGCGTGCCGGGTCCCGGCGGCGGGGCGGCGGCGGTCTTGACGGGGTGCCGCCGCTCCGCATATTTTGGCGTCCAAATATTTGCCGTCAAAGTAACGCGGCCGGTGATCGTACGGCCACGCGGAGGAACGATGAGCGACCTTCCCACGTACGCGCTGTCGGAGGAGCAGGAGCTGCTGCGGGCGACGGTCCGGGAGCTGGCCGAGGCCAAGATCGCGCCGTTCGCGGCCGACGTGGACGAGGAGTCGCGGTTCCCGAGGGAGGCGCTCGACGCGCTGGTCGACAACGGGATGCACGCCGTCCACGTGCCCGAGCCCTACGGCGGCGCGGGCGCGGACGCGCTGTCGGCGGTGCTGGTGATCGAGGAGGTGGCGCGCGTCTGCGCGTCCTCGTCGCTGATCCCGGCGGTGAACAAGCTGGGGTCGGTCCCGGTGCTGCTGGCGGGCTCGGAGGAGCTGAAGCGGTGGTGCCTGCCCTCGCTCGCGGCGGGCGAGGCGATGTTCTCCTACGCGCTGTCGGAGGCGGACGCCGGGTCGGACGCGGCGGGAATGCGCACGCGCGCGGTGCGCGACGGCGACGCCTATGTGCTCGACGGCGTGAAGACCTGGATCACGAACGCGGGGGAGTCGCGCTTCTACACCGTGATGGCGGTGACGGACCCCGGCGCGGGCGCCCGGGGCATTTCCGCATTCGTCGTCGACCGCGACGACGAGGGCGTCTCGTTCGGCCCGAAGGAGCGCAAGCTCGGCATCAAGGGGTCGCCGACGCGGCAGGTGATCCTTGAGCGCGTGCGCGTTCCCGAATGGCGGCGGATCGGCGCCGAGGGCACGGGTTTCAAAACGGCGCTGGCCACCCTCGACCACACGCGCGTGACGATCGCGGCGCAGGCGCTCGGAATCGCTCAGGGCGCGCTGGACTTCGCGATCGGATATGTCAAGGAACGCCGCCAGTTCGGCAAGCCGGTATCCGACTTCCAGGGCGTGCAGTTCATGCTGGCGGACATGGCCATGCGGCTGGAGGGCGCGCGCCAGCTGACCTATCACGCGGCGGTGAAATCCGAGCGCGCCATGCGGGGAGAGCGCATTCCCGACCTCACGCTGGTGTCGTCGGCGTGCAAGGCGCTGGCCTCGGACGTCGCGATGGACGTGACGACCGACGCGGTGCAGTTGCTCGGCGGCTACGGATACACGCGGGAGTTCCCGGTCGAGCGGATGATGCGCGACGCGAAGATCACGCAGATCTACGAGGGGACCAACCAGATCCAGCGAATGGTCATCGCGCGCCAGCTCCTCAAGTAACCGCGCGCCCTGCGAGGATCAGCGATCGGCCGGTGACAGGTTCGGGGCGGGCAGGCGATTGCCGACAGGGGATCTCGGCTGCGGCGCTCCCCGACCGGGAGACGAATTCGGCGGCCTCCGCCCCGAGCCGTCCGCTTCACGAATCCGGGCGGCCGGATTCTGCCGCGGGGTTCGCGGCGGTGTCGGCGAGGGCGCGAACGCGGGGGTTCTCGCGCGCGGCCACCCAGATCGGGCCGATCGGTCGGCGCCTGGTCGGGCATGAGCGGCATGGTGGGGGCGGCCGGGTCCGCTGCTCGGCGGCGCGGTGGTCGATGCCGCGGGCCGGCGCCGGGTGTTCTGGATCAACGTCCCGATCGCGGCGGTGGTGGCGGCGCTGATGCTCCGGCAGTTCATGGAGGTTGACCGACTGCGGCGACAGGACCCGAAACTCCTGTCGCCATGGCCGCTTCCGGGTCAGGATGGGGGAGCCTCGGCGGACAAGGGAGCGCGCATGAGCGACCACGGGCCAGAGATCGACACCAGCGTCTCGCATGTGGCGCGGATCTGGAACTACTGGCTGGGCGGCAAGGACAACTACCCCGTGGACCGCGAGGTCGGCGACCAGATCCTCGAACTGCTCCCGGACGTGGCGCGCCTGGCCCGCGCGTCCCGGCTGTTCCTCAACCGGGCGGTCTGGCACATGGCCCGCGAGGTCGGGATCCGCCAGTTCATCGACATCGGCACGGGACTGCCCACGGTCGACAACACCCACGAGGTCGCGCAGCGGGCGGCGCCCGAGTCGCGGATCGTCTACGTCGACAACGACCCGCTCGTCCTCGCGCACGCGCAGGCGCTGCTGACCAGCACGCCCGAGGGCGCGACCGCCTACATCGACGCCGACCTGCGCGAGCCCGAGCTGATCCTGTCGGGCGCCGCCGCGACGCTGGACTTCACGCGGCCGATCGGGCTCACGCTGATGGGCATCCTGGAGTTCATCACCGACGACGACGAGGCGCAGTCGATCGTCCGGCGGCTGCTGGCGGCGCTCCCGTCCGGCAGCCACTTCGCCATGTACGACGGGACGAACGTCATCCACGGCGCCGCGTCCGACCGGATCGTGGAGCTGTGGAACGCGGAGGGCAACGCGGGGCTCGTGCTGCGCTCGCCCGAGCGGATCCGCCGCTTCTTCGACGGCCTCGAACTGCTGGAGCCCGGGGTGGTCTCGGTGACGCGCTGGCGGCCGGAGGTGACCGTCGGCGAGCCGCCCGAGGAGGTCGACGCGTTCTGCGGCATGGGCCGCAAGCCCTGACCCTGCGCTCGCCCGCTGCCGGGCGGCCCTCAGCGCCGGGGGCCGTCGCCCGCCTCCTGGAGGATTTCGGTGATCTTGAAGGCGGTCTCGAACCGGCCGCCGCCGACCGCCGCCTGGTAGTAGGCGAGCGCCGCGTCCCGCGTCGGCGCCGACTCGCCCAGCCGGTGGGCGTGCTCGGCCGCCTGGCGCGGGTCGAGCCCGTTCGGGCTGGCGTCCAGTAGGTCGAGCGCCTGCGGGTGGCCGCCCGCCGCCGCGTCGATCAGCAGCGCGACCGCCTCGGCGCCGCGGGTGGGGTCGGTGCCGAGCAGCACCGCGATCCGGTAGACGGCGTCGGCGTCGCCCTCCTGCGCCCGGTCGAGCAGCTCGCGGCCGTGCTCCTTGTAGTCGGCGATCGTCACCCGCTGCGGCGCCGTCAGCCGGAGCGGGACGGGGGAGCGCGCCTCGGGGGCCGTCCGCGGCGCGGGCGCGGAGCCCTCGGCCGCCGGGGCCGCGCGTTCGGGCGGGGCACCCTGCGCGGCTCGGAGCCGCGACTGCCAGTGCGGGAGCGTGTCGATGCCGGGGTCGGACGAGCGGACGCCCGTCTCCCAGGCCCGCCGCTGGCAGCACAGGATGAAGCTGGCCACCCAGGCGGAGGTCGGCGCGCGCTTGCGGCGGCCCGCGAGGACCTCGAACACGGCGGTCGCCGACAGGACGGGCAGTCCGCGCCGCCCGTACAGCTCGCCCAGGTGCTCGGAGATCTCCGCGAGCTTGCGGTAGGGAGGCCGGTTGCAGGATTCGTAGAACGCGTTGAGCTCGGCGATGAAGTCGTCCGGCCCCGCGGGCCGTGAACCGGTGTCGCTCATGTCTGGGTCGCCCTCGTCGTCCGTGGGTCCGGACCTCTGGTCTCCGTCAGTCATGCTGCCAGCCGGACCGGGCGAACGGGGAGGGGCGGTCCGCAGAGCCGTCCTGTCTCGTTCTGAAGGGCGGACACCGTAGGCCGTGATCCCGAACCGCGGTCCACATCAGTGCTTTGTTGGGCATTGTAAGCATTACAGGTCGCGGAGTGAGCATCACAGGTCGCGGAGCAGGCCCAGCAGGATCGACGGTGTGGCCCGCGCGGGCGCCGCCTTCACCACGAGCCAGTTCATGACGTGCCAGTAGGAGATCACCGCGTCCTCCTCCGCCGGGTAGACCGCGCCGTTGAGCCGCTCCAGGTACACGACGTCGGGCAGTTCCGGCTCGGGCGGCCGCAGCAGCGTGAACGACCCGCCCGGCACGGGCGGGGACGCGAGTTCGAGCGGCACCACCTGGATCGTCACGTGCGGCAGGTCGCAGACGTCGAGGAGATGTTCCAGTTGCGCGAAGGCCACAGGACCGCCACCGAACGTGCGGCGGAGCGCCGCCTCGTCGATCACGACCCAGAGCCGCGCGGGCCGGGAGCGGTGCAGGATCGCCTGGCGCCGCGTCCGCAGCCGGACGAGCCGCTCGGTCGCCGCCGGGGGCCGCCGCCCGGCCAGCAGGGCCCGCGCGTAGGCGGGGGTCTGGAGGAGCTCCGGGACGGTCTGCGTCTCATACATCCGGATCACGCTGGCGGACTGCTCCAGGCCGATGTAGGGCTCCTGCCACGGCGGGATCACGTCCTGGTAGGCCGCCCACCAGCCCGGCACGTTCGCCTGGCGGGCGAGCCCGAGCAGCGTCGCGCACGCGGCGCGGTCGGTGACGCCGTAGGCGGCGCACAGGTCGGCGACCTCGCGGAGCTTGAGCCGGATCCGCCCGAGCTCCAGGCCGCTGATCCACTCCTCGGGCCGGCTGACGGCCGCGCTCGCCTCCTCCAGGCTGTAGCCGTCGGCCTCGCGCAGCCGCCGCAGCTGCGCGCCGAGCACCATGCGGGGCACCGTCGGCCCGGCCTCCGGGGGCTCGGGGTGGCCACGGTCGGCGTGCTCGGCTGCGGCTGTGCCCATGTCTGCTCTCTGCGCGCGGTGTCGCCGGAGGACGGTCTCCGCGGACGCTAGCCGGGAACAGTTTTCCGCCGTGATCCGTCCCGTTCGGCTTCGTCCGGGCGCCGCCGCTCCACCCTGGATGCTACGACTCCGCGCCCCACGGCGCCGGTGCTTCGGCGCCAGTTCCGCGTGCCGCCGCACGCGGCCGAAAACGGGCTGACCCTAATGGGGGCGCCCGGCTAGGGTGAACGGCCGTCACCCCGGATCGAGGAGGCCGCGTGTCCCGCAATCCCACCCCGTTCACCGATTTCGGCGGGGACGGCGTCGAGATGCTCGCGGTGCACGGCCACTTCGGCGGCGCCCGCACGTTCGCGTCCCTCGCCCACGCCCTCGCCGGGCGCGTGCGGGTCACCGCCGTCGACCAGCGCGGCCACGGCCACGCGGCGCACCGCGACGACTACGGCGTCGACGCCTACGTCGCCGACCTCGCCGCGTTCGTCCGCGACCGGGACATGGCGCCCGCCGTCCTCTACGGCCACTCCATGGGCGGTGTGGTCGCCTTCCACCTCGCCGCCAGGCACCCCGAGTTGGTGCGGGCCCTGGTGCTGGAGGACGCGCCCGTCGTGGTGGAGCCCCCCGTCCTGGACACCCGGCCCTGGACGCGGCGGACCGCCACCCTCATGGACCTCGGCGCCGCCGTCATCGGCGAGGGCATCCCCGACCCGGCCTACTTCCTCGAAGGCGCGATCCGGTATCCCGACGGCTGGGGGCTGCCGTTCGACCACGAGGGTTTGTTCCGGTCGGAGGAACTGCTCCTGGGCGAGTACTGGACGGAGTGGCTCGCCGTCCGCTGCCCGGCGCTCCTCATGCACGGCACCGGGAGCTTCGTGCTGCCGACGGCGCTCGCCCGCGAGATGGCCGAGCGCCGTCCCGGCACGTCCTACGTGGAGTTCCCGGGCTGCGGCCACTGGATCCACGACGACGACGTCGCGGGGGTGGCCTCGGCGGTCACGGAGTTCCTCGGCGCGGCGGGCCTCACGTCCGAGCGCCGCGGCTCGTCCTGAACTCGATCGCCTCCGGGACCTCGGTGTACTCCAGGAGGTGGTTGCCCGAGATGCGCTCCAGCGCCCGCCGCACCTCGGCGGGCGTGGCGTAGAAGAACTCCCGCCGCGGGTTCACCTGGTTGACGCGCTGCTCGGCGAACGCCTGGTGGAGGCTGTTCTCCAGGCCGACCGCGTCGTCGCTGAAGATGAGCGCGTGCACGTCGAACCGGAACGGGACGGAGGCGTCGCCGAGTTCGCGGACCCGGTCCATCGGCTCCAGCCGCCGCGTCATGCCGATCTTCACCATGCGCTCGCCGAACGCGCCGATGTTGGAGATGACGTAGACGTACCCCGCGCGGACGTTGGCGGCGCGGCCGTCGACGTCGCTGATGGCCGACTCCACGTCGGCCAGCTTGGAGCGCAGGTCCGCCGCACCGGCCGCGTCCCCCTTCGCCTCCAGGCGGGCCAGGGCCGACTCCACGTGCGAGCGCTCCTTGAGCAGCCGTGACTTCTCCCGCTCGATCTCCTTGCGGACCTTCTCCTCCTCCCGCTGGCGTTCGCGTTCGGCCCGGATCCGCTCCTTCTCCTCCTCGGCCTTGGCCAGATGGTCGGCGGTGAGGCGCAGTTCCTTGAAGCGGATCTCCCGGTACTTCGGGCTCACGCGGATGTCCATCGTCTTGCCCAGCCGCTCGATCGTCTGCGCGCTCTTGTCCAGCCTCTCGATCGCCGACGCGAGTTTGTACGGGCGCATCGTCCGGACGAGGTTGTCGGCCTCGGCGTTGTAGGCGCGCAGCATCAGGCGGGAGAAGTCGCGGACCATCTTCCCGCCCTGAGCGGCCGAGCCGTTCACGGTCCAGTTCGTGGCACCGATGACCGCCGTCCCGTTGCGGGCCATGGCCTTGATGCCGTCCTTCACCCGCGCCAGTTCGGCCTTGTACGCGACGACGTCCGCGAGCGGGTGCTGGTACTCGTAGACGCCGGCCTCCTGGAGGAGCTCCAGATCCCGCGTCTCGACGATGCCCTGCCGCAGCCGTTCGAGTTCGGCGCGCGTCTCGTCCCGCTCGCGGCGCGCCTCCTCCGTCTCGGAGCGGAGCCGTTCGATCTCCTCGGCCAACCGGGGCGCCTCCAGGGCGCCGAGGCGTTCGAGCCAGTCGCGCAGGCTCGCGTTCTCGGCCTCCAGCTCCTCGATGCGCTGCTTCCGGCCGAACGCGGGGACGGTGCGGCCCCCGGCGGCGGGCGGGCGGGCCGGGGGGACCTCCGGCACCCAGAACCGCCAGCCGGGCGGCGCGGGCGGCCAGCTCGCGTCCGGCTGCCACCCCGGCTGGGGCGTCCAGCCCGCCGGGGGCGGCGGCCACGTGGGCGGCGGGTTGTAGCGCCAGCCGGACGGCTCCGGAGCCCACGTGAAGGGCTGCGGGGGCGCCGGTGCGGGCGCGGGGAGGCCGGGCGCCTGCCGGGGCGGCTCAGGTCGGCTGGGCGCGGGCTGGTCCCGGAGGGGCCGGCTGGGCGCGGGCGCGGGTGCGGGTGCGGGCTGGTTCGGGGCGGGCGGTGCGGGACGGGCCTGGCGCTCGATGAGGCGCCGGATGACCGGCGCGTCCCGGTCGTGCAGGTCGCCGAAGTCGGTCTCCGCCCCCGTCCCGTCCTGGACGACGAGGAACCAGCGCTCTTTGTAGGACTTGCGGGTGTCCACGGATGCGACGTCCGCCAGGAGGATCTCCTGCCGGGGGCCTTCTTTTGCTAGTTCCGCGGCCGCGAAGCCGAGGATCCTCCGGTCGGTGACGGCGACGTGGGTGAGGGTCGGAAGGGCCTTGACCGTCGTCGCCAACGCCAGGACCGTCTCCCCGCCCTTGAGGAAGAGTCTCGTCAGGCGCAGGATCCGCGCGGAGTCTCCCGGATCCACCTCGGCCCCGACGTACTCCGGGTGCGGCGTGTTCTGCAGGGTCATCGTTCCTCGCTGCGTCCCAGGCGGAGCGGATCCTGCGTCCGGCGTGCCGGGGGCTCCGTTCCGCGGCCGACTGTGCGTGTCGAACCGTGCGTGTCGAGGGGAGCACCCGACGTGCCTAGGACGGCTCGCGTGAACCGGAGGTTTACGCGGGGTGGACGGCGAGTCGCGGGCGGGTCACAGGCGCGCGTCGCTCCCGCCCGACTCCTCCTCGCCGTCGTTGGAGGGCTCCGGTGCGAGGTACTCGTCGTCGGGCCACAGCTCGTCGGCGAGGCAGGCGAGGTACTCCTCGTCGCCGGGGTCGAGTTCGGCGGTCATCGACTCGGGATGGACGGCGGGAAGGTCGGTGGACACGGGCCCGGGGACGAGTTCGGGCGCGGGGCCGGAATCGGACACGCTTCCGGGGTCAGGCGAAACGTACGGCTCGGACGCCGGGTACGGGTCGGGCATCCCGTACGGGTCGGGCGCGGAGCACGGGTCGGACGCGGAGGGCGCCATCGGGCGGAACAGGTTGGGCAGGCACAGGCCGAACAGGGCGACCAGTGATACGAGGACCAGGACTGTGATCACACCACCCCGTCCTTTCGCGGTCGAGTTCCACATGATTCTTGCGTAAGTAGCAAAACAGTTGAACGCTACCCGGGTGATCTGCCGTTGGGGAGCCCGACATGCAGACCCGGTCGGGGTCGATCGGCCCCTCGGCCCCCCGGGCGCCGTGGCCCTCTCCAAGGCTGAACGTGATCCTCTCGCCTGGGGGCCACGACACGCGGGTACGGCATAATCGGCCCCATGGCGCAAGCGTTCACTTACTGCCGGATCTGCGAGCCGCTGTGCGGGCTGGAGGTCACCGTCGAGGACGGCGCGGTCGCCCGGATCCGCCCGGACGGGGCGCATCCGCTGTCCCGAGGGTTCGCCTGTCCCAAGGGCATCGCCATGGCGGAGGTGCAGAACGACCCCGACCGCGTCCTGTATCCGCTGCGGCGGCGCGCAGACGGCGGGTTCGAGCGCGTCGGCTGGGACGAGGCGCTCACCGACATAGCGCGGAGGTTGAACGCCCTCCGCGCGAGGCACGGCGGGAAGTCCATCGGCTGGTACTTCGGCAATCCGGCGACGTTCTCCTACAGCCATCCGGTGTGGATGCACGGGTTCATGTCCGCGCTGGGGTCACCGCACCTGTACTCGGCCGGGTCGCAGGACGTGAACAACCGGTTCGCCGCGAGCGCGCTGCTGTACGGGGCGCCGGTGCTGGTGCCCATCCCCGACCTCAAGCGCACGGAGCTGCTGCTGATGCTGGGCGCGAACCCGCTGGTGTCGCACGGCAGCATCATCACCGCGCCGCGCATACGCGACGACCTGTCGGCGATCGTCCGGAGGGGCGGGCGCGTGGTGGTCGCCGATCCGCGCCGTACCGAGACCGCGCGTGCCTACGAGCACCTCCCGCTCCTGCCGGACGGCGACGCGTGGCTGCTGATGTCGCTCCTGCATGTCATCTTCGCCGAGAGGTTGGAGGACGCCGCGTCCTGCTCCCGGCAGGCCCAGGGCGTCGGCGAACTGCGGAGGCTGGCGGAGGGCTTCCCGCCCGAGGACACGGCGGAACGCAGCGGCGTCCCGGCCACCGTCGTCCGGGGCCTCGCGCGGGACCTCGCCACCGCCGGAAGCGCCGTCGTCTACGGGCGGACGGGCACCTGCCTCGGCCGCCACGGCACCCTCACCGCGTTCCTGATCGACGCGGTCACGCTGGTCACGGGCAACCTCGACCGGCCGGGCGGCGCGGTGTTCGGCGCGTCCCCGCTGCGGACGGAGGAGATCCTGCGGCTGTCGGGCCTCGCCTCCTATGGGAGGAGCCGGTCGCGGGTGGGCGGCTATCCAGACGTGCTCGGCACGTTCCCCGCCGGGGTGATGGCCGAGGAGATCACCACGCCGGGCCCCGGACGGCTGCGGGCCCTGCTCGTCTCGGCGGGCAACCCGCTGCTGAGCGTCCCGGGCGCGGCCGCGCTCGACGCCGCCCTGGACGATCTGGACCTGCTGGTCTGCGTCGACCTCTACGTCAGCGACACCGGCCGCAAGGCCGACTACATCCTGCCCGCCACCACGTTCCTGGAGCGCGAGGACTTCCCCCTGCCGTTCCTGCAGAACCACCTCACCCCGTATGTGACATGGACGGAGCGGGTCGTCGCGCCGCGCGGCGAGGCCCGCCAGGAATGGGAGATCATCGAGGGGCTCGCCCGGCGGATGCGCCTCGGCGTCGGCTCGTTCCGCGCGCAGCGGCTCGCGCACCGTTTCGGGCTCCGCCCCTCGCCCCGCTTCCTGGCGGACATGCTGCTCCGCACCGGGCCGCTCGGCGACTGGTACGGGCTGCGGCGCGGCGGGCTGAGCCTGCGCGGGCTGAGGAGCGCCCCGCATGGGGTCGTGCTCCGGGAGCACCACCGGACGGGGACGTTGCGGCGCCGCGTCCTGCACAAGGACAAGCGGGTGCACCTCGCTCCGCCGGAGATCGTCGAGGAGGTGGCGCGGCTGAAGGCCGCCCCCGGGCCGCCCGACGGCTACCCCCTCCGGCTGATCGGCCTGCGCGAGATCCGCTCGCACAACTCCTGGATGCACAACGCGCCCACGCTCATGCGAGGAGGACGCGCGCATACGGCCCGCATCAGCCCTCAGGACGCCGCGCGGTACGGCGTCCAGGACGGGATGCTCTGCCGGATCTCCTCGCCGCACGGGTCGATCGAGATCCCCGCGCGGGTCACCGAGGAGATGGCGGCGGGAGTGGTCGCCGTCCCGCACGGATGGGGGCATCGGGGCGGGTGGCGCACGGCCAACGCGGCCGGTGGCGCGAACGTGAACCTGCTCGCCTCGCCGGATCCCGCGGACCTGGAACGGCTGGCGGGGATGGCGTGGCTGAACGGAGTGCCGATACGGATCGACCCGGCCCCGGGAGGAGAGGGGCGGACGGCCGCCGGCGGCGCCTAGGCGGCGGTGGTCGGACGGTGCGGCGCGATCACGCGGCCGTCCGGGAGGAGCTCGCCCGTGTCCTCGAAGACCACGATGCCGTTGCACAGCAGGCTCCACCCCTGCTCGGGGTGGTTGGCGACGATGCGGGCGGCCTCGCGGTCCAGCGCGTCCGGCGTCGGGCAGGGCGGCTGGTGCGTGCAGTCGGGACTGGTTCGGACGGTCACGGCTTCCTCCACGTGTCCTCAGTGATTAAGGACATAGTTGAAGCCTGCCGCCGCTCGTCCGAAATATGCAAGTAGATGGCAAATTCTTTACCTTCGGTCCCGTGTAAATAGGTTCAAGATCGGGCATCGAGGGACGTTCAGTGCAGAAGGCCGCCGTCCGGTTCGTCGCCGTGGTCGACGTCCAGCCCGACGACCGATGTGCAGCCCGTGCAGATCCACTCCGCGATGACCGCCTCCGGGTTGGCCGCGTGGGTGCGGTACGGGCGCTCGACGCGCCTGCGCCGCATCCCGTGCCCGCAGGAGGAGTGCAGGAGCCTTCCGCATCGCGGACACGGCCACACGTCCTCGCGGCGGAGGTTGCACTGGGGGCACATCGGCGACTCGTAGCGCTCGGCCGGCTCGGCCGACTCCAGCTCACCGAGCCACTCGTGCTCCATGTCGAGGTACTCGTCGGTGGGCCAGTGGTGGTCGGCGAGCCAGGCGAGGTACTCCTCGTCGCCGGGATCCAGGACGGCCGTCAGCGACTCGGGATGCTCGTCGGAGGAGCGGTGTCGGCGGCGACCGCGCCGCGCCGAGGCCAGCAGCGTCAGCAGGCCGAGGAGCGCGGCCGCGACCAGGCCAGTCGCCAGGGGCATCGCGGCGTCCTTACATGATCTTGTGGCGGGAATGTCCGATCATGAATTCACTTCACAAAACGCTGCGAACGCTACAAGAAAGGCTCTTAACGGAAAAGTCGATCAGAAAAGATTCTTTGCCTTGATCATGGGTGGGCCGGTGTCCGAAACCCTACCGCACCATGGTCCCATACCCCCTACTGCCAGGGCGGTTTCGCATCCCACCGCCCCGCGGCCCCGAAACGGCGACTGCCTCCGATTTCACTCACCGCTGAATCGCCTGCGTGTCGCGGACGGGCACGGCGGATGCTCGACCGGAGTTGGGCGCCCCTTCACCCCGCCGCCACGACGCCGACACGCGGGGGTGGGGGAATGTCCGCATGCGCGAGGAGATCGCCCCGCACGACGAGGTGCTCGCCCGGTTCACCGGCGCCCGGCTCTACGAGCGCGGCGAGGACGGGCTCGCCTACCTCGCCGAACGCGCCGGGGTCCCGTACCTGCTGGTGCGCCCCGGCCCCGAGGCGCCCGACATGCTCGTGCTCGCCTTCGAGGACGAGCTGGAACGCGCCTCCTACCTGGCCGGCCGCGGACGCCCCGTCCCGGACCCGCGCCCCCCGCTCCCACGCGCACACCCCACCCCCGCCCACTGACCGCCCCGCCGCCGCTCCCGCGCAGCACCCCCGGTGCCTGCGCTCCCGCGCCCTGCGCTCCCGCGCCCTGCGCTCCCGCGCCCTGCGCTCCCGCGCCCTGCGCTCCCGCGCCCTGCGCTCCCGCGACCCAGGCCCCGCCCGCGGCACCCGTCACAGGCTGGGGTTTGCGGTGGACGTCAGGGATGGGGGTGTGGTTTTCCGCAGGGCCGGGGTGCGGCGCGCGGCCGGTCAGGTCGGCGGTGCACTCCATGGCGGCGGGAACCGCGGCTTCCTAGCGTCGTACACATGATCGAGATGACGTACGCGCTGGCCTCCCGGGCGGCCGAGAACGAGCCCACCGGGGGCATCACGGGCTGGGCCACCGACCTGATGGACCGGCTGGGCGCGCCCGGCGCCGGGTTGGCGATCGCGCTGGAGAACCTGTTCCCGCCGCTGCCGAGCGAGGTGATCCTCCCACTGGCGGGGTTCACCGCCGCGCAGGGGCGGATGAGCCTGGTCGCGGCGCTGGTGTGGACGACGGTCGGGTCGGTCGTCGGCGCGCTCGCCCTGTACGGGATCGGCGCGCTGATCGGCCGGGACCGGATCCGCCGCCTGGTCGACCGGCTGCCCCTGGTGAAGCTCTCCGACCTCGACCGGACGGAGGCGTGGTTCGCGCGGCACGGCGGCAAGGCCGTGTTCTTCGGCCGCATGATCCCCATCTTCCGCAGCCTGATCTCGGTCCCCGCCGGGGTGGAGCGCATGCGGATGACGACGTTCCTGGTCTACACGACCCTCGGCAGCCTGCTGTGGAACACGGCGTTCGTGATGGCCGGATACGAGCTCGGCGACAACTGGCGGACGGTGGAGGAGTACGTCGGGGTCTACTCCAAGATCGTCCTGGTGCTGGCGGTGCTCGGTGTGCTCGTGTTCCTCGGCCTCCGTATCGTGAAGTCCAGGCGGACGGGCCGCGAGCCCGGGACGCACCGCGCCGAGACAAGAGACTTCGAACGTGATCGCATTTTCTGAGGGCGTGGCCGCGCCTCCCCCGAGGCCAGGGCGCGGCCCGCGCGCCGCCCGCGCCCTGGCGGGCCTCACCCTGGGCCTGTTCAGCGCGGGCATCGAGATGATCCTGCTCGCCGTCGCCGTGCTGGTCATGGCGCCCGCGCTGGCCCTCTCGCGCGGCCCGCGAACGGTGCCGGGGGTCGTCGCCCGGGGCGCGAACCGGCTCACCGAGCTGGAGCGGCGCCGCCTCGCGACGTTCTTCGCCGAGGACCGGGCGGTCGAGTTCGGCCCGCTGCGGGCGCTGTCCTACCTCCTGCTGCGGGTGCCGGTCGGGCTGCTCGGCGGCATCATCCTGCTGCTGATCCTCTACGGCGGCGCCAGCGCGATCGGGCTGCTGTGGAGCTGGTGGGTGACCGGCGACTACATGGACGGCATCCCGCCGAGCCCGCTGATCGTCGTCTACACGGCCGTGTTCGGCGCGGTGCTGCTGTTCGTCGCCGTGCAGGGCCTGGTCGGGGTCGTGGCGCTGGAGCGCGCGGTGGCGCGGCGCTGCCTCGGTCCGAGCCCGCTGGAGGAGTACCAGCGCCGCATCGCCCAGCTGTCGGTCACCCGCGCGCAGGTGGTGGACGCGGTCGACGACGAGCGCCGCCGCATCGAGCGCGACCTGCACGACGGCGTCCAGCAGCGGCTCGTCGCCCTCGGGATGCTGATCGGCCGGGCCCGCCGCGCGGGGGACTCCGGCCGCTCGTCCGAACTGCTGCGGCAGGCGCACGAGGAGTCCCGCCGCGCGCTGGAGGACCTGCGGGAGGTCACCTGGCGCGTCTACCCCGCCGCGCTGGACGGCGAGGGCCTGCGGACGGCGCTGGAGACGGTCGCCGAGCGGTCCGCGGTGCCGGTGACGATCGGCTACGACGTCCCGGACCGGCCGCCCCACGCGGTGGAGACCGCCGCCTACTTCGTGATCTGCGAGGCCGTCACCAACGCCGCCAAGCACTCCGGGGCGCGGCACGTGCGGGTGCGGGTCGCGGCGCGCGGCACAATGATCGCCGTGCGCATCGAGGACGACGGCACCGGCGGGGCCGACCCCGCGGGCGGCGGGCTGGCCGGGCTCGCCCGCCGGGTCGCCGCGCTGGACGGCACCTTCGGCGTGGACAGCCCCGCCGGCGGGCCCACCGTGATCAGCGCGGACCTGCCATGCGGGTGATGCTCGCTGAGGACTCCACCCTGCTGCGCGAGGGCCTCTCGCGCCTGCTCGCCGAGGAGGGCCATGAGGTGGCCGCCGCCGTCGGCGACGGCGACGCCCTCGTCGCGGCGGTCGCCGCGGCGCCGCCCGACGTCGTCGTCGTGGACGTCCGGATGCCGCCGACGCACACCGACGAGGGCCTGCGCGCCGCCCTGGAGATCCGCCGCCGCTGGCCGGGCGTCGGCGTCCTCGTCCTGTCGCAGTACGTGGAGAAGCGCTACGCCACCGAGCTGATCACCGCCGACACCACCGGCGTCGGCTACCTCCTGAAGGACCGCGTCGCGCAGGTCGACGAGTTCCTGGACGCGCTGGAGCGGGTCGGCGGCGGAGGTGCGGCGTTCGACCCGGAGGTGGTGCGCCAGCTCCTCGTCCGCAGCGCGCACGTCGACCCCCTGAGCCGCCTGTCGCCGCGCGAGCGGGACGTCCTCGACCTCATGGCCCAGGGCCACATCAACGCCTCCATCGCGACGCACCTGCACATCTCCCAGAGCGCCGTGGAGAAGCACGTCAACGCGATCTTCGACAAGCTGGACCTGTCCCAGGCCGTCGGCCGCAGCCGCCGCGTCCTCGCCGTCCTGCGCTACCTGGGCTCGTGACCACGGCTCGGCGTGGCAGGGTGGGGCGGGACAACGAGGGGAGCACCATGGTCGGCACACTCGAATGGACGCCCGCCGCCGCGCGTCCGGACCTGCTCGCGGACGCGGTGGCCGCCGCGGTCGGCGCCGTCCCGGAGGGCGAGGTCGCCGAGATCGACCCCGAGCTGGCCGACACGGCGGCGTTCTGCGAGCGCTACGAGGTCCCGTTGGAGGTCAGCGCGAACTGCGTGGTCGTCGCGGCCAAACGCGGCGGCGAGGTCACCTACGCGGCCTGCATGGTCCTCGCCACCGACCGCGCGGACGTGAACGGCGTCGTCCGCAAGCATCTGGGCGCGCGCAAGGTGTCGTTCGCGCCGATGGCGGACGCGACGGCGCTCACCGGCATGGAGTACGGCGGCATCACGCCCGTCGGCCTCCCGGGCGGCTGGCCGGTCCTGGTGGACGAGGCGGTCGCCGCCGCGCCGCAGGTCGTCATCGGCAGCGGCCTGCGCCGGTCCAAGCTGCTGGTGCCCGGCAAGGCGCTCGTGTCCCTGCCCGCCGCGCAGGTCCTAGCCCTGGCCCAGTGACGCGGCGCCGTCCAGCCGCCGGCCGGGGACCGAGTCGACCGCGTAGCGGGTGCCCCCGACCGCCTCGGCGCGGGCGAGCAGCGCGCGGTTCCCGGCCAGCATCCCCGCCACCGCCGCGCAGCCCGGCGACGCGGTGCGCAGCAGGCTGAACAGGACGGGATCGGCGGGCGCGGCGAGCATCGGGACGTCCCCGATCCGCAGCGCCTTGACCAGGACGACCCCGCTGAGGCCGAGGTCGGCGGCGGTCGTCGACGCGAGCGTCTCCTCGATCACCTCGGCGGCGCGGGCGCCCGGCAGGAACACCATCCCCCACGGATGCGGCCGCGCCCACTCGCCGAGCACGGTCAACTCCGCAACATCGGGACGGAGCCGATCCGCGAAGTCCAGGAAGGACAGCTCCTCGACCTCGCTGGTCCCCGGCGGCACCTCACCCGCATGCGAAACACCACCCACACACGAGCCGGCGCCCGCCTGCACGCCGACCGTCTGAGCAGCAGCCCCCAGACCCCGGACGGCGCCCGTAGGCGGCGGGGCGGTGCCTGGAGCCTGGGCGGCGCCCAGGTGTGAGGTGTCCGTGTGTGTGGGGGTGGTCTGAGCGGCAGTCCTGGGAGGCCGGACGGTGGTCGTGTGCGGTGGGGTCGTGCCTAGGTGTAGGACGGCCTTCGCTTCGTACCTCCAGCCCTCGGCGGACGGTTTGGCCTGGCCGGAGAGGTGGTCGGCCCGTACCTCGCGCTGGACGCGCAGCAGGTCGGCCGCGTCGCGGCACGGGATCGTGCAGGACAGCACGCGGTCCGGCGCGGGCACGAGGCGCAGCGTGGCCCCGGTGATGACGCCGTGCGCGCCGAGCCCCGCCCGGACGGCGTCGAACACCTCGGGACGGACGGTGGGGGAGCAGCTCACCGGCCGCCCGTCCACCACCACGTCCAGCGCGAGGACGTTCGCCGCCTGCGTGCCGTGCAGGTGCGAGGCGCCGCCGACGCCGCCCGAGGAGAGCGTTCCGCCGACGGTCACGTCAAGGAAGTCGGTCAGGACGGGCGGGGTGAGCCCATGCGGGAGCGTGGCGTCGAGCACCTCGCGCCAGGTGGTCCCCGCGCCGACGACGGCACGGTCCGGGCCGACCTCGCGGACGCCCGCGAGCCCGCGCATGTCGAGGCAGACGCCGCCGGTGAGTGACTGGCCGTAGGTCGAGTGCCCCGCCCCGCGCGGCACGATCTCCAGGCCCGTCGCGGCGGCCTCGCGCACGGCGGCGGCGACCTCCTCCGCCGACCCCGGGCGGACGACCCGCGCCGGCGTCCGTTCGACGACGCCGCCGAAGTCGCGCACGCCTAGCGGGCCCGCAGCCGGTCGGCGACGCGGGTGAGCGCGTCCCCGAGGAGGTCGATCTCCTCCGGCGACAGCACCTCGATCAGCGTCTCGCGGACGAGTTGCCGGTGCCCCGGGCGCACCCGGTCCAGCCGCTCGATGCCCTCGGGGGTCAGCTCCGCCCACACCGAGCGGCGGTCGGACTCGCAGCCCGTGCGCTTGACCAGACCGGCACGCTCCAGCTGCGTGACCTGGTAGGTCAGGCGGCTCTTGGAGACCATCGCCTCGCGCGCCAGGTGGGACATGCGCAACCGGTTGCCCTCGGCCATCCGCAGCCGCACGAGCACCTCGAACTCGGGGTGGGAGAGGTCGGCCTCCCGCTTGAGCTGCCGCTCGATCTCGTGGTCGATCAGGTGGCCGGCGGCCAGGAAGGCCATCCAGGCGCGCAGCTCGCGGGGGTCGAGTGGCCCTCCGGCATCGGTCATGACGTGAATTCTAGTTGGCCGGTACACAGGTTGAACTTTCACGATGGTCTGGATCCGCGTCACTCTGCTAACGTAGAGTTAGTTCATATTTGAACTGAACCTTCAACCAGAGGAGAGACCTATGCTCCCCGCCCGCCGGTACCCGCAGCTGGCCGACACGGGCCTGCTCATCGGCAGGCTGGCGCTCGGCATCGTGTTCGTCGCGCACGGCTGGCAGAAGCTGAACGACCTCGGGCACTCCGGGGTGACGAAGATGTTCGACGGCCTCGGCATCCCGATGCCCGGCGCGGCCGCCGCGTTCGCCACCTGGGTCGAGCTCGCCGGAGGCGTCGCCTTGATCGTCGGGGCCCTGCTCCCGCTGGTGGGCCTGCTGCTCGCGGCCGACATGGCGGGCGCCTTCTGGTACGTCCACAAGGACAACGGCCTGTTCGCCGACAAGGGCGGCTACGAGCTCGTCCTGATCCTCGGCGCCCTCGCGCTCCTCCTCGCCCTGACCGGCGCGGGCCGCTTCTCGGTCGACGCGCTGCTCTGGGGCCGCCGCCGCGACGAGGACGCCCCCGCCAGGGAGCCGGCGAACGCCTGACCCCCCTCAGCCCCGCTCGGCCTCCGGCGCGGTCCACCCCGCGCGCCGGGGGCCGTTTTTCCTGTTCACGGGCGTAGCATCGGCCCGCTGGAACACCCCCCGGGAAGCGCGCCACGCCCGCGATGACAAGTGTGACGAAAGTAACTTTTCCGTCAGATCGCATCAAAGGTGACGAGTAGGTGAACAACGGTCACCTGCCGCGAAAGGGATATGGCCCGCTCCAATCCCCATCCACGGACACCCCGACTTCCTGACATCCGGCCTTTCCGCCATCTGGTCTTTACGTCGAAGTGACAAGATGTTCTCGATGACCGTTTCTGGGCATGGTGATCGGCAAGTGTTCCTGGAGAGGCGGGTCGCGGTGTCGCGCGGTAGTGAGTTCGTGGTGGTGGCCAACAGGCTGCCGGTGGATCGGATCGTCGGACCGAACGGGGAGCCCGCGTGGCGGCGCAGCCCCGGAGGGCTGGTCAGCGCCATCGCGCCGGTGATGCGGCGCAGGCACGGCACGTGGATCGGCTGGACCGGCGCCCCCGACGAGCGGCTGGACCCGTTCGAGGAGGACGGCATGTCGCTCGTCCCCATCGAGCAGTCGGCGCGCGAGGTCGAGCTCTACTACGAGGGGTTCTCCAACGCGACGCTCTGGCCGCTGTACCACGACGTCGTCGCACCGCCCGTCTACGACCGGGCGATGTGGGACGCCTACGTCCGGGTCAACGAGCGGTTCGCCGAGGCCGCCGCGCGCGTCGCGAGTGAGGGCGCGATCGTCTGGGTGCAGGACTACCAGCTCCAGCTCGTCCCGTCCATGCTGCGCAAACTGCGCCCCGACCTGCGCATCGGGTTCTTCCTGCACATCCCGTTCCCGCCGCTGGAGCTGTTCTGGCAGATGCCGTGGCGCCGCCAGATCCTCGAAGGGCTGCTCGGGGCCGACCTGGTCGGCTTCCAGCTTCCGGGCGCGGCGGCCAACTTCGTCCGCCTGTGCAGGCGGCTGCTGGACGCGCGCTACGTCAAGCAGGACGTGTACTGGGACGACCGCGTCGTCCGCGCCCGCGCCTTCCCCATCTCGGTGGACGTGGGCGAGCTGAACGACCTCGTCTCACGCGAGGACGTGGTGGAGCGCGCGCAGGAGATCCGCGCCGACCTCGGCGACGCGACCGTCCTGCTCGGCGTCGACCGCCTCGACTACACCAAGGGGATCACCCAGCGGCTCCAGGCGTTCGGGGAGCTGTTCGAGGACGGCGACCTCAAGCCGGGCCAGGCCGTGATGGTGCAGATCGCCACGCCGAGCCGCGAGCGCGTCGAGCAGTACCAACTGCTCCGGGAGGAGATCGAGCAGCAGGTCGGACGGATCAACGGGGAGTACGGCGAGATCGGCTTCCCGGTCGTCCACTACCTGCACAGCTCCTACGACCGCGCCGAGCTGACCGCCCTCTACCTCGCCGCGGACGTGATGGTCGTCACACCGCTGCGGGACGGCATGAACCTGGTCGCCAAGGAGTACGTCGCCTGCCGCCGCGACATGCGCGGGGCGCTCGTGCTGAGCGAGTTCGCCGGTGCCGCCGCCGAGCTGAAGCGGGGCGCCTTCCAGGTCAACCCCTACGACATCGACGGGCTCAAGGGGACGCTGCTGGCCGCGCTGGACGCCGAGCCCGCCGAGCAGGCACGCCGGATGCGCTCGATGCGCAGGCGCGTCATCGAGCACGACGTCGACCGCTGGGCCCGGGAGTTCCTCAGCGAACTGGAGAACCCGGCGCGCCCGGAAGCGGTGCCGCAGGCGCCGGACGCCTGACCTACAGGTCGAAGGCCGCCCAGACGGCCTTCCCGCCGGTGGCGAGCCGCGCCCAGCCCCACGAGTCGCTGACCGCGCCGACGACGAGCAGCCCGCGGCCGCCGTCACCGAACCAGTCCGGGTCGTACGCGACGGCCTCGGGGATGCGGCGCCCCGGGTCGGTCACCACGACGACCAGGCGCCGCGCGTGGCCGAGCAGGACGACCTGGATCGGACACAGCGGCAGCGGCTGGGGGAGCCCCTCCATGCCGTGCCGCAGCGCGTTGGTGACGAGTTCGGAGACCGCGACGACGACGTCCTCGCGGTTTCCGGCGACGTCCCATTCGCGCAGCGTGGCCTGGGCGAAGTCGCGCGCCGCCTTGGGCGCGCTGATCTCCGCGGGCAGGACGCGGCGCGCCGTGCGCGGCGCGCCCGAGTGGGGTGTGGGCCAGAGCCCCGCGAGCCCCGGCGCGGGCACGGGTCTGGCCGTCGCGGCCGGGACCGTGTGCTGGCGCGTGGGCGCGTGCGCGGGAACGTCCGGCCAGGGCGTGTGGACGGCCGCGGCGTGCCGCGCCCGCCTGCCTCCCATGGCGGCGGGAGCTGCGACGTCGTCTGCCTGGTCAACGGTCATTGTCAAACCTCAGAGGCGAGCGGATGGGTCACCGGCGATGGTTCGCTATCTTGCTCCCCAAGTCGTGCAGATGCAAGACCGTCTGCATGAACGTATGCAAGAACGAATGCACGTGCATCTCGTACCATTGTGTGGGGTGGGGCGAGAGCGCGGCCTCCCGGCGGGAGGCCGAGACGCCTTTGAGGGGGCAAAGATGGACGGCCACCAGTTGCCGGACGTCCGACGCAGCGCGCTCGTCTGGCAGAAGAGCCGGCGGAGCAACCCGAGCGGTAACTGCGTCGAGATGGCCGAACTCCCCACAGGGGAGATCGCCGTGCGCAACTCCCGTGACCCCGAGGGTGCGATCCTCGTCTACACGCGCGAGGAGGTGGAGGCCTTCGTGGGCGGAGCCAAGGACGGCGACTTCGACCACATGCTCGTCTAGGACGGGCCTTCAGAGCATCACCCGACAGCCCTGACCTGGCCATCCGGCCGTGGCGGTCGCCTGGTGGCGCCGCGGTGCTCCCGAAGTCCTGGCCCGCGGCTCTCACTCGACGGTACGGCCCGTGGCGGCGCCCTCGTGAGCGTGTCGGCGTTCTCGAAGCCCCGCGCCACGGCCTTCGCCTGGCGGTTCGGGTCCTGGTCCGAGCCTCGGCGGGTGCGCTGGTGCTCCCGAGGCCCTGGCCCGCGGCCTTCGCCTTCGGCGCGGATCGTGAGGTCTCGGCGAGCGCGATGGTGATGGCCTGCGGGTTCCGCTCTCCGGTTCGGGCTGTGCCCTCGTGGGTCAGGTGGTGGACTCGAAGTCTCGACCCGCGCCCTCGCCTGGTGATTCGGGCCGTGGTCGCGGCTTCGCGAGCACCGCGGTGTGCTTCCAGGCGCGCCTTGCCGCGTCTGGGCGTGCTCCAGCGGGCAGTGCGGGGTACCGCTTCGCTGGTGGGGTCGCTTCCGGCGGCGCCGCATGGTGCCTGGTAGTGCGCTTGCGCGGAGGGCCGGGTCGCTCTGGGGAACACCTGGGACGTTCATCCCGGGCGCATGAACCGGACGGGCTCCGACACCTGGCGCCGGGGACGCGACGGCTGCGTCGCGGGTGCCCTCGGGGCGTGGTATGAGCCTCGGCGGGCCTCACCGAGCCCAGGACGGCGCAACCCGGCTCGGGACCCACACGGGTCCCGAGCCGGGTTTTGGAACGCGCCAGCGCCTCGCTGAAGCTGCCGGATCCGGCCACGCCGCCACCGACCTCCGCGCCACAACACCGGTGCGCGGCGACACGACACCGCAGCCTCCACGCCATGCCTGGACGGCACCACACCGTGACAAATCTATGCCGCTGGAGTAGTGGGAAAGTGGCGCTGAGTCACCTCGTGCGCCTCTGCGGCCGGTTGAGAAGAAGTTCGCGGCTCAGGCTGTTTCGGCGAGTACGCCGGACTCGATGACGATGAGGCCGCCGATGGCGACGAAGACGGCGGGGACGAGCCACCGGCCGTAGCGCTCGACGATCTCGATGACCTTCTTGTGCGAGCCGAGCCAGGAGGCGGCGAGGCACCACAGGGCGACTCCGACGGCGAAGACGCCGATGGTGACGAGCGTCGGGGCCGTGCCGGTGGTCCGGAAGACGGGTGTGTAGACCGAGATGTTGTCGGCCCCGTTGGCGATGGTCACACCGGCGACCGGCAGCAGGCCGGTCGCGACGGCGGGCGACGTGCCGTCTTCGCCGTCGCGCGTGCGGACGGCGGCGACCAGCCCCTTGACGCCGAGCGCGAGCGGGACGAGGCCGAGCAGGCCCACCCGGTCGTCGGGCACGATCGTCAGACCGAGCGCGGCGACGACGGAGACGAGCACGAGGGCCGCGATCCCCGCGTACTGACCGCCCCAGATCTGCCATGGGCGGGGGCGGCCGGTGGCGCGCGAGGACAGGAACAGCACGGTCAGCACGATGATGTCGTCCACGTTCGTCCCGGCGAACATGCCCGCCGCCGTCGCGATGGTGCCCACGATCCCGTCCACGGCCAGGAACGTATCGGATCGACTCACCGCAATGCGCACGATCATCCGGTGCCTCGACCGCCGGGGTCCGCCCCGTGGGGGCGGGCCCGCCGCCGTCCGCGAGAATCGGCGGATGCTGAGTATCGGTTCCGTCGTGCTGGGCGTCTCGGATGTGCCGCGTGCGGCCGCCTTCTGGACCCAGGCCCTCGGGTACGTTCCACGTGAGGAGATGGAAGACGACTGGGTGGTTCTGGTCCCGGCGGAGGGGGCCGGGGTGCAGGTGTCGCTCGGTCTCAGTGAGACGCCGGTCCAGGAGCACCCGCGGGTCCACCTGGACCTGTACGCGGGGGACGCGGCCGATCAGGCCGCCGAGGTCGAGCGGCTGGTGTCCCTGGGCGCCCGGCGCGTCGACTGGGACGACTATCCGGACGACGCCGACTTCGTCGTACTCGCCGATCCGGAAGGCAATCGCTTCTGCGTCATCGACACCGGTCGCCACTGACGGGGTCGGCGGTGATCTGGCGGCGGGCCCGGACGGTGCCGTCCCATGCCGCGTGGACCTGGCGTTGCCGAGGCGGGGTGGGGGACGTCTCGCGCCGGGCCGCGTAGCGCGGGCGAGCCGGCATCGCGGAGCGTTCCGCGTCCTGCCGCTTCGATGTGCGTCGTGGGCTTGGCCGGCGCGGTGCCGCGGTTCGCGCCGGGCGGTCGCAGGGGACGGCGCCCTCGTGGCGATTCGGTGGGCTGGGGGAACGCCACGGCCCTGCGACTCCGGGGAGTCACAGGGCCGTCGTGATCCGGTTCTTGCGCGGCTGGGTTTCGGTCAGTGCATGGGCATGGGCGCGTCGGCGGCCGGGGTCTCCGGCTTCTTGCGCGGCAGCAGCAGGGCCGGCAGGAAGGCGAAGATCAGCAGGCCCGCCGCGTACCAGTAGGTGTGCTGGAACGCGTCCGCCATCGGCTTGGCGATCTTGTCCATGACCGCGTTCGGGATCTTCTCCGCGGAGCCGATCTCGCCCCCGCCGGAGCCGCCGAGGTTGGAGGCGAGGCGGTTGGCCAGCAGCACCGAGATCATCGCGGTGCCGAGCGAGGCCGACACCTGCTGGATGATGTTCAGCATCGTGCTGGCCCGCGGGACCTCGTCGTGGGCGAGGGTCTGGATCGCGGCGGCCATGGTGGGCATCATCGTCATGCCCATGCCGAGGCCGGTGACGAACAGGACCGAGCCGAGCACCCAGTAGGACGTGTCGGCCTCCAGGACGGAGGCGAAGCCCGCCATCGACGCCACCACGACGACCATGCCGACGAGCACGACGCGTCCGGGGCCGATGCGGTCGGTCAGCTTGCCGCCGATCGGCATCGTGATCATCGCGCCGAGGCCCTGCGGGGCCATCAGCAGGCCCGAGTGCAGCGCGCCCTGCTGGCGGACGGTCTGGTAGTACAGCGGCAGCAGCAGCATCGCGCCCATGAACGCGGCCATGAACAGCACCATCGTGCCGGACGCGGCGGCGACCGAGGGGCGCTTGAGCAGCCGCAGGTCGATCAGCGGGCTGCGGGCGGTCAGCGCGCGGGCGACGAAGCCGAGGACCAGCGCCGCGCCGACCGCGGTGTAGATCGCCGACTCGGGCTTCAGGAAGTCCTTCAGCTCGGCGCCCTTGGCCAGGCCGTAGATCAGCGAGGCGAGGCCGGGGGAGAGCAGGACGAGTCCGATGACGTCCAGCCGCTCGGTCCGCTGCGGCTTGTCACGCTTGAGGATCTTGGCGGCCATCAGCAGCGCCACGATGCCGATCGGCAGGTTGATGAAGAAGATCCAGCGCCAGGACACGTCGTCGACGAGATAGCCGCCGAGGATCGGGCCGAGGATCGGGCCGAGCAGCATCGGGATGCCGACCACGCTCATCACCTGGCCGATGCGCTGCGGCCCGGCCGCCTGGGCGAGGATCGTCATGCCCGCGGGCATGATCATGCCGCCGCCGAGGCCCTGCAGGACGCGGAAGGCGATCAGTGACTCCGCCGACCACGCCGAGCCCGCCAGCATCGAGCCGACGACGAACAGCGCGATCGAGATCATGTAGAGGCGCTTGGTGCCGAACCGGGCGGACGCCCAGCCGGTGATCGGGATCACGGTCGCCAGCGCGAGGGTGTAGCCGGTCGCGACCCACTGGATCGTGGACAGGGGAGTCTCGAACTCCCGGGCGAGATCGTTGATGGCGACGTTGACGACGGTCACGTCGAGGATGGACATGATCGCGCCGAGGACGACGACCATGGCCGCCGCGAGCACGCCGCGGTCGAGACCTCCGCCGGAGGCCGGGGCCTCCACCTGGCCGTCCGCCGCCTTGGGGGACGCGGGAGCGGTCAACTCACTTCCAATCGTCGAGGTCCCGGGCAGGGCATGCCGGGGCCGGGGGTCGTTGTCGGGGGATGCCGCAGCAAAATACTGCAGAGACTGACACTTTCGCGAACGATTAAACCGTGCCGTCTGCCGGAGTATTCCGTCGGGGTCTGACATTTTGTCCTCGCCCCGGCCACCAGGATCAATCCTCAACCAAGGTCGAGGTCAACCGGATGTGACGCGCCTGACAACGCCGCCGCAGGTCAGGGGGTGAACGCGGCTTCCAGGAGGGCGAGGAAGCCGGTCGTCGCCGGGGCCGGGACCTCGGTGCCCGAGAGGAGCCGGTCGAGCCACCGGCGGTCGACCAGGCCGGTCGCGGCGACCGGCTCCAGCAGGCTCGGCTCGGCCCGCCAGTGCGTCACGAGCGCGCGCGCGAGCGCGGAGGTGGCCGTGGCGGAGTCGCCGCGCCGCGACAACCTCTGACGTGTCTTGTGGACGACCTTCGTCCCCTGGTCCCGGGCCGTCCGCACCAGCGTGAGCGGGCGCGGCGCCATGAGCGCGGCCGGGCGGACCCCCGTGTCCATCGGGAGCGCGGCCAGCTCGGGGTCGAGCGCCGCCACCAGCCGCGCGTTGAACCGCGAGCCGCGCTTCACCTCCGGCGGCAGCGCCTCGGCGAGCGCGACGAAACGCGGGTGCAGCAGCGGGTTGAGGCAGGTGTGCTCCGTGCACGAGCTGGTGATGACCGCGCCGACCGAGCGGTGGTACCGCTGCCGGTAGTAGTAGGCGTCCGTGGCGGAGAGCCAGTCCCCGCCTATGCCGGTGAAGATCTCGCGCAGGCGGGCCTTGGCGGCGGCCTCGGATTCGCGCGCGAAGTCCGGGTCCAGGCACGCGGAGTCGACCGGGTCCAGGCTGAAGATGCGCCACCTCGCCAGCCGGTCGACCAGCTTGGGCGTGACGGTGGGGTGCCCGCGCTGCATCGCGTAGTACATGCCGCGCGCCAGCTCGCCGCCGAGGCCGCTGATGCGCGGCGCCTCCCCCGTCTGCTCCTCGACCCACTCCAGCAGGCTCAGGTGCAGCGGGTTGAGGACCTGCTCGCGGCGGCGCGAGGCGTCCAGCACCAGGCGGTGCACCTCGGCCGGCTCCAGCCGCTGGAGCCCCGCCAGGTCGATCACCTTGTGCCGCATGCGGTACCGCTCCGCGAGCATCGCGGCCGTGGCGGCGTCGCCGCTGTCGTCGGCGCTCAGCGTGAGCGTCTCCAGCCCGGCGCGGCGGGACGGCGGAATCGCCGCCAGGACGAGACGCGTGTCCAATCCGCCGGACAGTTGCAGGATCGCGTCCGGGTGCTCGTCCAGGCACTGCTGCATGGTCGTGCGCAACAGCGCCGCCAACTCCCGCACCGCCTCCTCGACACGCGGCGCGTGTCCGGTACGGAAGTCACCCGGGTCGATCTCGCTCTCGATGAGCCGCCCCTTCGCGAGCGTCCAGCCGTGCCCGGCGCGGAGCGTGTGCACGCCGTCGAACGCGGTGTCCTCGTCGAGGAAATGGCCGACGAGGCGGTAGACGCCGAGGGCCTCAAGATCCGGGCCGCGCCCCGCGAGCCTGGCCAGTTCCCGCGCGGACGTCCCCGTGGCGGCCCACCTGTCGCCCCGGACTCCGTAGAGCTGCCGCATACCGAGCCAGTCGGACGCCACCCGCACCGTGCCGTTCTCCGCGGCGGCACCGGCGAAAGGCGCGGCCAGGTCCGCCAATCCCTGTCCGCTGAGGATGCGCTTGCGCAGCGTCGACGCGTCCTGGACGGCGAACGCGTGGTCATGTGGCCGCAGGACGAGGACAGTGGCTCCAGACGGATCCAGTTCTGTCACCGCCTCGTCCGGCACGGGCGCCGCTTGGCCGGACGTGGCCGAAACCGCCAGCAGTCGCGAGGAAGTGCGCATGGACCGTCCCGAAGGTAATGGCGGGAAGCAGTTGAAGCCTAGCTTTTCCGCGCTCATCCCGACAGAAGTGGATTTACCACATTCGGCCGCGAATAGGGGGTTATCCCTGCATTGACAGCGGTGTTTGACGCTTGGACGTTCCTGCTGGCCGGGACCGGACGTCATTTCCTGTCAACCATCCCGGGACATCTCGAACCACACCGCGTGGCCCCCTCCCCGCCGCCCGACCCCCCACCGGTCGGCCATGTAGGCGACGATGATCAGACCGCGCCCGCACGTCCCCATCCCGTCCACGACCGCCAGGTGGGGGACGGTCTGCGAACCGCCGTCGTCGACGACCTCCATGCACACGATCCGCTCGGAATGGCTCACCTCCACCCGGACATGTCCCTTCCGACCGGACTCGGTATAGCGCACGGCGTTCGTCACCAACTCGCTCATGCACAGCGCCGCGTCGCCGAGTGCGGGATGCTCTCCCAGCAGCCCCCTCAGCCACTGTCGCGCGCGCCCCGCCGCCCGATCCGCGCCGGGCAGGATGAGCGTGTCGAACCTCAGAGCCGGCAGTGTCATCGCCTCACTCCTTCCAGTCGCCGTCGCCGAAAGAATGAGCCGACCCCGCAATGCCACGGGAGAGGTTCGCCGCCCTCGGCCCCAGATCCTTCGGCCCGCTTGCCCGAGGCACTTTTGACTGAGGCACTTTTGCCGACCTGGCCGATATCGCCACCGGTCACGCATTGTCCGTGCATGATTACTCCATGGAGAACGCGCAGCGCCCGACCATGCGAAGCCGCAAGCTCGGCCAGCGCCTTCGCGCCATCCGCGAGGAGCGCGGCCTCACCCTCCAGCAGGCCGCCCGGGTGCTGAACCGCACCCCGTCCTCCCTGAGCAAGCTCGAAACCGGCAAACGCGGCATCCGCCGCCCCGCCCTGGAGAACATGCTCGACCGCTACGGGTACGCCGACCCGGTTCAGCGCGCGGCCCTATTCGACCTCGCCCGTCATACCACCGCCAAAGGCTGGTGGTACCGCTATGAAGGGAAACTCTCTCCCTCGATGCTGGATTACATCTCCCTGGAAGCTGAGGCCAGGTCGATCAGGAGTTTCCAGCTCCACTTGATCCCCGGCCTCCTCCAGACAGTCAACTACGCGCGTGCGGTCATCGCCTCCGGCATCTCCCAAGGCATGGAGCCAGACATAGACGGCCTCACTGAGATCCGCATGCGGCGACAAAAAATTCTTTTCAAAGAAGGCGGTCCCGGCCTCTGGGCGATCGTATGCGAAGCTGCCCTCCGCCAGGAGTTCGGCGGACCCGGAGTGTTGAAGGGGCAGCTCAGGAACCTGGTAGAGCTCTCGAAGCTGCCGAACGTCACCCTCCAGGTGCTTCCATACTCCGCAGGGGCCCATCCTGGTCACAACGGCTCCTTCACCACCCTGAGGTCCGACGAGCTGTCGGTCGTCCTGGTTGAGAACCTGACCAGCGGCTGGTATTTGGAGAACCCGGACGACATCCGCCGACACGATGTCGTCTTCGATCATCTGAGAAGCGCCGCGCTCTCGCCAGACGATTCCCGTTCATTCATCGAACGGCTAATCTCAGAGTCATGACCCCTCAGCAGCTCATCTTCTCCCCATGGCGCAAGAGTCGTCGCAGCGGCGGCGAAGGGCAAGAGTGCGTTGAAGTGGCCGCCGCATGGCGAACGAGTAGTTACAGCAGCGGCGGCGAGGGCCAGTGTGTCGAGGTGGCGCCGCTGGTCGGTCGGCTGGTGGCGATGCGGGATTCCAAGGATCCGGACGGGCCGATGCTGTCCATCGCGCCGGGCGCGTGGACGTGCCTCATGGCCGACATCAAGGGCGGTGTGCACGACCTCGGCGCCGCCGGTTGAGCGGACGAAGTGACGGCGGCCTCTCGCCTCGGACGCGTGTCAGCGTTTGATGGCGAGGCCGCCGTACATGGAGACCTGGGAGTCGTCGATCTTGCGGGCCTCGTCGTCTGGACGCCAGTGGTGGACGGGCGTGACGCCGGGCTCGATCAGTTCCAGGCCCTTGAAGAAGCCTTCGATATCGGCCTTCGTGCGCGCCTTGGAGTGGATGCCGCGCGCGTTGTACTCCTTGATGGCGGTGCCGACCTGCTTGGGGGCGCTGTCGATGGCGATCGTGGAGAGCGCGAGGAAACTGCCGGACGCCAGCGGCTCCAGCAGGCTCTCGACGATGCCGTGCGCCTTCGCCTCGTCGTGGAGGAAATGCAGGACGGCGATGAGGCACAGCCCCACCGGCCGGCTCAGGTCTAGCGTCTCCCGCACTTCCGGGGCGGCGAGGATGCTCTCCGGGTCGCTCACGTCGGCGTCGATGTAGCGGGACCGCCCCTCGGGCGTGCTGGTGAGCAGCGCGCGAGCGTGCACGAGCACGATCGGGTCGTTGTCGACGTAGACCACCCGGCAGGACGGATCGACCTTCTGCACGACCTCGTGGAGGTTCGGCGAGGTCGGCAGCCCCGTCCCGATGTCGAGGAACTGCCGGATACCCCGCTCGGCCGCCAGATAGCGAGCCACCCGCACCATGAAATTGCGGTTCGCCCGAACGGAGGTGCGCATGTAGGGGGCGACCTTGACGACGTCCTCGGCGGCCTTGCGGTCGGCTTTGTAGTTGTCCTTGCCGCCTAGCAGATAGTCATAGACCCGGGCCGAGTGCGCCACATCGGTCCTGAGGTCGACCGAGGACGGGCCGTCGTCTGGACTATCCGGCACGGCAACTCCCATAAGTCTTCGCGGTGGTACGCGTCACACAGTAGTGAGACTCGCCATCTTACGGTCAACGTCCGCGCGCGGTGATCTGCAGGCCGAACTGGCCGCATCCGGGCTTTCATGGCTTGTCGGAGAGTAGCCGGACGATACCGACCCGGGTTTCCGGTCCTGTCGCAATTGATGCGAAGCTGACCCGAAATGTGCCCGGAGCAAGATCGATGAGTAGGTGGTTCTCCGGCTGCTGATCCAGCAGTGTGGTACCGGGCCAGACCGGGTCGAACAGGACGACCGGGCCGGGCACCGTCCAGTGGACCTCGGTCTCCCACTCCGCCGTGTCGAGCACGGCCTCCACGCCGTCCAGCAGGGCCTCCTCGGACCTGACTTGGCTCAAGATCGCTGATCTTGGGTAGGGTGCTGGCTGTTGAGCTGCGGTTTCGTCGTGTGAACGGCGAAAATCTGCGCACTAAGCGGCCGGTTCTAGGGGTCTGCCCATCGCTTCCCGGTTACGGCTTCAGCGACAAGCCGGCCGCGCCGGGGTGGGGGATCGAGCGGATATCCGACGCGTGGTGCGAGCTGATGGCCCGGCTCGGCTACCGGCGGTTCGGCGCCCAGGGCAGCGACTGGGGCACCAGCATCGCCACGAGCATCGGTCAACGGCAACCCGATCGGGTCGCCGGCATCCATCTCATGCCGCCGCTCGCACCGCCCGATCCGGCCACGTTGGACGACCTCACCGGTGCCGAGCGGGCGGCGCTCGCGACACTGCGGGAGGCGGACGAATGGGGCTCCGGATACTCGGCGCAGCAGTCGACTCGGCCGCAGACGGTCGGCTACGGGCTGGTCGACTCGCCGGCCGCCCTCCGCGCCTGGATCGTCGAGAAGTTCTGGTCGTGGACCGACTCCGGTGGCGACCTGCATCGGGTTATGACCCGGGATGAGCTGCTCGACAACCTGATGCTCTACTGGCTGCCCGGCACCGGTGCCTCATCCGCCCGGCTGTACTGGGAAAGCCTCCGGCAGGTCAACGAACAGATCTCCGGGTCGGCCGGCGCGCCGGTGACCGTACCCACCGGCTGTTCGGTCTTCCCCAAGGAGCTGCAGCGCCCGTCTCGGCGGTGGGCGGAGCGCCGGTTCCCGAACATCCGGTACTGGAACGAGCCCGGCAAGGGCGGCCACTTCGCGGCGTTCGAGCAGCCGGCGTTGTTCGTCGACGAGGTCCGGTCATTCTTCCGGCTGGTCCGCTGATGGTCACCCGTACTCGGTAAGCGGCTGGCTAAAGATCAACAAGTGCCCATCGGGTGTCCGTACGTTGAAGTCGCGCATCCCGTAGGGCCGGTCGGCCAGTGGCTCGACGATGTCGGCGCCGCGGGCGCGCAGCTCGTCGTGGCAGGAATCGACGTCGTCGACGACAACCGTCACCCTGGCCGGGCCGGCGCTGCTTTCGGCGTACAGGTGGAACTCGGCGGTGTCGCGGATCACGGCCGCGTAGCTAGGTGGGGTCTCCCAGGTGAATATGGTGTCGAATCCGAGCACGTCCGTGAAGTACGACCGCGCTGCCTGCACATCTCGGCACGGCAGCACGGGAACCGCCACCCGCATGACCATTGCGTCACCTTACCTGACTTTTGGCTCAAGATCGCTGATCTTGGGTAGGGTGCTGGCTGTTGAGCTGCGGTTTCGTCGTGTGAACGGCGAAAATCTGCGCACTCAGCGGCCGGTTCTAGGCTGTCTCTCGTGGCGTATGTGCGCACGGTGAAGACGGCGTCGGGGGCCAGGGCGGTGCAGATCGTGCACTCCTCGCGTCGCGGGTCGCGGGACATCGAGCACATCGGCTCGGCGCATGACGATGCGGCGTTGGAGGCGCTCAAGGCGGTGGCGAGGCGGCGTCTGGCTGTGGGGCAGCCCGAGCTCGACTTTGGCCCGGACTTCGCGGCGTTGCAGGCCGGCAGTGGTGCTGGTGGTGGGCCGCTTGCGATCACGTCGTCGCGGATGGGGTACCTGTGGGACGCGCTCGGCCACGCCTACCAGCTGTTGGGGTTCGAGGAGGCCGCTGGTGGTGACGAGGTGTTCCGATTACTGGTGCTGGCACGGATCGTTGAGCCGACCAGCAAGCTGGACAGTCTGCGGGTGGTCGAGGAGGCAGGTTTGGACCCGCCGGCGTACGCGACCCTCAAGCGGCGTCTGCCCGCGTTCGCGAAAGAGTCCTGGCGGCAGAAGTTGGCCGCGGCGTGCGCCCGCACCGCTGATCTGGGGCCGGCGTCACTGGTTCTCTATGATGTGTCCACCTTGTACTTCGAGACCGATGCCGGGGACGGGTTCCGTGAGCCCGGGTTCTCCAAAGCCCGCCGCCTAGAGCCGCAGATCACGATCGGGCTGCTCACCGACGCAAGCGGGTTTCCGTTGATGGCTAACGCGTTCGAGGGCAACCGGGGCGAGACCACTACGATGCTGCCGACCATCCGTGCGTTCATGGATGCCCACCAGCTGGCCGATGTCACGGTCGTGGCCGACGCTGGCATGATCTCTGCGGCCGACCAGCAGGCCATCGAGGCCGCGGGGTTGTCGTTCATCCTCGGCGCGCGGATACCCGACGCACCGGCTGGTCGATCAAGAAGTTCGTGCGCACCACCCGCCGCGACCGCACCATTGACATCCAGGCCGGCGAGCACACCCTCACCGCCGTCGACCCGCTACCCGACGACCTCCGCGATGCCCTCATCCGCATCCACGACCGCGGTGGGCACTAATTTGAGCCAAGTCAGGTTTCATGGCTTGTCGGAGAGTAGCCGGACGATGCCGACCCGGGTTTCCGGTCCTGTCGCAATTGATGCGAAGCTGACCCGAAATGTGCCCGGAGCGAGATCGATGAGTAGGTGGTTCTCCGGCTGCTGGTCCAGCAGGGTGGGACCGGGCCAGACCGAGTCGAACAGGACGACCGGGCCGGGCACCGTCCAGCGGACCTCGGTCTCCCACTCCGCCGTGTCGAGCAGGGCCTCCACGCCGTCCAGCAGGGCCTCCTCGGACGGTGCCCATTCCCACCGGACGAACGCCGACAGCTCCGGCAGGAAGGTGGTCGAATCCGGCACGTCGCCGAGGACGAGCGCCTGCGCGTCTCCGACCTCCAGGACGCCGAGGGAGTCGTCGATCTTGCACGCCCGCCCGTAGTCGCCCCACTCCGCCGGATCGTTGACGTCCTGCCCGGCCGGGTCCGTGTGCCACAGCGGCAGAACGGATTGGGGCAACACCACCAGCGGGCCGCCCAACGACTCGACCCACGTTCTCGCGTACTCGTCGTCCACACTCGGCAGGCTAGCCCCCGAAACCGTCCGACCTGCCTGGTAGACCTCCCCACATGAACGTTGAGGAGTTCCTGAAGGCCGTGCTCGCGCTACCGGAAGTGACCGAGCGTGACGCGTTCGGAGGGATGACGGGCTTCCGAGTGCGGGGCAAGGGCTTCTGCTACCTCAACGAGCCCGACGGGACCGTCCTCCTCAAGGCGACCCGCGAAGAACAGGCCGCCCTCGTCGCCGAAGACCCCGAGACCTTCACGCCGTCCTGGGCAAGCGGCCGCTTCGCCTGGCTAGAGGTCAACCTGGCGACAGTGGACCCGGATGAACTGCGAGAACTCGTCACCGAAGCCTGGCGCCTCTCAGCCCCCAAGCGCCTCACGAAGACGCTGACGTAGCGGCCTCATTCTGAGAGGACCTTCAACCGCCGCCCGAGTGCCGCTCCGCCGCGCATGCTCTGCCTAGGGGAGATCGTCACGACTAGTTTCCGATTCGTCGCGAGCGGTTCCAGGTCGACACCAGGACCGATTTTTTCGATGTGCAGCCTCTCTAGCCTCGGCAGTTCGCTGAGGCGGGCTATGTCTGTCACATTCGGGCACTCTCTCAGGTAGAGCGTCCGCAAATGTCTGAGGCCGGTGAGAAGGCTGAGGTCGCGAACGGCATTACCGGAGAGGTGCAGTGTTCTTAGAGCGGAGAGGGTGGCAAGGGTGTCGATGTTCGACACCGGCTCCACCAGTGCGAGGCGGAGGTGTGCGAGGGGAAGGGGTGCCAGCGGGCTCAGATCGCGCACCCATTCACAGTCTTCCAGAATTAGGTGTTCCAAGTCCGGTGCCTGGGGCACGACGTCGGCGAGGTCGCACCTGAGACGGGATCCGCTCAGGGCCAGGGCGGTCAGCCGCTCCAGAGTGGGCAACATCGTTATGTCGGTTAGGTGCTGACTTCCGAAGAGCATGAGGGTATGCAGATTTTGTTGACGCTTCAGGGACTTGAAATCGGTGATGTCGGCACATTCCGTGATCCAGATCTGTTCGAGCTCTGGAAGGTCGTCCAAGAAGCGAAGGGTGGGAAGACCGGGCTGTTCGAGGGTAAGCGCGCGTAGTCGGGGAAGACAGGCGAGGCGGAACGGCGTCGGCGCCGCGCCACCGGCGTAGTGGGCCAGATGTTCGACCGATTGCGCGTGATGGCCGAGATAGGAGAAATCGGCTTGCTCATGCGTTTGAACGGTCAAATATGTGAGGGGTGGGAGTAGTTGAAGGGCCTTGGCCATGGCAGGTGAAAGATCGACCCAGCGGGCCGCAGTCGGGGGAGCGGCGGCCAGAACCCTGACGGCATACTCCTCGGGGTCGAAGTACTTCCACGCCTGATCCAGTTCGTACTGCACCATAGATCGTGGATCGCTGCCGTAGCGCGAGAGGACGTCGAGCGCGGCAGGGCCGTTCACCAGGCGTGCCAGATGAATAGCGGCCCTCGCGGCGGGTTCGGATACCCCGGCCAGGGTCTGGGGGAGACGGGTCAGAGCGGGTTCGCCGATGGCGGCGAGGGAGCGGGCCGCCGCGATGCTGCGGGGAGGCGTCAGGGAGTCCAGGCAGCGATCGAGGTCGGCACGCAGATCGTCCGGCACGGACGGGAGGGTCTCCAGGCAGGACGCTGCCACCAGCCGGAGAGTACGGGCCCGGCGAGGTTCTGACGCGGCACGGTCCAGGATGCCGCTGATCAACTCGCGGCGGAGGGGCTCGTTGGCGTGGCCGGCGGCCATGACGACCGTTTCCCGCCAGGCGTCGAGATGGGCGTTGCGGATGAGCAGGTCCATGTCGCCGAGGTCGGCGGCCTGTTTGGCGGCGAGGTATTCCTGAACGGTCCGGTGGACGAAGTCGACGCGTCCCGGCACCGGTTCCCGGATCACGCCGCTGCGCTGGAGCAGTGAGTCGAGGACGTCATGGGCCGGGAGGCGGAGCCGGGGTATCTGCGCCAGCCGATCGGCGACGAGACCCTCGACCGTCGTCTTGGGCAGTTCCACACGTCCGCTGGTCGACAGATGCCAGGCCAGGCCCTGAAGTATTCGGATCTTCTCCTCGCGTTCAAGCGGGCTCGGAATTCCGCGTTTCGCATCGCGGATGTCCAGCAACATGTTGAGCGTCGCGGCATACAGGGCCATGCGGTTGCGGGGGAGGCTGTCGCGGTCGAGGTTCAGCGCGCACAGCATCGCGGCGAGGAGCGGGTTGGACGCGAGTGTCCGCAGATGAGGGGCCGCCTCCAGCCGTCCCAGCAACCGGGCTTCATAGCCGGGGAGCCGGTCAGGGGCGCAGGGAAGTTCCGAGCAGCCACGGACGGCGCCGTGCCAGTGGTGGACGAGGGCTCGCACGTCGGACGGGCCGAGCTGCTCCAGGAAGGCGGTCGCGAAGCCCTCCGTGCGTAGCCAGTCGGAGCCAGCGGCCGCAGGACGGGACGTTACGACGACCTGGATGCGAGGGAACTCCGCGATGAGTTGTCTGAGCCACGCTCGGACGGCCTGCCGCTGCGCTTCCGCGACCTCGTCCACACCGTCCACGAAGAGGAGGGCGCGGCCCGACAGCAGGCGGCGGTGCGCCCAACCGCGCGGCATGATCCCGACGAGGTTGCCCGCGACGTCGTCGAGGAACTCCTCGGGGCGGGGAAGCGGGCCGCCCGCGTGGCTGCGGAGCTTGATGACGAACGGGACCGAGCCGTTCCAGCCGGTGAGGGGCCCGGTGAACGCGCCGCGCGCGGCCGTGATCGCGAGCCAGCGCAGCAGCGTGCTCTTGCCCCCGCCCGCCTCGCCGCGCACGAGCATCAGCCGGTTCTTGCCGAGCGCCTGCTCGACCCGGACGCCGCCCACGTCGTCGTCCTCGCGCCAGTCGCTGACGGGCACCGCGTGCGGACGGTGCGGACGGCGCGGGGCGTTGTCGTCGGAGACGTTCAGGCTGATGTAGGCGACGCTGAGCGTGGTCTGCGGGCGGGTGAACCGCTCGAACCGGACGCCGAACAGTTCCAGGGTGTCGAGGTTCTCGCTGATGGAGGCGAGGTAGCGGCGGGTGAACTCCTCGTCGTGCGTCTCGCCCTCGGGGGCGGTGAGGGAGCGGGCGGGCAGCCGCGACAACACCGCACTGATCTGGTCGGACAACCCGGTGAGGCGATCGAGGGTCTCGACCGACGCGCGAGCCCCGAACTGCGGCAGGTGGATGAGAATGCGTGCTAGGCAGTCGCAGCACTCGTCCAGGACGATCTCGTAGAGCCGCGCCCCCGCCTCGCCCAGTTCGAGTTCGGCCTCGCGGGTGGAGAGGCGCGACCTCAACGAGCGGGCGAGCTTGACCGGGTCGGCGTCGGCGGCGAAGAACGCGTCGTCGGAGAGGTCGGCCGCCTCGATCGTGCGGGTGACCTCGTGGAGTGCGGCGTCGCGATCTCCGTCAGTGAGGCCGGGAAACTCGTGGCCCGCGAACGTCAGCAGCCGTTCGGCGACCGCGTCCGCGATGCCCTCGAACTGACGGTGGACGCGGCGCCGCTTGATCTCGTCCGGGAAACCGGTCTTGATCAGCTCGACCAGGTCCCTGCCCGCCGCGTCCCGGGTCGAGCGGGACGCCATCCAGCGTCCCGCCGCGACCTGGGCCACCGAGCCGCCGATCCGTAACGCGGCAACCTCGACCGACATCGCACCCCCATACCTCGGATTTCCAAGTATGACGGTGCAAAAGGTCAGGAGGGAGGGAGTCCGAGCGCTCGGGCGATGAGCATCCGCTGGACCTCGGAGGTTCCCTCACCGACCTCCAGGATCTTCGCGTCGCGGTAGAAGCGGCCGACCGCGTACTCGTTCATGAAGCCGTAGCCGCCGAAGATCTGGGTGGCGTCGCGGGCGTTGTCCATCGCGGCGTTGGAGGAGACGAGCTTGGCGATCGACGCCTCCTTCTTGAACGGCTGCCCGGCGAGCAGCTTCGCCGCCGCCGCGTAGTAGGCGAGGCGGGCGGTGTGGGCGCGGACCTCCATGTCCGCGACCTTGAACTGGATCGCCTGGTAGCGGCCGATCTCCTTGCCGAACGCCTCGCGCTCGTGGACGTAGCGCAGGCACTCGTCCACGCAGCCCTGGGCGAGGCCGACCGAGAGGGCGGCGATCGCGATGCGTCCCTCGTCCAGCGTCCGGAGGAACTGGGCGTAGCCCCGGCCGCGTTCGCCGACGAGGTTGTCGGCCGGGACGCGGACGTTGTCGAACGACAGCTCGCGGGTGTCGGAGGCCGACCAGCCGACCTTGGAGTACTTGCGGCCGACGGTGAAGCCCGGCGTGCCGTTCGGGACGATGATCGTGGAGATCTCGCCGTCGCCGGTGTAGGCGGTGACGGTGACGAAGGCGGTGATGTCGGTGCCGGAGTTGGTGATGAACGACTTGGAGCCGTTGATCACCCAGGTGTCGCCGTCCAGGTGGGCGGTGGTGCGCATGCCACCGGGGACGTCGGAGCCGCCGCCCGGCTCGGTCAGCCCGAACCCGGCGAGCTTCTCGCCGGAGGTCAGCATGGGCAGCCAGCGGGCCTTCTGCTCGTCCGAGCCGAACCGGTAGATCGGCATCGCGCCGAGCGAGACGCCGGCCTCCAGCGTGACCGCCACGGACGAGTCGACGCGCGCCAGCTCCTCCAGGGCCAGGCAGAGCGCGAAGTAGTCGCCGCCCATGCCGCCGTGCTCCTCGGGGAACGGCAGCCCGAACAGGCCCATCTTGCCCATCGCCGCGACGATCTCGTACGGGAACTCGCCCTGCTCGTACAGGTCGCCGATCACCGGCGCGACGGTCTCGCGGGCGAACCGCTCGACCGTGCGGCGCAGCTCCTCCTGCTCGTCGGTCAGCGTGAAGTCGATCATGATTGCTCCGATCCGGGAGAGAGGGCCTGGACGACGCGGGACGGGCTCGGGCGGCCGAGGCGCCCGGCCATCCACCGGCTGGTCGAGACGAGTTCGCGGAGGTCCACGCCGGTCTCGACGCCGAGGCCGTCCAGCATCCAGACGAGGTCCTCGGTGGCGAGGTTGCCGGTGGCGCTCTCGGCGTAGGGGCAGCCGCCGAGGCCGCCCGCGGACGCGTCCACGATCGTGACGCCGGCCTGGAGGGCGGCGAGGGTGTTGGCGAGGGCCTGCCCGTAGGTGTCGTGGAAGTGGACGGCGAGCCGGTCGGTTCCGATGCCCGCGTCCGTGATCGCCCGGATCAGCGCGGTGACCTGGCCGGGCGTGCCGACGCCGATGGTGTCGCCGAGGCTGAGCTGGGAACAGCCCATGTCCATCATGCGGGACGCGACGGACACGACCTGCTCGACCGGGACCTCGCCCTCCCACGGGTCCCCGCACACCATGGACACGTAGGCGCGCACCCAGAGCCCCTGGGCGCGTGCGCGGTCCACGACGGGCGCGAACATGGCGAGCGACTCGTCCACGGTGCGGTTGAGGTTGCGGCGCGCGAACGTCTCGGTGGCGCTGCCGAAGATCGCGATCTCGGTGGCGCCGAGCGCGAGCGCCCGGTCCAGGCCCCGCTCGTTCGGGACGAGCACCGGATAGCGCACGCCGGGGGAGCGCGGCAGCAGGCCGAGCAGCTCCTCGGCGTCGGCGAGCTGCGGGACCCACTTCGGGTGGACGAAGCTCGTCGTCTCGATCGTGCGCAGGCCCGCCCCGGCGAGCCGGGTCACGAACTCGGCCTTGACCCCGGCGGGGAGGACCGTGTCCTCGTTCTGCAGCCCGTCGCGCGGGCCGACCTCGTAGATCGTGACACGCTCGGGAAGCCCCGGCAGCGCCGTCGCCATCATGCCTCCTCGATCACGGCCAGCACCGCGTCCAGCGCGACCTGCGCGCCCGCGCGGACCGGCAGGCTCGCCACGACGCCCGCGAGCGGCGCGGTGACGGTGTGCTCCATCTTCATCGCCTCGACCACCACGAGCGGCTGCCCCGCGTCGACCTGGTCGCCCTCGGCGGCCTTGACGGCCAGGACCGTGCCCGGCATCGGGCTGCGCAACACCCCGTCACCGGCCGCGGCGGACGCGGCGCCGCCCTCGGCGCGGACGTGCTCGGTCAGCGCCCAGGCGTGGCCTTCCCGGCCGAGCCACAGGGTGTGCCCGTCGCGGGCGGCGGCGAACGGGATCGTCCGGCCGCCGTAGGACAGGGCCAGGCCGGAGGATGTGGCGGTCAGGGCGGCGTCGACCGGCGGGTCGTCGCCGATCCGGACCCTCGCGGACGCGGCGCGCCCCTGGACGCGGACCTCGACCGGGTCGCCGCCGGACGGGGTGATGATCCACGGGGTCCAGGCGTGGGCGCCGGGACGCCAGCCGTCCGGGACCGCCCACGGGTCGCCGGAGTCCCCGGGTTCGAGGGCGAGCATCCGTTCCAGCGCGGCGGCGGCGAACGCCTCGGGCGGGACGGCGGCGCCGGCGAGCAGGTCGTCCAGCGCGCGTTCGACCAGGCCCGTGTCGAGATCGCCCGACACGACCGACGGGTGGGAGAGCAGCGCGCGCAGGAACCCGACGTTCGCCTGCACGCCGAGCAGCGTGTAGGAGGCGAGCGCGCGGTCGAGGCGGCGCAGCGCCTCGGCCCGGTCGGCGCCGTGGACGACGACCTTGGCGAGCATCGGGTCGTAGGAGCCGCCGATCTCGGTCCCGGGGTCCAGGCCGGAGTCGACGCGCGCGGCGTCCGGCTCGGCCAGGGCGAGGACGCGGCCGCCGGTGGGCAGGAAGCCGCGCGAGGGGTCCTCGGCGTAGACGCGGGCCTCGATGGCGTGGCCGTCCAGGCGGACGTCCGCCTGCGCGAGCGGGAGGGGGTGCCCGGCCGCGACCCGCAGTTGGAGTTCGACCAGGTCAAGGCCGGTGACCAGCTCGGTGACGGGGTGCTCGACCTGGAGCCGGGTGTTCATCTCCATGAAGAAGAACTCGTCGGGGCGGTCGGCCGAGACGATGTACTCGACCGTCCCCGCGCCCACGTAGCCGACCGACTGCGCGGCGGCGACGGCGGCGGCGCCCATCCGGTCGCGGGCGGCGGCGTCCAGCAGCGGCGACGGCGCCTCCTCGATGATCTTCTGGTGCCGGCGTTGCAGGCTGCACTCGCGCTCGCCCAGGTGGACCGCGTCGCCGTGGGCGTCCGCGAACACCTGGATCTCGATGTGCCGGGGGTTCTCCACGAACCGCTCGACGAGCAGCGTGTCGTCGCCGAACGAGCCGCGCGCCTCGCGGCGGGCGGACGCGATGGCCTCGGGGAGGTCCGCCGCGTCCCGGACGAGGCGCATGCCCTTGCCGCCGCCGCCCGCCGACGGCTTGATCAGCACCGGCAGCCCGACCTTCGACGCGGCCTCCGCCAGCTCCGCGTCCGACAGGCCGCCCAGCGAGCTGCCGGGCACGACCGGCACGCCCGCCGCCGCGACCGTGGCCTTCGCGCGGATCTTGTCGCCCATCGCGTCGATCGCCTCGGCGGGCGGGCCGACGAACACGAGGCCCGCGTCGGCGCAGGCGCGCGCGAACCCGGTGTTCTCGGCGAGGAATCCGTAGCCGGGGTGGACGGCCCGCGCGCCCGACGCGAGCGCCGCGCCGACGACGGCCTCGATGTCGAGGTAGGAGGGCACGCGCAGCGCCTCGTCGGCCTCGCGCACGTGCCGGGCGCCCGCGTCGGCGGCGGTGTACACGGCCACCGACCGGACGCCGAGGCGGCGCAGCGTCCGGAACACGCGGACGGCGATCTCGCCCCGGTTGGCGACCAGGACGCTGTCGAACATCGCCTTTTCGGGTCGGGATGTCATGAGTCCCTCACATCCGGAAGACGCCGTAGCCGACCGGCTCCAGCGGTGCGTTCGCGGCGGCCGACAGCCCGAGCCCGAGGACGCGGCGCGTGTCGCGCGGGTCGATGACCCCGTCGTCCCACAGCCGCGCCGTCGAGTAGTACGGGTTGCCCTGCGCCTCGTACTGGTCGCGGATCGGCGCCTTGAACGCCTCCTCGGCGTCCTGCGGCCACTCCTGCCCGCGCGCCTCCATCTGGTCGCGGCGGACGGTCGCGAGGACGCTCGCCGCCTGCTCGCCGCCCATCACCGAGATACGGGCGTTCGGCCACATCCACAGGAAGCGCGGCGCATAGGCGCGCCCGCACATGGCGTAGTTGCCCGCGCCGAACGAGCCGCCGATCACGACGGTGAACTTCGGGACGCGCGCGCACGACACGGCCGTGACCATCTTCGCGCCGTGCTTGGCGATACCGCCCGCCTCGTACTCGCGGCCGACCATGAAGCCGGTGATGTTCTGCAGGAACACCAGCGGGACGCTGCGCCGGTCGCACAGCTCGATGAAGTGCGCGCCCTTCAGCGCGGACTCGCCGAACAGGATGCCGTTGTTGGCGACGATGCCGACCGGGTGCCCGTGGATGCGCGCGAAGCCGGTGACGAGCGTCGTGCCGTACTCCTTCTTGAACTCCTGGAAGCGGCTGCCGTCGACGACGCGCGCGATGACCTCGCGGACGTCGTAGGGGGTGCGCGGGTCGGGCGGGACGACCCCGTACAGCTCGGCGGGGTCGGCGGCCGGGTCCTGCGAGGGGACGACGTCCCAGGGGCGCGGCTCGCGGGGGCCGAGCGTGCCGACGATGTCGCGGACGATGCGCAGCGCGTGCGCGTCGTCCTCCGCGAGATGGTCGGTCACCCCGGACGTGCGGGAGTGCAGCTCGCCGCCGCCCAGCTCCTCGGCCGTCACGACCTCGCCCGTCGCGGCCTTCACCAGCGGCGGGCCGCCCAGGAAGATCGTCCCCTGGCCGCGCACGATCACGGCCTCGTCGCTCATCGCCGGGACGTAGGCGCCGCCCGCCGTGCACGAGCCCAGCACCGCCGCGATCTGCGGGATGCCGCGCCCCGACAGCGTCGCCTGGTTGTAGAAGATGCGGCCGAAGTGCTCGCGGTCGGGGAAGACCTCGTCCTGCCGCGGCAGGAACGCGCCGCCGGAGTCGACCAGGTAGAGGCAGGGCAGCCGGTTGTGCAGCGCCACCTCCTGCGCCCGCAGGTGCTTCTTCACCGTGACCGGGTAGTACGTGCCGCCCTTGACGGTCGCGTCGTTGGCGACGACCACGCACTCGCGCCCGGCGACCCGTCCGACCCCGGTGATGATCCCGGCGCCGGGGGCCTCGCCGTCGTACATGCCGTCGGCCGCGAGCGGTGACAGCTCCAGGAACGGCGAGCCGGGGTCGAGCAGCGTGTCGACCCGGTCGCGGGGGAGCAGCTTGCCGCGCCCGAGGTGCCGCTCGCGGGCCCGCTCGGGGCCGCCGCGCCCGGCCCGGTCGACCCGGTCGCGCAGCTCGGCGGCCAGCGCCTCGTTGTGCGCGGCGTTGGCCTTGAACGCCTCGCCCGCGACGTCGGCGCGGGAGCCGATCTCCGGTCCGGTCATGGTCCCCTTCCCGGTTAACGTCCGTTAACAACGCCGATGTTAATGCCCATTAACAAGCCTAGTCTAGACTGCGCCCATGACCACTCGGCCGGCCGGTGCGGACGTCGCGAACCCGCGCCGCGCGGAGATCCTCGCCGCCGCGGCCGAGCTGTTCGCGCGGCGGGGCTACCACGGCGCCTCGATCGGCGACCTCGGGCGCGCCGTCGGGCTCACCGGCCCCGCCCTGTACCGGCACTTCAGCGGCAAGGAGGCCGTCCTCGCCGAGATGCTGCTGGACATCAGCGAGCGCCTCCTCGCGGAGGGCCTGCGGCGCGCGGCCATCGCCGACCCGGGGCAGGCGCTGGACGCGCTGCTGCGCTGGCACATCGCGTTCGCGCTGGACAACCCGGCTCTGATCACCGTCCACGAGCGGGAGCTGGACAACGTCCCCGAGCCCGAGCGGCACCGCGTCCGCCGCCTCCAGCGCGCCTATGTCGAGGAATGGGTGGCGGTGCTGCACCGCCTGCGGCCGGGACTGCCGGACGGCTCGACGCGCGCGGCCGTCCACGCCTGCTTCGGGCTTTTGAACTCCACGCCCCGCAGCGCCACCGGCCTCGACCGCGAGGCCATGGCGGGTCTGCTGCACGCGATGGCGCGCAACGCCCTAGAGGCGCCTTTCTGAGGCGCGCAACTGCTCGGCGTAGTCGAGGGCGCCCGCGCGGACGGCGGCGTGCACGGCGCGGGCGATCCGCGAACCCCAGGTCGAGCGCGGCCCGGCGAACGGCTCCTCCTCGCCGTTCACCGGCGCGGACACGCAGATCGCGTCGGACGCCGTGCCCGTACAGGGGAAGCCCGCCTCCAGCAGCGCCTGCGTCTTCGCCTCGGTCGCGGTGACGACCGCGTTGACCAGAGCGGCGTCGCTCAGCGCGACGGGAACCGCGACGACGATGTTGATGGTTCCGGGACGCGGCGCCGGGAGGGCGTTGCCGTGGATCGGCGCCAGCTCGGGATCGGGTGCGCCCTCGGGGGAGGCCGCCCACGTCGGGACGCGCAGGCCCACGGTCGCCGAGACGTGGACGCCCTGGTCGTCCCGGCGCATGGTCCGGTCGACGGACGCGGCGGTCAGCATGCCGACCCCCGGGCCCTCCAGCCCGTGGGACGCCGCCAGCTCACCGAGGTGCGCCACCGGGTCGGTGCGCGAGTAGGTGCCCGCGACCTGCGCGTTCAGCACCCATGACGTTCCACCGATGCCGCCGCCGAGCATCGCCGAGGAGATCGTGCGGCGGCCGGGACCCGCCCGCCAGAGGGTCGCGGCGAGCCGGGCGCCGTCCTCCTCCCGCCACACCAGGTCCAGTCTCACGGCCGCTCCAGGGAGAGGAGGGGGCGCCCGTCGGGCCCGGGGAGGACCCGCACGCGCGCGTCGAAGTGCTCCTCGATCGCCTCGCGGGTCAGCACCTCGGCGGGCGGCCCGGCGGCGGCGACCCGTCCCCCGGACAGGAGCACCAGGTCGTCGGCGTACTGCCCGGCGAGCGTCAGGTCGTGGATCGTCGTCACCACGGTCAGCTCGTCGGACAGGCGGAGCTGGTCGACCAGCTCCATCACCTGCTGCTGGTGGCCGATGTCGAGCGCGGTGGTCGGCTCGTCCAGCAGCAGCACCGACGTCTGCTGCGCCAGCGCGCGCGCCAGCACCACCCGCTGCCGCTCCCCGCCCGACAGCTGGTTCATGGGGCGGCCCGCCAGGCCCGCGAGGTCGAGCCGGTCGAGCACCTCCGCCGCGACGGCGCGGTCGCGGGCGCTCTCCCGTCCGAGGTGGGGGATGTAGGGGGAGCGGCCCAGGAGCGTGTAGTCGAACACCGACATGCCCACCGGGAGGTTGGGGTTCTGTGGCGCGTAGGCGACCACTTTCGCACGCTGCCGCGGCTTCAGCCGTCCGAGGTCCGCGCCCGCCACGCTGATCTCGCCGTCGGAGGGCAGCAGCCCGAGGACGGCGCGCAGCAGCGTCGACTTGCCCGCGCCGTTCGGGCCGATGATCGCCGTCCACGACCCGGCGGGCACGTCCAGCGACACCTTCCTGAGCACGGGGCGGCCGCCGAGCGCGACGTCCAGGCCCCGCACCGCGACCGTCACGTCTCCACCTGCCTGCGGCTCGCGCGCAGCACCAGGACGAAGAACGGCCCGCCGACGAACGCGGTCACGACGCCGAGCGGCAGCTCACCCGGCTTGATCACCGTCCGCGCCACCAGGTCGGCCAGCTCCAGGAACGCCGCGCCGCCCAGCAGCGACAGCGGCAGCACGATCCGGTACGAGCCGCCCGCCAGCCGCCGCACCGCGTGCGGCACCACGATCCCGACGAACCCGATCAGACCGCTCACCGCCACCGCGCACGCCGTCGCCAGCGACGCCGCGATCAGCACGGTCAGCCGCACCCGCGACGCCGACAGGCCGAGCGAGGTCGCCTCGTCGTCGCCGACGCTCAGCACGTCCAGCAGCCGCCCGTGCGCCAGCAGGACCACCGTCGACACCAGCGAGTACGGCGCGACCAGCGCCAGCTGGTGCCAGTCCGCCGAGCCGACCCCGCCGAGGATCCACGAGAAGATCCGCTGCAGCTCCTCCGCCTTCATCTGCTGGAGGAACGTCTGCACCGCCGCCAGGAACGAGGACACCGCGACCCCCGCGAGCACCAGCGTCGCCACGCCGTTCCCCTGGCCCGCCGTGCTGCCCAGCGCGTAGGCGAGGAAGACCCCGAAGATCGCCCCGACGAACGCCGCCAGCGGCACCCCGTACCCCGGGTCGCCCGGCACCAGCACGATCACCAGCGTCGCCCCGACCCCGGCGCCCGCCGCCGCGCCGAGCAGGTACGGGTCGGCCAGCGGGTTGCGGAACACGCCCTGGTAGCCCGCCCCCGCCAGCGCCAGCATCCCGCCGACCAGCGCCGCCATCAGCGCCCTCGGCACCCGGAGCTGGAACAGGATGTTCTCCTCGATGACCCCGAGGCCCGAGTCGACGCGCACGAACGGCAGCCGGTCGGCGAGGGCCTTCAGCACCCCGCCCGCCGGCAGGTCCGCCGCCCCCACCAGCAGCCCGGCCAGCAGCGTCGCCGCGAGCAGCGCCACCGCGACCGCGAGCGGCACGGCCCGCAGCCGCGCCGCGTGGTTCCCCTTCGCGGGGCCGGGGGGAGACGCGGCGCTCACCGCCGGACGTCCGTCACCGCGTCCTCTGGATCGCGTCGCCGATCGCCTTGACGAACAGGGGCAGGCGCGGGCCCCAGCGCGAGGCGATGTCGTCGTCCAGCGCGACCACGTTCTGCCCCTTGACGGCCTTCAGCGCCTGGAAGCCGGGCCGCTTGGCGACCGTGCCCGCGCTCTGGCCGCAGCACTTGGTGTCGGAGAGGAAGACCAGGTCCGGGTCCTGCTTGAGGAGGAACTCGCGGGAGAGCTGCGGGTATCCGTCGGATGCCTTCTCGGCCCCATCGGCGATGTTGCGCATGCCGAACAGGCCGTAGACCTGGCCGACGAAGGTCTTGGACGTCGCCGTGTGGAGCTGGTTGTCCAGCTCGTGGTAGTAGCTGCGCCCCTTGCCCTTGGGCGAGGCCGCCACCGTCTGCTGGATGCTCGCCCGCATGTCGCCGGTCAGCTTCGCCGCCTCGGCCGTGTGCCCGGTCGCCCGGCCGAGGTCGTTGATCTCGTCGTACGCCTCGTCCAGGCTCTTGGCCGACGGCTCGAACAGGACCGGGACCTTGATCTTCGTCAGTGCCGTGACGATGCCGTCCATGTCGTCGGAGACGACGACGAGGTCGGGCTTGTAGCCGATGATCGCCTCCGCGTTCGGCTTGAAGCTCGACAGCTTCGTCCGGGGCGCGTCGCCGGGGTGGTTGGAGTAGTCGTCGACCGCCACGACCTGCGGCCCGGCCCCGATGGCGAACAGCGTCTCGGTGTGCGTGGGCGACAGCGACACGATCCGCTTCGGCTTCTCCGGAACGGTCACCGCGCCGTTCGCGGCCTGCACGGTGACGGACGCGCCGCCGCCCTTGCCCTCCGACGGCGGATCGTCGTCGCCGCCGCATCCGGCCGCGAGCGTCACCATGCCGATGACGAGGGCCGCGCCGAGGGCACGTACGGGTCTCACTGGAGCCTCCTGGATGCCGGGAAGCCGCGCCCGTCCATGACGGATCGCCCTTCCACGAGGTCGAGGTTCGTCGGCGCGCGGAGGAGGCGACCTGGCTCGGCCACTCGGGGAGAGGGGCACCACAGTTGCGGGACAGCGCCGGATTCACACCGGTCTTCGCTCCTGGGCGCGCTTGATCTGCAACGTTATCAGCCGGGGATTCCGGTTCCGTCGCGTGCTGCGGAGTGAGCACTCACTCCACTCTTGACGGAGTGAGTGCTCACTCCGTACCGTGGACGGCATGACCCGACGCAGAGCCCCCGGCATGAGTCCCGAACAGCGGCGCGAAATGATCATCCGGACCGCACTGCCCCTCGTCGCCGAGCACGGCGCCGGCGTCACCACCGCCCAGATCGCCCGCACGGCGGGGATCGGCGAGGCGACGATCTTCCGGGCGTTCGCCGACAAGGACGAACTCCTCGACGCCTGCGTGGCCGAGGCCGTGCGCAGCGACCACGTCCTGGCCGAGATCGCGGAGATCCCGCTCGACCAGCCGCTGGCCGCCCGCCTCGCCGAGGCGTCGGCCGCGATCGAGGCCTACCTCGCCCGCATGGGCATGGTCATCGGCGCCCTGCACGCCACCGGCCGCGTCGGCGGCGGACGCGGCGCCCACCCGCCCGGCGAGCGCGACAACTCCATGACCCGCACCCGCGAGGCCCTGGCCGAACTCTTCGAACCCGAACGCGACCGGCTCCGCCTGCCCCCCGACCAGGTGGCGGGCATGTTCATGGGGATGGCCTTCACCCGCGCCCGCCCTCCCGCCGGACCGGACGCGTCGGCCCCCACCCTGGAGGACACCCTGGACGTCTTCCTGCACGGCGCGCTCAAGGAAGGAGCCCCGGAATGACGATCACGCTGAACCACACGATAGTCTCCGCCGCCGACAACGACGAGGCCGCGCGCTTCTTCGCCGGTGTGATGGGCCTCGAATACACCGGCCCGCACCCCCACGCGCGCCACTTCGTCCCCATCAAGGTGAACGACACGCTCACCCTCGACTACCTGACCGTGGCCTTCCCGCAGGGCCAGCACCTGGCCTTCGACGTTGACGCCGCCACCTTCGACACCGTCGTCGGGCGCCTCGACGACCGCGAGATCCCCTACGGCGACACCCCCGCCCGCCCCGACAACGGCAGGATCGACCCCGCCCACCCCCTGGGCGGGCGGGGCGTCTACTTCTCCGACTCCAGCGGCAACCTCTACGAGCTGATCTCCCCCTGAGGTTCACGCCCGCCGGAGAGGATCGCGCGAGGCCCGCTCCCTCCCCTCCAGCAGGAAGTCGTGCAGCTCCGCCGCGTCCGCCAGCAGCCGCACGGGACGCGTCGCGCCGAACGGCGCGTCCCAGAAGGCCCCCTGGCGCGGCTTCCACGGCGCCACATAGGCATAGGGCTCGGCCAGATAGCCGTCCCCGGCCGACACGCCGTAGTTGACCTCGTCCACGGTGATGCCGAGGTCGAAGTGCTCGGGCCACAACACCGGCCCGGCCTCGGGCGCGAACCGCACCAGCGCCTCCCGCCCCCGCGCGAAGGACTCCACGATGTGCGCGGCGGCCTCCCCGTCGACTCCGAGCGTCTCGTCCAGCCCGACCCCACTGGTGTCGCCGTACAGGCCCTCCGGCGCCCCCGCCTCGATGCCCGCCGCCGTGGCGAGCTCCCGGCAGGTCGTCCCGTTCAGCGGAATCGCCCGATCACCCGCGACCAGTTCCGTCACGTTGACCCGCAGCTCCGGCGCCCGCACCGTCTCGAACCCGCCCCGGACGACCCGCAGGCGGATCGTCCCGCTCTCCCGGTACTGCGGCCCGGCGAGCACCAACTCCGCCACCCCGTGCAGAGCACGGCGGGTTCCCTCCAGACTCTCCAGCTCCACGATGCCGCCACCTCTCCCGATAGTCCGCCCGGCGCCCCACACGGTCTCACGCCGTCAGAACACCGGCCCGTCGGGCGCGTACTCGTCCGCGAGCCCCCGGTCGTTGTCCGCCCACCGCCGATGCCGCGCGGCCGAATGCAGATGCGCCTCGGCCTCCTCGGGATGCGCGTCCGCCATCACCTCCAGCAGCACGGCGGCCCGATCATGAGCCTGCGCGGAAGCGATCATGGACCGCCACGCATACCCCTCGCCGAGCGACCGCCTCCTGCGCCGCCCGCCGACCGCACCACCCGACCCGGGCCCAGCACCCCTCCGACGCGGGCCCCCGCGCGACCCGCCGTCCTCGTGAACGATTCCGCGCCGGTCACGGCCTGTAAGCCCGCTCCCGGGCTCGGGGGCGACCTCACTCTCACGGGCGATCGGCGGGGAGCCGTTTCCCTGCGGGGCCCCACTCTTGGGCACCACGGGTCTTTTGCGCACAGTGGCCTTACCGGCGGCTCCCTTTCCGCGCGCGGCGCCCTTCCCAAGCGCTGCCCCGGGCTCACGCGGACGCCGGTTCTCCTGCGCGACCCCGTCTTTCCGCGAGGCCCTGCCTTTCCGGACGGCTTGTCCCTCACGCAAAGCGGCGCTCTTGCCCGTGCCTCCGCCTTTGTGCCGGGCTCCCTCCACAGGCGCGACCCGCCCTTTGGGAGGGGCCTTGCCCCTGCGGACGGCGTTGGCCTCACCCGATGGACGTCCCTTGCGTGAGGGCTTGGCGCCGCGTCCGGGCCGGGTTGCGCCGTCACGTGTGGTGCGAGCCTCGCGCACGGGACTGGGTGAAGCCCTGGAGGCGGCCTTGCGCCTCGCCGTGCCGTCAGCGGCCGAAGCGGTCCCGGAAGCGCCATCGGTGGCCGATCCGGCACCGTCCTGCGACGCCTTGGCCCCTGTGGTCTTGCCGACCGTGGTCTTGCCGACCTTCCGGGCCTTGCGCCTCCCGGGGGCTTCACGGGCGGCCGGCCCCCCAGGTCCGTCGTCCGTGCAGGCCTCGACCTCCCGCCCGCCCCGGCGCGTCGCGGCGGGCGGCTCTTGCGGACCTTTCGCGCGGAGCGCGCGTTCCGGGCCGCTCATACCAACGGGCCTGTCTCCCGGGCACGTTGAACCGCTGGCCGTTCCGACACGTTCGGCTATCTACCCAGTGACAACACCGTTCAGCCTCACGTGCGGACGAAAGCCGCAGACGGGCATGTGGAGGCACGCTCCGACAGTCCGACCTGCACGGAACCCCCGGACGGCGATGATCCATCATGGACGGGTGCAGCCACCGGAGCCCCTCACCCTCTACACCGCGGACGACGTCCGGATCGACGCGGGACATCTGCACGGCGCGGACGACCTGTGCTTCGTCCTCGCGCACGGATTCACCTGCTCATGGCGGCAACCGGCACTCCGGCGGATCGCGGCCGTCCTCAACCGCCACGGCGGCGTCATCGGGCTCGATTTCCGGGGTCACGGACGATCCGGCGGGCACTCGACCGTCGGCGACAGGGAGGTTCTGGACGTCGAGGCGGCGGTCGCGGCGGCCCGCCGTCGCGGTTACCGGCGCATAGCCCTCACAGGGTTCTCCCTGGGAGGTGCGGTGGCCATCCGGTACGCGGCCCTGCACGGCGGCGTCGACGCCGTGGTCACGGTCAGCGCGCCCGCGCGCTGGTACTACCGCGAGACGGTTCCGATGCGGCGTGTCCACTGGGTGATCGAAAAACGGGTGGGGCGGATGGTGGTGCGGCTCGCGCGGGGCACCCGGATCGCCTCCAAGGGATGGGACCCCGTACCGGAAGCGCCCCACGAGGTGGCCGGACGGATCGCGCCGACGCCGTTCCTCATCGTCCACGGCGACGCGGACCCGTTCTTCCCCCTCGACCACGCCCACCAGCTCTACGGCGAGGCCGCCGACCCGCGCGAGCTGTGGATCGAACCGGAGTTCGGACACGCCGAGACCGCGGCCTCCCCGGACTTGATCAAGCGAATCGGTGCCTGGACGTCAGCGGCCACCGCACTCCCACGGAGCAAGGCCGCCCGCGAGGCGACGGAAGACGCACCGGACCGCGAGTGACCATCCAAGCCGCCACAATGATCGGCAGGCTCTGACCTGCGAAAACTCAGAGTTATCCACATTCTCCCGGCGCCCTTCCGAAGGACGTCCGCGCCCCGCCAGCATTAAGGCCATGGACGCACTCACACTCTCCTGGACGCGGGACGCCCGCGGAACGATCGCCCCCACCGGCCCCGGAATCCCCACCGCCCTGCCAGAGGGAGCTTCCCTCATGACGCGGGCAAGAGCGCTCAGCACCCTGTTATCTGAAGAGGCCGTCGTCGCCCGCCGCACGGCCGCATGGATCTGGGGCCTGGACGTCCTCCCACCGGGCGTCAACGAGACCGACTGGGAGATCGAGGTGATCACACCCATCCCCTCCCAGAGCACCGCGGATCCTCCTGTCATCACCGCCGACCATGTGGACCTGCCCCCTGAACACGTCCGCGAAAAGGCGGGCGTGCGCCTCACAAGCCCTCCCAGGACGGCCCTGGACTGCGCCCGCTGGCTTCCCCGGGCCGAGGCGGTCGCCGCCCTCGACCAGTTCCTCCGCCTCGGCGTGAAAGCGGCGGAACTCCCTGCGATGGCGCGCGGCTTACCTGGATATCGAGGCAACAGGCGGCTGCGAGAGATCCTGAGCATCGGCGACCCCGGCGCGGCCTCACCCGGCGAGAGCTGGACGCGGGCCGCGATCATGCGGACGGGCTTCCCGCGCCCCTCCACCCAGGTGCCGGTCCCAGGCCCGCAAGGGCGATGGCTCTACGTCGACCTCGGCTACCCGGAGTTCCACGTCGGGATGGAGTACGACGGCGAACGCCACCACACAGGCCCCGCCGCCCGCGCCCACGACGACCGCCGCCGCCGTTGGCTGGCGAAGGAACAGGGCTGGGAGATCATCCCTGTCACCAAGGACTTCTTATCCCGCCCCGCCCCCTACCTCGAAGCCCTGCTGACCGCCCTGCTGACCCGCGGCTGGAAACCCACCGACGCCACCATGGCGAAAATAGCCGCCCACCTGACCACCCCCACCCGCCGCCACTGACCGTCCCCCAGCCGCCCCCCAAGCCATCGACGCTCGTGGTCGCCCCCACCCCCGAACGGTGGAGGCCGCCCTGTCGACGATGGCCGACCACCCTAAATCCTGGGGTCGCATATATCGGTGGGAACCAGGCAATGCGCTGATCTAGGTTGCGGGTGTGGTGAAGAGCGACCATCTGGACGTGGGTGACTCGGAGACGCGTACTCGGCTGCGCCATCTGCTGGAGCGGTTGAAGGACGAGTTGGGCTCGGCGATCGAGGTTCAAGACGACGACGGGGACTTGTGGGTGGCATGGGTCCGGCCTACGCGCCCCGGCGCGCTCGGCTTCGGCTGGATCTACTGGGGAAACGCCGACGCCGGGGAGGTCATCTTCCAACTCGACCTCGGCGGCGTGCGTTGGGAGCTGGGGAGGGCACCACAGGATCTGGAATTCGTCGAACGACTCGTCCACGCACTCATCGACGGCACGGTGCACTCCATCCAGGCCCCGCACCGCGCCAGAGCGGTGGTCACTCTGCCTGACGGATCGCAGCACAAGGCGACCACGAATACAGGGCTCAGCGGCTGCCTGCCAATGCCCTTCTGGACCTTTTGGGGGCAACGCACCGAGCATGTCGCCTACCGGTAGCCATCAAGGCGTTCGGGCCAGTCGCGGACTCGCTTGACCGGATCGAGCGCCGCCGAGGAGGAAACCCCACCCGAAGAACATGGCCGAGCTGTGCTTCGCGCTGACTTCGCCTGCCGAGGCGACCTGTTCGGGGCCCGCTTTCGTCCGCTGCGGCAGTTCATGCTGGCCGGCCCGAACCACTTGCATCGCCGTCATCCTGTTGGCGCCCATCTCGGGTGCGCAGCTGGGAATGACACCGGCCCGGTCGGACTCATGGCTGCGCTCCTCGCCACCCTGCGCTCGCGACCATCCTGCGCTCGCGACCACTCTGCGTCCGCGACCACTCTGCGTCCGCGACCATCCTGCGTCCGCGACCATCCTGCGTCCGCGACCATCCTGCGTCCGCGACCATCCTGCGTCCGCGACCATCCTGCGTCCGCGACCATCCTGCGTCCGCGACCATCCTGCGTCCGCGACCATCCTGCGTCCGCGACCATCCTGCGTCCGCGACCATCCTGCGTCCGCGACCATCCTGCGTCCGCGACCATCCTGCGTCCGCGACCATCCTGCGTCCGCGACCATCCTGCGTCCGCGACCATCCTGCGTCCGCGACCACCCTGCGCGGGCATCGATGTGTGTGGGCCGAGGGCCTGGACACTTAGCTGCGCTGGCGCATCGTCAACGTCCACCCTTCGCCATCTTGAGGGCCCCGCCGCTCAATGCCGAGGGGTGGCCGTATCCGCAGTGAGAAGGGCATTGGCAGGGGCGATAGGCTCGCGCGCCGGGGCCTGACGCTGCCTCGTCCGCGTTGCCTCCCACCTGTCGAAGGAGCCGAAGGTCACCTCGTGAGCATTCTTACGACGCATCGCACTCTGCTGAGCCGCTTGCTGCCCGACGACCCCGACGGCCTCGTCGTACGTCAGGGGCAATTCCACCTCGTCGTCATGGGCTCGGACCGCGTCGTGTGCTTTCCGCGCACCGGGGCAGCGGCCGCTCGGCTGCCCGAGCGGGCGGCCGCTCTACGCCTGCTCGCCGGTCTCGACCTCGGCTTTCGCACCCCTGAGCCGCTATTGGAGGGCGGCGCCTGCGGCACCGATGAGGCGCCGTTCCTGGTCTTGAGCCGCATTCCCGGTGAACCCCTGAGCAGCGACGCACTCGACGACGCCGACGTACTCGACGCTGTCGCAGCGCAGTACGCCACGCTGCTGACCGACCTCGCCCGTGTAGGCGGCGACGAGGCGGTCCGAGCGGTTCTCCCTCAGGAACCACACGACCGGTGGCGCAGGTTCGCGGACGACGTGCGTGCTGAGCTGTTCCAGCTCATGTCCGACGGTGGGCGCTTGCGAGCCGAGGAGGAACTGGCGGTACTCGACGGCCTTCCCCACCTCAACCCTGCGGTGGTCCACGGCGATCTGGGCGCGGAGAACGTCCTGTGGGAGTGGACGGACGGCCGGCCGCGCCTGTCCGGTGTCCTCGACTGGGACGAGGTCACACTCGGTGACCCGGCCGAGGACCTCGCAGCCCTCGATGCCAGCTACGGCCGTGAGCACCTGGAGCGGGTGCTCGTGCATGGCGAATGGTCAAACGATGGGCTGGTTGCCCGCATCGCCGCGATCCGTGGCACATTCGCCCTGCAACAGGCTCTCGCCGCCCTCCACGACGGCGACGAAGAAGAACTGGCCGACGGTCTGAGCGGCTACCGCTGACACACATCGACTCACTCTCTTCGTCGAGTACTTCAGTCCGACAGCGGCCCAGCCGACCAGGTCGTCCTTGTACCAGAGATGACGGCGACCTGGTCGGGTGGACGCCTGGTCGGGACCTGGCAGTGCGGTCTGCTGGCATAGACCCACCGTCGGTGGGGGAGTGGTGGGCGTGATTCCAGCACGCTGCCGTTCTCATGCCGCCGGGCGGTTCGGGCCACCGACCGAGACTCGGAAAGCCTGGCGCCGCGCGGTCCCTGCACCGTTGCCCACCTGATCAGCAGGATGCATGAATACATCGTTCCGAATGCCTCGAACAGTCGCTCGGCCGGCTTGCCGAAGGGCTTGGGGAACGCGCGGTTTGACCAGGTCGCCGACCCACGGCTCTGGAGTGCTCGGTGCAGGGGCCGTTGCCATAAGGATCATGGGCGCACCCCCGTGCTCAGAGGGAGACGTCGGTCAGGTGGCGCAGGGTGAACGGCTCGGCGAGGATCTCGTCCAGGACTTGGGCGACGCGCTTGAAGTGGGGCAGCGTGAAGTGGTGGTCGAGCGCGGCGCCGTCAGTCCACTCCTCGATCATGATCATGCGGTCCGGGCGGTTCGGGTCGACGTACGGCTGGTAGCGCAGGCAGCCCTCCTCGGCCAGCGACGGCGCGACCATCGCGTTCAGTTCGTCCCGCAGGCGCTGCTCCTGTCCGGGCTTGGCGACGAAACCGGCGACGACGGTGAGCGTGTTCGACATTACGGAGACTCCTGGTTTTCAGTGGTCGATCTCGATGGGGTTCGTTCGCTGGCGACGATGTCCATCCTGCGGGCCCGGTCGTCGGGGGCCCAGTGCTCCGTTCAGCCTGGGTTTGCCAGAACCAGGCAGAGCCGTCTCGCGGGGACTGCGGATCGGGCCAAGCGCCGACTGCTCCTCAAGGTCGGTTCTGCCCGCGCGTGACCTGATCTGGCGGGCTTTTGTGCGCGGGGGCCTGCCAGGGGCACTGGCGCGGCCGGGGTGGGGGCCGACTCCTACGCGTTCCTGGCGCTCGGATTCTCTCCGTTGACGGCCTCGACGCCGCCGGCCCTTCGTCTCGGTGCCGGCGAATGCGCCCTAGCTGTGCGACCTCGCCGGGGCGGTGGCGCGGGCCGTCCGTCGGGCTCGGTGAGGTGTGGCAGGGGTCGGGTGCTCGGGGCGGAGCTACGTCCAGCGGGCGACGATGTCGTGTCCTTGCGGGATGACCAGGTCGAGGAGGCCGGGGAAGCGGGCGTCGAGGTCGTCGCGGCGGAGGCGGTTCAACCGTCGCGTTCCCTCGTCGCGCTGATGGATCACTCCTGCCTCGCGCAGGGTCCTGAAGTGGCCGCTCTGGGTGGACTTGCTGACCGGGAGCGCGAAGGTGGCGCAGGCCAGTTCGCCCTCGGGTTCGACGTCGGCGAGCCGGGCGACGATGGCCAGCCGGACGGGGTCGCTCAGCGCGCTCATCACGGTCGTGAACTCCAGCTCGGCCCGCTGCGGGTGTACGAGCCTGGTCGCGGTGCGGCTTGCCATGCCTCCATCCTAGCCAAGCATGTTCGGTATGGTCGAACATGTGTTATGTTCGGCGCCACCGAACATGATGGAGGGGGAGGACATGGCGAACGGCGCTGGTGCTGCTGGAACGGTGGTCCGGTCGCGTGGTCGAGGCGCGTCGGCGTGTCGGGTGAACGGGTGGCGATTCTGGGCCACGGCCTACACGTTGCTGATCCTGCTGGCCGGAACGAACCTGCCGACTCCGCTGTACCGCGGCTACGAGGAGCGGTTCGGGTTCTCGCCCTTCGTCGTCACGTTGATCTTCGCCGTGTATGTGGCCGTGCTCATCCCGTCCTTGCTGGTCGCCGGGCCGCTGTCGGACGCGGTCGGCCGCCGCCGGGTGCTGGTACCCGCGCTTGCGCTGGCCGGTCTGGGGGCGCTGGGGTTCGCGCTCGCGACCGATACGTGGTGGCTGTTCGCTGCCCGGATATCGCAGGGTCTCGCCGTCGGCGCCGCGTCGGGCGCGTTGACCGCCGCGCTGAGCGAGCTCGAACCCTCCGGCAGCCGCCGCAAGGCCGCTCTGGTCTCGACCGTGGCGTCGGTCGGCGGGCTGGGCCTCGGCCCCGTCCTGGCGGGGCTGCTCGCCGAATATGTCGCGGTGGCGCCCGACGTGGTGCCCTTCGTCGTTGAGATCGTGCTGCTGATCCCGGCCGCCGTCGCCGTCATGGCGCTGCCGACCACGCGGGAGACGACCCGGTGGCGGCCTCGCCGGCCCGGGATCCCCGCCGCGACGCGGGCGGTGTTCGCGACCAGCGGCACGGCCAACTTCTTGGCGTTCGCCGTGATCGGGCTGTTCCTCACCCTCATCCCGACCTACGTCGCCACCCTCGCGGACAGCGGGAACCTGCTGCTCGGCGGTGGGGCCGCCGCGCTGCTGCTGGCCTGCTCGGCGATCGTCCAGATCCTGGGCTACGGGCGGTCCCCGCGCCACCTGCAACTGCTCGGGCTGCCGCTGTTGGCCCTCGGCCTCCTCATGCTCGTCGGGGCCAGGTCCTCGCTGGTCCTGCTTCTGGGGGCGGCCGTGCTGGCGGGCGCCGGTCACGGGTCGGTCTTCCTCGGCGGACTCACCACCGTCAACAACGCCGCTCCCGACGGCAGCCGGGCCGAGGTGCTGTCCGGCTTCTACGTCATCGTCTACCTGGGCGTCGGGCTGCCCGTTCTGGGAGTCGGCGTCCTCGCCACCGCCGTCAGCCTCACCACCGCCGTGAGCTGGTTCGCCGGGACCGTGGCCGTCCTGTGCCTGCTCGTTCTGCTCGCGGTCGGCCGCACCGGTCGCCGGTCGCTCGCGGGATGAGGTGGCCGGCGACCGTGTCCGCCGTGACGGCAGAGCACTTCGGGGGTGCCGATGACCTGGCGGGAAATGCCGTCGAGGCGTGAATCAGGATTGCGGCGATTCTTGGGCTTCCTGCTTTTCCGGATTGTTCGGTCGAGCGCGGTCAGGTGCGGATGCCGTCGAGGAGTTCGTTCAGGGCGCCCCGGCGGCGGGCTGAGGAGATGTGGTCGATGTAGTCGTGGGAGGCGATGATTTCGCCGTCCCGGACGCGGAGGACGAAGATGCAGGGAACGCGGAACGATTCGCCGCTCCCGGTCGTCCCTCGGTATTCGAACTCGGCGATGATCACCTCCGGGTCCGTCGTCTCGTGCACGGTGATGTTGGCCGGCTCCTGGCGGAGGGGCGGGAGGCTCTTTCCGGCAGAGAAGTGCTCGCGGAGTTCCTCGCGGGTGCGCATCGGCTTGTCTCCGGCCGGCGCGAAGGGGTGTTCGACCAAGGTCTCGTCCGCGTACAACTCGGGAAGCTCGTCCCAGCGGCCTTCCGCGACGCCCCATACGAGCTTGTGGAACACCTCGCTTGGAGTGAGCGTCATGATGCCTCCCGTGTGTGCGGTATCGTTCCGAAGTGGAGACTCCGAATATATGGAGTGGAGACTTCGGATGTCAATGGAACCTACACGCGCTGATGCCCGCGACAATCGGGCCCGGATTCTGGAGGTGGCGGAGGACGTCTTCGCGAGGGGCGGGGCCGCGGCCTCCACCGAGGAGGTCGCCCGGCTCGCCGGGGTCGGCATCGCCACCGTCTTCCGGCACTTCCCCACGAAGCGGGCGCTGCTGGAGGCGGTGCTGGTGAAGCACTTCGACCGTCTGTGCGAGCGGGCGCGGGGCCTCGCCGATTCGGATGAGCCCGGCCCCGCGTTCTTCGAGTTCTTCGGCCACCTCGTGGACGACGCGGCGGGCAAGCTCGCCATCATCGAGGCGTTCACCGACGCGGGCGGCGATGCGGAGGGGCAGGCGGGGCGGAGGCCGCGGGAGCTGCGCGAGGCCGTGGGTGTGCTGCTGGTGCGCGCGCAGGAGGCGGGAGCGGTGCGCGCGGACGTCCGGCTTGAGGAGGTCTACGCGCTTCTCGTCGGCGTCGCGCGTGCCGGTGCCCACCTCCAGCTCGACGCGCACGTCCGCGCTCGCACGGTCGGGATCGTTTTCGACGGGCTCGCCGCTCGCGAGAGGGATGGGCGGAGGCCCGTCCAGTGAGTGAGGCGCGCGGTATCGGCCTGTGGGGTGCTGATGACGTGGCGGTCAGCGAAGGCTGGCGGCACCACCGCCGGCCTACGCGCTGTTGAAAGGATCCTCCACGCTCGCGCGGCTTCCTGCTCGATACCGGGTCGCTGCGGTTCTCTCGGTTTCGCTCTCGTGTTTTCTGGCGCACGCCCTCGCGGGCTGAGGGCCGTCGCCGGTCAAAGAGCGGGGCGTGCTCGTTCTAGCGCCTGTGCCATTCCGGCGATGGTCGGGGCCTCGAACAGGGAGCGCATGGACGGCGGGTCGCCCAGCAGGTCGCCCGCGCGCCAGATGAGCTGCACGGCCACCAGCGACGACCCGCCGAGGGCGAAGAAGTCGTCCTCGACCCCGATCGTGTCGACGCCGAGGACCTCGGCCCACAGATCGGCGAGCGCGGCTTCCAGTTCGGTGCGGGGAGCGACATAGGTGCCGAGGGCGGAGCGGTCGGACGGGGCCGCCAGGACGCCGTCGCGGGGCGGTGTCCCCTCTTTCATGGATCGGCGGTCCGCCCGCCGGGCCCGGGTGATGATGTCGTCGATCGGCACCGCGCTGACGACGACCTGCGGGCCGAGGTCCGCGGACAGGAGGCGGCGTAGGGCTTCGGCGCCGTCCGCCGGTGTGATGCCCGGCCGGTCACCCGGCGCGGCGGGCGCGAGGGTCCGGTGCGCGTCGGCGTCGAACGCGCGGAGGATGACGTTGTCGATCGCCAGTATTTCGTCGCCGGAATCGTCGAGGAGGGTGACGTCCAAGACCCGTACGCCTTCTGTCGTTTCGGGCCGGCGGCGGATGTGGCTGTGGAAGCGGGCGGGGAGCGGGCCGCGCATGATGACGCCGCCGTAGCCGATCGGCAGGTAGTCGCCGTCGCGGTCCGCGCCCGCCGCTATCGCCTCGTCCAGAAGCGCGGGATGGAAGGGCAGAGCGTCGGTCGTGACCGATTCCGGGGCGGACAGGGTCGCCAATGTCTCCCCTGGAGCCGAATGGGTCGTGACGATGCTCGTCCAGCGTCCGCCCAGGGTGACCGCGCCTCGTTCGCCTTCGGGTGCGCGCTCGTGCGTGCAGCGAGCGCGGATGGCCGCCAGGTCGGCGGTCGGGGCCGGGGGAGAGGTGGTGGACGTTCCGGTCGCGTGTGCGTGGTCGACGGCGCGGCCGGTCGCGTCCAGGCTGCGGACGGTCATCCGGCGCGTTCCGGTGCCCGCGCCGACCACGACCTCGATGTCCGCCGTTTCGCCGTCGGGGACGGCGAGCGGGGAGGCGAAGGCGACGTCGCGCAGTTCCACCGTGCCCGTTCCGCCTTTTTCCACGGCGAGGAAGGCCGCGCGCATCAGGTCGAGATGGGCCGTGCCGGGGAGGACGGGCGTGTTCTGCACCCTGTGCTCGTCCAGCACCCAATGGGTCGCGGGCGACATCGGGCCCCGGAAGTGGGACGAGCCGGACGGGTCGTCGCGGCGCGCGGTGAGCCACGGGTGCGCGTCGGACGCCGTCCACGCGTGGGCGTAGGGGACGCCGACCTCCGCCGCCATGCCGACGTCGAGCCATTCGCCCCAGTTCACCGAGACGACCGGGGCGGAGACGCGGCGGGGGCTGCGCGCGTAGGCGTCCAGGAAGGCGTTGGCGGCGCAGTAGTCCGCCTGCCCGAGGCCGCCCGCGAGGGCGGTGACCGAGGAGCACAGCGCGAAGACGTCCAGCGGGTCGTCGCCGAAGACCTCGGCGAGCGCGAGCGTGCCGGCGATCTTGGGGACGAGCACGGCGCGCGCCGCGGCCGCGGTCTTGACCTCGATCAGGCCCCCGCCGGGGACGCCGGCCGCGTGGACGATGCCCGCGACCTCCCCGAAGCGCTTCGCGATCTGCTCTCTGACCTGGCGCAGCGCGACGGGGTCGGTGACATCGGCGGAGAACACCTCGACCTCGGCTCCGGCCTCCTCCATCCGATGTATCGCGCGTATCGCGCGGGAGGTCCGGTCGCCGGGATCGTGCTCGGCGAGCCACCCGGCCCAGGAAGCGCGGTCGGGGAAGCCGGACCGTCCGAGCAGCGCGAGGCGGGCGCGGGCCTCGCGGGCGAGGTGCTCGGCGATCGAGATCCCGAGCCCGCCCAGCCCGCCCGTGATCAGGTAGACGCCCCGGTCGCGCCAGGCGGGGTCCTGGCCCTCCTCCAGCCGGACCCGCGTCGTCGCCGGCGTCCAGCGCCGCCCGTTGCGCAGGGCGACGACGGGTTCCGCGTCGTCCGCGCCCAGTTCCACCGCGAGCCGCGCGAGCGTCCGCGCGCCGCCGAGGTCGGTGTCGATGTGGCGGCAGGTGACGTGCGGCAGCTCCCGCGGGAGGACGCGGCCCACCCCGGCGGCCGTCGCGAGTTCGGGTGCGAGCAGGTCGGTTCCGTGGACGTCCTGGGCGTGTGCGGTGACGACGTCCAGGGCGAGCGGGGACGCGGGGCTCTCCGCCAGCGCCTGGGCCAGGGCGAGCAGGCCGAAGAACGCGCGGTCGGCGAACGCCGCGTCGGGCGGTGTCGAGGGGGCCGGCGGGAGACGCAGCCCCCAGGCGGCGATGATCCGCCCGGGTGCCCGCCCGGCCTCGGCGAGTGCGTCCAGGACCCGGAGGTGGTCGTCGCGGTCGGACGGGTCCACCGTGAACGTGTCCTCGTCCCGGCGCGTGTAGCCGTGGCCGGGGAGGACGCTCACCACGGCGGCGCCACCGGCTCGCAGGCGGGCCGCCAACGCCTCGCCGGGCCCGTCCTCGTCGTGGAGGAGCAGGCAGGGACCCAGGCCAGCGGCCTGGCGCGGGAGGGGCGCCGCCTGCCGCCAGCCCGGAACCTCGTACCAGTCGTCCACCGTCGGGCGCCGCACCTCCGGCGCCGTCCCGGCGTCCGGCGGGGCGTCCGGCGGGGCGTCCACCCAGAACCGGCGGCGGTCGAAGGGGTAGGTCGGCAGCGGCACCCGGCGGCGGCCCGGCCCGGACAGCGCGTCCCAGTCGACGGGGACGCCGCGCAGCCACAGCCCGCCGACCGCGCCGAGCAGGGCGGCGTCGTCGCCGGAGTCGAGCGTGGGCAGGACGCCGTGCGGACGGCACAGCTCGGTCAGCGTGCGCCCCGGGCCGACCTCGACCGCCGCCCGGTCACCGGCGCCGAGCAGGCGTTCCGCGCACGCGCCGAAGCGGACGGGCGCGCGCAGGTGGCGGGCCCAGTACGCCGGGTCGGTCGCCTGCTCCGCCGTGATCCAGTCGCCGGTGACACAGGACGGGAACGGGACGTTCGGCCGGTTCCTCGGCACCTTCGCGACCAGTTCGGCGAACTCCTCCAGCACCGGGTCCATCATCGCCGAGTGGAAGGCGTGGGACGTGCGCAGCCTCCGGCTGGGCGTGCGGCGCCCGGCGAGCGTCGCGGCGAACGCCTCCACCGCCTCGGTCGGCCCGGCCACGACGCACGTGCCGGGCCCGTTGACCGCCGCGACCGACACCGCCTCCGGCAGGATCGCGGCGACCTCGTCCTCGGGCAGCGGCACCGCGAGCATCGCCCCGGCGGGCATCCGCCCCATGAGCCGGCCGCGCGCCGCGACCAGCGCGAGGGCGTCGGGCAGCGCGAAGACCCCGGCGAGGCACGCCGCGGTGAGTTCGCCGACGCTGTGCCCCAGCATCGCCGCGGGCCGGATCCCCCATGAGCGCAGGAGTTCCGCGAGCGCGTACTGGACGGTGAACAGCGCGGGCTGGGCCAGCTCGGTCCGGTCCGGCGAACGCGGGGAGTCGGCGAGGAGGTGGTCGCGGATGTCCAGGCCCAGGTGCGGTTCGAGCAGGTCGGCGCACCTGTCGACGGCGTCACGGAAGACGGGGTAGGCGCGGTGGAGGCCGCCGCCCATGCCCGGATACTGCGCGCCCTGGCCGGGAAAGAGGAACACGGGCGTGGCGGCCGGGCCCTCGACGGAGCCGGAGCGGACGCGGTCGGAGGCCAGCGCGAGGGCGGCGTCCTGCCCGTCGCGGGCGACGACGACGGCGCGGTGCGGGTGCTCGGCGCGTCCGACCTGGAGGGTGTGGGCCACGTCGGCGATGTCCGCGCCGTCCTCGGACGCCAGATGGGCGCCCAGGTTCGCGCGCATGTCGTCGAGCGCGGCCCCGGTCCTCGCCGACAGCGGCAGCAGGTGCCACGGCGCTCGCGGCGGCTCCGCCGGACGCGGCGCCGGGCCCTCCTCGACGATCACGTGCGCGTTGGTGCCGCCGATGCCGAACGCGCTCACCCCGGCGCGCCGGGGCCGGGGGCCGCGCGGCCACGGGGTCAGCGTGTCGACGACGCGGAAGGGGCCGTTCGCGAAGTCGATCCGGGGGTTGGGCCGCTCGAAGTGGAGCGTGCGCGGGATCAGCTCCTCGTTCAGCGCGAGCACGGTCTTGATGAGGCCCGCGATGCCCGCCGCGCTGATGAGGTGCCCGATGTTCGACTTCACCGAGCCGATCCCGCACCATCCGCGACCGCCCGCGCCGCCCGAGCCGCCCGCGCCGTACGCGCGGCTGAGCGCCTCGACCTCGACGGGGTCGCCGAGCGCGGTCGCCGTGCCGTGCGCCTCCACGTAGCCGACGCTGCGAGGGTCGACGCCCGCCCTGGCCAGCGCCCGCGCGGCGACGGCGGCCTGGCCGTCGACGCCCGGCGCGGAGAAGCCCTCCTTGGCGGAGCCGTCGTTGTTGACCGCCGAGCCGAGGACCACCGCGTGCACCGTGTCACCGTCGGCGAGCGCGGCGGACAGCGGCTTGAGGACCACCACACCGGCGCCGCTGCCCCAGATCGTCCCCCGGGCGTCGGCGTCGAAGGGGCGGCAGCTGCCGTCCGGGGAGACGACGCCGCCGTCCTGGTACAGGTAGCCGTGACCGTGCGGGATCACGATCGAGGACGCGCCGGCCAGCGCCATGCCGCAGTCGCCGCGGCGCAGCGCCTCGGCGGCCAGGTGCACCGCGACCAGCGACGTCGAGCACGCCGTCTGCACGGTCATGGACGGCCCGCGCAGGTTCAGCCGGTGCGACACGAACGTCGCCAGGAAGTCGGGGTCGTTCGCGGACGAGACGGCCAGCGTGCCGACGCTGTCCACCACCGCGCGGTTGGCCCGCACCAGCTCGAAGCCGTAGGTGCCGCGTCCCGTCCCGGCGTAGAGGCCGATGTCGCCCGCGTAGCGGCCGGGGTCGTATCCGGCGTGCTCCAGCGCGGCGTGCGCGGTCTCCAGCAGGAGGCGGTGCTGCGGGTCGCGGATCTCCGCCTCGCGCGGGGTGAGGCCGAAGAACGCCGCGTCGAAGCGGTCGGCGCCGTCCAGGACGGACGCGGCGGGCACGAACGCCGGATGCCGCGCGACGTGCTCGGGGACCCCGAGCGCGATCTGCTCCTCGGGCGTGGAGCGGCGGATCGACTCCACTCCGCCGATCAGGTTCTGCCAGTAGGCGTCGAGGTCGTGCGCGCCCGGGAAGCGCCCGCTCATCCCGATGATGGCGATCGGCTCGTCGGCCGGGGCCGCCGCCGGTTCCGGACGGAGGTCGCGGGCGATGGACGCGAGCAGTTCCCGGCGCGCCGAATGCAGGAAGAAATGGTCGCCCGGAAGAACCCGGAGGGTGAATCCCGCGGAGGTGTGCGCCCGCCATCCGGACATCTCACCGGGACCGGCCATCGCGTCCTCGCCGCCCGCGAACGCGGTGACGGGAAAGCCGAACGGCGCCTCCGCCGTGTAGCGGTAGTCGTCGGTGAAGGCGAAGTCGGAGCGCAGGATCGGGAGCCAGACGGCGCGCATCGCCGGGTCGTCCAGCACCTCGTGCGGGGCGCCGCCCAGCTCGGCCAGCCAGGCGGTCAGCTCGCCGTCGGGCATGTCGGCGACGCGCGGCCGCGACAGCGGGACGTGCGGGACGGGGGAGCCGCTCACGAACAGCCGCTCGGGCGGGGGAGCGCCGAGGCGGCGCAGCCGCCTGCACAGCTCGAACCCCAGCAGGCCGCCCATGCTGTGGCCGAACACGGCGTAGGGGCGGTCGGTCACCGGCAGCGCCGCGCGGGCGAGGGCGTCGAGGTCCACGGCCGGCGGCTCGTCGGCGCGGGCCTCGCGTCCGGGCAGCCGGACGGGCACGACCTCCACGTCCGGGAGCAGCTCGGCCCAGCCGCGGAAGGCGCCCGCGCCGCCCCCCGCATAGGGCAGGCACAGCAGCCGCGTCCGCGCGCCGGAACGGGGCGCGCCCGTCGCGAACCAGCTCATCGGCCCTCCGCCTCGGCGCGGCGCATCAGGTCGGCGACGAGCATGCCGCGGCGCGCCTTCCCGGTGAGGCCGCGCGGTATCTCCGGGAGCCGGACGAACCGGCTCGGGAGCTTGTGCGGCGACAGCAGGGCGGCCAGGCTCCGGCGCATCTCCGCGTTCGGCACGTCTCCGTCGGTCACCACGAAGGCCACCATCTCCTCCCCGTTCGCCCCTGGCGTTCCCGCGACGACGCAGTCGACGACGCGGCCGTTCATCCGCAGCGCCTGCTCGACCTCGTGCGGGTCGACCCGCCGCCCGCCGATGTTCATCAGCCCGCCGCGCCGTCCGGTGAGGTGGAGGCGGCCGCGGTCGTCGAGGCGGCCCAGGTCGCCGGTGCGCCGCCACGGCGTGGGCGCGCCGTCCGCCCGGGTGTGGCGGGCCATGACCTCGCCGGACGCGTCGGCCGTCAGCTCGACGCCCTCCAGCGGCGTGCCGACGCCCTCGCCGGGGTCGCCGCGTCCGAGGGTCAGCGAGCCGTCCTCGGTCGTGCCGTAGGCGGGGAGCAGCGGCAGGCCGGTCACCTCCGGCCACCTCGCGCGCAGGTCGTCGGGCAGCACCTCGCCTCCCGCGACGCAGGCGCGCAGCGCCCAGCTCCGGACCACGTCGGGCTCGCGCGCCAGCCGCTCGGCGTAGCCGCGATACAGGAACGGGATCGTCAGCAGGACGGTCACCCGCCCCTCCAGCAGCGTGCGGTGGAACTCGGCCGGTCCGAGCAGCCCCGAGCGCATCACCACGGTCGCGCCGGACAGCAGCCCGGCGAGCAGGGCCCGGTCGAGGCTCATGCGGTGCGGCATCGCGGCGGTGCTCCACACGACGTCGCGCTCGCCGAACCGCAGCGCCCGCGCGCAGGCCCGCGCGTTCGCCAGCAGCTCCGGCCAGCCGACCTCGACGATCTTCGGCAGGCCGGTGGTCCCCGAGGTGCACAGGCCGAGCATGGGCGCCGCGTCCCCGGTCTCGGCCCCCTGGAACAGCCCGCGTGCGCGTTCGGCCTCCCAGGCCGTGGCGGCGGCGTCGAGCAGCAGCACGTCGTGCCCGCCGCAGGCCAGGCGCAGCAGCGCGACGACGTCGTCGACCGTGCCGGACACGGGCAGCACCCGACGGTCGCTCCCCGGCTCGGCCGAGGCGAGCCGGTCGGCCAGGTCGCCGTAGCCGATCTCGCCGCCCGCGCCACGGAGCGCGGGGCGGTCCGGCGACCGGCGCGCCGCCGACCGCACGGCGTCGACGAGCGCCTGCGGGCCCGGTGGGCGTCGCATCCGATGTCCATTCCCCGAAATGGAAGCGGGGGGCCGCCGTACGGCGCGGCCACCCCGCTGATCATGGTCGGTTCCCGTATATCACGCTTCCGCCCGCAATCGCGCGATAACGCCGTCCAGCGGCGGCACGTGGAGCGGCGCGCGGCGCACTTGGAGCCGCGCGGAGGCTAACCCCGGTCGAGGAGCGCGGACAGCCGCTTGGGAGCGATCAGGCGGTAGCTGTCCTCGACCAGCTCGGCGATCTCGTCCCAGTCGTGGTCGACGTCGAGCCGCGCGCCCACCCAGCCCTTGCTCCCCACGTACTTCGGGACGAAGAACCGCTCGGGCGACTCCGCGACCAGGGCCTCCTGGACCCCCGGCCCGGCCTTGAACATCGCCGAGAGGCCGTCCTCGCTCGTCATCAGGAAGAGCTTGTCGCGGACCCGGAAAGAGGGGGCGGTGTGGCCGCCGAAGGGCTTCTCCGCCGCCTCGGGAAGCGCCAGGGAGATCTCGCGGAGCCGTTCCAACACGTCCATTTCGGTGCCTCTCTCGCCGCCGGGGTGCCGTCAGCCGATGCTAGCCGCCACCTCCGACGAACCCCAGGTCACCAGCGGGGCCACCGCGAGGAGCGCCGCCCCTCGGGCCGCGGGGACGGCTCGCGCACGTCCCCGCGTCGAGCGCGCGGCGGATCGCGCGGACGCCGTCGTCGTGGTCGGCGTCGCCCTGCTCGCCGAACCTCATCGCGCCGAGGCACTGGGTGCTCACCTCGACGCCGGTGCGTCCGAGCCTGCGGTACCGCAGACAAGGCTCCTCCTCGGTGGTTGATCCGAGACGTCAGGAGCTGGAGCGCGCTCTGGGTCAACACCGGTTCCACCCGGAAACGACGAACTTGTCGGTGGATCGGCCGCTCTCTAGGGTTTCCGTCCAGGATCACTACCGGGGGGTGGCATGGGACGGCCCGAACGTCCGCTGGATCCGGAGGCGGGGCCGGTCGAGCGGCTGGCCTGGGAGCTGCGGCGGCTGCGGAACGAGGCGGGGCGGCCGAGCTACCGCGAGCTGGCGCGGCGCGCGCACTTCTCCCGGAGCACGCTGGCGGAGGCGGCGACCGGCGTCCGGCTGCCGACGCTGGAGGCCGCGCTCGCCTACGCGGGCGCCTGCGGCGGCGACCGGGACGAGTGGGAGCGCCGCTGGCGGGAGGCGGCGCAGGAGGTCGAGCGGGACCGGCGCCGCTGCCCCTACCCCGGCCTCGCGCCCTTGCAGGAGGGCGACGCCGACCTGTTCTACGGCCGCTCCGAGCTGGTCGGGGACCTGCTCAAGGCGGCGGCCCGCGCGCCGCTGACGGCGGTGTTCGGCGCGTCCGGCAGCGGCAAGTCCTCGATCCTGCGCGCGGGGCTGCTCCCGGGCCTCGCCGAGACGGGGACGCCGGCCGTCCTGCTGGCGCCGGGGGAGCACCCCCTGGACGAGCTGGCCGCGGCCCTCGCCCCGATCTCCGGCTCCGACCCGCGGACGGCGCTCGCCGCCGACCCGCCGGAGGCGCCGGTGGAGCGGGCGTTCGTGGTCGTCGACCAGTTCGAGGAGGTGTTCACGCTCTGCGCGGAGGAGGAGCGCGACCGCTTCCTCGACGTCCTCACCGCGCTGGCGGGGGACCGGCTGGCGTTCGTCATCGGCGTCCGCACCGACTTCTACGGGCACTGCGCGCGGCACCCCGGGCTCGTCGCGGCGCTGCGCGCGGGCGTGCAGGTGCCGGTCGGGCCCCTGACCGCCGAGGAGCTGCGCGACATCGTCGTCGAGCCCGCCGCGCGGGTGGGCCTGGCGGTGGAGCCGGACCTCGTCGCGACCGTGGTCGCGGAGGCGGCGGGGCGGCCGGGCGCGCTCCCGCTCGCCGCGCACGCGCTCCGCGAGACGTGGACCCGCGCGCCGGGCCCCGTGCTGCGGCTCGCCGACTACACGGCGACCGGCGGGGTGCGGGAGGCGATCGCGAGGACGGCCGAACGCGTCTACGAGGACCTGGACCCGCCCCGCCGCGCGCTCGCCCGCGCCGTGTTCCTGCGCCTCACCGCGCTCGGCGAGGGCACCGAGGACACCCGCCGCCGGATGGACCGGGACGAGCTGACCGGCGTCGGCGAGCCGGGCGAGGTGGACGCCGTCCTGGACGTGCTCGCCGCCGCCCGCCTCATCGTCGTGGACGGCGACACCGTCGACGTCGCGCACGAGGCGCTGATCCGGGCCTGGCCGCGGCTGCGGGGATGGCTGACCGACGACCGCGAGGCGCTGCTGCGGCACCACCGGCTCACGGCGGCCGCCGCGGACTGGGAGCGGGGAGGCCGCGACGAGGAGTTCCTCTACCGGGGCGGACGGCTCGCGGAGTGGGACGGCGCCGCCGCGGCGCTGAACGAGCTCGAACGGTCGTTCCTGGCCGCCGGCCGCGAGCGGGAGGAGCACCGCAGGGTCGCGGCGCGGCGCCGCGTCCGGGCCGGGTTCGGCGGTCTCGGGCTGGTCGCGGCGGTGGTCGGGGTGCTGGCCGTCGTCGCGTTCGTCCAGGCGGACCGGACGGCGCAGGAGCGCGACCGCGCCCTGTCCCGGCAGCTCGCGGCCAACGCGCGGCGGCAGCTCGACCTCGACCCCGAGCTGGCGCTGCTGCTCGCGACCCGCGCCTACGAGGTGGAGCCGACGCGGGAGGCCGACCTGGTGCTGCGGCAGGCCGTGCGCGACGCGCGGCTGCGGCGCGCCGTCCCGCTGGCGGGCATGAGACCGAGCGTGGACGGCGCCATGGTGTCCAGCCCCGACCGGAGCCGGATCGCGATCTGGGACCAGAAGGGTCTCCAGGTCATGAGCTGGCGCGGCGCGGACCTCGTCCCCGGCGGCGGCTTCCCGGCCGCGCGTCTCGCGGGCGCCTGGAGCAGCGCCGCGTTCAGCCCCGACGGCCGGTGGCTCGCGACCGGCGAGGTCAACGGCCGGGTGAAGCTGTGGGACGGGCGGCACCGGACCACGGGCAGGGTGCTGCGGGGCGAGGGCGGGCTCGGCGTCCGCGGGCTGGACTTCAGCCCCGACGGGCGCAGGCTCGCCGGGACGCGCGGCAACGAGGTCTGGATCTTCGATCTCGTGGGGAGGCGCAAGCCGGTGGTGTTCCGCGTCCACGACCGGTTCGCGGTGAGCGCGGTCGCGTTCAGCCCGGACGGCGCGCGGATCGCCGCGGGCGGGATCGGCTCGCCGGTCCGGATCTGGGACGTGACCGGGGACCGGCCCAGGGTCGTCCGGGACGCGGCGCGCGGCGGCGGGGACCAGCGCGACGCGGGCGCCGTCGCCTTCAGCCCCGGCGGGACGATGCTCGCCGCCGTCGACCGGGGCAGGGCGAAGGTGTGGAACGTGCCCGGCTGGCCCGAGCGCGGCCGGTGGGAACCGCAGGCCGTGCTGGACGGCACGAGCGAGGGCGGCGTCAAGGGCCTGGCCGTCAGCGCCGACGGCCGCCGGATGGCGACGTTCGGGATCGACCGGGTCGTGCGGGTGTGGACGATGGGCGCCGACGTCGGGCCGCTCCCCCTCCGCGTCCCGGTCGGCGCGCAGGTCGGCGCCGCGTTCAGCCCCGACGGCCGGTCGCTGGCGACGGTCTCCACCGACGGCACGGCACGGATCTTCGACATCGCCTCCGGCGGCGCGGGCCCGTCCGGGCCGCCGTTCGGCTCCGAGCCCGCGACCGGCGCGGTCCGCGCGACCAGCGCCGACGGGCGGACGGTCGCGACGACGCCGCTCGGCGGCGACACGATCCGCGTCTGGGACACCGCGCGCGGCGGCGCACCGCGCGTCGTGGCGGGGCCCGCCGGGTCCACGCGGGCCGTCGCGCTGAGCCCGGACGGACGGTGGCTCGCCTACGGCGGCGACGGGCACGCCGTCCACCTGCTGGACCTGCGGGACGGCGCGGCGCGGCCGGTCACCGCGGACACCGGCCACCTGACGGTGTGGGCGCTCGCGTTCGGCCCCGGCGGGCGGCGCCTCGCGGCGTCCGGCCACGGTGCCGCGCCCGCCCAGGTCTGGGAGGTCGGCGCGCGCGGCGACCTGGCGCCGCTGCTGGGCTGGGGGGACCGGCCTGGGGAGAGCGGCGCCCTCGGCCGGGCGGCGGCCCCCGCGTTCAGCCCCGACGGGCGCTTCCTGGCGGGCGCCGCCGAGGGCGACACCGTGGGGATCTGGGACCTGACCGGCAAGCGGAAGCCGACGATCGTGCGGGGTCTGCGCGATGAGGCGGAGACGATCGCGTTCAGCCCGGACGGCCGGCGCCTCGCCGTGGCCTCCGACGACGGCTCCGTCCGCCTGATGGACGCCGGCGGACACGGCGCGCCCACGGCCGTCCTGCCGGGCGACGACACGATCGTGACCCGGGACCTGGCGTTCAGCCCGGACGGGGCCTGGCTCGCCACCACCGAGGCCGACGGCTCCCTGCGGCTCTGGCGCACCGACGGCGGCACCGACCCCGTCGTGCTGGACGGCTTCGGCGGCACCGTCGTCCGGCCCGCGTTCGCCCCCGGCGGGCGGCTGGTCGCCCCGCTCGGGTCGGCGTCGGTGCTCGCGGGCGGCGCGTGGCGGCCCACCGGCCTCGCCGGACGGTTCGTCCGGACGTGGAAGTGCGAGATCTGCGGCCCCGGGGCTGAGGTCCTGGAGCTGGCGCGGCGGCGCGCCGTCCGGGGGCTGACGGACGAGGAGAAGCGGATCTACCCCGGCTCGTGAGGGGTCAGAACAGGGCGGGCGGCCCCGCCGGGAGCGGCTCGGGCAGCGGCTCGACCTCCGGCACCAGCGCCCTGACCTCGTCGTGGAACCGGCGCGCGAGCGTCAGCGCCTCGGCGTTGTCGGGCGTGTGGACGAACACGGTCGGCGAGCGGCCCTCCCGCAGCCACCCGGCGACGGTCGGCACCCAGTCGCGCCAGCCCTCGACGGTCGCGTCGGTGTCGTCGCGGCCCAGGTAGCGGACGATCGGCCGGCCCGTCAGCGCGCGCGAGCGCCGGGGCAGGCGCGGCTTCCTCGTCCAGGCGTCGCGCTCGGCGTCGGTCGCCGGCCGGTTCCGGAACAGCGCGGTGGTGTCGAAGGGCACCCACTCGGCGCCGGTCGCGGCGAGGGCGCGCTCCAGCTCGCGCTCGGCGCGCGCGTCCTCGAAGAACGCGCGGTGCCTGACCTCGACCGCCTGCCCGTAGTGGCGGGGGAGGCGGCGCATGAACCGGGCCAGCGTGCCGACGTCGGCCGGGCCGAACGACGCGGGGAGCTGGACCCACAGCGCGTGGACGCGCGTCCCGAGCGGCTCGATCGCGTGCAGGAACGCCCGGACCTCGTCGTCGCCGCCGGCGAGGCGGTGCTGATGCGTCACCGGCTTCGGCAGCTTGGCCACGAAGCGGAAGTCGGGCGCGGTCTGCGCCGCCCACGACTCCACCGAGCCGCGCGGCGGCGTCGCGTAGAAGGTCGTGTTGCCCTCCACCGCGTTGCACCACGTCGCGTACGCGCGCAGGCGCTCCTTCGGGGGCAGCGGGTGGGGCAGCAGGCGCCCCTGCCAGGGCGCGTGAGTCCACATCGCACATCCCACGTGAAGGCGCACGTACGCCACGTTACCGCCCTGACGCCCGTGCCGGAGGCATGGCGGGACGGGAGGCCGCGCGTAGCCCTGGCGCGACCTCCCGTCCCCGTTCGGGGCCGGCTCACGGCGTCACCGGCCGGTGGCCGCCGTCAGCCCGCGGACCTCAGCCGAAGTCGAGGTCCGAGCACTGGTAGAACGCGTTCCCGGTGTCGGCGATGTCCCAGACCGCGAGCAGGACGTGCCGGCCGGTCCGCTGCGGGAGCGTGCCGTTGTGGACGGTGGGGTTGGAGGGCTGCCGGCCGCCCATGTTCTGCTGGATGAACGGCGTCGGGTCCAGCGCGGCGCGGGTCAGCGGCTGCGTGCTGTTCCAGCCGTCCTTGGTGAGGAAGTAGCGGAACGACGAGGTCGAGTGCGCGGCGGTGAAGCGCCAGCTGATGCTGAACGCCGAACCGGAGGTCACCTTCGTCGCGGGCCAGCCGGTGCCGCCGCGCTGGTCGTCCAGCGGCGACCAGCGGCTGTCGGCGCCGGCGCAGATCGTGCCGTCGCGCGGGCCGGACTTCGGGAACCCCTTCGGGCCCTCGACGCCGTCCGGGTCCCACTGGACCTGGCCGCAGTTGTTCACCTTGTGCTGGCCGCACAGGTAGCTGCGGCTGGCCGGGGAGGTGGTGTACCCGTGCGACCACGCGGGCACGGCGAGCGCCAGCGGGAGTCCTACGGTCACGGCGGCGGCGACGGCGAGGCTTGACTTCCTGGGCATCTGCTTCTCCTTGGCGGGGAGGCACCGCGGTGCCTGGAGCGGAGCGAGCCGGCCCGGCAAAACCAACTCAAAGGAAACTTTCCTGTCAGTAAGGTGACGCGTCGGCGGCGCTCCGTCAACCCCTGAAGGAACGAAGTGGTCACTGGGACGCACGTTCCTGGCAGGCCATGACTAGGCCCGCGCACGGGCCCGGCATACGCTCCGGGCAAACCCAGAGGAAGGTGCCCCGCCATGGAGAACACGACCGAGACCGAGCACGAGCGGACCGCCACGACCGTGTGGGCGACGCCCGACTACCAGGTCATCGACACGGCACTTGAGGTCACGGCCTACTTCGGCGCCGAGATCTGACCCGCCTCGATGCGGCTGCTGGTTCTCGGCACCGCGGCGGGCGGCGGCGTTCCCCAGTGGAACTGCGCGTGCCCCGGGTGCGCCGCCGCCCGCGCCGAGCCGGGACGGCGGCGCCGGCACGCCTCGATCGCCGTCGAGGCGGGTGCGGGACGGTGGTACATCGTCAACGCGACGCCCGACATCGGCGAGCAGATCGAGGAGTGCGGGCCGCTGCACCCCGGACCGGAGCGGCGCGCCACCCCGGTCGCCGGGGTCATCCTCACCGACGCCGAACTCGACCACACGCTCGGCCTGCCGCGGCTGCGGGAGGCCGACGGGGTGCGGATCGTCGCGACCGGCGCCGTCCGGTCCGCGCTGTCGGCCGGGCTCCGGCTCGACCGCGTCCTCGCCCCCTACACGCGGCTGACCTGGACGGACCTCGCGCTGACGGCGCCCGAGCCGCTGGAGGGCGGGCCGCTGGAGGTGCAGGGGATCAGGGTCTCCGGCAAACGCCCCCGCTACGCGGTCGAGCTGCCGGGCGCCCCGGGCGGCGACGACGCCTGGGTGGTGGCCCTGCGCATCCGCGACCGGCGGGACGGCAGGGCGGTCGTCTACGCGCCCGCCCTCGGCGTCTGGCCGGACGAGCTGGACCGCGCCATCAAGGACGCCGACTGCGTCCTCGTCGACGGCACGTTCTGGGACGATGAGGAGCCCCGCCGCACGGGCTGCTCCAGCCGCACCTCCACCGAGATGGGCCATCTGCCGATCACGGGACCGGGCGGCACGGCCGAGCGGCTCGCGGACGTCCCCGCCGCGCGGCGCCTGTACACCCACCTCAACAACACCAACCCGCTCGTCGATCCGGACGACGCCGGGCACCGCCGGCTCGCCGCGTCCGGGATCGAGGTCGCCCGGGAGAGAATGGTGATCGAACTGTGAGCGCGACCCTGCCCGAGGGAGGCCCGAACGGGCGCCCCGACGGGTCGCTGGAGGAGCGGCTCCGCGCGCTGGGGGAGCGGCGGTACCACCACCGGCACCCGTTCAACCTCCGCATGCACGAGGGGGCGCTGACCCCCGACGAGCTGCGCCGCTGGATCCTCAACCGCTTCCACTACCAGCGCCACATCCCGGTGAAGGACGCGCTGATCCTCGCCCGGCTCGGCACGCGCGAGCTGCGGCGCTCCTGGATCCGGCGCATCCACGACCACGACGGGCCGCCCGCCCTCGACGGCCCGGCCGACACCGCGAGGGGCGAGGCGCCCAGGAGCGAGGGCGGGATCGAGCGCTGGCTGCGCCTCGGCGAGGCCGCGGGCCTGGACCGCGACCTGCTGCTGTCGGGCGAGGGCGTCCTGCCCGGCGTCCGGATGGCCGTGGACGGCTACGTGAACTTCTGCCGGAACGCGACCGTGCTGGAGGCCGTCGCGTCCTCGCTGACCGAGCTGTTCGCGCCCGACCTGATGGCCACCCGGATCGCCGCGTGGGAGCGCCACTACCCGTGGGTGGAGCCCGAGGGGCTGCGCTACTTCCAGGTGCGGGTCGGGCAGGGCCGCCGCGACTCCGGCGAGGCGATGGACCTCGTCCGCGCCTGGTGCGGTTCGCGGGCCGACGAGGAGCGGGTGCTCGCGGCGTTCACGTTCAAGTGCGAGGTGCTCTGGTCGCTGCTCGACGCGGTCGAGTTCGCCGGCCGGGCCGGCGCGGAGGTGCACGATGCCGGGTGAGGACGTGTGGCGCCCCGTGCTGGACGGGTCGGTCGTCCTGCGGCACGACCGCGTCCGGGGCGGCGACCTGCTGCTGATGCCCGAGCGCGCGGTGCGGCTCAGCGGCGAGGGCGGGCGCATCCTGCGGCTGTGCGACGGCAGCCGCACCGTCGAGGGCATCATCGCCGAGCTGCGCGGAACGTTCCCGGACGCGCCGCTCGGCGAGGAGGTGCCCGCGTTCCTGGAGCGGATCCGGGCGGAGGGGTGGCTGCGATGACCGTCCCGCCCGCGCCGTGGGCGCTGCTCGCCGAGGTCACCCACGCGTGCCCGCTGCACTGCCCGTACTGCTCGAACCCCGTGGAGCTGGTGCGCCGGAGCAGGGAGTTGGCCACCGCCGACTGGGAGCGCGTGTTCGGCGAGGCCGCCGACCTCGGCGTCGTCCAGGCGCACGTGTCCGGCGGCGAGCCGCTGCTGCGCCCCGACCTGGCCGCGATCGTCGCGGCCGCGCACCGCGCCGGGGTCTACACCCAGCTCGTCACCAGCGGCGTCGGCCTCACCGCGACCCGGCTGGAGGAACTGGTGAAGGCCGGGCTGAACAGCGTCCAGCTCTCGGTGCAGGACGCCCGCGCGCCCGGCTCCGACCTCATCGCCGGGCGCGTGTCCTACGCCGACAAGGGGCGCGCCGCCGGGGTGGTCCGCGCGGCCGGGGTGCCGTTCGGGCTGAACGTCGTCCTGCACCGGCACAACCTCGACCATCTGCCGGAGATCATCGCGCTCGGCGCCGCGTGGGGCGCCGAGCGGATCGAGCTGGCGAACGTCCAGTTCTACGGCTGGGCGCTGCGCAACCGCGCCGCGCTGCTGCCCGCCCGCGAGCAGCTCGACCGCGCGAAGGCGACGCTCGCCGCGCACCGCGACGCCCACCCGGAGGGCGGCCCCGAGCTGGTGTGGGTCATGCCCGACTACTACGAGGGCGTGCCCAAGCCCTGCATGGGCGGATGGGGGATGCGCTCCATCACCGTCGGTCCGGACGGCACCGCGCTGCCCTGCCCCGCCGCCTACGCGATCGAGGGGTTGGCGCCGCCGAACGTCCGCGACCGGTCGCTGTCGTGGATCTGGACGGAGTCACCGGCGTTCGCCGCCTACCGCGGCACCGGCTGGATGACCGGGCCGTGCGGCACCTGCCCGCGCCGCGAGACCGACTTCGGCGGCTGCCGCTGCCAGGCGTTCGCGCTGACCGGCGACGCCGCGCGCACCGACCCCGCCTGCTCCCTGTCCCCCGACCACCACCTGATCCGGGACCTGGTCGAGGGCCTCCACGAGACCGCCGTGGACGGCGGCGAAAGCCGGACGGCCGCCACCGCGCCGTCCGGCTTCGTCTACCGCCGTCCCACCTGAGACGGGTTCGCGGGCCGGCCCTCGTCAACGCTCCGCGTAGACGAGGGCCAGTTCGCTGGAGAAGTACTCGGGCAGCCCGTCCCACGGGTTGGCGCCGGTCCGGTCGGTGACGTACACGACGCCCGCGTTGCACCGCTGCGCGCGGGCCAGCGCGCGGGCCAGCACCGGACGCGGCGCCGCGTACACCAGGTGGCAGAACCGCTCGGCGGGGAGCCGCCGCGCCCACGCCGGAACGCGGAGGTGCCGGTACGCCGACCAGGGCCCCTCGAAGGTGACGAGGAGGTCCGCGAGCGCCGAGTACGCGGCGTCGGGGTAGGTGCCGTGGTTGAGGACGATGTAGGTCATGCCCCGTCCCCGCGCGCCCGCCGTGATCCGCCGGTACCGCAGCACGTGCCCCGGCTCCGCCGACACCTGGTCGAGGAAGGCCATGCGGATGCCGTACCAGGTCCGGTACCGCACCAGCTCGTCCTCGACCTCGCAGGCGGGGCGCCCGCCGTAGGCGGTGTCGACGTACCCGGCGAGCCGCACGCCCGCGTCGGACGCGCGGCTCGCCACCTCGGCGAAGGCGCGGTCGCGGACGGTGCCCGCGCCGCTGTCGACGTTGAGGACGACGACGCCGAGGCGGGCGTCGGCGAGCGCCGCCCAGTCCACCGCGGCCGGGTGGAAGTAGGCGGGCACGGCGACCGCCCCGACCCGGCCGTTCAGCCCGGGCACGCGGTCTCCGCCCAGAGGTCCCGCAGGGACGTGGCCAGGTCGGTCGCGGGGGCCCAGCCGAGGACGTGGCCGATCGCGCGGATGTCGGCCTGCTGCCAGGCGACGCCCGACGAGCGCTCCGACCCGGTCGCGGCGGCCTCCAGCACCCGCCGCCGCGACCCCGTGACGCGCAGCAGCAGCGCCGCGAGGTCGCGCAGCGGCGTCGCCCGCCCGCTGCCCACGTTCAGGACGGGCGGCAGCGCGCCCGGGGCGAGCGCGGCGGTGAGCACGGCGTCGGCGACGTCGCGGACGTCCACGAGGTCGCGGCTCGCGGTCAGCGGGCCGACGTGGACGTCCTCGTCGGTGCCGTCCGTGCGGCGCAGCTCGCCGGCGAGCCGTCCCGCGAGCGTCGACCCGGGCGAGCCGGGGCCCACCGGGTTGAACACCCGCAGCACGACGGCCCCGGGCGCGCCGCCGACCAGCTCCGTCCCGGCGAGCTTGGTGACGCCGTAGAGGCTGTGCGGGCGCGGCCGCGTCGACTCGGTGACCGGCGTCCCGTGCTCCACCTCCCCGTACTCGGCGGCCGACCCCAGGTGGACGAGCCGTACCGGACGCTCGGCGGCGGCCAGCGCCGTCACCAGGTTCGCCACCGCCACGACGTTGCCCCGGACGAGGTCGGCGGGGGAGCCCGCGGTGACCCCGGCGCAGTTGACGACGACGTCCGGCGCGATGTCGCGCAGCGCGTCGCCGACCCGCGCGGCCCCGGCCGCGAGGTCCAGCCCGAGCACGCCCGGCTCCGGCGACCGCGACGCCGCGACGATCTCGACCCCCGTCGCGGCCGCCCGTGCCCGGACGTGCCGTCCCACGAAACCCGTGGCGCCGACCAGCAGGATCCGGCTCATCGCCGGCTCGCCGGCGCCCGGCGCGGGGAGGGCTCCCCGCACCCTCCGGCCGCCACCCGGACCGGGCCCTCCAGCAGTTGGGGGCGCAGGTGCGGGAACTCGGCGTTGGCGCGGTCGTAGTCGTCGGGGCGCCCGATGTCGAGCCAGTACCCGTCGAAGCGGTACTCGCGCGGGTGCCGCCCCTCGGCGAGCAGGTCGAGGACCAGCTCGTCGAAGCCGAGCGACAGGCCCGCCTCGTACTTGGCGATGCAGTCGCGCGAGACGCCGTAGACGCCCATGCTGACCTGGTAGTCCAGCGTCGGCTTCTCGCTGAACTCGATGACCTGGCCGTTCCGGGTCGTGAGGACGCCGAAGTCGATGGAGACCTGCCGCGCGTAGGTCGCGACGGTCAGCGGCGGGCGGGTCGCGTTGTGCTCCTCCAGCAGGTCGGCGAAGTCGAGGTCGGTGAGGACGTCGCCGTTCATCACGAGGAAGTCCTGCGGGAGCCGGTCGCGCATCGTCAGCAGCGGCCCGATCGTGCCGAGCGGCGCCGTCTCGGAGGCGTAGTCGATGCGCAGCCCCCACCGGCTTCCGTTGCCGACGTAGGAGCGGATGAGGTGGCCGAGGTGGCCGATGGCCAGCGTCACCGACCGGAAGCCCTGGCGGGAGAGCTGGTGAAGGAGGATCTCCAGGATGGCGTACTCGTCGCCGATCGGGACGAGCGGCTTCGGCAGCGTGGTCGTGTACGGCCGGAGCCGCACTCCTTTGCCGCCAGCGAGAATAACGGCGTGCATGTTGCCCCTCCGTGCCTAGATGTTGTACATGGACGGCCGGTAGCGCGCGAGGTTGAGCGGGTCGAGGAACCACTCGATGGTGTCCTTCAAACCCTCCTCCAGCGTGTACCGGGGGCGCCAGCCGGTGTCGCGGCGCAGCCGTCCGCTGTCGCAGACCAGCCGCATGACCTCCGAGCGGGCGGGGCGCTCCCGCGCCGCCTCGGAGCGGAACTCGGTCTCCGCGCCCATCAGGTCGGCGATCGTCCGGGCGAGCCGGCCCATCGAGATCTCCTGACCGGTCCCGGAGTTGAACAGCTCCCCGGCGACCGCGTGCTCGGGCGCGGTGCCGAGGGTGTAGAAGGCTTCGGCGGTGTCCTTGACGAACGTGAAGTCGCGGGTGGGCTCCAGTGCCCCGACCTTCACGACCTCGTTCTTGGCGGCGATCTGGCTGATGACGGTGGGGATGAACGCGCGCGCCGACTGGCGCGGCCCGAAGGTGTTGAACGGGCGCAGCGTCACCACCGGCAGCCCGAACGACGCGTGGTAGCTCTCGACGAGCTTGTCGGCCGATATCTTCGTCGCGGCGTAGGGGGACTGTGCCTGCAGCGGGTGCGTCTCGGCGATCGGGACCTCGCGGGCGGTGCCGTAGGTCTCGCTCGTCGAGGTGTGCACCAGCCGCGGCGTGCACAGGCTCCGCACGGCCTCCAGGACGTTCAGGGTCCCGAGGACGTTGGTCTCCACATAGGACTGCGGGGCCTTGTAGGAGTAGGGGATCGCGATCAGCGCGGCCAGGTGGTAGACGACGTCGGACTTGTTGACCAGGTCGTACACCGACTCCGGGTCGCGGACGTCGCCCGGGACGACCTCGACGGTGTCGAGGACGCCAGGGGGGAGGGAGTCGAGCCAGCCCCACGACCCGAACGAGTTGTACTGGACCATGGCGCGGACCCGGTGTCCGCGTTCCACGAGCAACTCGACGAGGTGGGAGCCGATGAATCCGTCGGCTCCCGTCACGGCCACCATGCTCTTCATCGGACACTGCCTTTCGACGGGGGGACTTGCGGGAGACTTGCGGGGAGACTTCTGGGAGCTTGTCGATACGAGACGTGGGCGTTCGGGAGACTTACCGGTGCGAGGTCGCGCGGGCGAGGACCGTGCCCGCGTAGACCGTGAGGACGAGCAGGAGCCCGGCGGCCACCGCCATCTGGACCGTCCCCGGGTCGGCCCCGGGGACGCCGACGGCGGAGGCCACCTCGGTGAGCAGCGCGGACGCGGAGGCGGCGAGGACGACGCCGACCCGTCCGCACGCCTGGAGGACGAGCGCGATGAAGAACGCGCCGCCCAGGCCGACGAACCCCAGCAGGATCCGGAGCGTCGCGGCCGTGAGCGGCAGCCCGGCGAGCGGCGCGATGGCCGCGACGAGCGCGGTGAGCGCGGCGAGGTAGCGGGCGAGCGCCCCCGCCAGCGCGGCGCGGGCCGCCCGCGCGAAGCCCGCGATGTCGGTGTGCAGGCGCAGCAGGTCGTGCACGCGCCTGCGGTAGACGTACAGGATCCACTCGGCGACGCCCATCGACAGCGACAGCGACAGGACCGCCACCGTCGTGGCGCCGGACGGCACGGGCCGCCCGGCGATCGCGCACAGCAGCGTGAACGTCAGCAGCCCGCCGGTCAGCAGGCCGAAGACCGCGAACGGCAGCGCCGAGACGACGTCGCGGAGCGTCGCCACGCGCCCGGCGGGCCTCCCGGCCCCCGCCGTGGCCACGATCGCGAGGGCGACCGTGGCCAGCAGCGTCGTGAGCCAGGAGCCCCAGACCCACGGCGGCACCGCCGTCGGCGTCCCGAGCCCGTGCAGGGCGAGGTAGACGATCACGGACGCGGCGCCCGGCATCAGCGCCAGGAACAGCCGCCGCTCCCCGTTGTGCACCTGCACGACCATCGCCGACAGCAGGTAGCCGCACAGCCCGAGCGCGAGCCCCGTCGCCGCCGGGCCCGCGGCGAGCACGGCCCCGGCCAGCGCCGTCACGGGCATCACCACCAGGAGCCCGGCGGCGAGCCCGTAGCGCAGCACCCGCGCCGCCGCCGCCCGGTTCCCGAGCCCGAGCCGGATGTAGCCGAGGTAGGCCGTCCCCTGGCTCAGCGTCCACGACAGCAGCAGCGACAGCACGAGCAGCACACCCGCGGCGGACCGCGCGAGCACCGGCTCGGCGGCGAAGAAGCAGAGCCCGGGGAGGCCGAACAGCACGCCGCGCAGCAGGTGCCGCCAGGGCACCGCCCGCCACGGCGCCTCGACCGCCTCGGGCACCGGCGGGTGGCGCGGCGACCGGTCGTAGAGGTCCTCGGCGAGCGCGAACACGTCGGTGTGTCCGTACCGGCGCGCCCCGTCGTCGTTGATCCCGTCGGCCTCCAGGCCGGCGGTCACCTCCAGCGGGTCGACGGCGTTTCCGCACAGGTCCGCCATGCGCTCCTGGAGCTCCCCGAACGCGTCCTGGACGGCGGTGGTCATGCGAGCCTCGCTTCGGCGGGTCGGGTTCCGGACGGTCCCGGCCCGGCCAGGCCGGCATAGATCGCCCGGAACGCGTCCACGGCACGGTCGACGGTGAAGTACTCCAGCGCCCGGTCGCGGGCGGCGTGGCCGAGCCGCCGCCGCGTCACCTCGTCCCCGAGCAGCTTCAGGCAGGCCGCCGCCATCGCCTCGGGGTCGCGCGGCGGGACGACGAGCCCGGTGTCGCCGACGGCCTCGGTGACCCCGCCGACGTTGGTGGCGACGGTCGCGCGCCCGCAGGTCATCGCCTCGATGAGCGTGTAGGGGAAGCCCTCGGAGATGCTGGAGAGCACGACCACCGACCCCGCGGCGTAGGCGTCGCGGATGTCGTCGACCCGGCCCTCGAAGACGGCGCGGTCGGCGACGCCGAGGTCGGCGGCGAGCGCCTCGCAGCGGGTGCGGTACTTCTCGCCGCCCTTCGGCGTCCCCCCGAACATCCGCAGCCTGGCCTGCGGCATGTGCTCGGCGACCAGGGCGAACGCGCGGATGAGCGTCTCCAGGTCCTTGATCGGGTCGACGCGCCCGGCCCAGCTGATCGTGGGGACGGCGGGTTCCGCGCCCGCCGCCGGGAACGCGTCGGGGTCGACGCCGTTGTAGACGGTCTCCATGTTCTCGGGGTCGGCGCCGCACCGGATCTGCCAGCGCTGGTTGTAGAGGTTGGACGGCGTCACCAGGTCGGCGGCGCGGTACCCGGCGGAGCACAGCAGCCGCATGAACCCCAGCAGCGCCGCCTTGACCGGCCACGCGTACGGCGACCGGCCGAACCCGATATAGCGCTCCCGCAGGTAGATGCCGTGCTCGGTGAGGCAGAGCGGGGTCTGGTAGGTCCATTTGGCGGCCAGTCCGGGCAGCACGGGGATGCCGTTGGAGACCGCGTGCGTGACGTCGCCGACCGGCGCGGGGCGCATCAGCGGGCGCAGCTGGTGCTCCAGGAGGTCGATCGTGGTCAGGGCGTCGTGGACGCTCGGCCGGACCCCGATCCGCTCGTACTCCTCCTTGCGCGAGCCCCACTCGTCCATGAGCCACCGCACCGGGCCCTCCATGCGCATGGCCGCCTGGAGGTCGGCCTCCCGCCCGAACTCGAAGAGGCCCCTCAGGATGTGGGGGAAGACTTCCGCTTCGGGGCCGGAGGGGGCGAGGATCGCATGGAGGAAGGCCCGGCACAGCTTCTCGAACCGGCGGGCGAGCCCGCCGGACGGGGGCCGCCCACCGGGCGGCCCCCACATCGGCACCGACTCGGCGGTGACATGTCCGGGGAGGTCCCACACCACCGGCTCCGAGCCGGAGGCGGTGATGGCGAGGACGTTGAAGGCGTGCTCGGGCATGCCCCGGACGAGCTGGTCGCACCAGACACTGACACCGCCGAAACTGTGCGGATAGGTTCCCTCTGTCACAAGGGTGATGTCCAAATCAGGCCCCGGGCGGCGTGATCGTGAAGTCACCCGCCTTGTAGGCGGACCGCTCACCGGCGTACGCCTGGCCGAACGGGTCGGATCCCTGCCGCGTGCCCTCCGGCGCCGTGACCGGCACGTCGAGCCCGCCGGGTGCCTTGACGGTCAGCGTGCCGTCCTGGAGGTAGGCGGTCACCTCGCCGCTGTCGAAGGCGCCCGCGCCCAGCGCGTCGCGCCAGGCCGCCTGGCGGCGCAGTTCGGTGCCGAGCCCCGCCATGTCGTCGTTGATGACGGGCGAGCTGTCGGCGAACGTGGCGCGGTAGGAGGTCAGGACGCTTTCGAGCAGCCTGTAGAGGATCCTGTCCTCGGTGATGTTCGACTGGTGGGCGTAGTGCGGGCGCGGGTCGTTGCTGACGATGTGCGACAGCGCGATCCGCGTGTCCACCGGGACGATGTAGGAGGTGTAGCCCGTGTCGGCGTTGAGCGGCTCGATGCACGTCACCGTGGACGGGTTGTCCTCGCACAGGCCGCTGCCGCCGTCGGCGCGCTTGGTGTAGATCCAGTTGTACTCGTCCACCTCCTCCGCCTCGGTGGCGACGTTGAAGAACACGTTGAACGGGTGGCGCGGGACGGTCCGGACCCCGCTCAGCGAGCGCTGCGCCGGGTCGCGCGAGGCGTCACCGGCCAGCCACTTGACGCCGGTGCCCTCCAGGCCGGGGACGAGGTTCGGGTTGTCCTCGGGCTGCTGCGGCAGGATCCGCAGGCCGGAGTGCTCGCCGGTGACCAGCTCGGCGGGATCGATGGTGACCCCGCGCGCCTTCGCCCACTCGATGTTCCTGGTGACCTCCTGGTTGATGTCCTCGGCCTTCACCCAGACCGGCTGGCCGGTCTGCGGGTCGGTCTGGCACCGCCACGGCCTGACGGAGTTGTCCTGCACGCAGCCGAGGTAGCTGTGGCCGTAGGTGTGGTTGATCCAGCGGAACCTGTCCCGGTTCTCGACGAGGGCGTCGGTGAGCGGGTCGTCGCCGTGCTTCCTGATCTCCTCGTCGCTGCCGGCGGCGTTGAAGGCCAGGTCGATGGCGTAGCCGTGCTGCCGCTGCCACTGGTTGGCGTACGCCACGTCCTCGGACTCCATGCGGATGTCCGGGGTGTCGACGCCGTCGGCGCAGTCCTCGCCGGGCGTGCAGTCGTCCTCGACGCTCCAGCGCGAGTCGGGCAGGAAGACGTCGTCGACGTGGACGCCGAAGTAGTTGCGGTTCTGGCCGAGGTGGACGCCCTTGGTGAGCCAGGTGACCAGGCCGTGCGCGACGGTCCGGAACTGCCACTGCTCGTTGTTGGCCGAGTAGGTGAGCAGCAGCTCGCTGCGCCCGTCGTGGTTGTAGACGCCGGCGAGCGTCCCCGTGACGTTCTTGACGGTGGCGGTGATGAGCGGCTGGAAGGACTTGCCGTGCGCCGGGTCGTCGGGCAGCGGGTTCGCGAGGAAGCCGTAGCTCTCGGAGACGTCGGCGGCGAGGTCGTCGAACTTGAGCGGCCCCCGCAGGTAGCGGAACGCGTCGGCCTTCCCGGCGGGGGTGACCTGGGCCTGCGTGCCGTCCAGCGTGCCGGAGTAGCCGGGCGGCTTCAGCCCGACGTTCGCGCCCGGGTACACGTAGGCGTCGAGCTGGCGGATCCCGAACTTGGCCTCGTACGCCGCGATCGCGTCCATCTCGGCCTGGTTCGCCCGGTCGAACGGCGCGGCGTTGGGCAGGACGATCGCCTGGTACTTGGCGCGGGGCACCCCGTCGACGGTGTCGGACAGGAACGCCGCGTCGATCACCGGTCGGCCGGCCTGGCGCAGGTCGACGGTCCGGTACGGGACGCCCTCGCTCTTCAGCTGGGCGGCGACCGCCGCCACCGAGGAGCTGCCGTTGGTGACGACGAGGACCTGCAGGTCGATCCGGGGGCCGACGGCCGATGCGCTCAGCTGCGGGCAGACGGTCAGGGCGGCCGCCGTCAGGACGCCGAAAAGGGCGCCGCGGACGGGACGGCGGGCCTGGCTCACGACGCATCTCCGGCGCGTTCGAGGAATTTCACAGCTCTTCACATCCACATTCAAATAGAATTGAGGGGGTCGGGAACTCGGCTCCCAGAGCATGCGGCACGCCGATGTTCAAGTAAAGCGGGAGCGGGGCCCAACTTGACGTGGGCCCGGTCCTAGGACTGTCCTGGGCAGGGGTTATCCCTATAGAACTCGCCGGTAACCGGTTTTATGACCGGCCCGCGCCATCCCCGGTGGCTGCCGAATTCAATTCTCGCCAGCGGGTGATGGCATGTTCCCTGCCGTCGGCGTCCAGCCGCTTATAGATCTGATGGGCGTGGTTCTTGACCGTCTTCTCGGAGATGACGAGGTGCCGCGCAATCTGCCGGTTGGTCAGCCCGCCGGCGATCAGTTCGATGATCTCGACCTCGCGGGGGGTGAGCGCGGGGGCGGGCCGCACCCGCGCCGGGCGCCCGTCGTGCACCCACTGGACGAGCGCCGTCGCCGCGGGCGGCGACAGGTGCGACTCGCCCCGGTCGGCGGCCAGCACCACCTCGGCGAGGCCCTGCGGCTCGAAATGACCGTAGACGAGGCAGCAGTGCGCGCCCGCCATGAGCGTCTCGACGAGTACGGCCGGATCATGCTCGGCGGTCACCACGATGATTCGGCCGCCGTGGCCGGCCCGGCCGAGCGCGCCGATATCAGCGGTCGGTGGCGGGGTCGCGTCCAGCAGCACCACATCGGGGGCGAGCCGGCGGGCCTCGGCCGTGGAGTTGCCGAGCCCGCCATTGCCGACGACATCCAACATCGGAGCCGAGCGCAGCAAGGCGTGCAGCCCGATGCGCACCACCGGGTTATTGCTGACAATCAGCACCCTGACCGCGTGGGAACGCTGTTCCATGGTGGCGTCGGACCTCATGGGAGATCATTCTCCCTGCCCATTGACATGCCATTCCAGTGTTAATTACACATCTCACAAAGTTGCCGTCGATGGAGCGGTGTTCCTGCAGCGAGACGGGATGGTCACGCTGTGCGCCGGCATCGGAGTGCCCGATCGGAGGGCCACATGTGGTCATCTTCGGGGCGGTCGAATTGGCGGAGTCCGCCGTCAGATCCGGTGGCCACGAAGGCGGGTCCGCGGCCGCGGGGGATCGGAGCCGGCGCGTTCTCGCGACGGGGCCGAATCCGGGGGCGGTGTCTGATTTGTCAGATAAGTCTTCATGATCGACAATCCCGATCATTCGGGCCGGGGGCCCGCGGTCAGACATCGCGATCACGGACTCGTACTGACATCGAAGGAGATGTGAGCACGTGACACAGGGTTCGGGGTCGGGCGCGCCGGAGCGCGCGCACGAGATCATCGAGGACCGGGCACGCCGCGCGCCCGAGCGGACCGCCGTCGTCGCCGGCGCGCACCGGTCGAGCTACGCCGAGCTGGAGCGCCGGGCCGGCGCGCTCGCCCGCGCGCTGGCGAATCGGGGGATCGGCCGCGGCGACCTGGTCGGGATCTGCCTGGAGCGGGACGAATGGCTCGTCCCGGCGCTGCTGGCGGTCTGGAAGGCGGGCGCGGCCTACGTGCCGCTCGACGCGGCCTACCCCGCCGAGCGGCTGCGGTTGATCGGCGCGGACGCCGGGTTCCCGGTCGTGCTGACCAGCGCCGCGCTCGCCGCGACGGCCGCCGCGACCGGCGCCGAGCCGATGATCGTCCAGGACGTGCCGGAGGGCGCCGAACCGCCGCGGGTGCCCGGCGGCGGCGGCGACCCGGCGTACGTGATCTACACGTCCGGCTCGACCGGGCGGCCCAAGGGCGTCGTCGTGGAGCACCGCAACACGGTGAACCTGCTCGCCTGGGCCGACGGCTTCTACTCGCGGGAGGAGACGGCCGGCCACCTGGCCGCCGCCTCGATCTGCTTCGACGCCTCGATCCTGGAGATCGCGGTGCCGCTGGCCGCCGGGGGCACGGTGATCCTGGCCGAGAACATGCTGGCGCTGCCCGAGCTGCCCGCGCGCGAGGAGGTCACGGCCGTCCACGGCGTCCCGTCGGTGCTGGCCGCCGTGCTCACCCGGCCGCTGCCGTCCGGGGTGCGCGTGGTGGGCACCGGCGGGGAGGCGCTCACCGCGTCGCTGGCCGCCCGGATCTGGGCCAACCCCGGCGTGCGCCGCGTCGTGAACACCTACGGGCCCACCGAGTGCACCACGCTGTGCACCGCCTACGAGCTGCGCCGGGATGAGACCGGCGCGCCGCCGATCGGGTTCCCGGTGACCGGCGCGGCGACGTCGGTGCGGGACGGGCGCGGCGACCCGGTCCCGGACGGGACGCCCGGCGAGCTGTGGGTGTCGGGGCCGTGCGTGGCGCGCGGGTACCTGAACCGCCCCGCCCTGACCGCCCGGTCGTTCACCGCGGGCGGGTACCGCACCGGCGACCGGGTCCGCTCCGTGGACGGCGTCCTGCACTTCCTCGGCCGCGCCGACGACCAGGTGAAGATACGCGGGTACCGGGTGGAGCCGGGGGAGGTGCGGCACGCGCTGACCGGGCATCCGGCCGTCCGCGACGCCGTCGTGCTGGCCCGCGCCGACCGCCTCGTCGCGTACGTCGAGGCCGACGCCGCCATCGGCGCCGCCATCGGCGCCGACATGGAGGACGAGCTGAGGGCGCACCTGGCGCGGCTGCTGCCGGAGTACATGGTGCCCTCCGGGATCGGCGTGCTCGACCGGCTGCCGACAGGCCCCACCGGCAAGGTCGACCGCGACGCGCTGCCCGAGCTGGGCGCGGCCCGCCCGTCCGACCCGTCCGGCGAGGCGTTCCGCGCGGACGCCGAGCGGGAGGCGGCCGAGGTCATCGCGGACGTGCTCGGCCTGCCGGAGGTCGGGCCGCACGCGGTGTTCGCCGACCTCGGCGGGCACTCCCTGCAGGCCGCCCGCGTGGTGAGCGAGATGTCCCGGCGGCGCGGGTACCTCGTCCCGCTGGCGGCGTTCCTCGCCGCGCCCACGGCGGCGGGCCTGGCGGCGGTGGGCCCGTCCGGCGCCGCGCCGCCGGTCCGGCACGCGGGCCGCACGACCGTCCCGCTCACCGACGCGCAGCGCGAGTTCTGGACGCTGCGCCAGCTCCACCCGGACCGCCCGGTCACCACGCTCCTGCTCCGCTTCTGGGTACGCGGCCTCCCCGACGCCGCGCCGCTGCGCGACGCGCTCGACGCGGTCGTGCGCAGGCACGAGGTGCTGCGCAGCACGGTCGTCACCGGCGAGAACGGGATCCCGGTGGCCGTCGTCCACCCGCCGGTCCCCGTCCCCCTCACCGAGAGCCCGGTCGAGGCGGACGCGGCGCGCGCGGCGCACGTGTTCGACCTCGGCTCCGAGGTGCCGCTGATCCGCGCCGACCTGGCCTGGCGGGGCGACACCGCCGCCGAGCTGACCGTCGCCGTGGACCACATCGCCTTCGACGGCGCCTCGGTCGGGATCCTGATGGACGAGCTCGCCGCCGAGCTGGCCGGCCGCGCGGTCCCCGAACCGGCCGTGCAGGTCGGGGACGTGGCCGCCGCGCAGGCCGCCGAGACGGCGCCCGGCGCGCACCGCGCGTTCTGGCGGGCGGAGCTGGACGGCGTGCCGGAACCGGCGCCGTTCGGCATCGACCCGTCGGCCGCGCGCGTCGGCCGGCCGCTGCCGTGGGAGGTGGAGCCGGCCGTCGCCGCGCTGGCCCGCGACTGCGGCGCGACGCCGTTCGCGGTGTACCTGGCCGCGCTGGTCCTGCTGTCGGGCGAGGCCGACCCGGTGATCGGAGCGGCGGCGGCGCGCCGGGCCAGCCCCCAGCTGGCGGGGCTGATCGGCCCGCTGGTGGACGCGCTGCCCGTGCGGGCGCGGCCGGGCGGCGCGGCCGACTTCCGCGCGCTGGTGCGGCGGGCCGCTGCCGCGACCGCGCGGGCCCTCGCGCACCAGGAGACGCCGTCCGCCGAGCTGCCGCGCGTCCCGGTGATGCTGGCCGTCCAGCACGGCGAGGTGCCGATGGAGGCGACCGGCGGCGGGGTCCGGATCGAGCTGCTGTCCGACCCGGGGGCGGGCGCGGCGGCGCAGGAGCTGAGCTGGCTCGTCAACCGGACCGTGGACGGCCCCGAGATCCAGCTCGAATACTCCACCGCCCGCTACGACCGGGACTGGGCCGAGGCGGAGCTGGACCGGTTCCTGCGGGTGCTGCGCGCGGCGCTGGCCGACCCGGGCCGTCCGCTCGCGGAGTACGAGCTGGTCAGCCCGGAGGAGCGGGAGGCCCTGCTCGCCTGGGCCGCCGGTCCCGGGCTGCCGGAGTTCCCCGCGACCGTCCCGGAGGCGCTGCCGCGCACCGGGGGCACGGCGGTGGTCGGCCCGGACGGCGCGTCCCACGACTACGCGGACCTGCACGCCGAGGCCGCCCGCGTCGCCGCCGCGCTGCGGGCGCGCGGCGCCGGACGCGGCGCGCTGGTCGGCGCCGTGCTGCCCCGCGACCACCGGCTCCCGGCCGCGCTGCTCGGGGTGTGGCGGGCGGGCGCGGCGTACGTGCTGCTCGACCCCGACCATCCGCCGGAGCGCTCCCACCTGCTCGCCGAGGACGCGGGGGCGCGGCTGATGCTCGTCCGGGGGGCGGCGGCCTTCCCCGGCATGGAGACGCTCGACCTGGACGCTCTCCCGCCCGTCGAGGGCGACCCGCCCGAGCCGGAGCCGCCGCACGCGGACGACCTCGCCTACGTGTTGTTCACCTCGGGCTCCACCGGGCGGCCGAAGGGCGTGGAGATCACCCACGGGAACCTGGCCGCGTTCGTCGCGGGCTCGATCGCGCTGATGGGGCTCGGGCCCGAGGAGGTCATGCCGGCCGCCGCGCCCGTCACCTTCGACATCTTCGCCGAGGAGCTGTGGCTGCCGCTGAGCGCCGGCGGGACCTGCGTCCTGCTCGACCGCGCCGACGCCGTGGACGGCTACGCGCTCGCCGCGCGGCTCCGCGACTGCGGCGCGACGCTGGTGGACCTCGTCCCGACCACGCTGCGGATGCTGCTGGAGGCCGGCTGGGAGGGCGACCCCCGCCTCCAGGTGATCAGCGGCGGGGAGGCGCTCGACCCGGCGCTGGCCGCGCGGCTCGCGCCCCTCGTCGGGCGGCTGTGGAACGGCTACGGCCCGTCCGAGGCGACGGTCGGCTCCACGATGCACCCGGTCGCCCCCGGCGCGATCGCGCCCACCGCCACGACGGTGCCGATCGGCACGCCGATGGCGGGCGAGCGCGCCTACGTGACCGACCCCTGGCTGCGGCTGCTGCCCCCCGGCGCGCTCGGCGAGCTGGTGCTCGGCGGCGCCGGGGTCGCGCGCGGCTACCGCGGCCGCCCCGACCTGACCGGCGCGGCGTTCTCCGCCGACCCCCACCACCCCGGCGGTCGCCGCTACCGCACCGGCGACCTCGCGCGCTGGCGGCCGGACGGGACGCTGGAGTTCCACGGCCGCCGCGACCACCAGGTGAAGGTGCGCGGCCACCGGATCGAGCTGGGCGAGATCGAGGCCGTCCTGCACGAGGTGGCCGACGGCGTCGTGACCGCCGCCGGGTCGGGTCCGGAGGCGCACCTCGTCGGGCACGTCGCCCCCGCCGACGTCGACCTCGACGTCGTCCAGAAGCACCTGCGCGCCCGGCTGCCCGAGCACATGGTGCCGCGCCGCTGGTCGGCGCTGGACGCGCTGCCGAGGCTGCCGAGCGGCAAGGCCGACCGGTCCGCGCTGCCCGTGCCGGAGGCGCGGTCGGCGGCCGACCGGCCCGCGCCCGGGACCGACGCCGAGCACCTGGTGGCCGACATCTGGTCGGCGGTGCTGGAGCTGCCCACCGTGTGGGCCGACGACGACTTCCTCGCGCTCGGCGGGCACTCCTTCGCCGCCACCCGCGTGACCGGCCGCATCCGGGAGACCCTCGGCCTCGCGGTCCCGGTCCGGCTGCTGTTCGACCGGCCGGTGCTCGCCGACTTCGCGGCGGCGCTGGAGGAGCTCCTGCTGGCCGAGCTGGCCGCCACCGATCCGAAGACCACCCCGGGGGAGGCGCCATGACGCCGCCCGCGCTGCACTACGCCGACGTCGCCTGGCCCGTGGAGGAGACCTACCGCGCCATCGCCGACGGGCTGCGCGCCCCCCGGTCGACGACATGCCCACGGTGGACGAGGAGACGATCACCGTGGCGGCGGACCTGCTCCACACGTCGCCGGCCGAACGCGCCGAGCCCAGCGGCACCGTCGCCGCGGCCGCCCACCCGCTCCACCGGGACGCCCTCCCGCCGGGGCCGGTGACCGCCGTCCTGCCGGGCGGCAACGTCTGAGGCGTTCAGGTGACCTGGCAGCGGGCGACGACCTGCGCGTCCGCGCCGACGCACACCGACGACCCCGCCCGCTGCAGGATCCCGCGGGCCTCGGCACCGGCGAGGAAGGTCAGGAACGCCGCCGCCGGGCTGCCGTTCGGCGGCAGACCGGCGGTGTAGAAGACCTCCGGGGCGACGAACGGATAGGTCCCCATCGCCGGAGGGCCCCCGGCCCTGCGGCCGTCCAGGCTGAGGACCCGCACGTTCGGGTAGCGGCGCGCGTCCCCCGCCACGTGCAGCTCCGCGTAGCCGATCGTGCCGGGGACCGTGTTGACCGTCTCCAGCACCTGCCCCTGGCTGCTGCGCTCGCACCGGATGGTGCGGTAGCTCGCGCGGATCTCGTCCTTGCGCCGGCAGTCGCCCGACGACAGGTCCGGCTCGGGTTCGTCGAGCAGCCGCTCCTCGAAGATCCCCCGCGTCCCCGAGCCCTCCGTCCTGCTGACCAGCCGGATCGGGACGTTCGCGCCGCCCGGGACCTGCCTCCAGTTGGTGGGCCCCGAGTCCCGCGCGTAGATCGACCTCAGCTCCTGGACGCTCAGCCCCGTCACGTTCGTGTCCTTGTTGACGATGACCGCGAACCCCACCAGCGCCACCGGGAACCCCCGGAACCCCCGCAGCCGGACCTCGTCGGAATCGGCCCGGAGATGCCCGTCGTGCATCGCGACCGTCGTCCCGGCGTTGTCCCGGGTGAGCACGCGGACCCCCTCGTTGGAGCCGACCGCCTCCACGCTGACGCGCGCGTCGGGGCACAGGTCCTCGTAGCCGCGCCGCAGGACGGCCGCCGTCCGCTCGAACGCGGTGGAGCCGACCAGCCGCAGCTTCCCGCGGAAGCACATCGGCGCCTCGGCGGACGACCCGCGCCCGAGGACCGCGCCCGTCCCGGCTCCGGCGGCGAAAACCACCGCCGCGGCGGCCACCGCCGTCCACCGCCCGCGGACGCCCCACGGCTCCCGCGCGCCGGGTGTCTCCGCGTCGGGCTCCGGGGGAGCGGCCTCGGACGGCTGCTCCGTATACGCGATGAGCCGTTTCCTGAGCTTGTCGGCCTCGCCCTGGGCGGCGGCGAGCCCGGACCTCAGCTCGGCCGCCTCAGCGCGGGCCATGGCCAGGTCGTCCGGCGGGGGGACGTGCCGGACGCGCTCGTACGCCTCGACCCAGCGCGTCACCTCCGTCCGGGGGAGCCCGCAGGCCGTCGCGAAGTACCCGACCCGGGCGAGGTCCCGGTCGCTGGGCGTCCGCCAGCGGTCCTTCTGGAGCATCGCGCTGATCGTGGCGTCCGGCAGCGTCCCCCACGAGCGCTTCTCGATCTCCGACTGCCGGGGCGAGCCCGCCCAGGCGCGCAGCTCCCGCAGCAGCGCGTAGAAGTCCCGGATGTCCTTGGCCGCCGCCGGGTCGGGCAGCCTGCGCCCGGTCCCGAACGTCGGCTCGACCCACGGTTTGAACGTCACCGGCAGCCGCGCCATGAGCCGCCGCCAGGGCACCTCCCGCTGGTGCGCCTCGACGAGCCGCGCCGGCTTGGCGTGCCCGTTCTGCTCGAACGCCGCGCGCAGGGCGTCGCCCCGCTCGTCCCACATCGCGTGCTCGACCGCCGCCCACCGGCGCCGCGCCTGCCCCACCTCGCCGCTGTCGACGCCCGCCGCCGCCAGGCATGCGCTGACGACCTCCCACGACAGGAACTCGCCGTCGAGCAGCGCCCGCGCCGTCACCTCCAGCAGGCCGGTGTGCCGCGCCAGCGCCGCCGCGCCGCTCTCTCCCAGCCGGCCGACCAGATAACGGTGAAAATCCGCTTTCTGGTCGAGATAGGAGTCCAACGCCTGCTCCATCCACTTATGCCCGCCTCGGCACCGCAACGAGGCGAACCCTTACGATGCAGGCCGAACGGGCGCAAGATCCCGGAGTTCCCCAGAAGTTCGCGTACTGGTGGCCGACTGGTCGGCGCGCGGCCCCGTCTTGGACGCTTCCAGAACGGTCCACGAATTCCTGGAAGACACCAGGAACCGCCGAATCGAACCAGGATGTCCCCTGTCCACCGCTACGCCCGGGTAACCGGCAACGCTGGCAACCATGAGACGAGGACGCAGCCCACGCTCCGTTTGCTACGCCGACCTCGCGCTCGGCCGGTTCCGGGACTGGCCGTTGACGGCCTGCCGCGCCGACTGTCCGCCCGGCCGCGCGCTCGCCGTCCACGGTAGGCAGATCGTCCACCTGCACCAGGGGAACATGGCCGAGGTGCTCCTCACCGAGTCGGTCGCCCGCCGCATGACCGATGCTCTCACCGCGACCGATCGTGTCATCATGCCCCCGGACTCAGGCTGGGTCCAAGTGCACCTGGACACCGACAACGACCTCTTCCTGCTCCAGTCGCTCGTCAGCCTGGCCATCCAGGCCAACGAGTCCGCTCGGGGCCCGTACCGGCACGGCGTCCGGGACTGCCCGCACGTGCGCCCCGCCGTGCGCGGGCGGCGGATCCTCGCCCGCGACGGCGTCCCGCCCGCCCGCCGGGGCGAACCGGCCCCCCTCGACCTCCCCTGGACCCTGGACGCGCAACCGCATCCCTAGCCGGCGGGACCGGGCCGGTCCAATGGTCCACTAGAGGGGCTTTAGAACGGCCCAGGATGCTTACTGCGTGGCCGTACCGCCGAAAGCCCTCAAACTGGCGTCCGCCCTGCTCGGCTACGCGAGCAGAATGGCGGTCCTCGCCCATGGCCACTGCGCCGAGCACCAGATATGGACCGGCCCGGACCTGCCGGGAGCCCATCCGGAAGGCTGGCACCCCCTGACCTCCGACGAACACCGCCTCTGGAGGGCCCTCACCTCCGCCCGCGGGCACGACCGTCGCACCTCCGCGGACGTCCGGGGCGGCACGCGCAAGGACCGGGGCCTCCGATGAGGCGTTCGAGCAGCCCGCCCGCGCCCCCGGCCGCGGCGCCGGCCGCCGTCAGCGCCTGAACGACCGACCTGGTCCCCCACCAGGTGAGCCCACCGGCGACCACGCCGACGACGGCGGACGCCGCCAGGATGACCGCCGCGCGCGGCCCGACCAGCCTGTCCGGGGGACGAGAGAGGCACATGGAGACCTTCCTTGCCAGGGTCCGCGACTGAGTGACGCGGGGAAGCGGGTTTCCAGGAGGCCACAGCGCGAGCAGTTGCGCCAGGCCGCAACAGGCCATGGCGCGGAGTTGCGGGCAGGTGGCAACCCCGGAGTATCGCTATCTCCTGCACCGGTGTGGTCAAGAGCCGATGATGAGGGGCATGACCGACATCGCCCCCCACTCCCCGGAAACGCCTGGGGCCGCGGGCGTGCTGAAGCCGCTAGATCCCGAATTACGCCCCGAGGTACGGGAATGGGCGAAGGGACTGCGGACGATCTGGATCGCCACGGGGATGACCATGAGCCGGTTCGCCGGCCGCAACCCCATCGACAAGAGCACCCTGTCGCGCTACCTCAGCGGCAGGCGCGTGCCCCCGGACCAATGGTTTCTCAACGCTCTGCTGGCCATCCTCGCGGAGCGGGGCAAAGAGGTGTCGGAGGAGGTTCGCGATCACCTGCATGACCTGCAAATGAGGGCGCTAGAGACCGTCCAGCCCGGCGAGTACCGACGACGTCTGGTGAGCGATCGACTGGAATTCGCCATCATCCAGCGGGACGAGGCCCAACGTTACGCGCGCTCGGTCGAGGAGGAACTCGCCGAGCGCATCCGCCAAGTCGGTGAGCTGAAGGACCAGCACGAGCGTCTGCGGGCGGCGCGGGACGCCGACCGGGCCGCTGCACAGGCCGAGAAGGAAGACCTCGACCGGGAGATCTCCGCCCTCACGGCCCGGCTGGCGCGGGCGCGAGAGCGGGCCACCGATGCCGAGTCGCGATGCTGTCACCTCGAACAGCTCCTCGAACAGCTCCAGGGCCCCGCGCTTGCCGCCTCGCACGATTTCCTCAAGGGCATCGACCTGACCGATCCCAATGCCGTCACCGGCCTCATGGGAGCGATGCTGAAGGCGGCCATGCGCGAGCAGGTGGAGGTGCTCGCCGATCATGTGGCGGCCAACGCCCTGGTCCGCGAGGCGGCCGACGTGGCCGGCCTGCTGGAGGCGATGCTGAAGGCTGGCACACGGAGCCAGGCGGGGCTGCTCGCGAGGCGCGCCGCGGTCGACACCCCCGTGTACTACCCGTCCGACGTGATCCGGTTACTGGAAGCCATGCTGGGTGTGGGCGGTCAAGAGCAGGTACGGGCACTCGCGGGGCGGTCGGCCGCCGAAACCTCCCTCCGGAACATTCGCGACGTCATCCGGCTGCTGGAGGCGATGCGCAGGGCGGCGGTCGACGAGCAGGCGTTGAGGCTCATCACGCGCGCGGCCGCCGAGGTTCCGATCGCCTTCGCCTCCTCCCACTCGACCACGAACGTGATCCGGCTGCTGGAGGTGATGGAGGAGGCGGGGGCGGATCGGTCGGCGGCGGAGTTGTCCAGGCGCATCGTCGCCCGCGCCTCGTTCGACGATGCCACGAACGTGACCCTTCTCCTGGAGGCGATGCGGAGGGCTGGCGCCGTGGAGCAGGCGGTGGCCCTCGCCGAGCAGGCGGCCGTCCACCTTCCCGTCGGCGAGGCCAGTCCCATGGCTCGGCTTCTAGAAGCGATGTACAGGGTGAGTGCCGGAAAACAGGCGACAGCGCTCGCCGCACGCGTGGTCGCCAGCGTGCCCGTCCACGACCCCGGCGCCATGGTGGATCTCCTGGAGGTGCTGCGGAGCGGGGCGATGGACGAAATCATGGGGGTGCTCTTCAGACGCATCGCGGCCTACACCGCCGTCGTGGACGCCGCCATCGCGGCGCGCCTGTTGGGCTCGATGCTGGACGCGGGAATGGCGGCGCCGGCCTCGCAGTTCGCTGCGCGCACGGCCGGCCACAGCCCGGTCCACGACACCACGAGCGTGGGGCGGCTCCTGATCCTGATGCGGCAGGCGGGAATGGCGGAGGCGTCGGGGACGCTGGCGGCGCGGGTCGTGGCGGCCAACTCGCTTGAGCGTGCCACCGACGTGATCTGGCTTCTGGAGATGATGTGTAACGAGGGATGCGGAAGCATGCCGAGGAACTAGCCGACCGCGTCGCCCGTGGCATGCCCGTCACCGAGGCCACCGATGTGGCTCGTCTTCTGGAGGCGATGTCGCATGCCGGGATGACCGAGCAGGCGAGCGTTCTCGCGGAGCGTGCCGCCGCCTACGCCCCGGCCCGCGATGCCGGTGACGTGGCCGTCGTCCTCAACGCGTTGAAGGGGATCGCGGCGCACGAGGAGGCGGAGAGGTACGCCGGACGGGTGATCGCTGAAGTCTCCGGCTCCGGCCCGGCGACCGTGGCGCCCTTCTGGTACGTGATGCGCAGCGCCGGAATGCCGACGCGGGCACTGGAACTCGCCCAGCGCAGCGATGAGGCCGAGAGGGCCGACGGGCACTGACCGGGGGCCTCCTGGACGTGTCGCGCTGGACGTTCGCGCGGGGCGGCGCCTCCAGGTACAGCCTCCTGTACTGCGGATCGGCGCGTTGGCTGGATCGTTCGCGCGGCCCCTGACTTCTAGCGTCGAGGCACGGTCATCGAAGGAGGAGGAAGACCATGACTCCGAAAACGTTCTTCGCCGGCGGCGCGGTCGCCCTGGGGCTGCTGCTGGGGTCCGCCACGTCCGCCATCGCGGACACCGGGGCGGCGCCGGAGGACACCCAGTACGTGGCGACCTTCAATGTGAGCGGCGAGAGCTACAAGGTCCGCCTGGTCGACCAGGACGACATCGACCAGGCCGAGGCGCTGCTCAACGGCGGCTCCGGGCCCAGCATTCCGAACGGAAAGATCAACTGGGGCGTGGTGGACGTCAACTCGCCCTACCAGTGGTCCATCGACCCGAACAACTTTGGTTTCGCCGACGCGACCACGGAGGTCTGTGACGGTCGGCCGTCCTATGTGGACGGGCCGAACTGGGGCGCCGGGTACTTCTGCCCCTGGGACGCGGTGATCACCTCGCTGGACCCGATCTCGCACTAGAGCGAGGGGACGCCCCGGGACGGTCGCTGTCCGTCCCGGGGTCAGCGGGTGACCTTGGTCAGGAACGCCTCCAGGTTGGCGCGGACGCGGGCGACCTTCTCGTCCACGGTGAGGGTCTCGTCGAGGTCGCCCCCCGCGACCGAATGCTTGCGGCCCCGCACGTACAACGAGCAGTCGAGGTCGCCGCACAGGTAGTGGCCGACCGAGTCGCCCTGGCGGCCCGCCTCGCCGGTGCGGCGCGCCGTCATCAGCGCGACGCCGCCGCCGGTGCGCGTGGTCAGGCACAGCGAGCACATGCTGCGCGCGGTGAACCCGCGCTTGGCGCCGGACGAGCCGCGCAGCGCGACGCCGACGAGGCGGCCGCCGCGCTCGGCGACCAGGTAGGCGCGCTCGGGCGCGGCGGGGTCCCGCCACCCGAGGAAGTCCAGGTCGTCCCAGGGCAGGTCGGTGAAGTCCCTGGGCAGGTGCAGCCGTCCGGCCTCGCCCTTGGAGCAGTTCACGAACGACGCGCGGACGTCGTGCTCGGTGAGCGGTCTCATGTGCGGCGAGGCTAGTCTTCCTAATAGGGTTAGGCAAATTCCTTAACCTCTTAGGAAGGGTGGGCCCATGGCACGCGCGGGGTTGACGGCCGAGCGGCTGACCAGGGCGGCGGCGGAGCTCGCCGACGAGGGCGGTGTCGAGGCCGTGACCGTCGCCGCGCTGGCGCGCCGGTTCGGGGTCCGGGAGGCGAGCCTGTACTCGCACCTCAGGAACGCGCGCGACCTGCGGACCCGCGTCGCGGTGCTGAGCCTCGCCGAACTCGCCGACCGGGTCGCGGACGCGGTGGCCGGACGCGCGGGCAGGGACGCGCTCGTGGCCTTCGCGAGCGCCTACCGCGACTACGCCAAGCGGCATCCCGGCAGGTACGCCGCCATGCAGGTGTGGATGGACCGCGAGACGGCGGAGCGGAGCGCGGCGGGCCGGCACTCGGAGATGACCCGGGCGATCCTGCGCGGCTACGGCCTGCCGGAGCCCGCCGAGACCGACGCGGTACGGATGCTGCACAGCACGTTCCACGGTTACGTGAGCCTGGAGACCGCCGGCGGGTTCAGGCACAGCCCGCGCGACGTGGACGCGTCCTGGGCCAGGACGCTCGACGCCCTCGACGGCGCTCTGCGGAACTGGCCCCCGGAGTGATGCCGGGTGGTGCGAATTCAGCGCGAAATAGAAAAGGACCGTTCCCCAAGGACCGCATCCGGTCACGGGAATGGCGGCTCCGTCTCGCCGTGCTGGGTGATACAAGGCGCGCCGGTCCACAAGTGGACACTAGGCGTGCTGATCGCTGAAACCGCCTATTGCGCGCCCCTCCCTTGATCACTGAACATTCGGGGCGGTGCCGCCCGGAAACGCCGGGGATCACCGACGAGGAGGATCTTCATGCGTCGCCTGATGATCAGGGCCTTGCTCATGGTCGCCGCCCTTGCGCTGCTGGGCTCCGTCACGCCCGCCGGCGCGTCCGCCGCCACCACGGACCGCTTCAGATTGGTGACCGCGGCGAATTCGCCTTTCGGCAAGGGAACCAACGGCTGTTGCACCCTCCTGTCCGAGGCCAACGGCAAATACGCGTCGGCCGAGCTCGGCTACGGTGGCCGCGACTACGGGATGCTGCGCGCGCGGGCGGGCGTCGCCGACGCGTGGGAGAGGTTCGCCCTCAGCAGGACCGACACGACCTGGACGGTCAAGTCGGAGGGCAACGGCAAATTCGTGTCGGCCGAGCTCGGCTATAGCGGCAATGCCTACGGGATGCTGCGCGCGCGGGCGGACGTCGCCGACGCTTGGGAGAAGTTCGACCTGTACTACAACGAGGCACAGAACCTGTACGCGCTGAAGTCACAGGCCAACGGCAAGTTCGTGTCGGCCGAGCTCGGCTACCGCGGCCGCGAGTACGCGATGCTCCGCGCGCGGGCGAGCGAGATCGGCGCATGGGAGAAGTTCCGGCTGGGCGCCTTCTGAGCTCCTTCGTCCGGCGATGACGGAGGCGTTTCCGGGGCGCCTGATTCCTGGCTGTCCCGGAAACGTCATGCGGCCAGGACCGTAATTCCCAGCACGACGAGCAGAACGACCTTCGCGGCCTCCAACCCGATGTAGTAAAGGTGGCCGCGCGACCGGGGGAGATCGGTCTCGCCCGCGAGGACACGGTCCGACCGCCTGGTGAGCCGCGGGCGGACGGCGCCGAGCCGCACCGCGAGCAGCACGGCGGCGGCAGCCAGCGCGATCTCGGCGAGATTCAGCGCGCGGAGACGACGCGACCGATGCCCAGCCCGACCGGGATCGTCACGCCCGGCGCGCGGAACTTCAGCGGTGCCTCCAGGAACGAGATGCCCAGCACCATCCCGAGCCACAGGAGGGTCAGCGCGCCCGCCGGGGCGCCCGCGGCCTGGTTCATGGTCGTGCCTCGCCTCTCTCGCGGGGGTGGCGCGGCCCAGCCGCGCGACGCAGACGTCCGGCTCGGCGAACGGTTCGAGCCGCTCGGCCCTGACCGGCGCGCCGAGCTCCTCCAGCGCGCCGCGCATCAGGCCGAGGCGGACGTCGCAGACGAGCGGGCCGTACTCCTCGGCCCACTCCAGGAACGGGCAGTGCCGCAGCCGGATCGCGTCGCGGCCGGGTTCGGGCGCGAAGTCCAGGTCCGTGAGCAGCGCGGAGAGGCGCCCGGTGGCGTCCCGCGCCCTCATCCGCGTGTACGGGCGCGGGCGCTCGACCAGGACGCGGCCCATTCACGACCTGCGTCCCCGGCGTCGCGCCGCCCGCCCGGCCCGGCCGCGGCCAGGCCGCTGAGCAGGATCCGCCCGAGCATCCGGTAGCCGCCCGCGCCGCCCGGGTCCATCCCGGGGCGCGCGGCGTAGACGGCGCGGGGCCGGCCCGGGCCGGACGGCCGTTCCAGCATCCGCTCGGCCTCGCCGCCCGCGACCAGGGCGTCGAGGTGGACCGCGCGGTGTTGGGGTGGACGCCGAGCCGCGCGGCGAGATCGGCGATGCCGAGGGGCGCGCCGGACCCGCTCAGGACGTCCAGCACCTCGCGGCGGCGTGGGCGGTCATGGCCCTCATCCTCCTCCGGGGCGCGGCTGCTCGTCCGCGCGCTGCTCGGCGGCCTCTTCGCCGTGGAGGAGGAGGTGCTGCTGCCCGCGCTCGCCGAACCGCCCGGCGCCGCCGTCGGCACGCTGGTCGCCGACCTGGAGACGCTGCTGGACGGCGGCGGGCTGGAGCGTCCGGACGTGATCGACGTACGCGAGATCCCGCGCGCGCTGCGCCATTCGCAGATCTTCGCCCGGTACGCGCGGCCGGCGAGGGGTTCACGCTGGTGAGCGACCACGACCCCGTGGCGCTGCGGCGCGAGTTCGAGACCGCGCATCCCGGCGCGTTCACCTGGGACCATGTCGAGTCGGGGCCGGATGTCCGGAGGGTTCGGATCGGCCGCGCGCGGGAATGAGGAGCCGTTCCCGGATACGGCATGAGGTCGAAAAACGCCACCGGCCGCCACCACCCGCCCGGCGCGTTCCCGATCGCTATGCCGCGAGCGGGGAATCCGGGAGAGCGCGGGTGTGGAACATCGTGCAGGGTGGTCGGCGACCGGTGGCCGGAGCGATCGGTTTCCCGGCGCCTACAAGCGCCGTGGAGGGCGCGCCGCTAGCAGTGCTTCACTTTCCCCTTGATGATTTTGATGTAGTGCGCCGAGACGTATTCCCGCTTCGTCGTCGGCAGCCGGTACCACTTGCTGTCGCCGTGGACGGCCTGCCCCTTCACCCAACATTTGATGCTGATGACCTGGCCCGGCTGCAGCCAGCGCAGGCGCTTGGACTTGGTGGTGGGCTTGGCCCTGACCGCCAGCCGGCCGTGGGAGATGACCTTCCCCCTGGGATAGGCGGCGACGGCGGGCGCCGCCGGTGCCTGCGTGTCCGGGCGGTGGCCGGGGTCCGCGAGCGCGGGCGACACCGCGGCGCCTCCGGCGCCGACCACCCCCGCCAGAACGATCGCCGCGACTCTGTGCTGATGTTTCATTGAAGTTCCCTCGAACGAACCGAATCCGTCGGCGACCCGAATGGACGGGATCGCCGGCGAGCCTGAGGCTCGGCCTTGGCGATGCCCCCTGCGGCGCGCGCCGACTCCTCGCCCGCCCCCGCACCGCGACGAACGGCCCGGCTCCTGCGTCCAGCGGACGACCAGCCGGATGGCGAAGGGAATCCCCAGGTCGGAAGCGGGTAAGGTGATCGCTTCCAGAAAGCGGGGAACATATGGCACTGACGTGGAAGCTGGTCATCGACAGCGCGGACGCGCCCGTCCTCGCCGACTTCTGGGCCGCGGCCCTGGAGTACGAGGTGGAGGATCCCGGCGCGCTCATCGAGCGGTTGCTCGCCGCCGGGCAGATCACCGAGGACGCGGTTGCCGAGCACCGCGGTCGCAGGACCTTCCGCGGCTACGCGGCGATCCGCCATCCCGACGACCCCTACGACGAGGTGAGCGGCGTCGGCCGGGGCAGGCGGCTGCTCTTCCAGGACGTGCCCGAGGGGAAGTCCGGCAAGAACAGGCTGCACATCGACGTCCACAGCCCGCCCGGCGGGCTCGACGACCTGGTGGCCCGGCTGGAGGGGCTGGGGGCGGTCCGGGTCCGCGAGATCGACCAGGGGCCCGCCGGGCACTGGTGGCTCATGCGCGACCCCGAGGGGAACGAGTTCTGCGCGGCGTAGTGCCCCGCCGGGCGGGGCGCGGACCGGACGTCACCAGCGGTGGGCCGAGAAGTCGACCGGGGTGGGACGGAGTCTCCCGGTGCGCTCGGCGAGGTCCTTCATCCGCCGCGCCATCTCCTCGGCGGGCAGCCGCCTGCGGTCGCCGTGGCCGGGCAGCAGCCATTCGAAGCGGAGCCGGTCGACCGTGCGGGACAGCGACGCGGCCAGCACCTCGATGGAGTACCACGTGACGTGCTCGGCGACCTCGATGTCGCCGGTGGTGCGCGACCAGTAGAAGCTGTCGCCGCTGAAGCAGTGGCGCTCGTCGGCGAGGTACAGGACGCTTCCCCGGGTGTGGCCGGGCAGCGGATGGGCGACGACGCCCGGGACGATCTCGACCGGGTCGAGGCCCCGCAGGACGCGGTCGGCGTCCGGCGCCGCGTCCAGGTCGCCCTCGTGGATCCACAGCCGTGCGCCGTAGTGGTCGGCGTAGGTCCGGCCGTGGGCGGCGTGGTCCCGGTGGGTGAGGAGGATGTCGGTGACGGTCCCGAGCTCCTGCCAGCGCGCGGCGAGTGACCGGCTCCAGCGCGGGGTGTCGACCATCAGCACGGTGCCGTCGGGGCGGCGCAGCAGGTAGGCGTTGGCGGCGGCGGTCCGCTGGGAGTTGTGGCCGCAGAAGTGGACGCCGTCGTCCAGCTTGAGGGGGAAGGGGTCCAGCGCCGCGTCCAGCGCCCCGGACGGCGGGCGGATCGAACGCGTGTGGCAGGCGTGCGCGGTCATCTCCAGCAGGCGCCGCTCGGCCTCGTCGCGCGGCTGGCGGAGCACTTCCGAACGGCCGTTCACCTCCCCGATCAGATCGGGCGCCAACTGGCGCGCGACATCGCAGTTCGTGCAGCGGTCGTCCACGTACCAGCCGTTCTCGTGCGAAAGCGCCTCGCGCATGTGCGGCTCTCTCCTTTGCCCCTCGGTCTCCGACCGCACAAGGGTCGCCCGCGGGCCGCGGAAAATGGAAGAGGCCCGGCACCTTGTTATTCATTGCGCATTCGTATCTCTCCACCGCGTCCGTGATCACTCTGGATTGCCGGCAAGACGGTGCTGCGGCGAATGCGGAGGGCGCGGAATGGTCGCGTGGAAAGTTCGTCCGGTATGTCGCGGACGTGCCGCAGCGGCCGTGCCGACCGTCCGACCGATCGGCGCGGCCGCTGCCCCCGCCCTTCGTTTCTAACCCGCGCGGAGGCCCGGTGTCCGCGCCCCGGGCGCGAGGGCGCGGCCGGGAGCGCGCGGGTGCGCGATACCGCGCACCCGCGCACCTGTACAGGCGGCGGCGTGCGGCACACGATGGGGCGATGGAGGATCGCCGACCCGCCCTGAAGCAGCAGCTGCCCTATCCCTACGACCAGGACCTGTCGGAGGTCTTACGGCGGCTGGACCGGCGGACCCCGGCCAGCCGCGCCCGGCTGGCCAACGACCCGGTCACCGCCGCCTACCTCGCGGCGGGCGTGCGGCTGATCGAGAACCACCTCGGGCCCGGCGCGGTGCGCACGCTGGCCGACCCCGAGGACGACTCGTCCCTCCAGCGCCCGCTGCTCGCCTTCCTGTCGCAGCGGACCGTGGCCGCCGAGGTCGCCCGCAACCCCGTCCCGTTCCCCCGGGTGGGGAGCGTCTCGACGCTGCGCTCCACCTGGGCCAGCCATTCGGACTTCATCGCCGACCTGCTGCGGTTCGGCCTGTGGGCCTACCACCCCACCCACTGCGACGCCGCCGACGCCGTCGACATCCTCGACGACCTCCAGGACGGCGCGCACTTCGTGGACGCGATCCACCGGCTCGGGTACTGGAACCTGCTGACGCTGGTCGACCGGCCGCGCTTCCGGATGGAGATCTTCGCCACGGCGGCGGCCGAGAACGACCCGGTGATCCAGAAGGCGATGGCCGAGAACTACCGCGAGGTCCTGGACCCGTGGAAGGACATCTGCGGCGACCTGCTCGAATCGCGGAGGTTGCGGCTGCGCCGCGGCGTCTCGATCGGGGACTTCGTCGACCTCGTCACCGCCGTCATGGAGGGCGTGGCCCTGCGGGACCTGGCCGACCCGCGCGCCGAGGTGATCGACCGGAAGGGCGAACGCTCCCTCGCGGGCACCGCGCTGCTGGCCCTCCTCCGGGGCTGCGTCGAGCGCGTGGACGACGCCGACGGTCTGACGCTGGAGGAGGCCGTCCACGCGATGGTCTACGGCGTGCCCGCGCGGCCGGGACGGGCCGCGGGGATCACTCCACAAGGACCAGGTTCGAACGGAGCAGCTGCCGCCGCGAGGTGATGTCGAGCTTCTGGAAGATCTTGGACAGGTGGTACCGGACGGTGCTGGAGCTGATCGACAGGCGCAGCGCGATCTCGGGGTTGGTCAGCCCCTCGCTGGCGAACCGGGCGATCCGCAGCTCCTGCGGCGTGAGGCGGGTGGCGGCGCCCGGCAGGCCCTCGCCGGTGGAGGGGCGCGCGTAGCCCGCCGCGCGCAGTTCCGCGGACGCCTGGTCGAGCCAGGGCTCGGCGCGCAGCGCGGTGAACGCGGCGACCGCCGCGTGCAGGTGCCGCCGCGCGTCCTTGATCCGCCGCTGCCTGCGCAGCAGCTTGCCGAGCTGGAGTTCGGCGCGGCCCCGCTCGAACGGGCACTCGCGGGAGCGCAGGATCGCCTCGTCCAGCAGCCGCTCGGCCTCCTCGGCCCGGGACGCCACCAGGGAGCGGGCGCGGAGCATCGGCCCGAGCAGGTGGGGGGCGGAGTCGTCCAGGCGCCACTCCTCGGCCGACTCCAGCAGCGCCCGCGCCTCGGTGAGCTGCCCGGCCATGACGTGGCACTCGACGAGGTCGGGGCAGGCGAGGAAGGCGGTCAGGTAGTGGTGCGCGCCGTCGTCCGGCGAGGTGATCCGCGCGTAGTGCGGGATGGCGGCGGACGGGTCGCGCGCGCTCAGGGCCGACCGTCCGAGCGCCCAGTGCGCCATCGCGTGGGCGGCGCGGTCGTGGCCCGAGTCGGAGGAGCGCAGCGCGCCCTCCACCAGGTCGCGGCACCCGCCGGGGTCCCGCGCGGCCGCCGCCAGGGCGAGCATGACCCGGACCCTGGCGGTCATCGCCCGCTGGCCGGTCTGCTCGGCGAGCGCCAGCACCTCCGCGCCGAGGGCGGCGGCCTCGTCCCACCGCCCGGCGAGGTGGTCCAGCGCGATGAGCGGGACGGCGGCGAGCGGCAGCGTGCCGGTGGCGCCCTGCGCCCGCAGTTCCCGCACCGTCTGGGCGAAGGCGTCGCGGGCCCCCGCGCCCATCGTCGGGACGTGCGGCGGCATGGCCGGCCAGGCCACCGGCTCGCCGGTCGCGGTCAGCCGCAGCAGCCCGGCCGCCATCGCGTCGACGTCGCCCGCGTGCCGCAGGTCCCGGTCGGCGATGCGGCGCAGCGCGGCGCCGAACCGCTTGGCGGGATGCCCCGCGTCCAGCGCGAGGTCCAGCAGCCGTCCGCCGATCTCGGCGAGATGCCCCCGATGCCCGCTGTCCAGCGCGGTGCGGGCCGCCGTGAGCAGCAGGCGGGCGGACAGCACGGGTTCGGCGCGCGCGGTCTCCAGCGCGCTCGCGAGCAGGACGCGGTGCCCGGCGCCGGTGCCGGCGGCCGCCTCGGCGTGCGCGATGGTGCCGCGCAGCAGCCGCGCGGTGGCGAGCAGGCGCGGGTCCCCGGCCGGGTGGGCGATCTGCCGCTCCAGCGCGCGGGCGCGCAGCGGCAGACCGGCCTGCCACGCGCAGCTCGCGGCGTCGATGAGGAAGCGGGACCGGGTCGCCGGGTCGCGACTCAGCGTGGCGGCACGTTCCACCACGTGCAGCGCGGAGACCATCCCGTCGACCTGCCGGGCGTGGCCCGCGCCCTCGCTGATCTGCTGGGCCACCGCCTCGTCGGGCTCGTGCGCGGCGGAGGCGAGGTGGTGGACCCGGCGGTGCGGGCTGGCGGCGGTCGCCTCGGCCAGCGCCCCGTGCGCGGTCTTCCGCTCGGCGACGGTGGCGTTGCGGTAGACGACGGTGCGCAGGAACGGCGGCTGGAAGGACAGCTCGTCGCCGTCCACCGTCGCCAGCATCGACCGCTCGGCCGGGGCCAGCTCGCCGGTGCCGAGGCCGAGCGTCGAGGCCGCCGACAGCGTCGTGCCGAGGTCGTCCTTGTCGTTGGCCGCCGCGATCAGCAGCAGCCAGCGGGTGGGCTCGGGCAGCTCGGACAGCAGGTCCCCGAAGGTCGCGCGCAGCCGGGGGCTCGGCGGTATCTCGGACGCGTCGTCCCGCCCGTCCGCGCCGAGCGCGGCGGCCAGCTCGATGGCGATGAGCGGGTTGCCCGCCGACTCCTGCGCGATGCGGTCGATCCAGGGGCGGTCGTGGAAGGGCGGGCGTTGGCGGGGCGGCACCCCGCCGCAGGGGACAGGGGCGTTCCGGGGCGCGGCGGCGGTGACCCTCGCGATGAGCAGGCGCGTGTCGGTGGGGGAGAGCGGTTCCAGCCGCACCTCGGGGAGGCCGTGCAGGTGCGGGGAGCGGGGCTCGTGCTCCCGCGTGGCGAACATCATCGCGACCGGCAGGTTCCGCAGCCGCCGCGACACGAAGGCGAGCGCGTCCAGGGACGCCTCGTCCAGCCGGTGGGCGTCGTCCACCAGGAGCAGCAGCGGCGACCGCTCGGCCGCGAGCACGAGCAGGGCCAGCGCCGCGCAGGGCGCCGACAGCCGCCCCCGGGGCGGTTCGGAGAGGCCGAAGACGCCGTTGAGCAGGGCGACCTGCGTGCCAGGCAGGCGGTCCAGGTGGTGGCGCAGCGGGAAGAGGAGCTGGTGCAGGCCCGCGAAAGGGATCGTCCGCTCGGCGGGGGTCCCCGAGCAGCGCAGCACGGTGAAGAAGGGCTGCGCCCGCCTGCCGATCTCCTCCAGCAGCCGGGTCTTGCCGCTGCCCGGCGCGCCCGCCATCACGACGCTGCCGCCGCGGTCGTGCGCGGCCGTCCGGTCGAGGAACCGGTCGACGGAACGCAGCTCGGCGTCGCGTCCCACGAGCGGCGGAGCGTGTAACGAGGGGGCGCCGAGGAGGGAGTCCGCCCTTCCGACGGCGGCGTGCACGCCGTCCAGGCGGTCGTCCCACTGGTTCGAAGGGAACTTGCTCTTCACTCGCACACGCTCCGGAATTGTTTGCCAAACGCGCGTTGAAATATAGGGAGCTGCTCGGCGGCCGCCCCGGCGAGGGCCGGCCGAATAGGCCGCCGGCTCTGCATGAGCCCAGGTGGGAGTGGCTTCATGCTCCGCACGGAACGCCCCTGTCGGCGACGGCGGAAATATTTCCAGATCTGTTGCGCAAGTAAACAAGCGAGTCGAGATCGTTTTGGCAAGGGGTGTCAACTCTGGCAAGTATGCACCCGGTCCGGCGGCGACACAATCCACGAGTGGTGGCGTCCCGAACACGACGAGTGATCATCGCTGCGACCGTGTCGGACGGGCGGCGGATGTGACCACATCCGGCTCGGTCCCCGCACGGACGGGCGGACGATGCCGCCACCGTTCACTGACAGCCGGGCCTGGCCGGTTGTCAGATGCCTGTCCGGACGCCGTGGTGGAGGCTCGATCGCGGACATCACAGACGAATGCGCCGGGGGGACGGGCCGTGGGCACTGCACGAGCGTTCGACTTCGTCATCGTGGGAGGGGGCGCGGCGGGCTGCGTGCTCGCGGGCCGTCTCAGCGCGCGGGAGGGCGCGAGCGTCCTGCTGCTGGAGGCCGGGCCGGACGCCGCGTCCGACCCCCGCGTCGCCGACCCCGACCGGTGGGCCGGCCTCCAGGGGACGGAACTCGACTGGGCTTTCCGGTCCCCACCGCAACCCGGGTTGGGGGGCCGCGAAATTCCGGTGCCCCGGGGCCGCGCGCTCGGCGGCAGCACCGCGATGAACGCGATGGTCTGGTTGCGCGCGGACCGGAGCGACCTCGACCGGTGGGACGTCCCCGGCTGGTCGGCGGACGAGCTGCGCCCCGCCTTCACCCGCGCCGAGCACCGCGACGGCACCGGCACGGGCCTGGACGTGACGAAGCTGACCGGCGAGCACCCGTGGAGCCGCGCGTTCCTCCAGGCGGCGCTGGAGGCGGGCCACCCGCTGACCGGCGACTTCAACCGGGACGGGACGTCCGGCACCGGCTACTACACCGTCAGCCGCCGGGCGGGCCGCCGCCGCAGCGCGCGCGACGGCTACCTCGCCCCCGCGCGCGGACGGCCCGGCCTGACCGTGCTGACCGGCGCCGAGGTCCGCAGGCTGGTCATCGACGGCGGGCGCGCGACCGCCGTGGAGTACACCAGGGACGGCGCGGCCGAGACCGCGCTGGTCACCGGCGAGGTGCTGCTCGCCGCCGGCGCCGTCGGCAGCCCGCACCTCCTGTGCGCCTCGGGCGTCGGCCCCGCCGCGACGTTGCGCGATCTCGGGGTGTCGCCGCGGGTGGACCTGCCCGGGGTGGGGGAGAACCTCCACGACCACATCGCGGTGTCGGTCACGTTCACGGCGGCGGAGCCCGACCCGTCCGCGTCCCGGTCGGGGCTCGGGGAGGCGGGGCTGTTCACCGGCGACGGCGCGGGCACCCGGTTCCACTTCTGGCTCGGCCCCAGCACCGACCCGGCCGGGCGCACGTTCTCGCTGGCGGTGGGCCTCACCCGGCCCGCGAGCCGGGGACGGCTCGGCTTCGGCGCGGATGGCCGTCCGCTGCCCGATCCGGGCTACCTGACCGCCCGGTCGGACCGCGACGACCTGGTCGAGGCGCTGTCGGTCATCGGCGACCTCGCGGGCGGCCCGGCACTGCGCGCCCTCTGGGACGGCCCGCCGCCCGAGGTGCTCAAGGCGGGGCGCGCGGTCGCCGCCGACCACGTGCGCGACACCGCCGGAACCCAGTTCCACCTCGTCGGGACCTGCCGCATGGGCACCGACGACGAGGCGGTCGTGGCGCCGGACCTGCGGGTGCGAGGGCTGGAGAACGTCCGGGTCGCCGACGCGTCGGTGCTGCCGGAGATCACGACCGGCGGCCCGCAGGCGACGGTCTACGCCGTCGCCGAGCACGCGGCGGGCCTCGTGCTCGGCGCGGACGGCCGCTGACCCGGGCGCCCGCGTCCGGCGCCGAGCCGGACGCCTTCCTGAGCCGGCCCTTCCGCCGGCCTGAGCCGAGAACCTACGAGGGGGAGCCGCGATGACCATGGTCAACGAACGTTCCGAGGCCGGCCTGTACGAGCTGGCCACTCCGGACCCGGCGGACTTCGACGAGCTGGCCGCCGCGATCCACCGCGCCTACGGCGGGTTCCCCGACCCGCCGGAGGTCGAGGCGATGAACCGGGAGATCTTCGAGTTCGACCGGGCGGTGGTCGTCCGGCACGGCGGGCGGGTCTGCGCGACCGCGACCGTCTACTCGCTGGAGATGACCGTCCCGGGCGGGCCCCGCCCGGTCGCGGGCGTCGGCTACGTCAGCGTCATGCCCGACCACCGGCGCCGCGGCCTCATGCGCCGCATGCTCCGCCACCAGCTGGAGACCCTCCACGAGACCGGCGCCGAGCCGGTCGCCGCGCTGAACTCGACCGAGGCGGGGATCTACGGCAGGTTCGGGTACGGCATGGCCAGCCAGGTCGCGCGGCTCACGATCCCCCGCGGCGCGCGGGCCCTGCTGCCGGACCGCCCCCGCGACCCGGCGCTGCGGGTGCGCGCGACCGAGCCCGCGCTGATCACCGGCCTGGTGGCGCCCTGCTACGACGCGAACGTGGCGGGCCGTCCCGGGATGCTGCGCCGCGACGAGACCTGGACGCGCCGCGCGCTGATGGACCCGCCCGGGGCCCGCGGCGGCGCGGCGCCGCTGCAGGCGCTCGTCGCGGAGGACGGCGCGGAGGACGGCGCCGGGACGCGCGGGTATGCGCTCTACACCGTCCTGTCCCACTGGGAGGACTCCTCGCCCCGCAACATCGTCGTCGTCAAGGAGATCTACGCCGTCGACGACGCCGCGTACGCGGAGCTGTGGGCGGTGCTGCTCGACCTCGACCTCACCGCGACCGTCACCGCCGAGCCGAGGCCCGTGGACGACCCCGTGCTGGCGATGCTCGCCGACTTCCGCAGGGCCGTCCCGACCGTCCGCGACCAGCTCCACGTCCGGCTCGTGGACGTGGACCGGGCGCTGGCCTCCCGCGCCTACGCCCGCGACGTCGACCTGGTGCTGGAGGTCGAGGACCCGCTGTGCCCGTGGAACCGGGGCCGCTGGCGGCTGAGCGGCGGCCCGGACGGCGCCGAGTGCCACGCCACCGACGGCCCCGCCGACCTGGCGGTCTCCGTCCGCGCGCTGGGCTCGGCCTACCTCGGCGGCGTCTCGCTGCGGCAGCTCGCCTCGGCCGGCGCGGTCACCGAGCGCCGCGCGGGTGCCCTCGGCGCCGCCGCGGCGGCGTTCCGGCACGACCCCGCGCCGTACTGCCCCACGATCTTCTGACCCTCCTTCCGACCCTCAGGAGAGACTGTGCCTGGCCCTGGCTTCGCATTCATGGACGACGCGGAACGTGACAACGTGCTGGAGGTGCTCGCCCACTGGCACGAGCACCGGCTCGACTTCGACAACCCCGGCTCCACCTCGATGGTGCGGCGGTTCGAGGACGCGGCGGCGGCCCGGTTCGGCGTCCCGCACTGCGTCCCCGTCAACAGCGGGACCTCCGCCCTGCTGGTCGCCCTCGCCGGGCTCGGCGTCGGCCCCGGAGACGAGGTGATCGTGCCCGGCTACATGTTCGTCGCCTCCATCGGGGCGGTCATCTGCGGCGGCGCCACGCCGGTGCTCGCCGAGATCGACGAGTCGCTCACGCTCGACCCGGCGGACGTGCGGGAGCGGATCACCCCCCGCACCCGCGCGATCATGCCGGTGCACATGCTCGGGGCGCCCAGCGACATGACCGCGCTGCGGGCGATCGCCGACGAGCACGGCCTCGCGCTGCTGGAGGACACCGCGCAGGCGACCGGCGGCACCTACCGCGGCGAGCCGCTCGGCACGCTCGGCGCCGCCGGCGCGTTCTCGCTCAACCCGTTCAAGGTCGTCACCGGCCTGGACGGCGGGTTCCTGCTGACCCGCGACCCGCGCCTGTTCCAGCGGGCGCACTCCTTCCACGACCAGGGCTGGTTCCCGCACCGCCAGGAGACCGGCGAGGGCGAACCGGTCTTCGGGCTCAACCTGCGGCTGAGCGACCTGAACGCGGCCGTCGCGCTCGCCCAGCTCGGCAAGCTCGACGCCGTCCTGGAGCGGACCCGCGCGGTCAAGCGGGACCTGCTGGCACGGATCCCCGAGCGCCCCGGGATGCGCCGCCGCCTCCTGCACGACCCCGAGGGGGAGTGCGGGACGCTCGCCGTGTTCGTGTTCGACTCCGCCGAGTCCGCCGCCGCCGTCGCCAAGCGGGTCCGCTGCAAGCCGCTGATCGACTCGCCCAAGCACTACTACGGCGGCCTGCCCGCCCTCGCCGCGTTCGGACGCGGCGAACCCGGCCCGTTCCCGTTCCGCGCGTCCGGCACGCTCGGCGACGGCCGCGACTACGCCAAGGGGGCGCTGCCGCGCACCGACGACGTGCTCGCGCGGTCGGTGGCGCTCTCCACCGGCGTCTCCGACAGCTACCTCGGCGCGGGGAACGGCGTGGGCCCCTTCAGCACACCGGAGGACGTCGAGCGCGTCGCCGCGGAGTTCAACGCCGCCGCGGCCGAAGTGCTCGGCTGACCGACCCCGCGACAACGCCGGCGCCCTGGAAACACCGTCCACCCCGCACTGTGGCGCGTTTCGCCAACCATAGAGGGATGAACACACAATGACCTCGGTCGTGACCGAGCCCGACGTCAGTCAGGCCATCAAGGACCACATCTACTACTCCGTCGCCGACACGCGGATGCTGCGCGGCGAGGGCGTCTTCCTCTACGACTCCGAGGGACGCTCCTACATCGACTGCGCCGCCGCCACCTTCAACCTCAGCCTGGGCTACGGCCACCCGGCGGTGATCCAGGCCATCAAGGACCAGGCCGACCGGCTCATCCACCTCACCTCCAGTTTTCAGTCGGAGCCGATCAACGAGCTGGTGGGCCGGCTGGTGGCGGTGTCGCCGAAGAACCTCACCAAGGTGCACCTGAAGGTGTCGGGCGGGTCGGAGGCCAACGAGGGCGCCATCAAGATGGCGCAGGTCGCCACCGGCAAGCGCGACGTCATCACGATGTTCCGCAGCCACCTCGGCCAGTCGATGATGATGGCGTCGCTGTCGGGCAACGCGTTCCGCAAGGAGCCGTTCCCCATCATCTACCCGGGCGGCGTCCACGTCCCCGACCCGTACTGCCACCGCTGCTTCTACAAGCAGCGTCGGGAGACCTGCGGCCTGCTGTGCGTCGAGCGGATCGAGGACTTCGTCGAGTTCGCCAGCACCGGACGCGTCGCCGCCGTCGTGATCGAGCCGATCTCGGGCAACGGCGGCAACATCGTCCCGCCCGACGGGTACTTCGAAGCCCTGCGCGCGTTCTGCGACGAGCACGGCATCATGCTGATCTTCGACGAGATCCAGACCGGGGTGGGCCGCACCGGCCGGATGTTCGCCGCCGAGCACTTCGGCGTCGAGCCGGACGCGATCACGCTGGCCAAGGGCCTCGGCGGGTCGGGCGCGCAGGTCGCCGCGATCCTCACGAGCGAGCGGCTGGCCGGGCTCCCCGGCCACCACCACTCCTTCACCTACGGCGCGAACCTGCTCGCGGCCGCCGCCGCGAACGTCACGCTCGACATCGTCGGCCAGCCCGCGTTCCTCGCGAACGTCCGCGCGGTCGGCGACCGCATCATGCAGCGGCTGAACGACCTGCGCACGCGGTTCCCGCAGGTGGGCGACGTCCGCGGGGTCGGGCTGATGATCGGCTTCGAGCTGGAGACGGCGGCGGGCGAGCCGGACGTCGCGCTGACCAACCACCTCGCGGGCGTGGCGATGAACCACGGCCTGATCCTGCGCACCTCCCGCTACGGCTTCGGCAACGTGCTCAAGATCCGCCCGCCGCTGACCCTGACGATGGACGAGGCCGACCTGATCTGCGACCGGCTTGAGGACATGTTCCAGAAGGAGCTGACGTGAAGGACCTGATGCTCGGGATGGCCCGCGCCATCCGCGCCGAACTGGACGCGGGACGCAAGGTCGGGCAGGTCAGACGGGTGCTCGGCGACTCCCCGGGCGGCGACGCCCAGTTCGACATCGACGAGGTCGCCGAGCGCGTCGTCTGGGACTACCTCCAGGCCAACGCCACCGAGCCCGTCGCCGTCTACACCGAGGACCGGGGGCTCCAGGCGACCGGCCCCGACCCCCGCTACGTCCTCGTGGTGGACCCGATCGACGGCACGCGCCCGGCGTCGGCCGATCTGGAGCTGGCGACCGTGTCGGTGGCCGCCGCGCCGATGGGGGAGCGCCCCGTCCTCGGCGACGTCGACCACGCGCTGCTGCTGGAGCTGAAGAGCGGCCACTGGATGTACACCGGGCCCGGCGAGGACGGCGTCTCAGGCGAGGGGTACCCGCGCGGCCTGCCGAACCTCAGCCGCAACGAGGAACTCGCCACCATGTTCTGGTCGATCGAGTTCAACGGGCACCCGATGGACCTGATGACCCGCGCCTACTCCCACATCGTGGACGCCTCGGCCAACACCGGCGGGGTGTTCGTCTTCAACAGCTCCACGTTCTCCATCTCCCGGATCATCACCGGGCAGCTCGACGCCTACGTCGACATCGGCAACCGGGTGCTGCACGACCACCCCGCCACCGAGGCCGCGTTCCGCAAGGCGGGCCGGGGCGGGATCCTGCACCTGTTCCCCTACGACATCGCCGCGGCGGTCCTGCTGGCCGAGCGCGCCGGGGTCGTCATCACCGACGGCTACGGCCGCTCCCTCGCCGACACGCTGCTGTTCGACCTGTCGCCGCGCAACCAGCGGTCGTGCGTCGCGGCCTCGAACCCCGTCCTGCACAAGCGGATCCTGGAAGCCGTCGCCTGGGACCTGGACGCCCCCCGCGACACGAAGGAAGGTGGCGTGTGATGCGGGCCCTGACACTGACCGGCGACCGGCGGCTCGCCCTGGTCGAGCGCGAGCGCCCCCGGGTGAAGGAGGCGCGGGACGTGCTCGTCCGCGTCCACCAGACCGGCGTCTGCGGCACCGACCGCAGCGTGCTGGTCGGCAAGTTCGCCGCCGAGCCCGGTGTCGTCATGGGGCACGAGGCGGTGGGCGAGGTCGTCGAGACCGGCCCCGAGGTGACCGCGCTCGCCCCCGGCGACCGCGTCATCGTCAACCCCACGCTGTACTGCGGGCGCTGCGAGCGGTGCCTGCGCGGGCAGACGAACTTCTGCCACGACAAGACCGGCAACGAGGTCGGCATCGACCGCGACGGATCCTACGCCGACCACATCGTGCTGGAGGACCGGTTCCTGCACCTGATCCCCGACGGCGTCTCCTACGACCGCGCCGTGCTGACCGAGCCGCTCGCGTGCGTGCTGAACAACCTGGACGCGGCGGACCTCGACCCGGGCGGGCAGGTCACGGTCGTCGGCGCCGGGCCCGTCGGCCTCGTCTGCGCGGTCGCCGCGCGGCACCTCGGCAGCGGCGTGACGCTCATCGAGCGCGACGACTTCCGGCGCGGCCAGGCGAGCGAGCTGCTCACCGGGTTCTTCGCGTCCGGCGTCACGGTCGTGGGCGCGGGCCCGGACGAGCGCCCCGACCGCGCCCCCACCGTCATCGACACCGTAGGGAACCAGCTCGGCACCGCGCTCGACCTGGCCGACGACACCGGGACCGTGGTGGCGATGGGCTACGACAGCAGGGCCGAGACCACCGTCCGTCCGCTGGAGATCCTCCAGCGGCAGCTCCGCATCGTCGGCGCGGGCGACTACCGGGGCCCGCACTTCCCGCGCGCCGTCGAGATGGCGGCGGGCCTGCCGCTGGAGCGGCTGATCACGCACCGGTTCCCGCTGGAGCGGCACGAGGACGCGTTCGCGGTGCTGGCGGCCGCGGGCGGCACCGGCTACAGCGCGCTCAAGGTCGTCATCCAGAGCGCGGAGGCGGCCGCGTGAGCACCCTCCCGCCCCTCGCCGACCTGCTCCCGGTCCCGGACGGCCGCGTCCCGATCCTGGCCGAGTACCCCTACTACCGCGCGCTGCCCGAGGCGTGGGGCGGCAACCTCCGCGCCCTGCGGAGCCTCGGCGCGGACGTCGTCACCGCGTACGTGCCGTGGCGGCTGCACGAGCTTCGACCCGACCCGGACGACCCGGACGGCGGCTTCCTGTACGACTTCCATGGGGAGAGCCATCCGCAGCGCGACCTGGTCGGGTTCATCCGGCTGGCCGCGCGGGAGGGGCTGCTGGTGATGCTGAAGCCGGGCCCCTACGTCCACGGCGAGGTGCGGCTGGGCGGCCTGCCCGACCGCGTCACCGCGCTGCCCGCGCGCAGGACGGCGGACGGACGGGCGCTCACCGAGGAACGCCTGCCGATCCCGTCCGGCTACGGCGACGCGTTCGCCCGCGAGGCGGCCGGATGGCTGCGCGTGGTCAGGGAGCGGGTCGTCGAGCCGCACGCCGCGCCGGACGGCCCCGTCGCCGCCCTCCAGATCGGGAACGAGGGGGTCTACGGCGAGATCAACAGGCCGATGGACGGCGAGGACTTCTCCGAGGCGGCGCTGCGGCGCCACGCCGCCTGGGCCGCCGAGCCCGCCTCCCCGGACGTCCTCACCGGTTCGGGCATCGCGACCGACCCGTCCCTGCGCGAGCGGTGGGCGCGGTGGAGCGGGGTGGGCGTGCGCGGCGTCCTGGAGGGCTACCGCGACGCGCTCGGGACGTCGGTCCCCATCGTGCTGAACCTGCCGCTGCCCGGCGCGGTGGGGCCGCTCCGGGAGCCGGAGGCGTGGGTGGCCCGCTCCGTCCACGCCCTGCCGGACGGGGTCGGCGCCACCAGCACGAGCTGGACGGGCAACCCCTCGTCCTGCGACGGGGCGCTGGCCTCGCTGTGGCTCGGCATGCGGCTGCACCGGACCGACACGCTGGAGGACAACTGGGGCTTCACCTGGACCGACGCGTCCTACGCGACGCCCGGCGTGCCGCTGTACAACGCGATGCTCGGGCTGGCGTTCGGGTCCAGCGTCGTCAGCGTCTACACGGCCTGCACCACCCGCCACTGGGGCCCCGAGATCGCCCCGGACGAGGAGGCCCTGCGGGCCGAGGGCGAGAACGTCGCCCTCTACGCCCCGCCCTACTGCCCGGGGGCGCCGCTCGACGAGTCGGGCGCGCTGAACCCCAACGCCTCGGCGCTGCGCCTGCTCGACACCTTCTCGGCGTGGGCCGGCGGGGCGCTGCGGCGGTCCCGCCCGGGGCCGGGCGCGCGGCTGGTCGTGGACGCGGAGGCCGTCGTCGAGACGGCCTGGCCCGGCGGGCCGGACGCCGCCCCGGCGAGCGCGGCGGTCGCGGCGTCGGTGCGCTGGATGCTGGAGCGCGGCGTCGAGGTGGACGTGGCGGACGTGGCGGACGTGGCGGACGCCGCCCCCGGCGGCACCGGCCCCCTGCTGGTCGTCGGCGGCCGCGCGATGAGCCGGGCGGTGCAGCGGAACCTCGCCGAGCTGGTGCGCGGCGGGCGGCGCTGCGTCGTCGTCGGTCCCGTCCCGGAGCGGGACGAGAGCGGCGCGCCCTGCGGCCTGCTGGGCGAGGCGCTGTCCGCCGCGCCTGGCGGCACGCGCGCCGTTCCCGCCTCGGGCGACCTGGACACCTCGGCCGGTGCGGTGCTGGCCGCCCTGCGTTCCCTGGACGCGGCGGAGCCCGTGGTCGAGGGCGGCGGCGTGCTCGTCCTGCGCAGGCGTGACGCGGACTCGGGCACCGACGTCGTCTACCTGTTCAGCCGGTGCGACACGGCGCGGGAGGTCGGCGACGTCCTCGGCGCGGGCGTCACGGTGCGGCTGGCCGCGCGCGGCGCCGCCGTGCTGGTGGCCGAGGCGGGGGAGCTGCGGAGCTTCCTCGTGCACGCGGGCACCGCCGAGCACGGGGAGCCGACGCTCCTCACGCCCGGCGCGGGCGAACCCGAGCTGAAGATCGGCGACCACGGCGCCGGGCGGCGCACCCCGTCCGGCTGGGAGCTGCGGGGCGAGTGACCCCGGGACCCGCGGCGGTCACCAACCCCAGGTGACCGCCGCGCCGTCCACCGGCCCCTCCGTCTCGATCTCGGGCGGGAGCGGCTCGACCCCGGGGACGAGGACGACCGGCTCGCCCGGCCGCCGGGCCGGCCGCACACAGAAGCGGTCCGCGCGGACCAGCATCGTGGTCACGGCGCCCCGCACGCCCTGGCGCGTCCCGCGCTCGCGCAGCAGTAGCGCCGGGCTCCCGGACCGGATCCGCAGCCGCCGCGCGTCGGCGGCCCCGGCGGGCACCGCGCCGATCGTCTGCTCGGCCGGGTCGAACACCAGCCCGAACGCCCCCGCCAGCAGTCGCGGCAGCGGCGACTCGGCGCGGCCGCGGGTGGCCAGGCCGGGCACCAGCGCGGCGAGTACGCAGCTCCGCTCGACCGCGACCGGCTCGCCGTCGGCGAGCACGAGCCGGGTCAGCAGGTGGACGGCGGTCCCCGGCTCGGTCGCGAGCGCGTGCGCGAGCCGGGCGCCCGCGTCCACCGTCCGCTCGCCGAGGTCGGCGAAGCCCAGCCGCAGCCCGCTGGTCCGCAGCCCGTCGGCGAGGCAGAGCGGGCGCGCGGGGGCCGGCTCCGGCGTCCGCTCGGGGGAGGACGCCACGAACGTGCCCTTGCCGGGGCGGCGCCGCAGCCGCCCCTCGGCCACCAGCAGCTCCAGTGTCTGCCGCACGGTCATCCGCGACAGCCGGTAGGTGCGGCACAGCTCCCGCTCGGAGGGCAGCGGGGCGCCCGCGGCGAGCCCGCCGTCCTCGATCACCTGGATGAGGATCGAGCGGAGCTGCATGTACTTGGGCAGCGGGCCCGTCGGATCGATCGTCGCGATGCGCATGGTCGTGTCCGGTCCAGCCTCATCCGGGGCCGGTTCCCTGGGCGGCGTCGGCCGCGTGCCCCGGCGCGGGCTGCTGCCGCTCGGGGCGCAGCGCGGGCAGCGCCCTGATGGCGAGCGCCACCAGCAGGCTGCCGACGGCGAGCACGGCGAGCGCGGTGGGGATCACGTCGGCGCCCCACCGTCCGGCCGAGCCGCCCACCAGGCTCGGCAGCACCCCGCCCAGCATCGACACCGCGATGACGTAGGACGTGACGCCGCGGATGCCCGGCAGCTTCTCGGTCAGCCAGACCAGGCCGGTCGGGAACAGCGGCCCGACGCCGAGGCCGGTGACGAAGTACCCGGCCGCCGCGACCGGGCCCCAGTGGGCCAGCAGCAGCCCGGCCACCATCACCACGAGGCTTGCCAGCAGGATCCGCTGCGCGCTGAAGTGCCGCGCGACCGGGCTGATCGCGAACCGGACGCCGGTCATCGCGAGCCAGAACGTGGACGTCGCCATCGCGGCCGACCGGTCGCCCCAGTCGAGGCTCTCCAGGTGCGTGGTCTCCCAGCCGCCGACGCCCGACTCGACCCCCACGTGCAGCACGAAGAAGATCATGAACAGGCCGGTGAGGCGGCCCACCGCCGACCAGCGCACGTCCTCGCGCGTGCCGCGCGGGGGCGTGCCGTGCACCCCCCGCACCGAGGCCAGGACGGCGAGCGACAGCACCGCGCACACCACGAACGCCCACATGTAGAACCGGCCGGGCAGCGCCCCGACCAGCAGGGGAGCCAGGACGGCGCCGACGCCGAAGTTGCCGTGCAGCAGGTTCAGCATCCCGGTGCCGCTCGACCGGTAGTACTCGATGAACAACTCGTTCACGCCGACGTCGATCCACCCGAAGCCGACCCCGGCGACGAACGCCGCCGCCAGCGCGGCGGGCCACACCGGCGCCGCCGCGAAGCCGAGGCAGCCCGCGGTCATCGTCGCCAGCGCGATCACCAGGAACATCCGGTTGCCGACCTGGCGCAGCCTCGGCGTGAACAGCACGCCCGCCAGCGCGCCGACGAAGTGCACCGACAGCGCGAGCCCGACCGCGCCCGAGGAGATGTCGAACCGGTCCCTGATGGCCGGGACCGCCGGGCCGTACATGGCCTGGAGCGCGCCGATCGCCACGAACGACACGCACATGCCCACCGCGGCCGCCCGGGTGAAGCCCGTCGCCGTGCCCGTCCCGGCGGGGACGGACGCCGCCGCGCTCATCGGGCCGTCGCCGATCGTCCGAGCGCGCCGGGAAGGAGGGCCTCCAGGTCCGCGCGGAGGCGGGCGGCGCCGGTGAACAGGAGCGCCTTCATGCCCACGGCCCGCGCCGCGTCCACGTTCTCCTGGCGGTCGTCGATGAACAGCACGTCGCCGGGCTGCGCGCCGAGCACCTCACACGTCCGGTGGTAGATCTCCGCGCCGGGCTTGGTCAGATGCAGGTCGGCGCTGAACAGCCGGTGCCGGAACACGCCCGACCAGCTCTGCCCCTCGATCAGCCGGGCCATCTCCACCACCGCGTTGGACAGCAGCGCCAGCCGCGCGCCCCCGGCGGCCAGCGCGTCGACGATCTCCAGCGTGCCGGGGTCGAGGTCGAGCCAGATGCCGAGGTCCAGGGCCACCAACCGTTCGCGGAAGGCGTCCTCGAAGGGCAGCCCGAGCTGGTCGTGGACGTCCCGCCAGTACGCGGCGGCGTCCACCGCGCCGAGGTCGTAGGCGCGGCGGTTCTGCCAGTAGGCGGGCCAGAAGAGCGCGGGCTCGACGCCGACGGCCTCGACGAGCCGGGTCCCGGCGTCCGCGGGCGGGGGGCGGCTGATCACGCCCGCGTAGTCGAAGACGATCCAGTCCATGGGGCTCCTCTGTCGCGACGCACGATCGAGAGCTTGACTTACTAACACGTATCACGTGAGATAGCACATATGGAAGGCTCGAACCGGCACCTCGACATCATCGAACAGTTGCGCACGACCGAGCGGGTGACGGTCGCCGAACTCGCCGCGCGCACCGGCTGCTCGGAGATGACCATCCGCCGCGACCTCGACCAGCTCGCCGAGCAGGGCGTCCTGCGCCGGGTCCGGGGCGGCGCCGTGAGCCTCCTGCTGCGCGGCGAGGCGCCGCCGTTCGCCGTCCGCGAGCACGAGGCCGCCGACGTCAAGCGGCGCATCGGCGCCAAGATCAACGAGCTGGTGGCCGACGGCGAGTCGGTGATCCTCGACAGCGGCACGACCGCCCTGCACGTCGCGCACGCGCTCGCGCACCGGCGGATCACCGCGATCCCCCTCGACCTGCACTCGGTGAACGCCCTGAGCGGCGCTCCCGACGTCCGGCTGCTCGTCCCCGGCGGCCAGATGCTGCCGGGCACGCTGTCGCTCGCGGGCTACCTCACCGAGAACGCGCTGCGCGCCCTGCGCGTCGACACCGCGATCCTCGCGGTGTGCGGGCTGTCGGCCCGGCACGGGCTGACCGCGCCCGACCTCGCCGAGGTGCCCATCAAGCAGACCGCCCTCGCCGCCGCCCAGCGCAAGATCGCCGTGTGCGACGGCTCGAAGTTCAGCCGCACCGGCCTCGGCCACGTCTGCTCCGTCACCGAACTCGACGCGATCGTCACCGATGACAGCGCGCCGTCCAGCGAGCTGGAGAAGATCGAGGCCGCGGGCGTCACCGTCATACTGGTCTGAGCCGACCCCGAGAGGAACCACGCCTGATGCCCTCACCCTCGTCCCCCACCACGGTCGTCTTCGACATCGGCGGCGTGATCATCGACTGGGACCCCCGCTACCTGTACCGGCGGCTCATCCCGGACGAGGCGGAGATGGAGCGCTTCCTCACCGAGGTCTGCTCCGGCGCGTGGAACGCCCAGCAGGACCGCGGCCGCTCGTTCATCGAGGCCATCGAGGAGCTCGCCGCGCGCCACCCCGGCCAGCGCGAGCTGATCATGGCCTACTGGGAGCGGTGGGACGAGATGCTGGGCGACCCCATCCCCGGAGTGGCCGACATCATGACCGAGCTGCACCAGGCGGGCGTTCCGATGGTCGCGATCACCAACTGGTCCGCCGAGACCTACCCGATCGCCGTGCGCGAGCACCCCGAGCTGAAGCTGTTCCGGGACGCCGTCGTCTCCGGCGAGGTCAGGCTCTCCAAGCCCGACCCGGAGATCTTCCGCTACGCCCTCGACCGCTTCGGCCTCGCGCCGCACGAGGCCCTGTTCATCGACGACAACAGGGCCAACACCGCGGCCGCCGACGCCCTCGGCATCGGAACCCACCTCTTCACCGGCGCCCCCGCCCTCCGCGCGACCCTGGAGACCGCCGGCCTCCTCTGACCCGTGACCGCCGACTACCTGGGGTGACGGGGAATGTCGGTGGGGGCCGTTAGCGTCCGGGGCCATGGTCGAGACGGTGGAGATCCCGGTCGAGTGGCGTGAGCACGTCCATCCGAGGCGCGGCGGCGTCGCCGGGCCGAAGGTGGTGCTGGACGAGGAGGCCGTGAGCAGGGCCCGTGCGCGGGAGCGCGCGGCGCGGCCGATCGCGCAGGACATGGCGGAGCACGAACGCACCCCGCCCGAGCTGGGCAAGGCCGTCCGGGCCTACCTGGGCGGCGACCCCGACCCGGTGGGCGCGGCGGCGGTCGCGGCGATCGTGGTGAGATACGTCGAGGGCGCTGGGTTCTCCGGCGAGAGCGAGGCCGCCCCCGACATCCTGGCCCGCTGGGTGACCGACCACGGCCTTGCCTTCGCCGCCTGCGCGATGACGGAGGCGTCCGCCATCGAACTCGGCCCGGTACCGCGCCCGTCGGTCCCCGACGCCGACGGCGTCATCCGGGTGTACGCCTACAGCGGCGAGGGGCCCAGGGGGTGGCGCGGCGAGATCCGGCGGCCGACCGCCGAGGACCACTTCTTCTCGGGGCGCTGGCTCAACGCGGACGCCGTCGCCAAGCGGCTCCGCACCCTGGTCGCGGCGGCGCCCGAAGAGGAGTACCGGGAGGTCGTCGCGCGGCTCGCGGCGCACCGGGGCGATCCCATGCGGCGCCGCGTCGCCTCCTACCTCGTCCCGACCGAGACGGCCTGGATGGACGAGTCGCTCGACGATCCCTCCGGCCCGTTCCTCGACCACGATCACGTGGCGCTCTCGCTGTCCAGCGCCGCGCAGGCGCGGCGGGTCGAGCACGTGTGGGCGACGCCCGCCGTGGTCGGGACGCTGCTCGACGGGCTGGGCGCGGACGCCCTTCCGCTGCTCGCCAGGATCTTCCGCGGCGGCCACCGCGACGACGACCGGCGCGAGGTCCTGCTGAAGGCGCTGCCGCGGATCCCCGACCAGGGCGTCTTCCCCGTCCTGCTCGACCAGATGGGGGAGCCGGGCGTCCCCGCCGCCCTGTGGGAGGCGGCCGAGCGGTTCCCGGCGCTCGCGGTCTGGGCGCTGGCGCCGCTGGTCGAGGAGGGGACGACCCGGGGCCTCCGAGCGGCCGGTGTGGTGCGCGAGCTGCTGTACACCAGGCCGGACGTGGCCGAGGCGCTCCCCGCCGGGCTGGCCCGGGCGCTGCTGCCCCGCGCGGCCGTCCCGGACGGGCGCGACCTGCCGGGTCTTCCGAGCGTGCTCGCGGGTAGGCCGGGGCGCAGCGCGAAGGTCGACTGGGCCGATCCCGAGCTGCTCCCGCGCATCCTCACGCGCGGCGGCGACCGGGCGCTGCCCGTGAACGCGACCATGCGCCTGCTGGGCCTGCTCGCGGCGAAGTCCCCCGAGGTCGCGGACGTCCGCGAGTTCTGCGACCGGCACTCGCTGGCCGAGTTCTCATGGGCGGTGTTCGAACGCTGGTACGCGCTCGGCGCGCCGTCCCGGCACAACTGGGCGCTGGCGCAGCTCGGCCTGATCGGCGACGACACGACCGTGCGGCGGCTCAGCCCGCTCATCAGGGTCTGGCCCGGGGAGAGCGCCACCGCCCGGGCCAACGCCGCGATGGACGCCATCGCCGCGATCGGGTCCGACGTCGCCGTCACCCACCTGTTCGAGCTGACCCGGCACGGCAAGTACAAGGGCGTGAAGAAGCGGGCCGCCCAGAAGATCGAGGAGATCGCGGCCGCGCGGAGCATGTCGCTGGACGCCCTGGCCGACCGCGCCGTCCCCGACTTCGGACTCGACCCCCAGGGCACCCTCGTCCTCGACTACGGCCCGCGCCGGTTCACCGTGACCTTCGACCAGCAGCTCGCCCCGCTGGTCGTGGAGTCGAACGGCAAGATCCGCAAGAGCGCCCCCAAGCCCGGCCCGAAGGACGACCCGGCCCTCGCCCCCGCCGCGCACGCCCTGTTCACCGGCCTCAAGAAGGACGTGCGCACGATCGCCGTCCAGGAGATCAGGCGCCTCGAACGCGCCATGGTCACCCGGCGGAGCTGGACGCAGGAGGAGTTCCGCGCCCTGCTGGTCGGCCATCCGCTGCTGGGGCACATCGTCCGCCGGCTGGTGTGGATCACCGATGGGGGCACCGCCTTCCGCGTCGCCGAAGACCACACCTACGCCGACGTCGACGACGACCCGTGCACGCCGGCGCCCGGCGCCCGCGTCGCCGTCGCCCACCCGCTCCTGCTGGGCGATGACCTGGACACCTGGGCGGAGCTGTTCGCCGACTACGAGATCCTGCAGCCGTTCGAGCAGCTCGGACGGCCCGTCCACCGGCTCACCGGCGGCGAGGCCGCCGCGCACCGGCTCGCGCGGGTGGAGGGGCTCGTGCTGCCCTACGGCAAGGCCAAGGGGCATTCCGAGGGACGCTGGGAGTCGGTGAACGCCGACGGCGAGTTCGTGGGGCGCTGGCTCGCCCGCCGCGACCCCGCCGGACTCTACGTCGTGGCGAACCTGACCCCCGGCCTCGGCTACTACATGTACGGGGAGGGAGAGGAACAGGAGATCGAGGCCCTGTGGGCGGGCCCCGCCCCGGCCACCATGCCCCTGAAGGCGGTGCAGCTCGGCGAGGTCGACCCGGTCACGATGAGCGAGGCGATCCACGACCTCACCCGCAGCGCCACCCCGAACCCGCACTAGAACAGTTCCACGCGTCCGAGCCCCCACTCGGCGGGCCCGCTACCCGCCCCCCCGCCGGACGAGCCCCAACCGCGTGGGCGCGCTTCCCGAACCCGCAACGGCCGCCCCCGCACGCAGACCGGCGCGGCCCTGGCCAGCCGGGCTCTGGGCCCGCGCTGCCCACGTTCGGGCTGGCCAGACTCGCCCCACCGGGCCCGCGCTTGCCAGGCCGGCGCCAGCCGGGACCCGCGCGGACCGGGCCGGGCGCGCTAGCCGGGCGGGGTCTGACGTGTCCGCGCTGCCCATGTTCGGGCTGGCCATGCTGGCGCTGGCCGGGCCGGCCGCTTGCCCGGTCGGCGCTGGCCGGGACCCGCGCGGACCGGGCCGGGCGCGCTAGCCGCGCGGGCTCCGATGTGTCCGCGCTGGCCGCGTTCGGGCTGGCCATGCTGGGGCTGGCCGGGTCCGCCGCTTGGCAGGTCCGCGCTGGCCGCCGCCCGCGCGGACCGGACCAGGCGCGCTGGCAGCGCGCCCTGGCCGGACGGGCGCTGACGGGGCCGCGTTGGCCGCGTTCGGGTCGGCCAGGTCCGCGCTACCGAGTGCTCGCGCCGGCTGGGACTCGCGTGGGCCGGTCCGGGTGTGCCTGGCAGGGCCCGCTCTGACGCAGGCGCGCTGGCCATGCTGGGGTGGGCTGGTGAGGGCCGTACTTGGGTGAGGCCCGCGCTGGGGCGGGTGTTCGCGTGGGGGCTAGGCGAGGTTCGAGGTCAGGAGGTGGAGGGCCTCGGTGAGTTCGGTCCCGGTGAGTGCTTCCTCGGGGTCGATCAGCCAGCGTGTCATCAGGCCGGTCAGCAGGGCCTGGACGAGGGAGCCGACCAGCCGCGCCTCCCGCTCGCCTCCTCCGGGCGGCTGGAAGACCTCGGCCAGCCCGCGGCGGCCCTCCGCCATGCTCGCGGTGAGCGGTTCGCGCAGTTCGGGGACGTGCTGGGCCTGGACGAGCAGTTCGGCCTGCGCCGCCCAGAGCGGGCGGTCCGCGCCGAAGGAGTCGATGATCCGCGACCAGATCGCCGCGAAGCGCTCCGCGGGCTCCGCGGCGGGATCGACCTCGGCCGCGAGGGCCGTGCCGAGCCGGTCGCCCCACTCCTCGACCGCCTCGTGCAGAGCGGCGTTGAGCAGCGCCTCGGTCGACCCGAAGTGGTAGCCGATCGCGGCGAGGCTCGTCCCCGCCGCCGTCGTGAGGTCGCGGGCGGTCGTGCGGCGGTAGCCCTTCTCGTACAGGCAGGTCCGGGCGGCCTTCAGCAGCTTCTCGCGGTTTCCCATGGGCCCGATGATATCAGCGTCTAAGACAAACACCTTGAAATTTGTCTTAGACAAAGTTACGTTGCGGGCCTGGCGGCTCCGTGGAGGGCCGCCGGTCTTCGGAGGGGGCTCTGCCATGACGAAACACATCTCCCGGCGCCACGTCCTGGCCGGGGGCGCGGCCTCCGGTGCGGCACTGCTCGCCGGTGCCGGGTCCGCCGGTGCCGCGCGGAGGCCGTCGCTGGCGCTGACCGGGGTCACCGTGATCGACGCGACCCGGTCCCGGCCGCGTCCGGGCATGACCGTGCTGATCGCGGGGGACCGGATCACGGCGGTGGGACGGCGCGACGAGGTTCCCGTTCCGCCGGGGACGACGGTCGTGCCGCTCGCCGGCAGGTACCTGATCCCGGGGCTGGCGGAGATGCACGCGCACAGCATCGGGACCGAGCGGATCTCCCCGCCGCTCTACCTCGCCAACGGCGTCACCTCGGTGCGGGAGATGGCCGCTTCCGCGGTCGTCTCCGGCTGGCGGGACGCGATCGGGCGCGGTCGGCTCCTCGGCCCGCGCTGGACGATCGCTAGCGAGATCATCGACGGCTCCCCGTCGCTGCTGTCGACTCCGGACGACCCGGGCGGGGCCATCCTGGTCTCCGACGCGGCCGAGGCCCGGCGCGCGGTGCGGCGGGTGAGGGCCGAGGGCGCCGACTTCGTGAAGGTGTACTCCCGGGTGCCTCGGGACGCCTACCTCGCCCTCGCCGACGAGGCGCGGCGGCAGCGGATCGGCTTCGCCGGGCACTGCCCCGACGGCGTGCCGGTTCCGCTGGCCGCCCGCGCCGGGCAGCGCAGCATCGAGCACGTCCACACGCTGTGGTGCGCCACGTCCGGCCGCGACCGGGAGGTGCGCCGGATGCTGGACGGCATCGAGATCGAGCCGGGCGGGTACGCCGGGTGGTTCCGCCGGTTCCACGAGGTGGAGTGGCTCGCGTCCGGCGCCTACAGCCCCGACCGGGCCGCCGAGGTGTTCGCCCGCCTGCGGCGCCACCGCACCTGGACCACGCCGACCCTCGCGATGCACCTGATCGTGGACCGCCCCGAGAAGCTGTCGATGACCGACGAGCGGCTGCGGTACATCCCCGCCGAGGACCGGGAGTGGTGGCGGTGGGCGGTCGAGAACATCTACCTGCCGGGGCGCGGCCCGGAGGAGATCGCGCAGCAGCACGAGCTGTTCGACCGCAGGCTGCGCTTCGTGGGCGCGATGCGGGACGCGGGCGTCGAGGTCCTGGCGGGCAGCGAGGCCGGGTTCATCTACGCCTACCCCGGGTTCAGCCTCCACGAGGAACTGGCGCTGCTCGTCCGGGCGGGGCTGACGCCGCTGGAGGCGATCGGCGCGGCCACGCTCGGCCCGGCCCGGTTCCTGGGGGTGCAGGACTCGCTCGGCTCGGTCCACGCGGGCAAGCTCGCCGACCTCGTCGTCCTGGACGCCGATCCGCTCGCCGACATCGCCAACACCACGCGCATCCACGCCGTACTCGCCGGTGGGCGGCTGATCACCGCCGACGAGCGCCGCCGCATGCTGGCGGACGTCGAGCGCGCGGCGAAGGAACCGGCGGGCGCGCTCCCGGCCGCCGCCGTCGGGTGCGGCTGCCACGCGCCGCGGAAGGCCCGGCCCGCCTGAAAGGCGCCGCCGACTCCCGGGCATGGAAAGCAGAATCCGCTGGCACCTGACGTGGATATGCGGTGACGTTCTGTGTTCGGAAATGGCGAGACGGGAGTGGCCTCTATATCAGGGGCGACCTTCCTGAGCGGAGTCACCTGATTTAAGGTGACTTGTCCTGGAATGAGGTCGCTCGTCCTGAAGTGGCGCGTCCAGGTTCGGCCGTCTTACCCCCTTCGGACGTCGATACCTGACAAAACGTAGTTTATGATCATCGAGATCGCGGGCCGCCGCTGGACGGGCGCCCGCGTCGCGGTGGCCCGCGCCGTGAGCGCACCGCGCGGGCACGGGGGTCTAGGGGGATCCGTGGGGACTGGTTTTCGCGTTGTGCGCGGCGTCGCCGTGTTCGGGTGCCGACGGCCGACAGCCCCCTAATGGGGCGTGGGAAGGCTTCGGCGGAATCGACGGAACCTCCGCTGCTCCTACCGGTCACGATAACCGCCACGAAGCCGTTGCTGCCGACGCATGTCAAGGGATTCCTGTGGGTGGACGTGCTGTTCCGGGCCACCCGGCTGTTCGCGGAGCCGGAATACCACTGGAGCCCGCGCACGCCGAACCTGACCGGGCAGACGATCCAGTTCTGGGACCATCTCGACCGCCGCCACGGCGCGGTCGACTTCGGCTCCGTCCCGCCTGACGACCTGGGACGGCTCTACGTCCGCTTCCATTCGTCGGGCGACGCCCGGCCGCTGGACGAACTGCGCCACTACATCGACAGGGTCGAGCACGAGGGATGGGTCCATCCGGCCACGCGGGCGATGTCGCTCGCCTGGAAACGGCATCTCGATCTGCTCGGCGTCCGCGATCCCGGACTTCTGGTGGACCGGCCGCTGACGCTGTCCACGGAGGAGACCGTCGAACGGCTCGTCCGCCACCGTCTGTGCCTGGATCACCGGCGCTACGGCGGCCCGGTATACCTGGACGGCACCCGCTGGGGAATGCCGCTCCGCAAGGTCGTCGGCGCCGACGGCCACGCCAATTACCTGCTGGTCATCCTGCGGGACCTGCTGCCCAGGATCAGCCGCGGCCGCCAGGTCCTCTTCGTCTACGACGAGGATCTCGCGCACGACTACGCCCTTCTCGGGCGGATCGCGAGCACGCTGGGAGCGCGCCCGTCGAAACTCCCGCTGGGACGCGTTCCCATCGGCGGCGCCCTCCGGTCGAGCCGGTACGGAGGATGGGACGAGGTCACCATCGGGCGGCTCTCGGAACTGTGCCTCGGGGAGTTCGGCCCCGCCGCGTACCGCCTCGGAATGCGGCTGTACTTCATCGCGATGCTGAAGCGGACGTCGGGCGAGCCGTTCCGGCCCGACCTGCTGCGCCGGGCCCTGCTGCGCGCCGAGCGAATGGTGCGCGAGGCGGAAGAACGCGGTGCCCCCGACCCGGCGTCGCGCCTTCTCGCCTCCATCCGGCCGTCGGGATGGGCGGACCCCTACCGGCTCACCGACGGCCTCTTCGCAGGTCGGCCCCCCGCGGCGTCCCGGGCGCTGCTGGAGGCGGTCTACCTGTGACCCACCCGAGGAGAATGGGGAACGTCGATGTCCACTGACCGCGGCCGCGCCGCGACCACCGACGCCTATCGGCGCCGGGTCCGCCAGGAGTACCGCACCCTGCGCGAATCCCTGGCCGATCCGCGAGCGGCGCAGGAAAGGGTGCTCGAAGAGATCCTCACGGCGAACTCCGCCACCGCCTTCGGACGGGAGCACGGCCTGACCCCCGATACCGGCGCCGACGGGTATCGGAAAGCGGTGCCCATTCGCGGCCACGAGGGATTCGAGCCGTGGCTGGAAAGGGTGAACGCGGGGGAGGGGCAGGTCCTGACGGCCGAGGAGCCGATCGCGTTCTTCTCCAGCAGCGGCACGACCGGGGCGGAGAAGATGATCCCGGTCACCACCGGCTTCCTCCGGCGCAGTTTCCTGCCGTTCTACTTCGCCGGGTTCTCCCGGCTGGTCGATCTGCATCCCGGCCTTCTCGACCGCGACGACGCCATCCTCAACCTCTGGCAGGACCCCCATTCCAAGACGGGACGGGCGGGCGGGGGCCGCCCCCATCTCGGCCCCAGCCAGCTCGACTACGGAAAGGTCGGCGAGGAACTCGCCGTCGGTCTCGGGAACCGCGCGCCGTGGAGCGAGCTGCCCGCGGAGTTCGACGACTCCGGCCCGTGGGAGCGCACCTACCTCCGGCTCAGGATCGCCGCCGAGCACGACGTCCTCGGCGTCATCGCGGTGAACCCCGCCATCGCCGCCGCGCTGCCCCGGCAGCTGCGGCACTGGGGGGCCCGGATGGTCGCGGAGATCAGGGACGGGACGCTCGGCGGCTCCCCGTTCCGGGAGCCGAACCCGGCGCGGGCCGACGAGCTGGAGCGCGCCGCCCGGCGCGGCGGCGGGCTCCGCCCGGTGGACCTCTGGCCCCGGCTGGAGCTCCTCCTGACCTGGAACACCTATCTCTCCCGGCTCTACCTCCCCGGCCTCCTCGACGACTACGGCCCGAAGGTCCGGGTGCTCCCCGCGCCGATCGGGTCGTCGGAGGGTCCGCTCGCCGTCCCGGTGGACGACCGTCCGGCGGGCGGCCCCCTGGTCGTGACGAGCTGCTTCTACGAGTTCGTCCCGGCCGAGGAGGAGATCGACCCGCGCGGCCCGACGCTGTCGGCGCACGAGTTGGAGGAGGGGCGCGAGTACCACGTGATCCTCTCCCATCTCGGCGGGCTCTACCGATGCGCGGTCCGCGACATCGTGAAGGTGACCGGGTTCGTCGAGGCGACCCCGGTCGTGGAGTACGCGTGCCGCAAGGGACTGCTCTCGGTCGCGGGGGAGCGGCTGCGCGAGTCGCAGATGCTCCGCGCGCTGGCGGCGGCGGCCGAGGCGACGGGACTGGGCGTCCGCAACGTCCTGTGCAGGGCCGACGCCGAGCAGCCCCGGCATGAGGTCGCGGTCGCCTTCCGTGAGCCGCCGGCCGGGCCCGGCGCGGCGGCGTTCGGCGCGGCCCTCGACCGGGCCCTGCGCGCGGAGTCGCCCGCCTACGCCGCCGCCCGCGACGCCGAGGCCCTCGCGCCGCCGCTGGTCAGGGCGGTGGACCCCGAGGGGTTCTGGCGGGAGTGGCGGCGCCGCGTCCAGGCGGGGGAGCGGCCGCCGCGCGTGAAGGACCGGGTGTTCCAGGACGACCCCGAGGTCTGGGCGCGGGTGACCGCCGCCCCGGGCACCCAGGACGAGGGGAGCACGACCCGTGACTGAGACCATCGAACCCGGCGCCGTCGAGTACCCCGCCCTCCCCGGGCGCGGCGAGTACACCGAGGAGGCGCGGCGGGCCCGGCTGGAGTGGCTGCGGGCGGCGACGGGCGCCGCGCTCGGCTCGCTGGAGACCTCGACGATCGACCCCCGCTCGCTGACCGGGAACGTGGAGAACTTCGTCGGCGGCATCGAGATCCCGATCGGCCTCGCCGGGCCGCTGCTGTTCGACGGGCAGCGGGCGCGCGGCCTGGTCACGGCGCCGCTCGCCACCACCGAGGGCGCCATGGTCGCCTCGGTGTCGCGCGGCGCGAAGGCGATCACGCTGGCGGGCGGGGTGGCGAGCCGGGTCATCTCGCAGCGGATGACCCGGGCGCCGGTGTTCGAGTTCGCGGGCCTCGGCGAGGCGGCGGAGTTCGCCCGCTGGGTCGTCGGCCGCAAGGACGCGCTCGACCGGCAGATCGCGGCGGTGTCCACGCACTCGCGGCTGGTCGAGCTGGACCCGGTGCAGCTCGGCCGGTCCGTCCACCTGCGGTTCGTGTACGAGACGGCCGAGGCCGCCGGGCAGAACATGACGACGGTCGCGACCTGGCGGGCCTGCCGGTGGATCCACGACCAACTGGCCGCCGGGTCGGTGCCCGTGCCGGTGTGGTCGGCGATCGAGGCGAACCTGAGCGGCGACAAGAAGTTCACCCGGCTGAACATGATCGCCGGACGCGGCACCCGTGTCGTGGCCGAGTGCGTGCTGGACGAGGGGACGGTCCGCCGCGTCCTCAAGACCACCCCGGGCGCCATCGACCGGCTCTACCGGATCAGCGTGGTCGCCGCGCAGCAGGCGGGCATGGCCGGGCACGACATCGACGCCGCCAACGTGATCGCGGCGCTGTTCGTCGCGACCGGCCAGGACATCGCCTGCGTCCACGAGTCCGGCGCCGGGCTGTTCTCGGTGGACGTCTCCGGCGGTGAGCTGCGGGCGACGCTCGTCCTGCCGAGCCTGGTCACCGGCGCGGTCGGCGGCGGCACGGGCCTCGCGCCGCAGCGCGACTGCCTGGAGGCGCTCGGCTGCACCGGCGAGGGCGGCGCCGCGCGCTTCGCGGAGATCACCTGCGGGTTCGCGCTCGCGCTCAACCTCTCGACGATGGCGGCGATCACCAGCGGCCAGTTCGCCGACGCGCACGAGCGGCTCGGCCGCGGGCGGCGGGTGAACTGGCTGCGTCCCGAGGACCTCGGCCCGGCGCTGCTGCGGCCGATGCTCGCCGCGTCGCTCGACGCCCCCGGGCTGGACGTCACCGCCGTCGCCCCGATCGAGGACGCCCCCCGGTCGAGCCTCATCACCGAGCTGACCTCGCGCGGGGAGCGGCGCAAGACGACGGGGGTGTTCCCGCTCCGCGTCACCTGGGTCCGGCGGGACGGCGACGACCCCAAGCAGACGGACCTGGTCGTCAAGGTGAAGCCGCTCGACCAGGAGGTGGCCATCGAGGCGGCGAAGCTGGCCTCGCTGTGCGGCGGCCGCCTCGCCGAGGTCTACCCGCGCTGGCGCGACGCGACCGGGTTCGGCGGCGTGCACACCCGGGAGCCCGCCGTCTACCGGTCGGCCGATCCCGCGCTGCGCGCCGTCCTGCCCGAGACCTACGGCGTCTTCGAGGACCCGGCGCGCGAGGCCCACGTGATCGTGATGGAGCGGCTCGGCACGGGCGTGATCCTCAAGGACACCGTCGACGAGCCGGAGGCGTGGCGGCCGCGGCACATCGCCGCCGCCCTCCGGGGCATCGCGTCCGTCCACGCCGCCTGGCTCGGGCGCGAGGAGGAGGTGCGCGGCTGGCTCGGCGCCGCCCGGACGGCCGAGAGCATGACGGCCATGCGCGAGCTGTGGTCGGCGCACCTGGAGCACAGCGCGGCCGAGCACCCGGACCTGCTGGACGCCTGCGCCGCGCGGCGGCTGGAGGACGTCCTCGACGGGCTGCCGGACTGGTGGCGCCGGATGGAGGCGATGCCGCGCACGCTCGTCCACAACGACTTCAACCCGCGCAACATCGCGCTGCGCGCCGCCGACCTGAGCCTGGTCGCCTACGACTGGGAGCTGGCGACGCTCCACGTCCCGCAGCGCGACCTCGCCGAACTGCTCGCGTTCGTGCTCTCGCCGGAGGCGTCCGAGGCGGACGTGACCGCCTACCTCGACCTCCACCGGGAGGCGGTCGGGGCCGGGATCGACCCGGCCGCCTGGCGGGACGGGTACCGCCTCGCCCTGTGGGACTTCGCCCTCACGCGGCTCCAGATGTACCTGATGGTGCACACCCACCGCGAGCTGCCGTTCCTGCGGCACGTCGTCCCCACGGCGCTGCGGCTGATCGAGATCGAGGACGCCGTGGAGGAGGCGGGCCGTGCCGGCTGACCGTCCCGGTCCGCTGCGGCTGGCGATCCTCGGGATCGACGGCTCGGGCAAGAGCACGGTCGCCCGGTGCCTCGCGGAGCGGTCGCCCATCGGCGGGCGGCACGCCGTCCTGTCGTGCGTGCGCCCCCACGAGAACCCCGACGCGCCGCTGCACGAGCTGTCGCGGCACCTCGACCTCCTGTCCAAGGAGGCCGACCGGCTCCACAGCCCGGAGCTGAAGCTGGCCGTCCTCTACCTCCAGATGTGCACCTACGGGGTCAGCGAGCGGTTCTTCGTCCGCGAGCTGGGGGCGGACGTCGTCATCAGCGAGCGCCACCCCGTCATCGACGCGCTCGCCTACCTGCCGCTGTACCGGAGCGCGATCGTCCGCCTCGCCGGGCCCGGCCGCGCGGACGCCGTCCGGGAGGGGCTGGCCGCGCTGCCCGCCGCGTCGGTCGAGGCCGCGACCGCCTGGTGCGAGGCGCTCGGACGGCGCTCCGGGCGGCCCGCGCCGCGGCTGGACACGCTCGCCGGTGAGCTGGTCGCGCTGCCGGACCGCCCGGCGGCCGAGCAGATCGCCGAGTTCCGGGACCGGTTCGGGATCGGCCTGCCGGACATCGCCGTGCTGCTCGACGTCGACGTCGCGACCGCCGCCGACCGGATCGGCGCCCGCGACCGCCGCGCCGAGCAGCACGAGCGCCCCGACCGGCTCACCCGGCTCCGCGACGGGTACGAGCGGGCGCTCCCCGCGTTCGGGTCGGTGACGATCCACCGGATCCAGGTCGGCGCCCGTCCGCCGGGGGACGTCGCCGCCGAGATCGCGCGGCTCACCGCCGCCGGGACGCGATGAGCGGGCCGCCGCGGGCCGCGCTCGGCGCGGAATGGGACGCCCGGCTGGAACGCGTCCGCCTCGCGTCGCGCGCGGTGCGCGGCCACCTGCCGCGCACCGCCGCCGTCGCCGTCCTGCGCGGGTTCACCGCGCGCGAGTTCCTCGGTTCGGCGGTCGCCTTCGCCGCCGGGCTGCCTCCGGACCGGCGCGCCGCCTGGTACGGCAGCTACAGCAGGACGATCTTCCTCGCGGGCGACCCCCGCAACCTCGCCGAACGCCACCCCTGCGACCACCTTTCCGACGACGGTTCCATAGCCTGGTACGCCCCCGCCCCGATGGCGGACCGGGAGGGTCTGCGGCGACTGCTCAGGCCCTTCCACGGGCCCCTCGGCGTCACCGGCCCGGCCGAGGAGGAGATCCCGGTCGGCGAAGGCGGCGGGGTCGCGCGGCTGGAGGTCCCGGTGGCGGACCTGCCGGTCGAGAACTACCTCGTCAACGTCAACCACCTCCTCGCCGAGGCGGCCATGGACGGGCTGTTCACCGGGATCGGGCGGCTGCTCGTCCGGCATCTTCCCCGCGATCCCGATGAGCGCGCCATCCGGTGGGATCGCATCCGGGTCTCGCCCGACGACCGGTCGGCGGGCACGTTCCGTGCCCACGCCTACCTGGCCCTCAGCCCGTAACGCCAGAGGGATCCCGCGACTCTCCGTATCGGGCGTGTCCACCTACGGACGCGGCCTTGCCGGTCCCGGCGGCCCGGCGGACCATGGGCGTGACGCCGGGATCGTGGCCGCACCCCCGAGGGGAGCACGATGCGGGTAGTTCTCGTCAACATGCCGTGGGGCTCCACCGACGTTCCCTCGCTGGCCCTGGGCATCCTCAAACGCGCCGTGGCGGAACGGATCCCCGAAGCCGAGGTCGAGGTGCTGTACGCCAACATCGACTTCGTCGACTGGGTCCACGACCGCCTCGACATGGCGATGGACGACTACGACTTCTTCGCCCAGCGGTCCTTCACCGAGGGGAACGGCGACTGGGTCTTCTCCTCGGCGCTCTACGACGATCCGGACTGGCGGCGGCGCGAGTTCGACGAGCGGACGAGCGGGGAGAAGGCCGACCTGGCCCTGTGCCACCGGCTGCACGAGCTGGCGCCCGCGTTCGTCGCCGAACTCGCCGGACGCGTCGCCGCGTCCGCGCCCGACGTGGTCGGCTTCACCTCCACCTTCCAGCAGAACGTCGCCGCGCTCGCGGCGGCCAGGCAGGTCAAGCGGCTCCGGCCGGAGACCGTGACGATCCTCGGCGGGGCGAGCTGCGACGGGCCGCAGGGCGCCGCGCTGCACCGCAACTTCCCGTTCGTGGACTTCGTCCTGCGCGGCGAGGGCGAGGTCGCCTTTCCGCGATTCCTCACCGCCGTGGCGGGGGCCCGCGACTTCGCGGCGATTCCCGGCCTCGTCTGGCGGGACGGGAGCGGAGCCTCGATCGCCAACGCCATGAGCGCGCGGCCGCTGGCGCCGAGTGAGATCGTCGCCCCGGACTACGACGACTACTTCCGGCGGTACGCTACGTCCGTCGCGCGGTTGTGGGCCGATCCGCGGCTCGTCCTGGAAAGCTCGCGCGGGTGCTGGTGGGGCGAGAAGCACCATTGCGGCTTCTGCGGTCTGAACGGGTCGTTCATGGAATTCCGCAGCAAGCCCCCGGACCGGTTCCTGGACGAGATGCTCGCCCTGGCCCGGCGGCACCAGGTCCTCGACGTGTACATGGTCGACAACATCCTCGACATGGGCTATCTGACGTCGATGCTGCCCGCGCTCGCCGCCGAGGGCTACGACTTCCGCATGTTCTACGAGGTCAAGTCCAACCTGCGGCGGCAGCAGGTGCGGGCGCTGGCGGACGCGGGCGTCGTGCGGGTCCAGGCGGGCATCGAGAGCCTCAGCGGCCGCGTCCTCGGCATCATGGACAAGGGCGTGACCGGCTGCCAGAACGTCCGGATGATGCGCGACGCAGAATCGGCCGGCGTCTGGGTGGAGTGGAACTACCTCTACGGCTTCCCGGGCGAGGACGCCGGCGACTACACGTCGGTCGTCGAGCAGTTCCCCGCGCTGCACCACCTGCCGCCCCCGGGCATCGTCGGCAGGCTCGCGATCGAGCGGTTCAGCCCGTACTTCGACCGGCCCGAGTTGGGCTTCGCGGAACTGCGGCCCCATCCCCAGTACTCGATGATCTACGACCTGCCCGAAGCGGAGCTGTTCGACCTCGCCTACCTCTTCGAGGCGCCGCCGCGCGGAATCGGGGCGGCGGTCGCCGGACGCGTCGCCGACGCGGCCGCCGAATGGCAGGCGGCCTATCCCGAGAGCCGGCTGACCATGTGCGACCTCGGCGACCACATCGACCTGGTGAACCGGCGCCCGGCCTTCGGCTGGACCGCGCTGCGGGTCGAGGATCCCGTGGAGATGGCCGCCCTGCGCCTGCTCGACCGGCCGCACCGCCCGGCGGCGCTGGCCGGGAAGCTCGCCGCGGTGGACCCGGCCGTCACCGTGGACGGAGTCGCGGACCTGCTCGCGCGCTGGCGCGGCCTCGGGCTGACCTTCGCCGACGGCGGCCAGGTCGTCCTGACCGCCGCCGACGCGGCGGGCCAGGGCCGGCGGCGGGTGCGCCGGCGCGCCGCCGACCCGGCCGACCTGGTCGGAGCGCCGTGATGGCCCCGGTCACGATGACGCTGTGGCGCGACTACGAGGAACTCGACCGGCCGGGGGTGTGCGCCGGGACCGCCGCCGTCTCCGGCCCCGCCGCCGAGGCGAGCCGAGCCCTCTTCGAGGACGGCGTGCGCCGCGTCGCGCTGAAGGACACCGTGGACCTTTCGGGCGCGACCGACGCCGTCCCCAGCCTCGTACTGGTAAGGGAGCTGACCGCATACGGGATCGCCGTCGACTGGCGGGTGCGCCTGGGCGACGGCCGGTGGCGGGACCTGAGCCACCTCTACCCGCCCGGCGAGGTCGTCGGCGACGAGGAGGCCCGCCGCGACTGGCGGGACGGCTACCACTTCTTCAAGTGCGTCTACCGCCGCGGGCCCGGATTCCTCCAGGTGCGCGACCGGCGTTCGGGCGTCCTGCGCAAGATCACCATCGACGGCCCGGCGCATCGCGCGGCGGTCGAGAGCCTGCTGGAGGGCTGCCCGTCCGCGGCGCTCCCGCCCCCGGTCCTGCGCGACCTGAGGACGATGCGGCTCGTCCACTTCCTCGACGGCGCGGCCTGGTGGCTGCCCTGCCGGGTGCGCCGGTGGCCCGCCGGAAAGAGCGTCCTGTGATCAGTGGAAGTGTCCGGAGAGATGAGGTGCGGCATGACCGTGAAGAGACCCGAGGAAGCGGGGCGCGAGAGCGCCCGTGAGGAGGCGCTGCGCGCCGCGCTGGCGGAGATGAGCACGGAGAACCTGGCCACGACCGAGGGCATCCGCGTGGACGTCGTCCGCGACGACATCGACGCCCCGCACGAGCGCGACTGGGGCATCGGCTGACCGGAGCGGCCGACGGGGGTCGGCCGACCGCGGGCGTTCCGCCCACCCCGGGTGCCGCCCGCCGGGCGGCACCCGGGGCCCCCGCCTGCCGGAGGTGATGACGATGACGGCCGGGACGCCCGACGCCGCCGTGTGGGACGGCGTGTCCACCCTGCTCGACCACTACATCCGGATCCGGCCCGACGACCGGGTCGTCCTCCTGTACACGGCGGACGCGCGGGACCCCGCCGCGTGGGTCGCCGCCGAGCTGGCCGTCCGGGGCGTCAGGCCGGCGCTGCTCGGGATGAGCGCGGGCCGCGACGACACCGTGGAGCCCCGGCTGCGCGCGGCGCTCCCCGACCCCGCGTCCCCGCATCCGCGGATCGTGCTGCTGACGATGGAGCGCGACTCGATGTCGCACGTGCTCCAGCTGCGCCGGGCCCTCGCCCCCTACCCCGAGGACCGCTGGGCGACCTACCGGGTCATCAACGCCTCGGCGGAGTTCTTCCGCCACTCGATGGGCGTGACGCCGGAGCTGCTGTCGGCGCTGAACGGCGCGCTGCTGAACCGGATGATGCCCGCCTCCCGCCTGCGGGTCACCTCCGGCGGGGGCACCGACCTGGAGATCGCCGTCGACTCCGAGCGGTACCGGTGGATCAGCAACCGGGGCGTGTGGCGGGCGGGGGCGTTCCTCGTCCTGCCGCCAGGGGAGGTCAGCACCTACCCGGCGGACGTCAACGGCGTCCTCGTCGCCGACGGCGCGTTCAACGTGACCTCCTACACCGGCCACGACGTCCGGCTGGCCGACCACCCGGTCACGGTCGAGATCGAGCACGGCCGGGTCACCGGCGCCGCGTGCGCCGACCCGCTCGTGGCGCGGCTGCTGGAGCGCTGCCTGCGGGTCGAGAACGCCGACCTGATCGGGGAGCTGGGCTTCGGCACCAACGTCGGCACCACCGCGTTCATCCCGCTGAACTCCCACATCAACGAGCGCCACCCGGGCGTGCACCTCGGGCTCGGCATGCACGGGCAGCGCCTCGACGTGGTCGACTACTGGTGCGACGTCCACCTCGACCTCATCGCCGCGGACGCGACGGTCGCCGTCGACGGCCGCACCGAGATCAGGAGCGCGGACCTGCGCGGTTTCGCCGGGGAGCGGCACCCCGAGCCCCTGACCGGGAACGTCCACGAGGAGGACATCGACGGTGACTGCTGCGGCCTCATCACCGGCGAGGTCGCCCGTGCCAGGGAGGAGTTCCTCCGGACGCGGGAGTGCCGCCGAACCCGGGCTACCGGCGGCTCGTGACGAAGTCCCGGATCGTGGTGATCATGTAGTCGACCATCTCCTCGGTCAGGCCCGGGAAGACGCCGATCCAGAACGTGCGCTCGGTGATGGCGTCGCTGTTGTCGAGCTTCCCCGAGACCCGGTACGGCCTGCCCTGGTAGGCGGGCTGGCGGGTGAGGTTGCCCGCGAACAGCATCCGGGTGCCGATCCGGCGGTCCTCCAGGTGGTTCACGATCTCGTCCCGGTCGAACGGCGCGTCGGCGGTGACCGTGATCACGAACCCGAACCAGCTCGGGTCGCTGCCCGGCGTCGGGACGGGCAGGAGCAGGCCGGGCAGCCCGTCCAGGCCCTCGCGCAGCCGCGCCCAGTTGCGGCGGCGGGCCGCGCCGAACTCCGGCAGCCGCTGGAGCTGGGAGAGCCCGAGCGCCGCCTGGAGGTCGGTGGTCTTCAGGTTGTAGCCCACGTGCGAGAACGTGTACTTGTGGTCGTAGCCGTAGGGCAGCTCGCCGAACCGCTGGGTGTAGCGCTTGCCGCAGGTGTCGCAGTCGCCGGGCTCGCACCAGCAGTCGCGTCCCCAGTCGCGCAGCGACTCGACGATCCGCGCGAGCCGCGGCCGGTCGGTGGTGACGCAGCCGCCCTCGCCCATCGTCAGGTGGTGGGCGGGGTAGAAGCTCACGGTGCTGAAGTGGCCGAACGTCCCGGTCAGCCGCCCCTGGTAGCCCGCGCCGACACCGTCGCAGTTGTCCTCGACGAAGAACAGCCCGCGCTCGGCGGCCAGCTCGGCGACCTCGGCCACCGGGAACGGGTTGCCGAGCGCGTGCGCGATCATGATGCCGCGGGTGCGCGGGCCGATCGCCTCGGCGACGCGGTCGGCGGTGGTGTTGTAGGTGCCGAGCTCCACGTCCACGAAGACCGGCGTCATCTGGTTCTGCAGGATCGGGTTGACCGTCGTCGGGAAGCCCGCCGCGACCGTCACGATCTCATCGCCCGGCCTGAGCCGGTCGTCGCCGATCTCCGGCTGGGTGAGCGCGGTCAGCGCCAGCAGGTTCGCCGACGACCCCGAGTTCGTCAGGTGCACCTTGCGGCGCCGCAGCGTCCGCCCGAGCTCGCGCTCCAGCGCGACCGCGCTCGGCCCGGACGCGATGCGCAGGTTGAGCGCGGCCTCGACCAGCGCGACGCGGTCGTCCTCGCTCAGGTCGGCGCCGGACGGCATCACCAGCGTCTCGCCGGGGACGAACCGCCGCGCCTCCTCCTTCTCGCGGTGGTACTTGCGGACCAGTTCCAGGATCGAATCCTGGGAGTCACTCATCATCGCCTCCAGGACGCGCCACGGCGCGGACCTGGTCCATCAAAACAGCGGGGCGCGGGATCTCCTCCCCTGTAGGCCCCCCTTAGTGACTCAGCTCTCGGCGGGGCGCCCGACGTCCGCCCACAGGCTCGGCAGGTTGACCACGATGCCCTCCTGCGTGCTGCGCGCGATGACCACGACCGCCTCCTCGTCGGGGGAGGGGTTCTCCTCGCGGTGCGGGACGTAGGGCGGGACGAAGATGTAGTCGCCCGGCGCGGTCTCCACCCGGACCTCGTCCTCGCCGTCGGCGAAGACGAACACCGGGTGGCCGGAGACGATGTAGATCGCGGTCTCGGCCTCGCCGTGGTGGTGGTCGCCCGAGCTGGTCGCCGGGCCGACGTGGGTGCGGCCCATCCAGAGCCGCTCCGAGCCGACGCTCTTGCCCGAGATCGCCTCGTACCGGCGCATCCCGGAGGTCTGGACGGTGTCGGAGCCGAGGTCGGAGCCGCGCACGTGCTCGATGCGCCCGTGCCAGGCCGCCGTTCCCCGTGCGCGCGCGTCCGTCACGATCCGCCCCTTTTGTCGTTGTTTCTGGTCGGTTCAGTAGAGATTGGGGCCGCTGACGGGGCGCCGGTCGTCGTGCCGCGCGGCCTCGTTGTCGTCGTAGGCGGCGCGCGCCGCCGCGATCTTCGCGTGGTTGTTCTCCGCCCACGCCGACAGCGCGCGGGTGGAGGCGAACAGCTCCTCGGCGAGCGCCGTCGCGGTGTACTCGACCTGCGGCGGGACGGTCGGGTGGACGGTGCGGGTGATCAGCCCGTCCCGTTCGAGGGTGCGCAGGGTGAGCGTCAGCATGCGGCGGCTGATGCCCGGGATCGACCGGTGCAGTTCGGCGAACCGGATCGGGCCGTCGCCGGCCGCCGCGATGATCGCGATTCCCCACTTGCTCCCGACCCGGTCGAGGGCGTCGCGGAAGGCCGCGCACGCGTCGGGCTCGACGTCGTCGGGTAGCCGAGATCGTGCTGCCATCGAACTCCCCTCCCGGTGCGGACGTCTCAGCCTTACACGTGATCGTCCGCACCGGCAACCTGTCCCGCGCGGGTCAGGGCGGCGGGTCGGGGAGCGAGGCGCGCAGCGTCGGCGCCACCTCGGTGGCGAACAGTTCGAGGGACGTCCAGTGGTCGTCCAGCGGCAGCCCGTCGGGGTCGACGCTGAACACGGCGAGCGAGTGGCCGAAGATCTCGTGCTGCCGGTGCACCTTGTCGATGACCTGCTCCGGGCTGCCGACGAGCGCCGGCGAGCGCGCGACGAAGTCCTCCACGCTCGCGTAGGGCGGCCGCCCGCCGATGCTCCGCTGCATCGCGGCGAGGCGCTCGAAGGCGGGGCGGTAGGCGGCGAGCGCCGCCTGGGAGGTCTTGGCGACGAGGAACCCGGGCGTCCCCGCGCCGGTGAAGAGCCGGTCGGCGGGTCGGCCGCGCCGCGCCCACTCGGCGCGGTAGTACTCGACCAGCGGCCGCGCGCTCTCGCTGGACAGGCCCGCGTTGGAGAACACCACGGGGTCGCCGTACTCGGCGGCCAGCGCCAGCGACTCCGCCGAGGAGGAGCTGCCGTGCCAGATCCGGGGGCGCCCGTTCAGCGGCCGGGGCAGGAGGTGGACGTCGTCGAGGCGCGGCCGCCGCCCCGCCGGCCAGGTGACGCTGTCGCTCGTCCACAGCTCGTGCAGCAGCCGGAAGTTGTCCGCGAGCGCCGGGCGCTGCTCCTCGGGCCGCAGGCCGAACAGCTCGCCGCCCGGCCCGGCGCCCTTGCCCACGATCAGCTCCACCCTGCCGCCGGAGAGCTGGTCGAGCGTCGCGTAGTCCTCGGCGACGCGGACGGGGTCGAGCATCGACAGCACGGTGACGCCGGTGAACAGCCGGATCCTGCTGGTGAGCGCCGCGACGTGCGCGAGGACGACCGGCGGCGCGCTGGACAGGAACGGCCAGTGGTGGCGCTCGCCGACCCCGAAGCCGTCGAAGCCGAGCTCCTCCATCCGCAGCGCGGTCGCCACCGTGAGCTCGAAGCTCGCCCGCGTCGCCGACGGCTCGTCGGCCCCCGCCGAATCCAGATAGCGGATCGGGGCCACTCCGAAGAACTTCACGATTGCTACCGCCGCATTTCCATTCGTGCGTGCCTTTCCAACGTCGCCAAACGTATGCGGAACGGCGTGGGGCGGGAAGTAGGAACATTGCTGTTACCACCCTGTCGCGTGTTTTGCTGTGGGCGCATGGGATCCGGAATGGGCGAACTGGGGTGGGGTGTGTCCGCGCCGACCGATCTGCGGGTCGAACATCGGCCCGCGCTGTTGGGGCTGACCGAGCCGTCCCCCCGGCTGAGCTGGCGGCTGCCGGAAGGAGCCGCGCGGCAGCGGGCCTACCGGATCGCCGGCCGTATGGGCGACCAGCCGTGGGACACCGGGTGGGTCGCGTCCGACAGGAGCCTGTTCGTCCCCTACGGCGGGCCGCCGCTCGTGTCGCGGGCGGCCGTGCGCTGCGCCGTGCGGGTCCGCACCGGCGCCGGTGTCAGCGCCTGGTCGGAGCCCGTCCACTGGGAGATGGGCCTGCTCGACCCGAACGACTGGACGGCGCACTGGATCGGGCCCGCGGAGGGCGAGGTGCCGCCGCCGGGCTTCCGTCCCGCCTACCACCTGCGCGGCGGGTTCACCGCCCCCGGCGGGGTCGTCCGGGCGCGGGCGTACGCCACGGCGCACGGCCTGTACGAGCTGTTCCTCAACGGCGAGCGGGTCGGGGACGCCGAGCTGGCACCGGGGTTCACCGCCTACCGCAGCCACCTCCACGTCCAGACCTACGACGTCACCGGGCTGGTCCGGACGGGCGGCAACGTGCTCGGCGCGGTCCTCAGCGACGGCTGGTTCCGGGGCCGGACGTCCTACCACCGCCTGCCCGACGGGTTCGGCGACCGGACCGCGCTCGTCGTCCAGCTCCACCTCGACCACGAGGACGGGACGACGACGGTGACCGGGACGAATCCGGGGTGGCGGTCGGCGGTCGGGGCCGTCAAGGCGGCCGACTTCTTCGACGGCGTCGCCGCCGACCTGCGCGACGAACCCGCCGGATGGCACACCCCCGGCCCGGTCTCCCATGGCGGGACGATCCCCCACGCCCCCCAGAACGGCCTCGTGGGGGATCCCTGGTCGCCGGTCGTGCTCCGCGAGCGCCCGGCGGCCCGGCTGATCTCCTCGCCCGCGCCGCCCGTGCGGCGGCTCCAGGAGCTGGCCCCGGTGTCGGTCACCCGTCCGGCGCGGGGCGTGCACATCGTCGACTTCGGCCAGAATGTGGGCGGCTGGGTGCGGCTGTCCGACCTCGGCCCGCGCGGCACGCTGCTCGGGCTGACCCACGCCGAGGCCCTCACCCCGGACGGCGGGGACGTCGACACGTCGAGCGGCCAGGCCACCCTGCGCTGGTACGAGCCGCCGCGCGGCGTCCAGAGCGACCTGGTGGTCTCCGGCGGGCCCGGGGGCCCGGCGTTCGAGCCCCGGCACACCCGGCACGGCTTCCGCTACCTGCGCGTCGACGGCCACCCGGGACGGATCGCGCCGGGCGGCGTCGCCGCGGTCGCGGTCAGCTCCGACCTGCCCCGCACCGGCTGGTTCCGGTGCAGCGACGCGCGGGTCGAGCGGCTCCACGACATCGCCTGCTGGACCTACCGCAACCAGGCGTGCGACATCCCGATGGCCGAGATCACCAGGGAACTGGCGGGGTGGACCGACTTCGGATGGAACATCCGGGGCGCCCGCCTCGTGCACGACGTGTCCGGGCTGAGCGCGAAGTGGCTGGCCGACCTCGCCGCCGACCAGTGGCCGGACGGCACCGTGCGCAACTACGCCCCCGACCCCCTCGGCCCCGGCAGCCTGACGGCGCGGTTCGCGATCCCGCACGGGCAGGCGGGCTTCGGCGACGCGGCCGTGTCGGTGCCCTGGGAGACCTGGCGGGCCTACGGCGACGACGGGCTGCTCGCGCGGCAGTACGCGTCGATGACCGCGTGGGTCGACCGCGTGGCCCGGGTCGCGCGGGACGAGCGGCACCCCGTGCGGCGCGCCGCGCGCCCCGAACCCGCGCCGCACGAGGAGTTCCTCTGGGACACCGGCTACCACTTCGGCGAGCACCTCGAACCGGGGCCGCCGAAACCGCCGGTGACGCTGACCCGGCAGCGGATCGCCCGGATCACCGACCTGGAGTCGTTCACCGCCGCCGTGGTGGAGGAGATGCGGGCCCGCGACCACGCGGCGTTCGCGACGGCCTACTTCCATCGGTCGGCCCGGCTGCTGTCGCGGATCGCCGGAATCCTCGGCCGCCCGGACGACGCCGAGCGCTACGGGCTGCTCGCGGAGAGCGTCCGCGCCGCCTGGCAGGCCGAGTTCATCACCCCGGACGGGGCGCTGACCTGCGACACCCAGGCCACGCACCTGCGCGCGCTGGCCTACGGGCTCGTCCCGGCGGACCTGCGGGCGCGGACGACCGCGCGGCTGGTGGAGCTGATCCACGCCGCCGGGACCCGGCCCGGCACCGGGCTGCCCACCACGCACCTGCTGCTGCCGGTCCTCGCCGCGAACGGCCACCTCGACCTCGCCTACGAACTGCTGCTGCGGCGGGGCTCGCGGTCCTGGATGTCGGTGATCGACAACGGCGGCACCACGTTCTGGGAGGTCTGGGACGGCATCACGCCCGACGGCCGCACGAACCTGGCGCTGAACATGCCCACGCGCGCGAGCGTGGTCGAGTTCCTGCACGGCGACGTCGGCGGCGTCCGGCTCGACGAGGACGTGCCCGCCTACCGGCGGTTCACGGTCGCGCCGCGTCCGGGCGGCGGCCTGACCTGGGCCGAGGTGAAGCAGGACAGCCCCTACGGGCGGATCGGGTCCGCGTGGCGGATCGAGGGCGGCCGGTTCTCGCTGGAGGTGACGGTTCCGCCCGGCACGACGGCCGAGGTCGTGCTCCCGGACGGGACGCGCGCCGAGGTCGGTCCCGGCGTCCACGCGTTCGCCGCCCGGGCCGAGCCCGCCGATTCAGGGGTGGCATAGGGGGGCGCGAAAGGGGTTTCCGCCGTGCCGTTCACGGCAGCCTTTGCATGGATCGAATCGCGGGTTCGGGGGAATTCGCCGGATTGTCCGGCGGGGGGAGGTTTTTCATATCGATGGCGCGTTTTCTGGCCGGACGGGTGCTCCAGGGCGTCTTCGTGCTCTGGGCCGCGTACACGCTCTCGTTCACCGTCCTGTACGCGCTGCCGAGCGACCCGGCCGCGATCGCCGCGGGCACCACCAGCGGGGTCACGGAGGAGCAGGTCGACCAGCTCCGGCATGAGATGGGTCTCGACCGCCCGCTGACGGAGCGGTACCTGACCGGGCTCGGTGACGCGCTGCACGGCGACCTCGGACGGTCGGTCCAGTCCGGCGAGCCGGTGCGCTCGCTGATCGGGGACGCGCTGCCGCCGACGCTCGCGGTGGCCGGCGCGGGGCTCGCGCTCGGGGCCCTCCTCGGGACCGGCCTCGCGGTCCTCGCCAACGCGACCGGCTCGCGGCGGCTGCGGCGGACGCTGCTCGGGCTGCCGCCGCTGGGCGTCGCGATCCCGCCGTTCGTCGTGGGCCTGCTGCTGTTGCAGTGGCTCTCCTTCACCTGGAACGTGTTCCCCGCCATCGGGGAGGGCGGCTGGCGCGGCCTCGTGCTCCCCGCCGCCACCATCGCCGTCCAGCCCGCCGCGCTGATCGGGCAGGTCCTCGCCCGGAGCATGGCCGACGAGCTGGGCAAGGACTACGTGGACGTCGCCCGCGCCAAGGGCGCCGGGCCGCTGCGGGTGAACGTCCGGCACGTGCTGCGCAACGCCGCGCTGCCCACGCTGACCATCGCCGGGCTGCTGGTGGGCGGGCTGCTCACCGGCGCGATCGTGGTCGAGGTGGTGTTCTCGCGGAACGGGCTCGGGCAGATCACGCAGGGCGCGGTGTCGGCGGAGGACCTGCCCGTCGTGCAGGGCGTGGTGCTGCTGGGCGCGCTGGTGTTCGTCACCGTCAACCTCGCCGTCGACCTGCTCTACCAGGTGCTCGATCCGCGGCTGGCGGCGGCGCGCCGCGCGCCGGGGCGCGGCCCGTCCGGGCGCCTCGCGCTGTTCACGTTCGCGGGACGGGGGTGAGCCGGATGCCCGCCACCGACCTCGCCCTCACGACCGGCGAGCACGTCCCGGAACCGGAGCCGGCGGACCGCCCGGGACACGCGCGGCACCTGCTGCGCGGGCTCCTGCGCAATCCCTGGCTGGTCCTGTCCGTCATCTGGGTGGGCCTGGTCGTCGTCGCGGCGGTCGAGCCGTCGCTGTTCGCGCCGGGCGACCCGCTGGAGGTCGACACCGGCGCGCGCCTCCAGGCCCCCTCGCCCGGCCACCCGTTCGGCACCGACCGCCTCGGCCGCGACCTGTTCGACGAGACCGTCCACGGGACGGGCCGGACGCTGCCGGCGGCGGCGCTGGCGACGGCGGTCGGGCTGGGCGCGGGCGCGCTGCTCGGGCTGCTCGCCGGGTTCCTGCGCGGCATCGCCGACCTGGTCATCATGCGGCTGGTGGACGTGCTGCTGTCGATCCCCGGGCTGCTGCTCGCGCTGATGCTGGTCGCGGTGCTCGGCAAGGGCGACACCGCCGACGTCGGCCTCGCCATCGGCGTGGCCGCGATCGCCAGCACGGCGCGGGTGACGCGCGCCGAGGTGCTGCGCGTGTCGGCGAGCGGGTTCGTGGAGGCGGCGCGGACCGGCGGCGCGCGGCGGACCCGCGTCCTGCTGCGCCACGTGCTGCCGAACTCGATGGGCCCGGTGTGGGCGCTGACCCTGCTGCTGTTCGGCGAGGCGGTCCTCGGCGTGACCACGCTGAGCTTCCTCGGCTTCGGCGCCCAGCCGCCCACACCCGAATGGGGGTCGCTCGTCTCCTCCGGGCGCGACTTCCTCGGCGGCGCGTGGTGGCTGTCGATCCTGCCGGGCACGGTCGTCGCGCTGACCGTGCTGGCCGCCAACCGGGTGTCGCGCGCGTTCGAGGACGAAGGGACGGGCCGGTGACGAACCCGCGTCTCCTGGAGGTCGAGGACCTGGTGGTCCGCTACCGCACGCGGCGCTCGGTCGTCCGCGCGGTGGAGTCGGCGAGCTTCACGGTGGGGGAGGGCGAGACGGTCGCGATCGTCGGCGAGTCCGGCTCGGGCAAGTCCACCACCGCCTACGCCCTGCTCGGCCTGCTCCCGCGCGCGGCCGGGGTCACCGGCGGGCGCATCGCCTTCGACGGGCGGGACCTGACCGCGCTGCCCGAGCGCGGGTGGCGCGAGCTGCGCGGACGGGAGATCGCGCTCATCCCGCAGGACCCCGGCACGTCGCTCAACCCCGTCCAGCGGGTCGGCGCGCAGGTCGCCGAGGCGGTGCGGCTGGCGGGGGACGCCGACCGCGGCGCCGCCCGGACGCGCGCCCTCGGCCTGCTCGCCGACGCGGGCCTCCCCGACCCGGAGGCCCAGGCGCGCCGCTACCCCTCGGAGCTGTCGGGCGGGATGCGCCAGCGGGTCCTCATCGCGATCGCGATCGCGGCGCGGCCCCGGCTCATCGTGGCCGACGAGCCGACGAGCGCGCTCGACGTCACCGTGCAGCGCCGCGTCCTGGACCACATCGGCGGGCTGGTCCGCGAGTCGGGCACCGGCCTGCTGCTGATCACCCACGACCTGGGCGTCGCGGCCGAGCGCGCCGACCGCGTCCTGGTGATGCGGTCGGGCGCGATCGTGGAGCGCGGCACGCCCGGGGAGGTGCTGTCGGACCCCCGCGACCCCTACACGCGGTCGCTGATCGAGGCGGCGCCCGGGCTCGCGCGGACGCCGCGTCCGCGCCGCGTGCGGCTCACCGCCGTCCCGGGCGGCGCGCCCGGCGACCCGTTCGCGGTGAAGCCCGACGCCGTCCCCGACGCCGCGCCGGACGGGCCGGTCCTGCGCGTGGAGGGGCTCGTCAAGGAGTTCCGGGCGCCCCGCTCGTCCGGCACCGTACGGGCCGTGGACGACGTGAGCTTCGCGATCCCCCGGGGCAGGACGTACGGGCTGGTCGGGGAGTCGGGGTCGGGGAAGTCGACCACCGCGCGGCTGATCCTGCGGCTGGCCGACCCCACCGCCGGGCGCGTGTTCCTCGGCGGGGAGGACATCACCGGCTCGCGCGGCGGCGCGCAACGCCTGCTGCGGCGCCGGATGCAGATCGTCCACCAGAACCCGTTCGCCTCGCTGGACCCCCGGCGGCCGATCGAGCGGATCGTCACCGACCCGCTCGCGTCCTTCGGGCTGGGCTCGCGGGCGCAGCGCCGCCGCCGCGCGGCGGAGCTGGTCGACCTGGTCGCGCTGCCCTCCTCGGTGCTGCGCCGCCGGCCGGCCGAGCTGTCGGGCGGGCAGCGGCAGCGGGTCGCGATCGCGCGGGCGCTCGTGCTCAACCCCGAGCTGCTCGTGTGCGACGAGCCCGTGTCCGCCCTCGACGTCTCCGTGCAGGCGCAGATCCTCGACCTGCTCGCCGCGCTCCAGGCCGAACTGGGCGTGAGCTACCTGTTCATCTCGCACGACCTGGCGGTGGTCCGGCACATCGCGGACGAGGTGGGCGTGCTGAGCCGGGGCCGGCTGGTCGAGTCCGGCCCCACCGAGCAGATCTTCGCGGGGGCCCGGCACGCCTACACGCGGGAGCTGCTCGACGCGATCCCCGGCCGCCGCTGAAACCGGCGCCGGCCACCACGAGACACAGCCACCACCACAAGGAGAGCGAGCCCGAACCGTGTTCCGAACAATATCGGTCGGAAAAGTAAAGATATCCGTCACGGCGGCGGCCGCCGCGCTGCTGCTGGCCGCCTGCGGCGGCGGGACGTCGGCCGGGGGCTCGGGGGCGGCGGGCCCGCCCAAGTCGGGCGGCACCCTCACCGTCGCGCTCGGCGGCGACCCCGTCAGCATCTACCCGCGCGCGGTCACGCCGCTGGTCCGCGAGGTCGCGCGGCCGATCGTCGACTCGCTGCTCGCGCTCGACCCGGCGACCAAGCAGCCGGTGCCCTGGCTGGCCGAGTCGTTCCGGGCCAACGCCGACGCGACCGAGTTCACCTTCACGCTGCGGCAGGGGGTGACGTTCTCCGACGGCACGCCGCTGACCGCGAAGGTCGTCAAGGACAACTTCGACGACGTCATCACCAACCGGGCCGCGTCCGTGGGGTCGACGCCGCTGTCGCTGCTCGACCAGGGCGGCTACAAGGGGACGAGCACCCCCGACGAGCGGACGGTCGTGCAGCGGTTCGCCAAGCCGTACCCGACGTGGCCGCTGTGGGTGACCAACCCCGGGTTCGGCATCCTCGCGCCGAAGACGCTGGCGCTGCCGATCGCGGACCGCTTCGACAAGGTGATCGGGACGGGCCCGTTCGTGCTCCGCTCCTACGTCCGCAACAGCCAGGTGGTGCTCACCAGGCGGGCCGGCTACAAGTGGGGGCCGAAGACCCGGAGGCACGACGGCGACGCCTACCTCGACAAGGTCGTCTACCGGATCATCGCCGAGCCGAGCGTGCGGACCGGCGCGCTGAAGACCGGCCAGGTCCAGCTCGCGGGCGCGCTCAACCCCTCCGACATCGCGCCGGTGCGCGCCGCCGGGTTCGGGATCGTCGCGCAGCGGCTGCCCCGGCTCGCCGAGGGCCTGGTGGTGACCGGCGCCGACCGGGCGCCGCTGAAGGACCCGGCCGTCCGGCAGGCGCTGGTGAAGGCGGTGGACGCCAAGCAGATCCGCGACACGCTGCTCACCTCCGAGTGGGGCGTGCCGACCAGCGTCGTCACCGGCGCGGTGATCGGGCACTCCGACCAGAGCGCGCTGCTGAAGCCCGACGAGGCGGCAGCGGCGGCGCTGCTCGACAAGGCGGGCTGGGCGCCCGGCGGCGACGGCATCCGGGCCAAGGACGGCAGGCGCCTCACGCTCAAGCTCGGCTGGCTCAACCGCGGCAACCCCTGGGACCAGCCGCTCGTCGAGCTCGTCACCGCCCGGTACAAGAAGATCGGCGTCGAGCTGAAGCCCGAGCTGGTGACCGCCGCGCAGTCGGTGGAGGCGCTCAAGGCGCGGAACAAGTGGGACCTGTTCCTGTCGGGCGTCGCCGGGGGACCGGACGCCGGGGTCGGCCTGGCCAGCACGTTCACCAGCGCGCCCCCGAACTTCTTCAACGTCCAGGACGCGGCGCTGCAGCCGCTGCTGGAGAAGCAGGCGACCACCACCGACCAGGCGGCCCGGGGCAGGCTGGTCGCCGACGCCCAGCGCCGCGTCCTCGCCGAGGGCCTGTTCACCCCGCTGGTGGAGGACACCGCCGTGGTCGCGGTGGGCAAGAAGGTGCACGGCTTCGCGCTGGACGCCGACGCGCGGCTGCCCGCGCTGCTGGACGTCTGGCTGTCGTGACCGACCGCCCCTACCGCGTCGCCGTCGACGTCGGAGGCACGTTCACCGACCTGGCGCTGCTCGGCCCGGACGGGATGGAGCTGGACCACAAGACCGGCTCCACCCCGTCCGAGCCCGCGGACGGCCTGGTCACCGGGCTCGGCGGGCTCGCGGCGAAGGCGGGGCTGCCGCTGCGCGCACTGCTCGGCCGCACCGGCGTCATCGTGCACGGCACCACGATCACGACCAACGCGCTGGTCACCGGCACCGGCGCGCGGACCGGCCTGCTGACCACGCACGGGCTGCGCGACGTCCTGCTCGCGCGGCAGGGCGCCCGCGCCGACCAGTTCGACTCGCGCGCCGCCCCGCCGCCGCCGCTCGTGCCCCGCCGTCTGATCGAGACCGCGCGGGAGCGGCTCGACCGCACCGGCGAGGTGACGACGCCGCTGGACGAGGACGGCGTGCTCCGCGCCGCGCGCCGCTTCAGGGAGGCCGGGGTCGCCTCGGTCGCCGTCTGCTTCGCGTTCTCCTACCTCAACGACGCGCACGAGCGGCGCGCGGCGGAGATCCTCGCGGCGGAGCTGCCCGGCGTGTTCCTGTCGGTGTCGTCGCGGGTGGCGCCCGAGGTCCGGCTGTTCGAACGCACCTCGACGACCGTGCTCAACGCCTATGTCGGGCCGGTGCTGCGCGACCACCTCGACCGCCTCGCCGGCCGGCTGGCCGCCCTCGGCTACCCGGGCCCGGTGCTGATCGTCCAGTCCAACGGCGGGGTCGTCCCCCTGGAGCGGGCCGCCGAGCGCGCGGTGAACACGCTCCTGTCGGGACCGGCGGGCGCGCCCGCCGCCGTCGCGGACGTCGTCGCCGAACTCGGCGTGCCCGAGGCGATGGCGGTCGACATGGGCGGGACGAGCTTCGAGGTGAGCCTGTCGTCCGGCGGCGTCACCGGCATCACGACGCGCGCCGAACCGGCGGGTCATCCGGTCTCGGTGCCGATGCTCGACATCGGCACGATCGGCGCGGGCGGCGGGTCGATCGCCCGGGCGACCGCCGGGGGGCTGCTGCGCGTCGGCCCCGAGAGCGCGGGGGCCGACCCCGGCCCGGCGAGCTACGGACGCGGCGGACGGCTCGCCACGGTCACCGACGCCGACCTCCTCCTCGGCTACCTGGCGGGCGGATTCGGCGAGGGCCTCGTGCCGTCGGCGGACCTGGCGGCCCGCGCGGTCGAGGCCCTCGGGCGCGACCTCGGGCTCGGGACGGTCGAGACGGCGGCGGGCGTGCACCGGGCGGTCAACGCCGAGATGGCCGACAGCCTGCGGCTCGCGACCGCCAGGCACGGCCTCGACCCGGGGCGGCTCGCCCTGGTCGCGGCCGGCGGCGCGGGGCCGGTGCACGCGGTGGAGCTGGCCCGCGACCTCGGGATCGCGCTGGTCGTGGTCCCGGCGGGCGCGTCGGTGCTGTGCGCGCGGGGCATGCTCCGCGCCGACCTCGTCAGCTACCACGTCCGCACGCTGCTGGGCCGGGGCCGCGACCCGCGCGCCACGGGCGTCGACGCCGCCGAGGTCGACGCCGCCTTCGCCGTGCTGGAGGGCGCCGTGCTGGAGGGCGCCGCGAAGGCGGGTCCGGCGGTGGAGTTCACCCGGCTCGCCGACGTCCGCTACATCGGCCAGGTCCACGAGATCACGGTGCCGTTCCCGGCCGTGCCGAGCGGCGGCGCGGCGGCGGTCGCCGGGCTCGTCGAGCGGTTCCACCGGCTGCACGACCGGCTCTACGGCTTCGCGCAACCGGAGGTGCCGGTGGAGGTCGTGAACCTGCGGCTCGAAGCCCGCACGCCCACCGACGCGCCCCGGAGCGCGCCCGCCCCGTCCGGGCCGGTGGAGCCGGACGGCGTGCGGCGCGCGTGGTTCGACGGCGCGTTCCGCGAGGTGCCCGTCCGGAGCGTGCGGTCGGTGCCCGTGGACGAGCGCCAGGAGGGTCCCGCGCTGCTGGCGGGAGCGGGCACGACCATCGTGGTCCCGCCCGGGTTCGCGTTCGAGGTCACCGCGAGCGGCACCACGCTCGTGTTCGCCGCCGACCGCGAACGGGCCGAGGTGCTGGCCGCGCTGCGGGAGACCCGTCTGGAGGCGGTCCGATGACGGGGACGATCCTGGCCTCGGTGGTCGGCAACCGGCTGCACGCGATCGCCGAGCGGATGGCCGACGCGATGCTCCGGTCCTGCCGGTCGGCGGCGTTCCAGAGCCGCGACTTCGTGACCGGGATCTTCGACGCGGACGGCGCCTGGATCGCCACCAAGGACTTCATCCCCGTGCTCGCCGGGTCGCTGCCGAGCGCCTACGAGGGCGTGCTCGCCAAGTTCGCCGGGGACGTCGGCGAGGGCGACGTCTTCGTCCTCAACGACCCCTACCACGGCAACAACCACCCGCCCGACGTCACCGTCCTCAAACCCGTCTTCCACCGGGGCGTCCTGCGCTTCTGGACCGCGACCAAGGGGCACCACGCCGACGTCGGCGGCGGCGGGGAGATCGGCTACAACCCCGGCGCCCGGGACTGCTACGAGGACGCGCTGCGGATCCCGCCCGTCCGGCTGTACCGGGGCGGCGAGCGGCAGGACGACGTCTGGGACCTGATCCTTTTGAACCTGCGGCTGCGCGACGCGGTCGAGGGCGACCTGCACTGCCAGATCGGCGCGGCCTCGATCGGGGAGCGCGAGCTGCTCGCGATGCTCGACGCGTTCGGCGTCGAGCCGGTGCTGGAGGCCGTGCGGATCCAGCTCGCCGCCTCGGCCCGGCACATGCGCGCGGAGATCGCGCGCTGGCCGGACGGGACCTACGAGGCCGTCCGGCACCTCGACGACGGCGGCGAGCACCACCGCGAGCCCATCGCGGTCCGGCTCGCGCTCACCGTGGCGGGGGACCGCGCCGTGTTCGACTTCACCGCCTCGGACCCGCAGGTCGTCGGCTACGCCAACTCGACCCGCGCCAACACCGTCGCCTCGACGCTCCTCGCGCTGTTCGGCGTGACCGACCCCGCGCAGCGCCGCGACGGCGGCGCCCTGGCGGCGGTCGAGATCCGCACCCGGCCCGGCACGATCACGCACGCGGTCGAACCGGCCGCGACCACGCTGTGCACGATCACCGCGTGCGAGGCGATCGTCGAGACCGTGTGGCTGGCGCTGTCGCGGGCCGACCCGGCGATCACCCACGCGGGCTGGTGCCGGGGCTACGCGTTCGCCGCCGTCGGGGTCGACGAGCGGACCGGCCGCGCGTTCGGCGCCACCGGCGCGCTCAAGGGCGGCTCCGGGGCCGTGCTCGGGTTCGACGGGTGGGACGCGATCGGCCCGCCCGTCGCGATGGGCGGCGGCCGCGAGGTGGACGTCGAACTGCACGAGCTCGGCGCGCCCGCGACCGTCCTGGAGCAGGGGTTCGCGACGGACTCGGCGGGCGCGGGGCGGTGGCGCGGCGGCCTCGGCGGCTACTCGCGGTGGCGCATCGACCAGGACGGCGTCCGCGTCGTGTGCATCGGGTCGGGCGCGCTGGAGCAGACCGTCCCCTACGGCCTGGCGGGCGGCCTCGCCGCCCCCGCGAACCGGAGCGTCGTCCGCCACCGGGACGGGCGGGTCACGGTGCCGCGCACCAACAGCACGCTCGTGCTCGGACGCGGCGACGTCATCGAGATCCACACCTCGGGCGGCGGCGGTTACGGCGACCCCCGGGAGCGGTCGCGCGCGGCCGTCCGCGCCGACGTGCGCGACGGGCTGGTGTCGGAGGCCGCGGCCCGCGACGTGTACGGCCTGACGCGGCGGGTGTGGGGGACCGCCCCCTCACAAGAGACCGGCCCGGACACGGCGCTCACAGCCGATACGACAGATCGGAGCATCCCATGAGCCTGCATCTGCTGTTCCTCGACATCCCCTCGAACGGGCACGTGCTGCCGAAGCTCGACCTCGTGAGCGAGCTGGTCCGGCGCGGGCACCGGGTCACCTACGTGGTCGCCGACGGGCTGGCCGAGCGGGTCCGGCGCTTCGGCGCCGAGGTGGTCGCCTACGCCTCCCTGGACCCGCTCACCAGCCTGTCCGAGGACGACCCCGCCGCCGCGACCCGCGCGTTCTTCCGCGAGAACCTCGCGATCCTGCGCGCCGCGCGCGAGCACTTCGGCGACGAGCGCCCCGACGCCGTCGCCTACGACGAGGCCGCGTTCCAGGCGGGCCGGATCCTGTCCAGGACATGGGGGCTGCCGCCCGTCCTGCTGACCCCGAGCGTGGTGTCCAACGAGCACTACTCCTACATCGAGCACCGGGACCGCCTCGCGCCGGACGCCCGCCTCGCCGACCCGGTGGAGGAGATCGCCGGGGCGCTGGAGGGGTTCGGGCTCGGCGACCAGGTCGGCGACTTCCTGTGGAGCACGCGGCGGGTGGAGGAGCTGACGATCGCGTTCGTCCCGTCCCGGCTCCAGCCCGCGTACGAGACGTTCGACCCCGAGCTGGTCCACTTCGTCGGGCCGAGCGTCGGCGGACGCGACTTCCTCGGCACCTGGGATCCCCCGGCGGGCGCGCCCCGGGTGGCGCTGGTGTCGCTGGGCAGCGTCCGCAACGGCGACGCCGGGTTCTTCGAGACCGTCGCCCGCGCGTTCTCCGGCCGTGACTGGCACGTGGTCGTGACGGTCGGGGACGGGCTCGCCGACGCCGACGTCGAGCGGATCGCCGCGCTCGCCCCGAACGTGGAGGTCCACCGCTGGGTCTCGGGCGTCGGCGTGCTGGAGCACGCGGAGGTGTTCGTGACGCACGGCGGCAGCGGCTCGCTGGTCGAGGCGTGGCACACCGCGACGCCCGTCGTCATCGTCCCCCCGGCCCCGGACTTCCTGCCCTACGCCGAGCGGACCCTCGAACTCGGCGCCGGGCGCGTGATCCCGCCGTCCGCGCTGGACGCCGACCGGCTCGTGGCGGAGGTGGAGGCGGTCGCCTCGGACGAGGCGGTCCGGGCGCGCGTGCGGGAGTTGCAGGCGCACGCGCGGGCCGCCGGGGGCGCGCGCCGGGCGGCCGACGTCCTGGAGACCCGCCTCGCCCGCCCGGCGCGACAGGAGGCGTCATGACCGCGAGCCCGCCCACCGGAGCGGTGATCGTCACCGGCAGCGGATCGGGGGTGGGGGCGAGCACGGCGGTCGCGCTCGCCGGGCGCGGATACCGCGTCGTGGCCTCCGTCCACTCCCTCGACCGCGTCGCGGGCCTCGACGAGCTGGTCGCCCGGACCGGCGCCGAGGTCGACGTCGCGGAGCTGGACGTCACCGACGAGGAGTCGCTGCCCGGGTTCGTGGACGGCGTCGCGGCCCGCCACGGCGGCCTGCACGCGATCGTCAGCAGCGCGGGCGTCACCGGCGTCGACACCTTCGAGCGCGAGGACCTCGCGAGCTACCGCAGGACGTTCGACGTGAACGTGTTCGGCCCGGTCGCGCTGCTCAAGGCCGCCCTGCCGCACCTGCGCGCCGGGGGCGGCAGGTTCGTCGCGGTCGGCAGCGTCGCGGGCGCGCTCGGGCTGCCGTTCCAGGAGGCCTACTGCGGGTCGAAGTTCGCGCTGGAGGGCGTCCTGGAGGGCTTCGCGCCGGTGGCGCGGCGCCTCGGCGTCGCGGTGTCGATCGTGGAGCCGGGGCCGCTGAGCACGGACGCGGTCCGCCGCACCGACTGGGCGCGCCTGTTCGCCGAGGCGGGCCCCTACGAGAAGCTGCTGCGGCGCTACTTCGACAACGCCGCCGCGCGAGGCGGGACGCTGCCCGGCCTCCCCGCCACGCAGACGGCCGCCGACGTCGCCGCCGCCATCGTGGACGTGCTCGCCGCCGAGGACCCGCCGGCGCGCGTCCAGACCGCCGCCGACACCCGCGCGCTCGTCGCCCGGAAACTGGCGGACGCCGACGGCGCGGCGGTCGCCGAGCTGACCGGAGCATGGCTGGATCCCCTCCCTCCGCAAGCGGTGCAGTAGGGGGGTGATCAGGGGAGTCCCGCGCCCACCACGGCTTATACATTCATCGCATGGCTGAGAAACTCGATGAGCGGACACGGGCATTCATCGACAACAAGAATTTCCCCGTCGTCGCCACGGTGAACGAGGACGGGAGCCCGCATTCCTCGATCGTCCTGATCAAACGCGGCGAGGACGACTCCCTGCTGTTCGTGACCCACGCGGGCCGCCGCACCGAGCGCAACATCTCCCGCGACCCGAGGGTCAACGTGTCGGTGTTCGACATCGAGAACCCGATCGTCTCGATCGAGATCCGCGGCACCGCGAAGGTGCTGGAGGGAGGCGGCAAGGAACTGGCCGACGAGCTGACGCTGAAGTACCTCGACGAGGTCCACGACGTGGACGACGTGTCGCGGGTGGTCGTCCAGATCGTCCCGCACAAGGTGATCCCGTTCCCGCCGGAGACGCAGAAGTGACGTACGGGCCGGGGCAGGGGCCGGGGCCGCTGCCCCTGTCCGACGAGGAGCTGACGGCGCTGGTGGCCGGGCACGCGATGGGCGCGCTGGCCGCGAACAAGCGCGACGGCCACCCGCACCTGTCCACCGTCGCCTACCACTGGGACCCGGTGGAGCGGACGGCGCGGATCAGCACCACCGCCGACCGGGCCAAGGTGCGGCGGCTGCGCCACGACCCCCGCGCGGCGCTGTATGTGACCAGCGCCGACTATCTGGCCTTCGCCGTCGCGCAGGGGCGGGCCGAGCTGTCGGCCGTCAGCGAGGCGCCCGGCGACCCCGCCGGCCGCGAGCTGCTCGCACTCCAGCCGCCGTTCGCGGAGGCCGCCGACGAGAAGGCGTTCCTGGAGCAGATGGTCGCCGACCGCAGGCTGGTGATCAGGCTGCGGGTCGCGCGCCTGTACGGGACGCGGCTGGACGTCCCCTGAGGAACGGAAGACCTCGGACGCACGGAAGACGCACGGAAGACCTCGGACACACGTGGGCGCGGGCACCCGGCGGGAGGGTGCCCGCGCCCACGCGCGGGGGGATCTGGGGAGGGCGTCAGGCGGCCCGGACGGTGGCCAGCGCCTTCGACCAGGACTCGACCTGGGTCAGCACGCGCTCCAGCTCCGCCTCGCGGAACTCCTGCGGCGTGAACTCGGGGTAGCTCGGGAAGTCCCCGGGGATCAGCAGGGTGACCTGCGCGGCCACCGACGCCAGGCTCAGCTCGGTCGCGACCAGCTTGAGGTGCTCGACGGCCCGCGCGGCGCCGACCGCGCCGTACCCGACGAAGCCGACCGCCTTGTTGGCCCACTCGGCGTAGACGAAGTCGAACGCGTTCTTCAGGGCGGCGGGCGGCGCGTGGTTGTACTCGGGGGTCACCACGACGAAGCCGTCGTACCCGGCGACGACCTCGGCCCAGCCCTTGGTGTGGTCGCCGGCGTACTGCCCGACCGCCGCGGGGATCTGCTCGTCGTAGAGCGGCAGGCCGTGGTCGGCGATGTCGACGACCTCGTACTCGGCCTCGGTGCGCTTGGAGGCGACCAGGTGCACCCAGTCCGCCACCGCACGGCCGATCCGGCCCGGCCGCGTGCTACCGACGATAATGGCGATCTTTGTCATTTCCCGTTCCCTGTCTTTCGGCTGAACCCAATTGTTCACGATCTCCGCGGGCGGCGAAAGAAGGCACTTTTCCTTCCCGTGGTAACACCGATGTTCCCTCTACCCGAATTGGATCGCGGGCGGAACAATCGGCGGCAAAGAAGGGGGCTCGATGGACGTCGCGGAGACCGCGGTGAGAACGGCGCGCTCGGGCCGCCCGGCCCTCGCGGTGCTGGCCACCGGCCAGCTCATGCTGATCGTCGACGGCACCGGCGTCGCGGTGGCGCTGCCGCGCATCCGCGAGGACCTCGGCCTGGCCGGCGCCGAGCTGTCCTGGGTCGTCAACGGCTACCTCGTCGCCTTCGGCGGGCTCCTGCTGCTGTGCGGGCGGCTCGGCGACCTGTTCGGACGGCGCCGGGTCTTCCTCGGCGGCATCGCGGTGTTCACCGCCGCGTCCGCGCTGTGCGGCGCGGCCGGGAGCGCGGCGCCGCTGGTGGCCGCGCGGTTCGTCCAGGGCGTGGGCTGCGCGATGGCGGGCTCGGTGATCACCGGGATGGTCGTGGTGCTGTTCCCCGAGGGCCGGGAGCGGGTCCGGGCCATCACCGTGATCGCGTTCGTGGCCGCGGGCGGCGGCTCGGTCGGCGCGCTCGGCGGCGGCGTGCTCACCGAGCTGGCCGGGTGGCGGTGGATGTTCCTGGTGAACCTGCCGATCGGCGCGCTGCTGCTGGCCTTCGGCCGCGGGACGCTGGCCCCCGACCACGGCGGCGGCCGGGACGGCGGGGCCGACCTGCTCGGCGCCGCGCTGGTCACCGGCGGCCTGATGCTGCTGGTGCTCGCGATCGGCGGTCTCGGGCCCGACGGCTTCGGCGCGGGGGTCTCCGCCGCGCTCGCGGCGGCGGGCCTGGCGCTGCTGGCGGGCTTCGTGCTGCGGCAGCGGCGGGCCGCGGCCCCGCTGCTGGAGCTGTCGATGTTCCGGTCCCGGGCGCTGTCAGGAGGGAACCTGCTCCAGGCCCTGTTCGTCGGCGCGATGTTCGGGTTCCAGTACCTCGTCACGCTCTACCTCCAGGAGGTGCTCGGCCTGGACTCGCTGGAGACCGGGCTCGCCTACCTGGCGGCCTCGGCCGTGATCGGGGCGACCTCGCTGGGGCTCGCCGGGCCGCTGATCGTCCGGCTCGGCGTGCGGCGGGTGCTGCTCGCGGGGCTGGGCGCCGGGATCCTCGCGTTCGGCTGGCTGGCCCGCGTGCCGGACGCGGGCGCGTTCGCGGTCGACGCGCTGCCCGCGATGCTGGTGCTCGGCGTCTCGGCGGGTCTGGTCCTCCCGGCGGCGACCGCGCTCGCGATGACCGGCGCGTCCGACGCCGACTCCGGGGTCCGCTCCGGTGTGACCGGCACGGCGCAGCAGGTCGGCGGCGCGCTCGGGCTCGCGGCCATGGCGGCGCTGGCCGCCGCCGCGACCGGTGACGAGGGCGCCGCCGGCGCCGCCCGGCGCGCCGCGCTGACCGAGGGCTACCGGCTCGGCTTCGTCGCGGGCGCGGTGCTGGTCGCGCTCGCGGCGGCGGTCGCGCTGACGCTGCCGCGCGACCGCCGTCCGGACGGTCAGTTGTAGCTGGCGACGGGCGGGTCGCCCACCCGCCGCACGCGGCGGGACGCGGCGCGGGCGGGCGCCGGCCGGGGCGGCGGCGCCGGACGCAGGTCGCGTGCGGCCCGCCGGCAGCGGGCGGCGGTGTCGTGGGCGCCCGCGGCGGTCGCGCGGCGCTCGGCGTCCAGCAGCGCGTGCCGCGCCTGCCGCGCGACGTCGTTCGCGAGCTGCGGGGAGTTGAGGACCACCAGCTGGCGGTAGTGGTGGACGAGGAGGTCGACCTCGCCGGGGGGCAGCGTGGCGATCCAGGCGATCGCGCGCCGGTGCCCGGCGATCCGCTGGCTGCGTGGGAGCTGGGCGTGCGCGATCTCGCGCAGGAGCGGCTGGCGGAAGGAGTACTCGCGGTCGCTGGCCCGTTCCGGGGCGCGCGGCGGGTCCTCCCCCCAGAAGCAGCCGGAGGGGACCAGGGGCGTGGTGATGGGGCGCCATCGGACCAGGAAGTCCTTGCGCTCCAGGGCGTAGAGGATCTCGGCGGTCTCCTCGGTGGTGCGGCCGGAGAGGGCGGCGACGCCCTCGACCCGCACCCGGCCCTGGAAGAACGTGGCGTCCCGCAGGACCGCGCGCTCGGGGAGCGAGAGCGTGTCGATGCGGGCGGTGAGCAGGGCGCGCAGCCGAGCGGGGACGGGCGGGGCGCCGTCGTTCGCGCCGCCGGTGCACGCGCGGACGGCGCGCGCGTACTCCTCCGCGTGCCGGGGGTTGCCGCCGACCAGGCCGAGCACCTGGGGGTCGGAGGCGCGGGGCAGGAGCGCGCCCGCGTCCTCGGGGGAGAGCGTGTCCAGGGTGAGCGTGGTGACGTCGCGTTTGCCGCACCCCCAGCGCGGCCGCGACTGCCGCAGCTCGGGCCGGGCCGTCACCACGATCAGGAGCGGGACCGGGGGGAGCCGCTCGGTCAGGTCCTCGACCTGGTCCAGCAGCGCGCCGTCGGCCCGGTGCAGGTCCTCCAGCACGATCGTCACAGGGGTGTCGAGCGCGAGGCCGGTGATGTGGCGGCGCCACTCCGCCCCGCCGGCCTCGGCCGGCGCCCGCTCGATCCGCAGGGCCGGGTCCGCGCCGTCCGGCAGCGAGCGCAGCGTGTCGGCGAGCGGCGCGAGGGGCTCGCCCGCGTACGGCGGGGTGCGGCCGACGAGCACGGGCCCGGGCAGGCCCGCGACGAACTCGGCGATGAGGCGGCTCTTGCCGATGCCGGGCTCGCCGAGGATGGTGGCCATGTGCGGGCGCTGCCTGCGCTCCACGTCGCCCAGCAGGCCGCGGAGGATCGCGAGGTCGCGGTCCCGGCCGAGGAGCGGTGCGCCGGTGCCGGCCGAGGGGGGCGCCGGGGCGGGCGGCGGCAGCGTCAGCTCGCGCCCGGCCGCGGCGACGTCGTCGCCCTCGGGGAGCGGGGGCAGGCCGGCGGCGCGGGCGGTCGCGCGGCACACCCGGATGGTGCCGGGCGGGGTGTGCGCCAGCAGTTGCTCGGCCGCGTGCGGCACCGTCCCCGACAGCTGCGCCGGGACGGTGTCGCCCTCGTCGCGGTAGGTCGCGAGGACCTCGCCGGTGGCGATCGCGATCTGGACGCCGAGGAACGCCGAGACCCGCCGCGTGATCCGCTCGCGGATGGCGAGCGCCGCGTGGATGGCACGTTCCGGGTCGTCCTCGTGGGAGCGGGGGAAGCCGAACACGACCGGACGCACCGAGCCCAGCGTCTCGCGGACCAGCCCGCCGTAGCGCCGGGCCTCCTCGTTGATGACGCGGGCGAGTTCGTTGAGCGCCTCGTCCACGCACTCGGAGTCGCCGTAGCCCACGTCCACGCGGGTGCGCACCTGCAGGACGCTCGCGCGCTTGCGCTCGGAGACGGAGCGCCGCGTGCCCGCGGGACCGGGAGCCCGCTCCGGTGCCGGCGCGGCGGCCTCCGCGCCTTCGGCGGCCACCGCGCCCTCGATGGTCACCGCCGCGTCGCGTGCCGTGCGCAGGGGCGGGGCCAGGCCGGGGTGCTGGTTGAGGATGTCCCGTTCCAGGTCCCGCAGCTCGGGCGCGGGGTCGAGGCCGAAGCCGTCCCGCAGGATGTCGCGCAGGCGCTGGTAGGCGGCCAGCGCCTCGGGCTGCCGCCCGCAGCGGTAGAGCGCCAGCATGAGCAGGCCGCACAGCCGCTCGCGGGCGGGCTCCTCCTCGGCCAGTGACGTCATCTCGCCGATCAGCGCGTGGTGGCGGCCGAGGGCGAGTTCGGCCTCCAGGCAGTCCTCCAGCGCGGCCAGCCGGGTCTCCTCCAGCATGGTCAGCTCGGGCCAGACGGTGCCGGTCTCGGTCACGTCGGCCATCGCGGGCCCCCGCCAGAGCGCGAGCGCCTCACGCAGCCGCCGGGCGGCGGGCTCCCACTGCTGCGCCCGGAAGTCGGCGCGGCCCCGGTCCACCAGCGCGTGGAAGCGGGTCACGTCGATGTCGCCGGGATCCACGCGGAGCAGGTAGCCGGGCGGGGCGGTCCGGAGCGCCACCTGCCCGTCCGCGGGGAGCGCGCGGCGCACGGCGGCGATCGCGTTCTGCACCATCTTGCGCGCGGTGGGCGGCACGGGATCGTCCCAGAGCGCGCGGATGAGGTCGCTGGTGGACACCACGGTGTTGGCGTGCAGCAGCAGGAAGCCCAGGGCCGCGCGCTGGTTGACCCCGCCGAGCGGGACGGGCCGGTCGTCTCGCCGCGCCTCCAGCGGGCCGAGCAGGCTGAATCGCAAGGGGATCCCCCTCTCGCTCGTCTCGACTCTTCATATTTCATACTAATTCTATCGAGTTTATCTGTATTGGGAAGGCGTCAGCGGTCGATACGGAAGAAGTCTGCATAACACTCCAGCTGGTGATCGAGCATGTGGATTCCGTGATGGACGGCGAGCCCGAGCGCGGCGGCCGCCCGCAGCAGCCGGGTCTCCCGGGGCCGCATGATGATGTCGGCGACCACGGCGCCGGGACGCAGCGCGGCGGGGTCGAACGGCAGCGGGTCGTCCGGGCGCAGCCCGAGCGGGGTCGCGTTGACCGCGACGTCGGCGTCCCGCACGCGCGGCGCGGCCGAGCCGGTCACCCGGCGCGGCCAGCGCCCGGCGAGGCGGCGGAGCAGGGCGTCGAGGCGGCCGGGGTCGGTGTCGCAGACCGACAGGTGCGCGGCGCCGGCCTCCAGGAGCGCCGCCGCCACGGCGGCTCCGGCCCCGCCGGCTCCGACCAGCGCGAACCGGCGGCCGTCCGGGTCGTGCCCGGCGCCGCGCAGACCGCCGACGAAGCCGGCGCCGTCGAAGTTGTCCGCGCGCCAACGCCCGCCGGCCTCGCGGCGGAGGGCGTTGGCGCTGCCGGTGAACGCCGCCGCCGGGGCCAACTCGTCCGCGTACCGGCAGATCTCGATCTTGTGCGGGACGGTGACGAGCAGGCCGTCCAGGTTGCCGACGCGCCGCAGCCCCGCGACGACCTCCGCCAGGTCGGCCGGGCGCACGTGCACCGGAACGAGGACGGCGTCCCGGCCGACCCGCTCCAGCAGCGCGTTGACCAGCGCCGGGGCCTGGACCTGCTCGATGGGGTCGCCCAGCACGGCCAGCAGCCGGGTGGTCCCGGTGATCCGCCCCATCTCAGCCCTCCCCGACCGGCATCGCCGCGAGCGCGGCGGCGACCCGCGACTCGGGGACGTCGCGCACCAGCTCGGCGCCGCGCGGGCCGTCCAGCACGAACGCCAGCCCGTCCGTGGCCTTCTTGTCCCGCCGCATGAGGTCGACGAGCGCGCCCGCGTCGCGTCCGGCGCCGGAGGGCAGCGCGGTCGGCAGCCCGTACGCCGCGACGACCGCGCGGTGCTCGGCGACGCGGTCCGGGCCGATCCGGCCGAGGAGCCCGGCGAGCCGGCCCGCGAACACCGTCCCGACCGCCACCGCCTCGCCGTGCCGCATCCGGTAGCCGGTCGCGCGTTCGAGCGCGTGGCCGAGCGTGTGCCCGTAGTTGAGCAGGTGTCGGGGCCCCGCGTCCCGCTCGTCGGCGGCCACGATCGCGGCCTTGAGCGCGACGCTCGCGGCGATCTGCTCCTCGACGGGTCGCCCGCGCAGGTCGCCCGCGCCGATGAAGTGGCAGCGCGCGATCTCCCCGTACCCGTTGACCCGCTCGCGCTCGGGCAGCGTCTCCAGGTAGTCGGTGTCGCAGAGGACCGCGCGGGGCTGCCAGTACGCCCCGACGAGGTTCTTGCCCTGCGGCAGGTTCACGGCGGTCTTCCCGCCGACGCTGGCGTCCACCTGCGCCAGCAGCGAGGTCGGCAGGTGCACGACGGCCACGCCCCGGTGGTAGAGGGACGCCGCCAGCCCCACGGCGTCGGTCGTGGTGCCGCCGCCGCAGGAGACGACCGCGTCCGAGCGGGTCAGCCCGGCGTCGGCGAAGCGCCGGCACAGCTCCTCCACCCACGCCAGCGTCTTGTGGACCTCCCCGTCCCGCGCCTGGACCACCGTGGACGGCACCCCGGGGTCGGGCGTCCACTCCGGCGGCCTGGCCGAGACGACGACCGCGCGCCGCGCCCCGATCCCGGCGACGACCCCGGGCAGCGCGGCGCGCACCCCGGGCCCGATCAGCACCTCGTAGGCGCGCTCGCCCAGTTCCACCTTGACGGCCCGCTCACCTCGTCCGGCCACGGTGGGCCTCCTCTCGTTCCGCCAGCAGCACGGCGCCGTGCAGGGACGACAGACCGCCCAGTTCCGCCCGCCGCACCGGCGGCGGCGCGTACCCCGGACGCGCGTACGCGGCGACGCGTCCGGCGACCGCCTCGGTGAACCCGGGCAGCGCGGCGGCCACCCCGCCGCCGAGCACGGCGACCTCCGGGTGGAACAGCTCGCCGAGGCTCGTCGCCGCCGCGGCGAGCGCGTCGAAGGCGGGCTCCAGCGCGCCGGCCGCCCAGCCCTCCCCGGCGGGCAGCGCGTCGCGCAGCTCCGCGAACGCGACCGCGCGGCCCCGGAGGCGGGCGGCCCGCCGCAGGATCGCGGGGCCCGACGCGGCCGCCTGGACGCAGCCGAACCGGCCGCAGTCGCACCGCTCCTCCCGCGCGGACCGGTCGACGACCAGGTGGCCGACCTCGCAGCCGGTGACGGGCGCGCCGTCCAGCACGACGCCGCCGCCGACGCCCGTGCCGACCCCGAGGTAGACCACGCCCGCCGCGCCCGCCCGCTCCGCCTCGGCGAGCGCCGCCAGGTCCCCGTCGTCGGCCCAGCGCACGGCGGCGCCGGGGAACAGCGCGCGCAGCCGCGCGCCCACGTCGAGCCCGGCCCAGCCGGGGCGGCCCGGCCACGCCGTGACGCGCCCCGACGGCCCGACGGTGGCGGGCAGCGCCACGCCCACGGCCCCGACCGGCGCCCCGGCGCGCAGCCGCGCGACCTCGCGGGCCAGCGCGGCCCAGTCCGCCTCCGGGTCCGGCGGGCGGCCCGAGGGCCAGCGGAACGCGGTGTCGCGGGGCGCCCGGCCGCCGGAGGCCAGCCGCAGCGCGACCTTCGTTCCGCCCACGTCGATGCCGAGCCGCGCCGGGGCCTCCCTCGCCGCGGCCCCCGTCACCGCGGCACCAGCGCCGTCAGCGCCCGCGCCGCGAGCAGGTAGCCGAGCGAGCCCAGCCCGACGACCACCCCGTCGGCCACCGGCGCCAGCACCGACTCGTGGCGGAAGCTCTCGCGCGCCCACACGTTCGACAGGTGCACCTCGATCCACGGGCGGGGGTAGGCGGCGAGCGCGTCGCGCAGCCCCCAGCCCGCGATCATCAGCGCGCCCGGGTTCACGATCGCGCCGACCGTGTCCCACCGGGCGTGCACCGCCTCGATCAGCTCGCCCTCCGACTCGCGCTGCACCGACACGACCTCCCAGCCGCGCGCCGCCACCTCCGCGCGCACGAGGGACTCGATGTCGGCCAGCGTGTCGGTCCCGTAGATCTCCGGTTCCCGGCGTCCGAGAATCCCGAGGTTCGGTCCGTTCAACAAAAGCAACTGCACGACCGCTGTTATAACATGCGCCGCGCAATTGATGGGTGAAAGGGCGTCGCATCCCTTGGGCAAGGGAAATATAGGGGGGTGGATAGGGGATATGAAAAACGTCCGCCGCTTGGGTACGGTGCCGATGAAATCCCCGCTGAGGGACGGTTTGCCGCACAGTCGGGCACGCATTTCGCGGAGGACGTGGCGCAGATGAGCGATATCGGGTTGCCGGAGTGGCCGCAGTATGACGAGCGGGAGCGGGCGGGACTGATCCGCGCGCTGGAGCAGGGCCAGTGGTGGCGCATGGGCGGCGGCGAGGTCGACGCCTTCGAGCGGGAGTTCGCCGAGCACGAGGGCGCCCGGCACGCGCTCGCCGTGACGAACGGGACGCACGCCCTGGAGCTGGCGCTCCAGGTGCTCGGGGTCGGCGAGGGCGACGAGGTCGTGGTGCCGGCGTTCACCTTCATCTCCTCCTCGCAGGCGGCGCAGCGGCTCGGGGCGGTGGCGGTGCCGGTGGACGTCGACCCCGAGACCTACTGCATCGACGTGGCGGCCGCCGAGCGGGCGGTCGGGCCGCGCACCCGGGCGATCATGCCGGTGCACATGGCCGGGCAGATCGCCGACATGGACGGGCTGGCCAAGCTGTCGGCCGACAGCGGCGTCCCGCTCGTCCAGGACGCGGCGCACGCCCAGGGCGCCCGCTGGAACGGCCGGCGGGTGGGGGAGTTCGGCTCCGTCGCCGCCTACAGCTTCCAGAACGGCAAGCTGATGACGGCCGGGGAGGGCGGCGCGGTCACCTTCCCCGACCGCGAGTCCTACGAGGAGGCGTTCCTGCGGCACAGCTGCGGGCGGCCGCGCGAGGACCGCGGCTACCGGCACCGGACCTCGGGGTCGAACTTCCGCCTGAACGAGTTCTCCGCCGCCGTCCTGCGCGCCCAGCTCAGCCGGGTGGACGAGCAGGCCGACACGCGGGAGCGGCGGGCGCCGCTGCTCGCCCGGCTGCTGGCGGAGATCCCGGGCGTCGTCCCGCAGGGGCGCGACCCCCGCGCCGACCGGGTGCCGCACTACATGGCGATGTTCCGCGTCCCGGGGCTGGCGGGGGAGCGGCGCGACGCGCTCGTCGACGACCTCGTCTCCCGCGGCGTGCCCGCGTTCGTGGTGTTCCGCGCGATCTACCGCACCGACGCGTTCTGGGAGACCGGCGCGCCGGACGCGACCGTGGACGAGCTGGCCGCGCGCTGCCCGAACGCCGACGCGCTCTCCGCGGACGGCGTCTGGCTGCACCACCGCACGCTGCTCGCGGCCGAGGAGCAGATCCACCGGGTGGCCGAGATCGTCGCCGCCGCCGTCGCGGACGCCACGGCGCGCCAGGGCACCGCGAAATGAGCGCCCGGCTGAGGGTCGCGCTGGTCGGCCTCGGCTGGGCGGGGCGGCGGATCTGGCTGCCCCGGCTGCACGAGCACGAGCGCTACACGGTCACCGCCGTCGTCGATCCCGACGCGGACGCGCGCGCGGCGGCGGGGGCGCCGGTCGCGGTGGCCTCCGTCGAGGACCTCGATCCGGCGCTGGTCGACCTCGCGGTGGTGGCCGTCCCGAACCACCTGCACAGCCCCGTCGCGGCCCGGCTGCTGGCCCGGGGCGTGCCGGTCTTCGTGGAGAAGCCGGTGTGCCTCAGCGTGGCCGAGGCCGACCGGCTCGCGGCGGCCGAGCGGGAGGGCGGCGCGGTCCTGCTGGCCGGGAGCGCCGCCCGGTACCGCGCCGACGTCCAGGCGCTGCTGGGCCTGGCGGCCGAGCTGGGCCCGATCCGGCACGTGGACCTGTCCTGGGTGCGCGCGCACGGCGTGCCCGCGGCGGGCGGCTGGTTCGTCCGGCGCGAGCAGGCGGGCGGCGGCGCGCTCCTCGACCTCGGCTGGCACCTGCTCGACACCGTCGAGCCGCTGCTCGGCCCGGTGGTCTTCGACCAGGTCGTCGGGACGGTCTCCGCCGACTTCGTCAACGACCACTCGCGCCGCGCGCGCTGGAAGGACGCCGGGGACGGCGCCCCGGGCCCGCTCGCCGCCGGCGACGTCGAGGACACCGCGCGCGGCTTCCTGGTCACCGACCGGGGCGTCTCGGTCGCGCTGCGGACGAGCTGGGCCTCGCACGAGGCCCGCGACGTCACCGCGATCACCGTCGAGGGCGGCGCCGGGACGGCCGCGCTGCGCTGCACGTTCGGGTTCAGCACGAACCGGCAGGAGTCCTCGACGCTCGTGCGCACCGGGCGCGGCGTCACCCGGGCCGTGCCGGTGCCGGGGGAGCCGGTCGGCGCCGAGTACTCCCGCCAGCTCGACGAGCTGCCCGGCCTGCTGGCCGACCCGGCGCGCGGCGGCGCGGCGATCGGGCGGGCCCGCGAGATGATCGCGGCGATCGAGCGGCTGTACGACTCGGCGCGGTCGGCCGGGCGGGCGCCGGAGCTGGCGGGAGCGGGGGCCGGGCATGGCCGGTGAGCTCCCCGGCGTGACGCGCGCGGTGGTCTTCGACCTCGACGGCGTCATCGTCGACAGCTTCGAGGTGATGCGCCGCGCGTTCCGCACCGCCTACGCCGAGGTGATGGGCGACGGCCCCGCGCCGTTCGAGGAGTACAGCAAGCATCTCGGCCGCTACTTCCCCGACATCATGCGCATCATGGGCCTGCCGGCGGAGATCGAGGAGCCGTTCGTCCGGGAGAGCTACCGGCTCGCGGGGGAGGTCACCGTCTTCGACGGCGTCGGGCCGCTGCTGGCGGAGCTGAACCGGCGCGGGCTGCGGCTCGCCGTCGCGACCGGCAAGAGCGGGCCGAGGGCGCGGTCGCTGCTGCGCGTGCTCGGCATCGCCGGGCACTTCGAGCACATCATCGGCTCGGACGAGGTGCCGCGCCCGAAGCCCGCGCCCGACATCGTCGAGCACGCCCTGGACCTGCTCGGCGTCCGCGCGGCGGAGGCGGTGATGGTCGGCGACGCCGTCACCGACCTGCGCAGCGCCCGGGGCGCCGGGGTCGCGGCGGTCGCCGCGCTGTGGGGCGAGGGCGATCCCGCGCCGCTGCTGGCCGAGCGGCCGGACGCGGTGCTGCGCCGCCCCGCCGACCTGCTGGGCCTGCTGGGCCCGCCCCTCGATTCCGTTCCCGCCGCGGCCCCTGCCGCGCGTAAGGACCCTTAGGGGGACGGTTAGGGGATTGCCCGGACCGTTCTTTGAAGAGACTGGACCGCACGGGCCCGCGACCATTCGCGAGCGCTTTTCGTTCAGGACCCACTCTCTTTGGGGGATGCGCCGGGATGCTGCGAACGGAGCTGATTCGGCCGCTGCCCGAATTGTTGACCGAACACGCCCGCCGCGCTCCCCGGAAGATCGCCTTCCGGGACGCGCGGCGGGCCGTCGCCTATGCGGAACTGGAAACGCGGACGCGCCGCCTCGCGGGCCATCTCGCCGAGCGCCGGCTCCAGCCGGGCGACCGCGCGGCCCTCCTGCTCGGCAACCGCGTCGAGATGGTCGAGGGCTATCTGGCGCTGGTCCGGGCGGGCGCGGTCGGCGTCCCGGTGAACCCGCGCCTCACCGAGGCGGAGCTGGCGCACCTCCTCGACGACAGCGGCGCCCGGCTGGTGCTCACCGAGGCCGCGCACGCCGCGCCCGGCGCGCCGCTGGGCCGCGTGCTCCGGGACCGGCCGGACATCACGGTCGTCGTCGTGGGCGACGCCCCGCCGGGGGCGCTCTCCTTCGAGGCGCTCGCGGGGACCGAGCCCGTCACGCCCGCCCGCGACGACCTCGGCCTGGACGACCCGGCCTGGATGCTCTACACCTCCGGCACCACCGGCAGGCCGAAGGGGGTCGTGTCCACCCAGCGCAACTGCCTGTGGTCGGTCGCGGCCTGCTACGTCCCGGTGCCGGGGCTGACGGCCGAGGACCGCGTCCTGTGGCCGCTGCCGCTGTTCCACAGCCTCTCCCACATCGCGTGCGTGCTCGGCGTCACGGCGGTCGGCGCGACCGCGCGCGTCCTGGACGGCTTCAGCGCGGCCGAGGTGCTCGCCGCGCTGCGCGAGGACGGGGCCACGTTCCTCGCGGGCGTCCCGACGATGTACCACCACCTCGTCCGCGCCGCGCGCGAGGACGGGTTCCGGGCGCCGCACCTGCGGATGTGCCTGGTCGGCGGCGCGGTCACCACGGCGGCGCTGCGCCGGGAGTTCGAGGAGGCGTTCGGCGCGCCGCTGCTGGACGCCTACGGCAGCACCGAGACCTGCGGGTCCATCACGATCAACTGGCCGACCGGCGCCCGCGTCGAGGGGTCGTGCGGCCTGCCCGTGCCGGGCCTCGGCGTGCGGCTGGTGGACCCCGAGACCGGCGTGGACGCCGGGCCGGGCGAGGAGGGCGAGGTCTGGGTCCGCGGCCCGAGCGTGATGGCCGGCTACCACAACCAGCCCGAGGCCACCGCCGCCGCGTTCCGCGACGGCTGGTACCGCACCGGCGACCTGGCCCGGCGGGACGCGGCCGGCTACTTCACCATCACCGGGCGGATCAAGGAACTGATCATCCGGGGCGGCGAGAACATCCACCCGGGAGAGGTGGAGGAGGTCCTGCGCGGCCGGCCCGGGGTCGCCGACGTCGCGGTCGCCGGGCGCCCGCACGAGGTGCTCGGCGAGGTGCCGGTGGCCTTCGTGGTGCCGGGCCCGGACGGCCTGGACCCGGAGGCGCTGCTCGCCGCCTGCCGGGAGCGCCTCGCCTACTTCAAGGTGCCGGAGGAGCTGTACGAGATCGACGAGGTCCCGCGCACGGCCTCGGGGAAGGTCACCCGCCGCGTCCTGCTGGAGCGCCCGGCGCGGCTGCGCGCGTCCGGCGCGGGCCGCCACGACACGCTGTTCCGGCTGGACTGGATCCCGCTGCCCTCCGTCCCGGGCCGGTCAGGTTCGGGCGACGCCGCACCCGAGGTCGTCCTGGCGGCGGACGCGCACGGCCTCGCCGCCCGGCTGAGGGAGTGGGCGGGCGACGAGCGGAACGCGGGCGCGCACCGCGTCGTCGTGACGCGCGGGGCGGTCGGCGTCGAGGGCACGGACGCCGGTCCGGATGCCGGGCAGGCCGCGGTGTGGGGCGTGGTGCGCTGCGTCCAGGCCGAGTTCCCGGGCCGGTTCACGCTGCTCGACCTGGACGCCGTCGCGGACGCCGACGCCGAGCGGCTCGCCGCCGAGGTGGTGGCGGCGGGCGAGCCGCAGGCGGCCGTCCGGTCGGGCGTGCCGCTGGTGCCGCGCGCGGCGCGGGTCGCCACGGCGGCGGACGCCGGTGCCCGGCCCCCGTTCGGCGCGGACCGGGCCGTCCTCCTCACCGGCGCGGACGGCGAACTCGGCGCCGCCGTCGCCCGCCACCTGACCGGGGCCTACAGCGTCCGGAGGCTGGTGCTGGCGGGCGAGCGCGGCGCGGCGGACCTGCGCGCCGACCTGGACGAGCGGGGCGTCGAGGTCGCCGTCGCCGACCTCGACACCGACGCGCTCGGCGCGCACGGCCCGGTCGGGGCCGTCGTGCACGCATCCGGCGACGGGGACGACGCGGTGCGCCTGTCCGAACTCGCCGCCGGTTGGGACCTGGACGCGTTCGTGCTGCTCTCCCCGGTCACCGGGCTTCTCGGGGCCGCGGGGCGGGAGGACGAGGCCGCGCCGGCCGCCTCCTTCGACGCGCTGGCCCGCCGCCGCGCGGCCGGGGGGCTGCCCGCACTGTCGCTGGCGGTCGGGCCCGTCGAGGGCGGCGCGCCGCCGCCCGGCGCCGGGCGGCTCACGGCCCAGGAGCGCACGGCGATGCTGGACGCGGCGCTCGCGTCCGGCGACACCTGCCTCGCCGCGTTCCGCCTGGACCTCGCGGCGCTGCGGGCCGACGAGGTGCCCGCCCCGCTGCGCGGCCTGGTCGAGGCGCCGTCGTCCTCGTCGGCCCCGGTGGCGGCCGACGGCGCCGTGACGGCCGGACTGCGCCGCCGCCTCCTGGACCTGCCCGGCGAGAGCGACCGCGACCGGCTGCTGAGCGACCTGGTCCGCGCGGAGGTCGCCGGTCTGCTCGGGGACGGCGGGGACGTCCCCGCCGACGCGGCCTTCCGCGACCTGGGCCTCACCTCGGTGACCGCGGTCGCGCTGCGCGACCGGCTCGTCGTCCGGTCGGGCCTGGCGCTCCCCGCCACCTTGGCCTTCGACCACCCGTCCCCGCTCGCCGTGGCGCGGTACCTGCGGGCGGCGCTGCTCGGCGAGGACACCGCCGGGGCCGCCGCCGTCCCGCACGTCTCGTCCGGCGAGCCCGTCGCGATCGTGGGCATGGCGTGCCGCCTCCCCGGCGGGATCTCCTCCCCCGACGGCCTGTGGCGCCTCGTCGCCGAGGGCGCGGAGGCGATCACCGGGTTCCCCGCCGACCGGGGCTGGGACCTGGAGTCCGTGCGCTCGGCCACGCGGCACGGCGGGTTCCTCCACGACGCCGGGGACTTCGACGCGGCGTTCTTCGGCGTCTCCCCGCGCGAGGCGCTGGCCATGGACCCGCAGCAGCGGCTGCTGCTGGAGGTGTCGTGGGAGGCGCTGGAGCGGGCGGGCGTCGATCCCACCTCGCTGCGCGGCCGCGACGTCGGCGTCTTCTCCGGCCTGATGTACCACGACTACGCGACCGACCTCGGCGACGTGCCCGCCGACCTGGAGGGCTATCTGGGCACCGGCAACTCCGGCAGCGTCGCCTCCGGCCGCGTGTCCTACACGCTGGGGCTGGAGGGCCCGGCGGTGACGGTGGACACGGCGTGCTCGTCGTCGCTGGTGGCGCTGCACCTGGCGGCGCAGTCGCTGCGCTCGGGCGAGTCGTCGCTGGCGCTGGCCGGGGGAGTGGCCGTGATGGCCCGTCCCACGTCGTTCGTCGAGTTCACCAGGCAGGGCGCGCTGGCCTCCGACGGCCGCTGCAAGGCGTTCGCCGAGGCCGCCGACGGCACCGCCTGGTCCGAGGGCGTCGGGGTGCTGGTCCTGGAGCGCCTGTCGGACGCGCGCCGCAACGGCCACGAGGTCTTGGCGGTGGTGCGCGGCTCGGCGGTGAACCAGGACGGGGCGTCCAACGGCCTGACCGCGCCTAATGGCCCCTCCCAGGAGCGGGTGATCCGCCAGGCGCTGGCCAACGCCGGTCTGACCGGCGCGGACGTCGATGCCGTCGAGGGCCATGGCACGGGCACGAGGCTGGGCGACCCCATTGAGGCGCAGGCGCTGCTGGCGACCTACGGCCAGGACCGCCCGGACGATCAGCCGCTGTGGCTCGGGTCGCTGAAGTCGAACATCGGGCACGCGCAGGCGGCTGCGGGCGTGGCCGGTGTGATCAAGATGGTGCAGGCGCTCCGCAGCGGCGTGCTGCCCAGGACCCTGCACGTGGACGCGCCGTCGTCGAAGGTGGACTGGTCGTCCGGCGGCGTCCGGCTGCTGGACGAGGCGCGCGGCTGGCCCGAGGTGGACCGTCCGCGCCGGGCGGGGGTGTCGTCGTTCGGCGTGTCCGGCACCAACGCCCACGTGATCATCGAGCAGGCTCCGGACGCCGCGTCCCCCGGCGTCCCCTCGGCGCCCGACCTGGACGTGGTCGCCCTGCCGGTCTCAGCCCGCGCGGCGGCCGCGCTGCGCGCGCAGGCCGGGCTGCTGCGCGACGACGTCCTCGCCCGTCCCGAGACCCGGCCGGCCGACATCGCCTCCTCCTTGGCCACGACCCGCGCCGCGCTGCACCACCGCGCGGTGGTCGTGGCGGGTGGCCGGGACGAGGCCGCCGCCGGGCTGGGCGCGCTCGCGGAGGGGGCCCCCGCGCAGGACGTCGTGTCGGGCGTCGCCGACGTGGACGGCAGGACGGTGTTCGTGTTCCCCGGCCAGGGCACGCAGTGGGCCGGGATGGGCGCGGAGCTGCTGGAGACGTCGCCGGTCTTCGCCGCCCGGCTGGCCGAGGTCGCCGCCGCGCTCTCCGCCCACGTGGACTGGTCGCTCACCGAGGAGCTGCGCGGCCCCCTCGACCGGGTGGACGTCGTGCAGCCCGCCTCCTTCGCGGTCATGGTCGCGCTGGCGGAGGTGTGGCGCTCCTACGGCGTGGCACCGGACGCGGTCGTGGGCCACTCCCAGGGCGAGATCGCCGCGGCGCACGTCGCCGGGGCGCTGTCACTGGAGGACGCGGCGCGCGTGGTGGCGCTGCGGAGCCAGGCCATCGCGCGAGGTCCGTCCGGCCGGGGCGGGATGGTGTCGGTCGCGCTGCCGGTCGAGGAGGTCGCCGCCCGGCTCGTCCCCGGGCTGGAGATCGCGGCCGTCAACGGCCCCGCCTCGGCGGTCGTCTCGGGCGACCCGCACGCCCTGGACGAGCTGGTCGCGGCCTGCGAGTCCGACGGCGTGCGCGCGCGGCGGATCCCGGTCGACTACGCCTCGCACACCTCCCACGTCGAGTCGATCGAGGACGAGCTGGCCGACCTGCTCGACGGCCTCGCTCCACGGCCGTCGCGGGTGCCGTTCTTCTCCACGGTCGAGGGCCGGTGGCTCGACACCACGACGCTCGACGGCGGCTACTGGTACCGCAACCTGCGCCGGACGGTCCGGTTCGCCGACGCCGTCGAGACCCTCGCCGACGAGGGCTTCCGCGCGTTCGTCGAGGTCAGCGCGCATCCCGTGCTGGCGCCCGCGATCGCGGAGCTCGCGCCGGAGCCGTCGGTGGTCGTCGGGACGCTGCGCCGCGACGACGGCGGCACGCGGCGCCTGCTGCTCTCGCTCGGCGAACTGCACGTGCGGGGCGTCCCGGTCGACTGGACGGCGGTGTTCGCGGGCGCCGAGCCGCGTCCGGTCGCGCTGCCGACCTACGCCTTCCAGCGCGAGCGCTACTGGCTCGAACCCGCCCGGGGCGCCGGAGCCGGGGCGGAGGCGGCCGGGCACCCGCTGCTCGACGCGCTCGTCCCGCTCGCCGGAGCGGACGGCGCCGTGCTCACCGGGCGGCTGACCGCGCGCGACCCGCGATGGCTCGCCGACCACCGCGTGGACGGCGCCGTGCTGCTGCCCGGCACCGCGCTGCTCGACGTCCTCCACCACATCGGCGACGCGCGCGGCGCGCCCGCCGTCGCCGAGCTGACCGGGTCCGCGCCGATCGTGGTGCCCGAGGGCGGGGCGCTCGACGTCCAGTTCCACGTGGAGGGACGGACCGTCCGCGTCCACACGCGCGACGGCGCCGACGCGGAGTGGACCGAGAACGCCACCGCGACGCTGACCGACGACACCCGTCCCGGCACGGCCGTCCCCTGGCCGCCGCCCGCCGCCGCGCGCCCGCTCGACCTCGACGGCTTCTACGACGACCTCACCGTCGACTACGGCCCGGCCTTCCACGCGGTCCGGGCGGCCTGGGCGGGCGACGGGGAGGCGTGGGTCGAGCTCCGGCTCCCGGAGGACGTCGACCCGGACGGCTACGGTCTCCACCCCGCGCTGCTCGACGCCGCCCTGCACCCGATCGCCGCCGCGCGGCTGCTGCCCGACCCCGACCGGCCGCGCCTGGCGTTCTCGTGGTCGGGTGTGCGCCTGCACGCGACCGGCGCGCGGACGCTGCGCGTCCACCTGACCGCGATCGGGCCCGACGCCGTGTCCATCAGCGCGGCGGACCCGTCCGGGACGCCGGTGGTGGACGTCGCGTCGCTCACGCTGCGCCCGCTCGACCCCGGCCGCCTCGCCTCGGGCGGCGCGCGCGGCCGGATGTTCGAGGTGACGTGGGTTCCGGCGGACGAGGCGGTGCGTCCGGTGCCGGAGGTCGTCGTGCACCGCGTGGAAGGCGGCGACCCCGCGCTGCCGCTCGCCGAACGCGTCCGCGCGGTGGGGCTCGACGTCCTGCGCGTCCTGCGCGAGTGGCCGGACGACCCGCGCGCGGCCGCGGCCCGACTCCTGGTCGTCACCCGGCCGGACGACCTCGCGCACGAGGCGGTCCGCGGCCTGGTGCGCAGCGCGCAGTCGGAGCACCCCGGCCGGTTCGCGTCCCTGGTCACCGGCGACCCGGCCGACGCGGCGGTCGCCGCCGCGCTCCCGCTGGTCTCCGAGGAACCGCGGCTCGCGGTGCGCGAGGGGCGCGTGCTGGTGGCGCGGCTCACCCGCGCGCCGCTCCCGGAGCCGCCGGAGCGCTCGCGGCTGGCGGGCGGGACCGTGCTGGTCACCGGCGCGACGGGCGGGCTCGGCCGGCTCGTCGCCGGGCACCTCGTCCGGGCGCACGGCGTCGCGGAGCTGGTCCTGCTCTCGCGGTCCGGCGCGCCGGAGGAATGGGTCGAGGAGCTGTCCGGGCACGGGGCGCGGGTGCGGGCCGTCGCGGCCGACGTGGCGGACCGGGACGCCCTCGCCGCGGTCGTCGGGCAGGTCGCCGACCGGCTCACCGGCGTGGTCCACGCGGCCGGGATCGTCGCCGACGGCGTGCTGGCCTCGCTCGGACCGGACGCCTGGAACGCCGCCCTCGCGCCCAAGGTGGACGGCGCCTGGAACCTCCACGAGCTGACCCGCGACCTCGACCTCGCCGCGTTCGTCCTGTACTCCTCGGCGTCCGCCACGTTCGGCAGCCCGGGGCAGGGCAACTACGCGGCCGGGAACGCCTTCCTCGACGCGCTCGCCCGCCACCGGCGGGAGCGGGGACTGTCCGCGGTCTCCCTGGCGTGGGGGCTGTGGGGCGGGGCCGAAGGGATGGGCGGACGGCTCTCCGACACCGACCTCGCGCGGATGGCGCGCGCCGGGACCCGTCCGCTGACCGCCGAGCAGGGCCTCGCGCTGTTCGACGCCGCGCTGGAGAGCGACCGCCCGGCGCTCGTGCCGATCCGGCTGGACCTCGCGGCCGTCCGCGCGGGCGGCGAGGTGCCGCCGCTGCTGCGTTCCCTGGCGCCCGCCAAGGCCCGGCGGGCGGAGACCGGCCCCGAGATCCCGCACGCGAGCGACCTGCTCGACGTCGTGCGGGGCGCGGCGGCCGCCGTCCTCGGGCACGCCGGGCCCGACGCCGTCGAACCGGGACGCGCGTTCCGGGAGCTCGGCCTCGACTCCCTCACGGCGGTGGAACTGCGCAACCGGCTGGCCGAGGCCACCGGGCTCCGCCTGCCCGCGACGCTGGTCTTCGACCATCCCACGGCCGAGCGGCTGGCCGCGCACCTGCGCTCCGCGCTCTCCGGGACGGCGGCTGCGCCCCGGTCGGTGTCCTCGGCGGTCGCGGGCTCGGACGCCGTCGCGATCGTGGCGATGGCGTGCCGCTTCCCCGGGGACGTGGACTCGGCCGAGGACCTGTGGCGGTTCGTGACCACCGGCGGCGACGCGGTCACCGCCTTCCCGGCGGACCGCGGCTGGGACCTCGACGGCGTCCACGACCCCGACCCCGACGCGCCGGGCCGGACCTACGTCCGGGGCGGCGGGTTCCTGCGCGGCGTGGCCGACTTCGACGCGGACTTCTTCGGCGTCTCCCCGCGCGAGGCGCTGGCCATGGACCCGCAGCAGCGGCTGCTGCTGGAGGTGTCGTGGGAGGCGCTGGAGCGGGCGGGCGTCGACCCCACGTCGCTGCGCGGGACCCCCACCGGCGTCTTCGTCGGGACGCACGGCCAGGACTACGGGACGAACGCCGCCCGCGACCGGGTCGACGAGGGCTACCTCGTCATCGGCACCGCGGCGAGCGTGCTGACCGGCCGGGTCTCCTACTCACTCGGGCTGGAGGGCCCGGCGGTGACGGTGGACACGGCGTGCTCGTCGTCGCTGGTGGCGCTGCACCTGGCCGCGCAGTCGCTGCGCTCGGGCGAGTCGTCGCTGGCGCTCGCGGGCGGCGTCTCGATCATGTCCACGCTGGAGGGCGTGGTCGGCTTCTCCCGGCAGCGCGGGCTGGCCGCCGACGGCCGCTGCAAGGCGTTCGGCGAGGACGCCGACGGCTTCGGCATGTCGGAGGGCGTCGGGGTGCTGGTGCTGGAGCGCCTGTCGGACGCGCGCCGCAACGGCCACGAGGTACTGGCGGTGGTGCGGGGTTCGGCCGTGAACCAGGACGGGGCGTCCAACGGTCTGACCGCGCCGAACGGCCCCTCCCAGGAGCGGGTGATCCGCCAGGCGCTCGCGAACGCCGGTCTGACCGGCGCGGACGTCGACGCCGTCGAGGCCCACGGGACGGGCACGAGGCTGGGCGACCCCATCGAGGCGCAGGCGCTGCTGGCGACCTACGGCCAGGACCGCCCGGACGACCGGCCGCTGTGGCTGGGTTCGGTCAAGTCGAACCTCGGCCACACGCAGGCGGCCGCGGGCGTGGCCGGCGTCATCAAGATGGTGCAGGCGCTCCGCAACGGCGTGCTGCCCCGGACCCTGCACGCGGAGACCCCGTCGTCGCGGATCGACTGGTCGGCGGGCGACGTCCGGCTGCTGGACGAGCCGCGCGAGTGGCCCGAGGTCGGCCGTCCGCGCCGGGCGGGCGTGTCGTCGTTCGGGGTGTCCGGCACCAACGCCCACGTGATCATCGAGGAGGCGGAGCCGGTCGCCGAGCCGGTCGCCGCGGCCGAGGCCGCGGAACCGGCCGTGACGGTGTGGCCGGTGTCGGCGCGCGGGCCGGAGGCGCTGCGGGCGCAGGCGGCCCGGCTCGCGTCGTTCGCCAGGCAGGACGGCGCCCCGGCCGGGGCGGAGATCGGGCACGCGCTGGCCACCGCCCGAGCGGCCCTCACCGACCGCGCCGTCATCGTGGCCGCCGACCGGGTCGAGGCGGCGGAGGCGCTCGACGCCCTGGCGCAGGGCGACCCGTCCCCGGCCCTGGTCACCGGCACGGCGGACGTCACGGGCCGGACGGTCTTCGTGTTCCCCGGCCAGGGCGCCCAGTGGGCGGGGATGGGCCGCGCCCTCGCCGAGGCGTCCCCGGTCTTCGCCGACGCGCTGGCCGAGGCGGCGCGGGCCCTGGAGCCCTACGTCGCCTGGTCTTTGACCGACCCCCTGGACCGGGTGGACGTCGTCCAGCCCGCCTCGTTCGCGGTGAACGTGGCACTGGCGCGGCTGTGGGAGTCGTTCGGCGTCCGTCCCGACGCCGTCGTCGGGCACTCGCAGGGCGAGATCGCCGCCGCGCACATCGCCGGAGCGCTCTCCCTGGAGGACGCGGCGCGCGTGGTGGCGCTGCGGAGCCAGGCCATCGCGCGCGGGCTGGCGGGCCGGGGCGGCATGGTGTCGGTCGCGCTCCCGCTGGACCAGGTGACCGCGCGGCTGACCGGCGACCTGGAGATCGCCGTGGTCAACGGCCCGTCGTCGGTGGTCGTCGCGGGGGACCCGAGCGCCCTGGACGAGCTGGTCGGGGCCTGCGAGTCCGACGGCGTCCGGGTGCGGCGGATCGCGGTCGACTACGCCTCGCACAGCTCGCACGTCGAGTCGATCGAGGAGGAGTTGGCCGCGCTCCTCGACGGCATCACGCCGCAGCCGTCGCGGGTGCCGTTCTTCTCGACGGTCGAGGGCCGGTGGCTCGACACCACGACGCTCGACGGCGGCTACTGGTACCGCAACCTGCGCCGGACGGTCCGTTTCGCCGACGCCGTCGAGACCCTCGCCGAGGAGGGCTTCCGCGCGTTCGTCGAGGTCAGCGCGCATCCCGTGCTCTCGGCGAGCGTCCAGGAGATCCTGGACGACCGTCCGGCCGCCGTCGTCGGCTCGCTCCGCCGCGACGACGGCGACCTGCGGCGCTTCCTGCTGTCGCTCGGCGAGCTCCAGGTGCGCGGCGTGCCCGTCGACTGGTCGGCGCTCCACACCCCGGCGCCCCGGCCGGTGCGGCTGCCGACGTATGCGTTCCAGCGGCGCCGCTACTGGATCGAGCCGTCCGGGTCCCTGCTGGAGACGGTCACGCCCGACCCGGAGACCGGCGGCGTGCTCGCCTCGGGCCGCCTCTCCCTCACCGGCCGGCCCTGGTTGGCCGACCACGCCGTGGCGGGACGCGTCCTGCTGCCGGGCGCGGCCTTCGTCGAGCTGGCCCTGCGGGCCGCGCGGGAGACCGGCGCCACCGCACTGGACGACCTGGTCATCGAGGCGCCGCTGGCGATCCCGGACCACGGCGCGGTGGAGGTCTCGGTCTCCGTCGGCGCCGAGGACGATGCCGGGAGGCGCCCGCTGAGCGTCCACGCCCGTCCCGAGCCGGACGCCCCCTGGACGCGGCACGCCACCGGCCGGGTGACGGCCGACAGCCCCGTCCCCGCGCCGGTGGCGTGGCCGCCCACCGGAGCCGAGCCGGTCGACCTCGCCTCCTTCTACGACGGCCTCGCCGAGCGCGGATACGAATACGGCCCGGCGTTCCGGGGGCTGCGTGCCGCGTGGACCCGAGGCGACGAGGTGTTCGCGGAAGTGGAGCTGCCCGAAGGCGTCACGGCGGACGGCTTCGGCCTGCACCCCGCCCTGCTGGACGCGGCGCTCCAGTCCGCGAACCTGGGCGCGGCGCCGCGCTCCGCCGACGGCAGGCCCCTCCTCCCGTTCGCCTGGAACGACGTCGCCCACCACGCGTCCGGCGCCACGGCGCTGCGCGTGCACGCCGCGCGGGCGGGCGAGGACGCCGTGTCCTTCGCGATCACCGACCGGACCGGGCGCCCGGTCGCCGGGATCGGCTCGCTGGTGCTGCGCCCGGCCGCCGAGCCCGCCGCCGACGCCCTGCACCGGATCGCCTGGACGCCCGTGCGGACGTCCCCGGACGCCGCGCCGCTCGCGCCCGGGGACGTGCTCGACCTCACCGGCGTGCCCGGCGGCGCGCCGCCCGAGGCGGCCCGCGCACTGGTCGAGCGGGCCCTGCGCGGGATCGCCGGCGGGCCCCCGAAGGTCGTCCTCACCCGCCCCGGGCCCGCCGGGTCGGCCGTGCGGGGGCTGCTCCGCACGGCGCGGCTGGAGGACCCGGAGCCGATCACGCTCGTGGAGGCCGACGACCCGGACGCCGCGCGCCCCCTGCTGCCCGCCGCGCACGCGGCGGACGAGCCGGAACTCGCCGTCCGCGCCGGTGGGCTGCACGCGCCCCGGTTGGCGCGGGCGGGGGCCGGCGGCGCGGGGCCCGGACTCGACCCGGACGGCACGGTGCTGGTCACCGGCGGCACCGGGACGCTGGGCGGGCTGGTCGCGCGGCACCTGGCCGCCGTGCACGGCGTCCGCGAGCTGGTGCTGGTCAGCCGCCGGGGCCCGGCCGCCCCCGGCGCGGGCGAGCTGGCGGACGAGCTGCGCGCGGCCGGCGCCCGGGTGCGCGTGGTCGCGGCGGACGTCTCCGACCGGGCCGCCCTCGCGCGCCTGCTGGCAGAGGTACCGGCCGAGCACCCGCTGACGGCCGTCGTGCACACGGCGGCGGTGCTGGACGACGGCGTGCTGGCGTCGCTGACCCCGGGGCGCGTCGACACGGTGTTCCGCCCCAAGGCGGACGCGGCCTGGCACCTGCACGAGCTGACCCGCGACCTGGACCTGGCGGCGTTCGTCCTGTTCTCCTCCGGCGCAGGGGTCTTCGGCAACCCGGGCCAGGGCAACTACGCGGCGGCCAACGGGTTCCTCGACGGGCTGGCCGAGGCGCGGCGCGCCGAAGGGCTGCCCGCCGTCTCGCTGGCCTGGGGCCTGTGGGACGAGGCGTCCGGCCTCACCGGCCGCCTCGGCGAGGCGGGCCGCGACCGGCTCGCCGAGGGGCTCCAGGTGGCGCTCTCGTCATCGGAGGCCCTCGCGCTGCTGGACCTCGCGCTGCGCGCCGGCGCCGAGGCCGTGCTCGTCCCCACCCGGCTCGACCACGCGGCGCTCCGCGACCGGGCGAGCGAGGGCACGCTGCCCGCGCTGCTGCGCGGCCTGGTGCGGACGGCGCCGCGCGCGGCCGCGGCCGTGGCCGCGCCGGCCGAGGAGGGCCTGGCCGACCGCCTCGCCCGGCTTCCGGAGGCCGAGCGGCTCCGCGAGCTGGTCGAGCTGGTGCGCGCCACCGCCTCGGACGTCCTCGGCCGCCCCGCCGGGGAGCCCGTGCGGGCGGACCAGGCGTTCAAGGACACCGGGTTCGACTCGCTGGCCGCCGTCCGGATGCGCAACCGGCTCGCCGAGGCGACGGGCGTGCGGCTCGCCGCCACCGCCGTCTTCGACCATCCCACCCCGGTCGCGCTCGCCGAGCACCTGCGCGCCGAACTCGGCGTCGCGCCGCGCGAGGAGGCCCCGCCCGCCCTGCGTGAACTGGAACGGCTGGAACGCGCGCTCGGCGACCCCCCGGCGGACGGCGCGCTCCGCGACCGGATCCTCGCGCGCCTCGACGCCCTGACCGCCCGCCTCGCCGGGTCCGGCGAGCCCGGCCCCGACCTGGAGGCGGCGAGCGACGACCAGCTCTTCGCGCTCGTCGACCACGAACTCGGACAGGTCTGAAGGAGGAGCACATGGCCAACGACGAGAAGCTGCGCGACTACCTGCGGCGGACCCTCGCCGACCTGCGGCGCGCCCGTGCCCGGCTGCACGAGGCCGAGGCCCGGCGGACCGAGCCGATCGCGATCGTCGGCATGGCCTGCCGCCTCCCCGGCGGGGTCGCCTCCCCGGAGGACCTGTGGACGCTCGTCGCCGAGGGCCGCGACGCCGTCTCCGCGTTCCCCCGCGACCGGGGCTGGGACCCGGACCGGCTCCACGACCCCGACCCCGAACGGCGCGGCAGGACCTACGCCAAGGAAGGCGGCTTCCTGGACGAGCCGGGCGGCTTCGACGCGGCGCTGTTCGGGATCTCGCCACGCGAGGCGCTCGCCATCGATCCTCAGCAGCGGCTGCTGCTGGAGGTGTCGTGGGAGGCGCTCGAACGCGCGGGCATCGACCCGACCTCGCTGCGCGGCGCCCGCGCCGGGGTGTTCACCGGGCTGATGTTCCACGACTACCGGGACAACCTCGGCGGCCTCCCGGACGGCCTCGAAGGCTACTTCGGCATCGGCAACTCCGGCAGCGTCGCCACCGGCCGCGTGTCCTACACGTTCGGCCTGGAGGGCCCGGCGGTGACGGTGGACACGGCGTGCTCGTCGTCGCTGGTGGCGCTGCACCTGGCCGCGCAGTCGCTGCGCTCGGGCGAGTCGTCGCTGGCGCTGGCCGGGGGAGTGGCCGTGATGGCGACGCCGGAGGTCTTCGTCGACTTCTCCCGCCAGCGCGGGCTCGCCGCCGACGGCCGCTGCAAGGCGTTTGCCGAGGCCGCCGACGGCACCGGCCTCTCCGAGGGCGTCGGGGTGCTGGTGCTGGAGCGCCTGTCGGACGCGCGCCGCAACGGCCACGAGGTCTTGGCGGTGGTGCGCGGCTCGGCGGTGAACCAGGACGGCGCGTCCAACGGTCTGACCGCGCCGAACGGACCCTCCCAGGAGCGGGTGATCCGCGAGGCGCTGCTGAACGCCGGGCTGTCGAGCGGCGACGTCGATGCCGTCGAGGGCCATGGCACGGGCACGAAGTTGGGCGACCCCATCGAAGCGCGCGCGCTGCTGGCGACCTACGGTCAGGACCGGCCGGACGACCGGCCCCTGTGGCTCGGGTCGCTGAAGTCGAACATCGGGCACGCGCAGGCGGCGGCGGGCGTGGCCGGTGTGATCAAGATGGTGCAGGCGCTGCGCAACGGAGTCCTGCCGCCGACCCTGCACGTGGACGCCCCGACGTCGAAGGTGGACTGGTCGGCGGGTGCCGTCCGGGTGCTGGAAGAGCCGCGCGCCTGGCCCGAGGTGGACCGTCCGCGCCGGGCGGGCGTGTCGTCGTTCGGGGTGTCCGGCACCAACGCCCACGTGATCCTCGAACAGGCGGTCGCCGAGCCGCCCGCCGAGGACGGGCAGGGGCCCGAGCCCGGGGCGGTGCCGTGGCTCCTCTCCTCGCGCACGGCGGACGGCCTGCGGGCGCAGGCGCAACGGCTCGCCTCGTTCGTGGCCGACAACGACGACCTCACCCCGGCCGAGATCGGGCACGCCCTCGCCACCACGCGGGCGACGCTGGAGCACCGGGCGGTCGTCGTGGCCGGTGACCGCGCCGCCGCGCTCACCGCGCTCGCGGAGGTCGAGTCGACCGGCCCCGCCGAGGCCGAGGGCAGGACGGTCTTCGTGTTCCCGGGCCAGGGAGCGCAGTGGTCGGGGATGGGACTGGCGCTGGCCGAGGCGTCCCCGGTGTTCGCCGGTGCGCTGGCGGAGGTCGAGGCGGCGTTGAAGCCGTATGCCGACTGGTCCTTGACCGAGGAGTTGGGCGGCGGGCTGGAGCGGGTGGACGTCGTCCAGCCCGCCTCGTTCGCGGTGAACGTGGCGCTGGCCCGGCTGTGGGAGTCGTTCGGCGTCCGTCCCGACGCGGTGGTCGGCCACTCCCAAGGGGAGATCGCCGCCGCGCACATCGCCGGGGCGCTCTCCCTGGAGGACGCGGCGCGCGTGGTGGCGCTGCGGAGCCAGGCCATCGCCCGCCGCCTGGCCGGGCGCGGCGGCATGGTGTCGGTCGCGCTGCCGGTCGAGCGGGTCGCCGCGCGGCTCGTCCCCGGGCTGGAGATCGCGGCCGTCAACGGCCCCGCCTCGGCGGTCGTCTCGGGCGACCCGCACGCGCTGGACGACCTGGTCGCGGCCTACGAGGCCGAGGGTGTGCGCGTGCGCCGGATCCCGGTCGACTACGCCTCCCACAGCTCCCACGTCGAGTCCATCGAGGGCGAACTGGCGGACCTGCTCGACGGCCTCAGCCCCCGGACCTCGCCGGTGCCCTTCTTCTCCACCGTCGAAGGCCGGTGGCTCGACACGACGGCCCTCGACGGCCGCTACTGGTACCGCAACCTGCGCCGGACCGTGCGGTTCGCCGACGCCGCCGAGACCCTCGCCAAGGACGGGTTCGGCGCGTTCATCGAGATCAGCGCGCATCCGGTCCTGGTCCCGAGCATCGCGGAGACCGTCCCCGCACCCGCGGTCGTCGTCGGCGGGCTGCGCCGCGACGACGGCGGGCTGGACCGGTTCCTGCGTTCCGCCGGCGAGGCGCACGCGGCCGGGGTCGGCGTCGACTGGAGCGCGGCGTTCGGGCCCGGCCCGTTCCGGCGCGCGGACCTGCCCACCTACGCCTTCCAGCACCGCCGCTACTGGCTCGACACCGGACGCGGCGGCGGCGACCTCACCGCCGCCGGGCTGGAGGAGGCCGGGCACCCGCTGCTCGGCGCCGCCGTCCCGCTGCCGGGCGGCGTCGTGCTCACCGGCCGCCTGTCCGCGCGCGACCACGGCTGGCTCGCCGACCACGCGGTCGCGGGCACGACCGTCCTGCCGGGCTCGGCGCTGGTCGAGCTGGCGCTGCACGCCGGGGCCGAGACCGGGCACGGCGGGCTGGACGAACTCGTCATCGAGACGCCGCTGACCGTCCCCGGCGAGGGGGAGGTCCAGCTCAGGGTCGTCGCCGACGGCCCGGACGTCGCCATCCACTCGCGGCGGGACGAAGGACGGTGGACCCGGCACGCCACCGGCCGGCTGTCCGCCGGGGGGCCCGCGCCGGAGCCGTTCCCGTGGCCGCCCGCGAACGCCGAGCCGGTCCCGGTCGGCGACTTCTACGCGCGGATGGCGGAGGACGGCTACGCCTACGGGCCCGCGTTCCAGGGGCTCCGCGCGGCCTGGCGGAGCGGCGACGCGGTCTTCGCGGACGTCGAGCTGCCCGAGGGCGTCGAGGCGGACGGCTTCGCCCTGCACCCGGCCCTGCTGGACGCCGCACTCCAGGCCACCCGCCTCCTCGGCGCGGACGTCCCCGAGGACGGCCGGATCCCGCTGCCCTTCGCCTGGACCGGCGTGCGCCTGCACGCGTCCGGGGCGTCGGCGCTGCGCGTCCGGGCGACCCGCGACGCGGCGGCGTCCGCGTACGCGATCACCGTCGCCGACCGGGGCGGCGCGCCCGTCGCCTCGATCGGCTCCCTCGTGCTCAGGCCCGTGGCCCCCGACCGGCTGGCGCCCGCCCACGACCTGGCCTACCGGCTCGAACCGGTGCCGGTCACCCTGCCCGCGTCCGCCGCCGGGATCCCGGACGAGGACGTGCTCGACCTCACCGCCCACGGCGGCCGGACCCCGGAGCGGGCCCGGGAGGCGACGGCGGCGGCGCTCGCCTTCCTCACCGCCCGGCTCAGCGGCGACGGCGGCCCGGTCGCGGTCCTCACCGGCGACGCGCCCGGCGACCTCGCCGCCTCGGCCGTCCGGGGCCTCGTGCGGTCGGCGCAGCGCGAGCAGCCCGGACGGGTCGTCCTGCTGGAGACGGACGCGGCCGAGAACGCGAGGGCGGCGCTTCCCGGGATCATCGCCTCCGGCGAACCCCAGGTGTCGCTGCGGGCCGGGAGCGCCCACGTCCCCCGGATCGCGCACGCCGACACGGCCGCGCCGAGGCCCCTCGATCCCGGCGGGACGGTGCTGATCACCGGAGGCACCGGAACGCTGGGCGGGCTCGTCGCACGCCACCTCGTCGAGGCGCACGGAGTGCGGGAGCTCCTCCTGGTCAGCCGCCGCGGCGACGCCGCGCCCGGCGCGGACGGGCTGTCGGCCGCGCTGCGCGAGGCCGGGGCCCGGGTGCGGGTCGCGGCCGCCGACGCCGCCGACCCGGCGGCGCTGGCGGACGTCCTGGCGACGGTCCCGGCCGAGCATCCGCTGACCGCCGTCGTCCACGCGGCCGGCGTCCTGGACGACGCGCTGCTCGACGACCTCGACCCCCGGCGGATCGCCGCGGTGTTCCGCCCCAAGGCCGACGCCGCCTGGAACCTGCACGAGCTGACCCGCGACCTGGACCTCGCGGCGTTCGTCCTGTTCTCCTCGGGCGCCGGCGTCCTCGGCAACGCGGGCCAGGCCGGGTACGCGGCGGCCAACGGGTTCCTGGACGGGCTCGCCCGGCTGCGGCGGGCCGAGGGGCTCCCCGCCGTGTCCATCGCGTGGGGGCTGTGGGCGCGGGCGAGCGGGATGACCGGGCACCTCGGCGACGCGGGCCTGGCGAGGCTCGCCCGCGCCGGGCTCGCCGGGCTCTCCACCGCGGAGGGGCTGGCCCTGTTCGACGCCGCGCTCGGCGCGCGGGACCCGGTCCTCGTCGCGGCGCGGTTCGACCTCGCCGCGCTGCGCTCCCTCGCCGCCGAGGGGGACCTGCCGCCCGTCCTGCGCGGCCTGGTCCGCCCGGCCCGCGCCGCCGCGCCGCCCGCCGCCGAGCGGGAGACCGCGTCGTTCGCCGCGCGCCTGGCCGCCCTGCCCGCCCCCGAGCGCCCGGGGCTCACCCTGGACCTCGTCCGGCGCGGCGCCGCGTCCGTCCTCGGGCACGCCTCGCCGGACGAGATCGGCGCGGCGCAGGCGTTCCGGGACCTCGGGTTCGACTCGCTCGCGGCGGTCGAGCTGCGCAACCGGCTCGCACGGGCGGCCGGGGTGCGGCTGCCCGCCACGCTCGTCTTCGACCACCCGACCCCCGCCGACCTGGCCCGGCGGCTGCTGGCCGAGCTGGTGCCCGACCCGCCCGAGGACCCGGTCGCCTCGGCGATCGAGGAGATGAGCGTCGACGACCTGGTGGAACGGGCACTCGGAGGGAACCGATGAGCGAGGACAGGGTCGTGCGGGCGCTGCGCGTCGCGCTGGCCGACAACGAGCGGCTGCGGCAGGAGGTCGACCGGCTCGCGGCGCGGGCCGCCGACGCCCCGGTCGCGATCGTCGCGGCGGCGTGCCGCCTGCCCGGCGGGGTCGCCTCGCCCGAGGACCTGTGGGACCTGGTGTCGCAGGGCCGGGACGGGCTCTCGTCCTTCCCCGACGACCGGGGCTGGGACCTCGGCGCGCTCTTCGACCCCGACCCCGACCGCCCCGGCACCTCCTACGTGCGCGAGGGCGGGTTCCTGCGCGACGCCGGGGCGTTCGACGCCGCGCTGTTCGGGATCTCGCCGCGCGAGGCGCTGGCGATGGACCCCCAGCAGCGGCTCATGCTGGAGATCTCCTGGGAGGCGCTCGAACGCGCGGGCGTCGCGCCCACCGCGCTGCGCGGCGAACGCGTCGGCGTGTTCACCGGCGTGATGTACCACGACTACGCCGCGGGCCTCGCGGACGTGCCGGGCGACCTGGAGGGGTTCCTCGGCACCGGGACCTCGGGCAGCGTCGTGTCCGGCCGGGTCTCCTACACCCTCGGCCTCGAAGGCCCGGCGCTCACGGTCGACACCGCCTGCTCGTCCTCGCTGGTCGCCGTGCACCTCGCGGCGCGGGCGCTGCGCGACGGCGAATGCCGGCTCGCGCTCGCCGGGGGCGTCGCGGTGATGGCGCGGCCGTCGCCGTTCGTCGAGTTCTCCCGGCAGCGCGGCCTCGCGCCCGACGGGCGCTGCAAGGCGTTCGCCGACGCCGCCGACGGCACCGGCTGGGCCGAGGGCGCGGCGGTGCTCCTGCTGGAGCGGCTGCCGGACGCCCTCCGCAACGGCCATCCCGTGCTGGCGGTGGTGCGCGGCAGCGCCGTCAACCAGGACGGCGCGTCCAACGGGCTCACCGCGCCCAACGGGCCGTCCCAGCAGCGCGTCATCCGCGCCGCGCTGGACGCGGCGGGCCTGACCCCGCAGGATGTGGACGCGGTGGAGGGCCACGGGACCGGCACGCCGCTGGGCGACCCGATCGAGGCCCAGGCGCTCCTCGCGACCTACGGCCGCAACCGCCCGGACGACCGCCCGCTGTGGCTCGGGTCGCTGAAGTCCAACATCGGGCACGCGCAGGCCGCCGCCGGGGCCGCCGGGATCATCAAGGTGGTCGAGGCCCTCCGGCACGGCGTCCTGCCCGCGACGCTGCACGTGGACGCTCCGTCCTCGCAGGTCGACTGGCAGGACGGCGCGGTCCGGCTGCTCACCGAGCGGCGGGAGTGGCCCGACCCCGGTCGCCCCCGCCGGGCCGGGGTGTCCTCGTTCGGGGTCAGCGGCACCAACGCGCACGTGATCATCGAGCAGGCCCCGGCGGACGCCGAACCGGAGGCCCCGCCCCCGCCCCTGGACCGGACCCCCTGGGAGGTCTCGGGGGGGTCCCCGGACGCGCTGCGCGCCCAGGCCGCGCGGCTCGCCGCGTTCGTGGCTGACCGCCCCGGGCTGGAGCCCGGTGCCGTCGCCGCGTCGCTGGCGTCCGGCCGGGCCGCGCTCGCCCACCGCGCCGTCGTGGTCGCCGCCGACCGGGGCGAGGCGCTGGACGGGCTGCGCGCGGTGGCGGCGGGGGAGCCCTCGCCGGTCGCGGTGACCGGCGTCGCGGACGTCGAGGGCCGCACCGTCCTGGTGTTCTCCGGGCAGGGCGCGCAGTGGTCGGGGATGGGCGTCGAACTCGCGGCCGGGTCTCCCGTGTTCGCCCGCGCGCTGGACGAGGTCGAGGCCGCCCTGAAGCCGTACGTGGACTGGTCGCTGGCCGAGGAGCTGCGGGGCGGCTTGGAACGCGTGGACGTCGTCCAGCCCGCCTCGTTCGCGGTGAACGTGGCGCTGGCGCGGCTGTGGGAGTCGTTCGGCGTCCGTCCCGACGCCGTCGTCGGGCACTCGCAGGGCGAGATCGCCGCCGCGCACATCGCCGGCGCCCTGTCCCTGGAGGACGCGGCGCGCGTCGTGGCGCTGCGGAGCCAGGCCATCGGCCGCGGCCTGGCGGGCAAGGGCGGCATGGCCTCGATCGCGCTCCCCGAGGACAGGGTCACCGCCCGGCTGCGGCGCTGGGACGGCCGCCTCGCGACGGCGGCGGTCAACGGACCCGCCTCGGTCGTCGTCGCCGGGGACGCCGACGCACTCGCCGAGCTGATCGAGTCCTGCGAGGACGACGGCGTGCGGGTCCGCCGCGTCCCCGTCGACTACGCCTCGCACAGCGCGCACGTCGAGGGCATCCGCGACGAGCTGCACGCGCTCCTGGACGGGCTCGCGCCGAAGCCGTCCGCCGTCCCGTTCTACTCGACCGTCGAGGGCGGCCGGATCGACACCACGCGCCTCGACGCCGCCTACTGGTACCGCAACCTGCGCGGCACCGTCCGCTTCGACACCGCGACCCGCGCTCTCCTGGACGAAGGTTTCCGCACGTTCGTCGAGGTGAGCGCGCACCCCGTGCTGGCGGCCGAGATCACCGGCGCCGCCGGGCCGGCCGCAGCCGTGACCGGCACGCTGCGCCGGGGCGAGGGCGGGCTCGGCGCGTTCCTGCTGTCGGCGGCGGCCCTGCGCGTGCGCGGCGCCGGAGTCGACTGGTCGGCGCTCCTGGCGGGCCGCCCCCGCGTCGACCTGCCCACCTACGCCTTCCAGCACCGCCACTACTGGCTGGAGTCCGCCGCGCCCACCGCCACCGCCCGCCCGGCGGCGGAGGCGGAGGAGCCCGAGGAGAAGGCCGACCCGCTCGCCGGGCTCGCCGACCTCCCCGAGGACGAGCGCCGCGAGACCCTGCTGGCGTTCGTGCGCGCCGAGGCGTCGGCGGTGCTGGGCCGCCCGCCCGCCGAGACCCTCGCCCCCGCCGAGGTGTTCTTCGAGGCCGGGTTCGTCTCGCTCACCGCCGTCGAGCTGCGCAACCGGCTCGCCGCCGCGACCGGCCTGGAGCTCCCCGCGATGCTGATCTTCGACCTGGCCACCCCGGCCGAGCTGGCCGACCACCTGCTGACCGAGCTGTCCGAGCCGACCGAGCCGACCGCGCCGACCGATCCGGTGGAGGGCTGAACCATGCCGTTCGACGTCGACACCTACCTCAAGGCCCTCGACCACCGCGGCCCCACCGCGCCGACGCTGGAGACCCTGCGGTCCCTGCACCACCGGCACCTCGCCACGTTCCCCTACGACAGCGCGCTGAACGCGGGGCGCGGGACCGCGCTGTGGGCCGGCGTGGACATCGACCTCGACGCCGCGTTCGACGCGATCGTCCTCGGCGGGCGGGGCGGCGTCTGCTACGAGCTGAGCGGCCTGTTCCGCGCCCTGCTGGGGGCGCTCGGGTTCGAGGTCGGCGTGTTCGGCGCGGGCATCCGGCAGATGGACGGCTCGTTCGGCCCGGACCTTGAGCACGTCTTCAACCACGTCCGCCTCGACGGCGAGGTGCACCTCGTCGACGTCGGCTTCGTCGGCCCGTCCTACCTGGAGCCGCTGCGGCTGAGCCCGGAGGTCCAGCGGCAGCACGGCAGCCGGTTCCGCGTCGTCGCGGCGGACGGCTACCAGGTGGTCGAGCGCGGCGTCCCGTCCGGCGCGTGGCAGGCCGTCTACCGGTTCCGCGACCGGCCCCGCGACCTGGCCGAATGGCAGGCTCCCTCCGCCGAGCTGGAGGAGTTCGCCCGCGCGCTGGCGGGCGCCGCGATCCTGGTGCGCGGCCGGTCCTTCGCCACCGGGCAGCGCGTCCTCATCGGCAAGCGCCTGCTCACCGTGGACGGCGGCCAGGAGACCGTCCGGGTCCTCACCGACCCCGCCGAGCACGAACGCGTCGTCGCCGACATCCTCCGCGCGGGGAGCACCCGATGAGCGGCACGGATATCGACGTCCTCGTCGTCGGGTACGGGCCGGTCGGCCAGGTGACCGCCACGCTGCTCGCCCGGCAGGGGCACCGCGTCACCGTCGTCGAGCGCCGCCCGAAGCCCTACCCGATGCCGCGCGCGGTGTCCTTCGACGGGGAGTCGGCGCGCGTGCTCGCCGCCGCCGGGATCGGCGCCGCCCTCCGCGAGGTCGCCGAGCCGTCCCGCGACTACGTCTGGACGAACGGCGCCGGCGCGACGCTGTTCGAGGTGGACGTCGCCGAGCGGGGCTGGTCCGGCTGGCCCGACTCGGTCTCGATGTACCAGCCGGGCATCGAGGCGGCGCTGACCGCGCGCGGCGCCCGCCAGGCCACGCTGCGCGTACTGCGCGGCCACCGCGTGACCGGCCTGCGCGACACCGGCGACCGGGTCGAGGCCGCCGTCGAGGGGCCCGAGGGCGGCGTGCTGTCCGCGCGGTACGTCGTGGGCTGCGACGGCGCCGGGAGCCTCGTCCGGGACGCGGTCGCGGCCACCTCCACCGACCTGCGGTTCTTCAACGACTGGCTGACCTGCGACGTGCGGCTGCACGAGCCGCGCGACTTCGTCCCCAACAACCTTCAGGTCTGCGACCCGGCCCGGCCCCGCACCGCCGTCTCCGCCGGGCCGGACCACCGCCGCTGGGAGTTCATGCGGCTGCCGGACGAGCCGCCGGAGCAGTTCGGCTCCGTCGAGAACGTGTGGCGCCTGCTCGCGCTGTTCGGCGTGCACGAGGAGAACGCGACGCTGGAGCGGCACGCCGTCTACACCTTCCAGGCGCGGCACGCCGACCGCTGGCGCGAGGGCCGGGTGCTGATCGCGGGCGACGCCGCCCACCTGATGCCGCCGTTCGCCGGGCAGGGCATGTGCTCGGGCTTCCGGGACGCCGCCAACCTGGCCTGGAAGCTGGACCTCGTCCTCACCGGCCGCGCCGCCGACACGCTCCTGGACACCTACACCGCCGAGCGGCGCGAGCACGTCCGGCACGCGATCACCATGTCCGTGGACCTCGGCCGCGTCATCTGCCAGACCGACCCGAAGGCCGCCGCCGACCGCGACGCCGTCATGATCGGCATGCGGGAGCGCGGCCTGGCCGCGCCCCCGCCCTCGGCCGTCCACCCCCTCACCGAGGGCCTGCTCGCGCGGGACGCGCGGGGCCGCCCGCGCGGCCCGGCCGGTGGGCTGACCCCGCAGGGCCGCGTGCGGGTCGGCGGCCGCGAGGGCCTGCTGGACGAGATCACCGGAGCCCCCCGCTTCGTCCTGCTCACCACCGAGGACCCCAGGGACCTCCTCGACCCCGCCCGCGCGGGGGCGCTGGCGTGGCTCGGCGCGCGGACCGTCCGGCTCGACGCCGCCGCCGACCTCGACGCCGTCCACCTGCCCTACCTGGCCCGCGCCGGTGCCGCGGCGGCGCTCGTCCGCCCCGACTTCTACCTGTTCGGGACGGCGGCCGACCGCCACGGCACCACGGCCCTCGTCGACGAGCTCCTCGACGGGTTGGGCGCGGACCAGGCCGTCAGCCGGTCTTCCTGAGCCCCGCCCACAGGTCGGCGGGCAGCTCCTTGCGCCGGCGGATCCCCAGCTTGCGGTAGATGCGGGTGAGATGCTGCTCGACCGTGCTCGGGGTGATGTAGAGCTTCGCGGCGATCTCCCGGTTGGTGTTGCCGAGCACCGCCAGCGACGCCACCCGCCGCTCGGAGTCGGTCAGCGACGCGATGCCCTCCAGCCCGTCGGCCATCGCCTCCGCGCCGCCGAGGTCGTCCTGCACCGACAGCAGCTCCTGGGCGAGCGGCCGCATCCCGCACATGTTCGCCACGTGCAGCGCCTGGCGCAGCAGCAGCCGGGCGCGCCGCCGGTTGCCCGCCGCGTGGACGCGGCTGAGGTCGGCGAGCACCCGCGCCTGCTCGAACCGGTCGCCGGACGCCTCCGCCAGGTCGACCGCCTCGGTCAGCAGCGGCAGCCGCCGCCCGACCGGGCTGGCGGCGGCCAGCAGCCGCAGCGCCGGGCCGCGCCCGTCGGTGCGGGAGAGCTGCTCGCGGATCAGCCGCCGGGCCTGGTCGCGGTTGCCGAGCCGCAGCCACGCCTCCGCCGCGTCCGTCCGCCACGGCACCGGGCCCGCGGTGTCCAGGCCCCAGCCGCGGGTCAGCTCCCCGCAGCTCAGGAAGTCGGCGAGCGCGGCGTGCGCGTGCCCGGCCGCCAGGTGGTGGTGGCCCCGGGCGTACAGGTAGTGCAGCCCGTGGCGGCTCTGGAACATCGGCTCCGGGACCGACAGGGCCAGGCACCGGGCGGCCTCGTCGTACTCGCCCGCGCGGGTGGCGGCGAGGACGAGCGTCCCCAGCGGGTACCCGATCGCCACCCCCCACGACCGCGCGCTGAGCCGGGCCAGCGCCTCCCGCGCCTCGCGCAGCGCGGTCGGCAGGTCGCCCGCCCGCAGCGCCACCTCCGCGCGGGCCGCCGCGAAGAACGCCGCCCGCGTGTCTTCCCCGCCCTCGCCGCCGCCCTCGCCGGTGGCGTCCTCGCACCAGGCCGCCGCCACGTCGAGCCGGTCCGCGCGCAGCAGCACCTGGACGGCCAGCAGCGCCGCCTCGACCGTCCACGGGTTGCGCGGATGCAGCGGCAGGTCGCGGAGCACCTGCTCGGCACGGTCCACCAGGCCCTGGCCGCGGCGCCGGGTCAGCCCGTCGGCGAGGATCGCCACCGCGTGCAGCTGCGGGTCGCCGCCCGGCGCCGGGACGGCGAACCGCCGGTCGGCGGCGAGGACCGGCGTGCGCCGGTCGCGCGCGAGCGGCGGGTGCGCGTAGGCCAGCCACACCTCGGCGTCGCGCAGGTCGCCGTTCTCGGGACGCGCGTCCGCGCGCAGCCGGTCCAGCACCCGCAGCGCCTCGCCGCCGCGCCCGAACCACAGCAGCCGGCTCACCAGCGCCAGGCCGTCGGGGAGGCCGAGCCGGCCGCCGAGCGCGGCGGTCACCAGCGGCGCCAGGTGCCGGGCCGCCGAGGACGGGGCGGTCTGCCACTCCGCCCCCGCGAGCCGCGCCCGGACGGCCGCGCGCTCCCCCTCGTCGGACAGGCCCCGGTGCGCCAGCCGCAGGAACCGGGCCGCGCTCTCCGCCCGGTCGTCGAGCAGCGCGTGCTCGGCCGCCTCGCGCAGCACGGCCGGCGCCCACGGCTCCTGCGCGTGGTCGGCCTCGGCGAGGTGCCGCGCCACCCGCGCGGCGGGCACGCCCCGCTCGTGCAGCAGGCGCGCGGCGCGCCGGTGCAGTTCGGACCGTTCCGCCGGGGCGAGGTCGTCCAGCACGGCCGTCCGCGCCACCGGGTGCCGGAACCGGCCCCGGTCGAGGACCTCCGCCGCGTTGAGCGCGCCGAGCGCGCGCCCGGCCTCCTCGGAGGTCAGCGCCCCCAGCCGGCACAGCTCGGCGGGCGCGGCCTCCTCGCCCATGATCGCCAGCGCCCGCGCCACGGCGAGCGTCGCCGGGTCGCCCCGGTGCAGGCAGCTCAGCAGGGCCAGCCCGTATCCCTGCGCCCGCGGGCCGCCGGTGGCCCGGACGTCCTCGGCGAGGGCGTCCAGCAGCAGCGGGTTGCCGCCGCTGACCGCGTGCAGGTCCAGGCGCGGATCCGGGGGCGCGCCGATCAGCGCGGCCGCCGCGCGGGCGGTCCCGGCGCGCGACAGCGGCGCCAGCCGCAGCCGGTGCAGCTCCGGGCTGCGCGACAGCTCGGCGAGGAACGCCAGGTGCCGCGGCCGGGGCGCCGCCTCGTCGGCCAGCACGACCAGCACGCGCGCCGAGCCGAGCCGCCGCACCAGGTGCAGCAGGAAGTGCAGGGACGGGACGTCGGCGTGGCGGAGGTCGTCCACGGTGACCAGGAGCGGCTGCCGCTCGGCGATCCCCAGCAGCGCCAGCGCCAGCTCGTGGTGGGTCCGCGCGATCTCCGCCGGCGCCGGTGCCGCGTCCGGGCCGTCCAGGGCGGCGACGTCGTCGAGGAGGTCGTCCAGCGTGCGGCCGGAGCCGTCGCCGGGCCCCTCCGGCCGGGGCAGGCCGCGCAGGAGCTGGCCGGCGACGCCGTAGGGGAGCGCCTGTTCGGCGGGGGAGCAGGAAGCACGAAGACACCGGAATCCAGACTGTTCGGCGCGCTCGGCGACGCCGCGCAGCAGCGCCGTCCGGCCGGTGCCGATCGGCCCCTCCAGGAGCGCGACCCGCCCGCGGCGGGCCAGGCAGTCCTCCATCAGGGCGTCGAGTTGCCGTGTTTGTTCGTCTCGTTCGACCAGTGCGACCACGGGTCCGATGATCGAAGATCTCCGCCCACTGCCCGGCAATCGCGCGCCTATCGACCGCCGCACCAGACGCGCGGGCACCCCGGGCCACCCGTGACGGGCCTGCTCATCCCCTGTCGGGAGCCCGGTAAACCTGACGCGTGACCGCCCGAACCCCCTGACTTCCGGCTCCCCGATTGAGCCCGGCTCCGGCGCGTGCGAAAGATCGTTTCCGCCGACCCAACGCTCGTGGAGGAGCCCCCCATGCCCAGTCGTCGTCAGTTCCTCGCAGGTTCGGCCGCCGGTATCGGCGTGGCCGCCACCCTTCAGGCGAACCTCGCCGCGTTCGCGACGGCCTCCCGGGTCTTCCGGAAGGCGCCGACGGGCCTCACCAAGTTCGCCGACCCGCTTCCCGTCCCGAGGGTGCTGCGGCCCGACGGCGCCCTCACCATCCGGCAGCGGGCCGCGACGGTGCGGCTGCACTCGCAGCTTCCCCCGACCCCCGCCTGGACCTACGAGGGGAGCTTCCCCGGCCCGGTCATCGACGTCCGCGCCGGCCAGCGGATCAAGGTGAGCTGGCTGAACCGGATCGAGAGCGCGTTCCCCGCGACGGCCGTCGCGGTCCCCTTCACCGGCATCGACTCGATCCTCGGCCCCGGACGCGGCGACGCCGAGCCGATCTCCGAGGTCGCCAAGCTGGCCCCCTGGGTGGTCACCCACCTGCACGGCGGCGAGGTCTGCGGCGACAGCGACGGCTGGCCCAAGAACGGCGTCTCGTTCGGCCAGGGCCAGGCCACCGAGTACCCGAACGCGCAGCGCGCCTCGACGCTCTGGTACCACGACCACGCGATGGACATCACCGCCTACAACGTGTTCGCCGGGCTCGCGGGCATGTACATCGTCCGCGACAGGGAGGAGGACGCGCTGCGCCTGCCGTCGGGCGCCTACGAGGTCCCGCTGATCCTCGCCGACCGCAACCTCGACACCGACGCCACCGGCGCCTTCAACGGGCGGCTCCTGCACAAGGTCGGCTACTACGACCTCGGCGACCGGCGGGTCTCGCTGCCGTTCGCGGGCCCCTACAACCTGGCGAACGGGGTGATCTGGCCGCACCTGGACGTCGAGCCGCGCTGGTACCGGTTCCGGCTGCTCAACGGCTCCAACGCGCGCACCTACACGCTGGAGCTGCGCCGCGAGAGCTCCGACGGCACCACCAGTTCACCGGTGGACGGCGCGTTCGTCCAGATCGGCACCGAGCAGGGCCTGCTCGGCGCCGCCGTCAAGCTGGACCGGCTCACGCTCGCCCCGGCCGAGCGCGCCGACGTCCTCATCGACTTCGCCGCGTTCAGGGGCGCGCGGCTCCAGCTGTCCAACACCGACCTCGCCACCTCGCCGCTGGGCCCCGAGATCCTCCAGTTCCGCGTCGCCGGGAAGGGCCCGGCCGACTCCTTCAAGGTCCCCGCCACGGTGTCGCCCTCGTTCTCCCGGCTGACCCGCGACAAGGTCCCGGCGGGCTTCGCCGAGCGCTACGTCGCGTCCGCCACCCACGACGGCACCGCCGCCGGGCAGCCCGAGATGTGGGAGCTGGCGAAGGTCCCCGACGGGTACGTCCCGCGCGGCGGCGACCGCATCGTCAAGATCGTGAAGGACGGGAGGACGACCGTGTTCCGGCGGGCGGCGAGCAGCTTCGACGAGCCCGTCACCTTCCACGTCGCGCTCGACGGATGGGAGATCTGGAACTTCGTCCACCTCGCGGGCCCCAACCACCCGACCCACGTCCACCTGATGTCGTTCCAGGCGCTGGCCCGCGACACCTACACCGTCGCCGTCGCCTCCGACGCGGCGAACGACATCTTCACCTACACCGCCACCTACGGCGCCCCCAAGGGGCTCGGCCCGGACGAGCAGGGCTGGAAGGACACGGTCCGCATCGACGAGCACGACCACGTGACGGTCGCGGGACGCTTCCACGGCGGCACCGGCAACTACGTGTACCACTGCCACATCCTGGAGCACGAGGACCACGGGATGATGCGGCCGTTCGTCGTGGCGCCGCGGACCGTCCAGACCACGATGGCGGCCAGGATGTCGGCCGGCGCGCCGGGGCGCGGCAAGGGCGGCGGGCACCACGGCTGACGCCCGGCGGGCCGGCGCGACGGGGTGTCAGGCGGGCCGGCCCGCCAGGCTGTGCAGGCACGCGACCAGGCTGCGCGCCTCGACGTTGACGTAGTGGCTGTGCCGCAGCAGCCCGACGAGCTGGTGGAGGGTCAGCCACCGGTAGTCGGGCCCCGGGTCGGGCGCGTGGTCGGCGTCCGCCTCGACGATCAGGTAGCGGTTGCGGGCGCCGTAGAACCGGCCGCCCTCCTCCGACAGCACGCTGGAGAACCGGATCCGCTCCGGCGGCGCGGCCAGCACCTCGTCCAGGAACGGCGGCCGCGCGGCCTCGGGCAGCCAGGCGTAGTTGCCCGGCGTGCACCGCACGGTCGGGCCGAGTTCGAGGACGTCGAGGTAACCGGGCTGGACGCCCGCGTGGACCAGCGCGTGCAGGACGCCGTCCACCCGCTTGACCACGAACGCGTTGACGCCGACGCCGATCGGCTCCACCAGCGGCTGGCTCCACCGCGCGACCTCGCGGTGCCCGCTCTCCACCTCCACGCCGATGACCCGGAAGAACAGCCCCGACTCGTGCCGGATCGCCTCCTCGTCGCGGTGCCACAGCTCGGCCTCGCGCAGCGGGACGCGGCGCGCCCCCACCTCGTGCCCGCTGCGCGTCCCGGTGATCCAGCTCAGGATGTCGCCGATGTCGTGCAGGCCCGCGAACTCCTCGCTGCACGAGCGCAGCACGGACTGCCGGAACTCCTCGTCGCCGAGCGCCCGGGACGGGGACGGCGAGGGGTAGGACGAGGACAGCCCGACGCCCGAGAACGGCAGGCACGACAGCACCGTCCGCGCGTCCATGTTGACCACCGTGTCGCCCGCCAGCAGCGCGTGGAGCTGGCCGAGGGTGAGCCAGACGAAGCCCTCCAGCGGCTCCACCTCGTCGGTCGTCTCGACGATGATGTTGCGGTTGCGCTTCTGGAAGAACCACGCGCCCTGCTCCGACTGGAGCACGTCGGCGACGACGTGGTGGCGCCGGGTGTCGCGGAAGAAGTCGAGGTAGGGGACCGGGGCGCCCTGGTGCACGCGCGTGTAGTTGCTCCGCGTCGCCTGCACGGTCGGCGAGATCTCCACGCCGCCGGGGTTGCCGGGCTCGTTCTTGGCCTGCATGAGGAAGTGCAGGACGCCGTCGATCTCCTTGGCCAGGATGCCGAGGATGCCGATCTCCGGCTGGAGCAGGATCGGCTGCGTCCACGCGGGCACCGCCGCGCCGGCGACCTCGGCCGCCAGGCCCGTCACGGTGAAGAACCGGCCGCTGTCGTGGCGGATGTCGCCGGTCGCGGGATCGGTTCCCCAGCGGTCCAGGGCGTCCAGCGGCACCCGCTCGACGCGCGAGACGTCGCCCTTGCGGCGCTCGGCGAACCACTCGTGGAACCGCGCCAGCGTGATGACGCCCGCCGCGGCCTGCGCCGACTCGGCGATCCGCACGGCCCTCCGGTGGTCGCTCGTCAACGCCGTGAGAATCCCCGACATCGGCCCTCCCAAGAAATACCCTTACAAAGGACTCCAATATGCGTGCCGCGGCGGTGGTCCGTGATGTTCGCGGCCGGTGGTCAGGGGGGAGATAAGGGGGGTGTCCGGGGATGGAGGACGGCACGTCAGGGGGGAGCGCGGGCCGCGCCGTTCCTATTCTCGTCGCGATTCTGCCCTTTCGTGGATGGAGGTCGTGTCGGTGAATTCGGCACCCTTGAGAATCGGCGTCATCGGCTGCGCGGACATCGCCTGGCGGCGCACGCTCCCGGCCCTGGCCGCCCACCCGGACGTGCGGCTGACGGCGATCGCCAGCCGCGACCCGGCCAAGGCGCGGCGCTTCGCCGAACGGTTCGGCGGGGAGCCGGTGACCGGCTACGAGGCGCTGCTGGAGCGCGCCGACCTCGACGCGGTGTACGTCCCGCTGCCCGCGAAGCTGCACTTCGCGTGGGTGAGCCGGGCGCTGGAGTCGGGCCGCCACGTGCTGGCGGAGAAGCCGCTCACCGCCACCGCCGAGGACACCCGGGTGCTGGTCGCGCTCGCCGCCTCGCGCGGCCTGGCGCTGCTGGAGAGTTTCATGTTCCTGTGCCATTCCCAGCACGCGCGCGTCCAGGAGCTGGTGGCGCAGGGCGCGATCGGGGAGCCGCGCGCGCTGACCGCCGAGTTCGGGTTCCCCCCGATGCCCGACGGCCGCAACATCTACCGGACCGACCTCGGGGGAGGGGTGCTGACCGACGCCGGGGTCTATCCGGTGCGCACGGCCCTCCTCTATTTCGGGTCCGGCCTGGAGGTGCGCGGCGCGCACCTGCGGTTCGACGCCGAGCGGGACGTGGACGTGTCCGGCGCGGCGTTGCTGACCGCGCCCGGCGGCGAGACCGCCCACCTGACGTGGGGAGCGGACCGCTCCTACCGCTCCCGGTACGCGCTGTGGGGGAGCACCGGGCGGATCGAGCTGCTGTGGGCGTACACGCCGTCGGCGGCGCACCGCCCGGTGCTGCGGATCGAGCGCCAGGACCACGCCGAGGAACTGACGCTGCCCGCCGAGGACCACTTCGCCGGCGCGGTCACGGCGTTCGTGCGGCGCGTCCGCGACGGCGTCCCGTCCGTCCTGGAGGGCGCGCTGGTGCTGGAGCAGGCCCGGCTGGTCGACGAGGTGCGGCGGCACGCCGCCGCGGGACCGGTCAGGACCGCGCCGGCGCCCACCAGTGCCGGTTCTCCCGGTACCAGGTGACGGTCGCGGCGAGCCCGGGGCCGAGCCCGGTCCGCGGCTCGTAGCCCAGCTCGGCGCGGATCTTGCCGTCGTCGACCGCGTACCGGCGGTCGTGCCCCTTGCGGTCGGCGACGCGCTCGACCAGGTCCCAGCCGGTGCCGGTCGCCTCCAGGAGCAGCCCGGTCAGCTCCCGGTTGGTGAGGTGCGTCCCGCCGCCGATGTTGTAGACCTCGCCCGGGGCGCCCTTGGCGCGCACCAGTTCGACGGCGCGGGTGTGGTCGTCCACGTGCAGCCAGTCGCGGACGTTCAGCCCGTCGCCGTACAGCGGGACGCGCCGCCCCTCCAGCAGGCGGGTCACGAACAGGGGGATGAGCTTCTCCGGGTGGTGGAAGGGCCCGTAGTTGTTGGAGCAGCGCGTCACCCGCACGTCCAGGCCGTGCGTGCGGTGGTAGGAGAGGGCGAGCAGGTCCCCGGCGGCCTTGGACGCGGCGTACGGCGAGCTGGGCCGCAGCGGCGCGGTCTCGGCCGTGGACCCCTCCTCCACCGACCCGTAGACCTCGTCGGTGGACACGTGGACGAACGTTCGCAGGTCCGCGCGGAGCGCCGCGTCCAGCAGCGTGCCCGTCCCGACGACGTTGGTGCGCACGAACGCCGCCGCCGCCTCGATCGAGCGGTCCACGTGGGACTCGGCGGCGAAGTGCACGACCTCGTCGTGCTCGGCGACCAGCCCGGCGACGAGGCCGGCGTCGCAGATGTCGCCGTGGACGAACCGGAACCCCGGATGCCCCTCGACCTCGGCCAGGTTCGCCCGGTTGCCCGCGTAGGTGAGCGCGTCCAGGACCGTGACCGACACGTCGCCGGGCCCCTCGGGGCCGAGCAGCCGCCGCACGTAGTGCGAGCCGATGAACCCGGCGCCGCCCGTGACCAGGAGCCGCGTCATGAGATCCGCACCCTGCTGTAGTCGCCGAGGACGAGCCGGTGGGCGGCGCGGGTGCGGGCGGCGGGGGTGACCTCCACGGCCCGCCCGACCAGGGACGCCTCGATCGGCCGCACGCCCTGGATGGACGAGCCGTCCAGCACGATCGAGTACTCGATCTCGCTGTCCTCCAGGCGGACGCCGTCGGCGATGGAGGTGAACGGGCCGACGTAGGAGCCGACGATCCGGGCGTCCGCGCCGATGATCGCCGGGCCCACGATGCGCGACCCCTTCACGATCGCGCCGGCCGCGATGCGGACCCGTCCGATGATCTCGGTGTCGGCGTCGACGTCGCCCTCGACCTTGTGCTCCAGGCCCTCCAGCACCGTGCGGTTGGCCTCCAGCATGTCGTCGACGTCGCCGGTGTCCTTCCAGTATCCCGTGATCGTCGTCGAGCGCACGTCCAGGCCCTCGTCCAGCAGCCACTGGATGGCGTCGCTGATCTCCAGCTCGCCCCGGGCCGACGGCGCGATCGCGCGGACCGCGCGGTGGACCGCCGGGCCGAACAGGTACACCCCGACCAGCGCCAGGTCGCTGCGCGGGCGGCGCGGCTTCTCCTCGATGCCGATGATCCGCCCGTCCGGGCCCAGCTCGGCGACGCCGAAGCGGCTCGGGTCCGGCACCTGCGTGAGCAGCAGCCGCGCGTCGCACGGGTCCGCGCGGAACCCGGACACGACGCCGGTCACGCCGCCGACGATGAAGTTGTCGCCGAGGAACAGCAGGAAGTCGTCCTCGCCGAGGAACTCGCGCGCGATGAGGACGCCGTGCGCCAGGCCGAGCGGCGCCTCCTGCCGGAGGTAGGTGACCCGCAGGCCGAACCACGACCCGTCGCCGACGGCCCGCTCGATCTCGGCGGCGGTCTCCCCGACCACGATGCCGACCTCGGTGATGCCCGCCTCGGCGATGGCCTCCAGCCCGTAGAACAGGACCGGTTTGTTCCCGACGGGCACGAGCTGTTTCGCGGACGTGTGGGTGATGGGGCGCAGCCGTGTTCCGGACCCGCCCGAAAGGACCAGGGCTTTCATGATTGCCATCGTCGGACGGCGGACCGGCGCGCGGTCCCCCTATCGTCGCGCCGGGAACCCCTAGCGGCGACGCGAATTCCCTATTTAAAGAATAGGAATAGTTGACTGGCCGTCGGGGCGGTGGTTCGCTTGGACCGCTCCCTCGCGCCCCCCTTGACCTCCCTTGGAGACGGACTGATGAGCACGCCGACCGCCGCCCCCGTCTACGCCGACGCCGTGGACCTCGACAAGCACGGCGTCTACGGGGCCACCGCGCTCAAGGTGGACAACGGCGGCTGGAACCGGCCCCGCTACCCCTTCCAGGCGCGCGTCACCGCCGACGGGTCGAGCGGCTACAGGGCCGAGCCGGGGCGCTACCACCTCTACGTCTCGCACCGGTGCCCGTGGGCGCACCGCTCGGCCATCGTCCGGATCCTGAAGGGGCTCGAAGACGTCGTCTCCCTCTCCTACGTGGACGACGAGCGGGACGGGCGGGGCTGGGCCTTCCGGGAGAGGCGCGGCGCCGACCCGGTCAACGGCTTCCGGTTCCTGCGCGAGGCCTACGAGGCGACCGAGCCCGGCTACGGCGGCCACGTGTCGGTCCCCGTGCTCTGGGACCGGACGACCAAGGGGATCGTCAGCAACGACTTCTTCAACCTCACGATCGACCTCGGCACCCAGTTCGAGGAGTTCGGCGACCCGACCGTCCACCTCTACCCGGTGGAGCTGCGGGACGAGATCGACGAGCTGAACGATCACATCTACGTCAACTTCAACGACGGCAACTACCGGGTCGCGGGCGCCGCGTCCGACGAGGCGTACGCCGAGCTGCGCGGCCGCGTGATCGCCACGCTGGACGGCCTGGACGAGCGCCTCGCCACCCGCCGCTTCCTGCACGGCGACGCGATCACCGAGTCGGACGTCCGGCTGTGGGTGACGCTGGCCCGCTTCGACCTCACCTACAACCCGTTCTGCAAGATCAGCGAACGCCGCCTGGTCGACTTCCCGCACCTGTGGGGATACGCCCGCGACCTGTACTCGCGGCGCGCCTTCCGCGAGACCACCGACCTGGACGCCTTCACCCACCTCGGGCCGCCGTTCCTCGATCCCGCCGTGTCCCGCATCGAGGTCGAGCCCCACCGGGCAGACTGGGACGAGCCGCACGACCGGGACCGCCTCGCGTCCTGACCGGCGTCGGTGTGCCGTCTTCGTCGGGGGGAGCGTCCACGTGCGGGTCCTGTTCACCGTGTCCTCGCAGGCGACCCACTACTCCGCGCTCGTCCCGCAGGGCTGGGCGCTGCAAGCGGCGGGGCACGAGGTGCGGGTGCTCTGCACCCCCGACCAGACGGCGGCGGTCGGCCGGACGGGCCTGCTCCCGGTGCCCGTCCTGGACGGCATGAGGGTCATCACCCGGCTCCGCCTCCAGGCGTACCGGGAGGCGGCCGAGGGTGACTGGCCCTACCCCTGGCTGCCCCCGCACCCGCTCACCGGCGAACCGCTGGACGACCTCGCGGACTTCGACCTCGCGGCCTTCCGGGACGAGGTCGCCCCGGCCCTCGCCGAGCGGGCCGCCCGGGGCTTCGACGCGAGCGTGGAGTTCGCGCGCGCCTGGCGGCCGCACCTGGTCCTGCACGACCCGGCAAGCCTGGAGGGGCTGCTCGCGGCGCGGGCCACGGGCGTGCCGTCCGCGCTGAGCCTGTGGGGCCCGGTCGGCACCCACGAGCCCGAGCACATGCGCATCGTCCCCACCGACCACAGCGGGTCCTTCCCCCGCCACGGCCAGGACGCGTTCGACCTGGACATGATCGAACGCGTCCTGGACCCCTGCCCGCCGTCGCTGGACGTGCCGGCCCCGGCCGAGCGCCTGCCCTACGCCTACGTCCCGTTCAACGGGACCACGCCCGTCCCGCCGTGGGCGCTGGAACCGCCCGCGCCCGGCCGCCCGAGGGTCTGCGTGACCTGGTCGACGGCGCTGACCGCGACCACCGGCCCGAACTCCTACCTGCTCCCGGCCATCCTGGAGGCGCTGGACGGCCTCGGCTGCGAGGTGGTCGTCACGGCGACCGCCGGGGACGTGGCCGCCCTCGGCGCGGTGCCCGAGGGCGTCCGCGTCACCGAGCACGTCCCGCTGATGGCCGTGCTGCCGGACTGCGCCGCCGTCGTCCACCACGGCGGCAGCGGCAGCGCGATGACCGCGCTCTGGGCGGGCGTCCCCCAGTTGACCGCCACGTTCGCCTCCGAGCAGGAGGCCGCCGGCCGCCGCCTCGCCGCCGCCGGGGCGGGCCTGCACCTGCGCGGCCACGAGGCGGCCCCCGCCGCGCTGCGCTCGGCCGTCGAGAGCCTGGTCGGCGACCCCGCCTACCGCGACGGCGCGGCCGGGCTGCGCAAGGAGATGCTGGCCCGGCCCACCCCGGCGCGGCTCGTCACCGCGCTCGAACACCTCGCCTCGGACGCCGCCTGACCGCGTGCCGGCGGGGGATTCGTCCCCGTCTTATAGGCATTTGTTGCCGACCGATCGGCCGATCCTGGGAACACTGTGACGATTATTCCCGGCGGGCCGGACTGGTTCGGGTTCTGGCCTGGGCCGGTATGGCGCCTGTGAATCAGCGGGCACTGGCGGCGTCTTGCCACTGAACGGACGGAGAGTTAACGTCCAACCACCGAATAGGAAAATTCCTATTGATGGAGTTCGCATGCCCCGCTCCCCTCCATCATCCACCCGCCGAGCCCGCTCCCGAAAATGCCGGCTGCCCGCCGGCCGGCGCCCGTGAGAAAACCTGACCACCCCGAAAACAGGGAACTCCGCATGAAGTCATCACGACGCAGGTTCGCCGCGATCGCGGCGGGCGTGGGAATCGCCCCGCTCGTCACCGTGGTGCTCCCCGCCACCACCGCCCTCGCCCACGGCTACGTCAACTCGCCACCGAGCCGGCAGGCCCAGTGCGCGCAGGGGACCGTCAAGTGCGGCGAGATCAGGTGGGAACCGCAGAGCGTGGAGGGCCCGAAGGGGCTCCAGAGTTGCAGCGGCGGAAACTCAAGGTTCGCCGACCTCGACGACGACAGCAAGCCGTGGAAGGCCGCCTCGGTCGGCCAGAGCGTGACCTTCTCCTGGACGTTCACGGCCCGCCACAGCACGAGGAGCTACGACTACTTCCTCGGCGGCCGGCGCATCGCGACGTTCGGCGGAAGCGGCTCGTCCCACACGGTCAACCTCGGTGGGGTCACCGGGCGGCAGAAAGTCCTCGCGGTCTGGAACATCGCCGACACCGCCAACGCCTTCTACGCGTGCATCGACCTCGACGTGCATTGATCCGTCACTTTCGCGGCGGCACGACGCGGATGGCGGAATGAGTGCGTGACGCGATTCGGGATCTCATACCGCCCTCGTCGGAGCCATGGGTGCGGGGCGGGAGCGACACGCTCCCGCCCCGCACCCATGATCGCGGCGCCGGGGACGTCAGCCCGCGCCGTCGAGGACCTCGCGGAGCCGGCGCGCGAACTCCTCCGGCTTCCCGGCGAACCCGGAGTCGCCGCCGACGAAGCCGCCGTGGTGGCTCGGGAACACCGCCGGCTCCTGCCCGAGGAGTTCGGCGGTCGCCACCGCGGTGCGCCCGGTGAGGGTGTCCTTGGACTCCTCGCCCACCGCGATCACGACCCGGGTCGGCGCGGCGGCGAGCGCGCGGGCGTCGGGACGGTACTCGCCGACCGCCTGGGACCGGTCGGACAGCAGCGGGTCGTCGCGGGAGCCGTCGTCCTCGGCGGGCATCCCGAAGGCCGCGGGATCCGGCTCGGGCCCGGCGAAGTAGTCGTCGGTGAACTCGCCCCGCCACGACATCATCGCGATGAAGATCGCCATGGCGGCGCCCCAGCCCTTCGCCTGGTAGACCTCCCGCGCGCGGGCCCCCGCGCGCCGCGCCGCGTCCGCGTCGGGCAGCAGCGGGATGAGCGGCGGCTCGTGCGCCACCAGCGTGGTCACGTCGCCAGGGTGGGCCGTGACGAGCGCGAGCGCGGTCACCGCGCCGCCGCTGCTGGCGAACATCTCGACCGGGCCCGCGCCGAGCGCCTCGATCAGCGCGTGCACGTCGGCGGCCTGCGCCTCGGGCACGTGGTCGGTGCGGCCGTCCTTGCGGACGCTCCGGCCGATGCCGCGCGGGTCGTAGGTGACCACGGCGCGGTCGGGGAAGTGGGAGGCCAGCGCGCCGAAACCGGCGGCCTCCATGGGCTGTCCGATCATGAGCAGCGCCGGGCGCCCGGCGGCGGACGGCGGCGTGCCGTGCACGTCGTACACGAGATCGACCTCGGGGGTCTGGAGCGTATGCGTCGTCATGGCGGTATCGACTCCTGATGTATGGAGAACTCATCGCTGGACCTGCTCGGGCGCGGAAATCCGCTCAGGATGAGGACGCCCTCACCACACATGTACCGCGTTCGCCCGGCCTGACACCGCTCGCGCGGCAGGTCAGGCGGACGTGGGCGCCAGCGACCTCTCGATGAGGGCCGCCGCCATCTCCTCGGCCAGTTCGGCGGCCCCGTCCACCGTGCCCATGGAGTCGGTGACGCAGGCGCCCTCGTGCAGGATCAGGAGCCGGCGCGCCAGCAGGGCCGGATCGGCGGCCCCGGCGTCGGCGGCGAGCCCTTCGAGGTAGTCGAGCATCCACGCCTTGTGCTCGCGCGCCAGCCGCTGGCCGGGGTGGTCCTCGGGCAGTTCGACGTGCGCGTTGACGAAGGCGCAGCCGCGCCGGTTGCGCTCCTTCAGCCACCCGTCCAGTGCCCGGAAGGTCGCCAGCAGCCGCTCGGTGGGCGTGCCGCCGCGCTCCTCCACGAAGCCGACGAGCGTCGACCGCCACAGCTCGTCGCGTCCGCGCAGGTAGGCGAGGATCAGGTCGTCCTTGGAGCCGAAGCGGTCGTAGAGGGTCTTCTTGGTCACGCCCGCCTCGTCGGCGATGGCCTCCACGCCGACCGCGCGCAGGCCGTGCTCGTAGAACAGGCGCGAGGCGGTCCCCAGAACGCGCGCGCCGGCGGGGGTGAGGGGGCGCCGCCGGCCGCCCCGGCCCGGGAGCCCCGTGCTGTGCGTCATCTCCGAAAGGGGACACAAAGCCCGTCAAGGCTCCGTCTCCCCACCTCCTCCCAGGTAAGTGCCGCCTGGGAGCGCCTTATCGGCGCCCACCCCTGGAATGTACCCCTAACGGTATGGCTAGGTAAGTTGCTATACCGGTATGTATACCGCGAGGATTATCGGACGAGTGGAGCGGCGGGAACGCCCTTGCCGCCGTTCGGACGTTGGTGGAGGCTGGCTGTGCGGCGGTGCCCCTTCAGGCCGGCGCCTCCGCACCGTCACCTCCGAGGGCGACCGGGAGAACGATGAACTCCGCTGACCTCGAAACGGTGCCCGCGACCCTGCGGGAGCACGTGGCGCACATGTGCAGGCAGTTGTACGGACGGGGCTGGATGGAAGGCACGTCCGGCAACATTTCGGTCAGATCAGGAGACGCGGTCCTGATCTCCGCGAGCGGATGCGCCAAGGGCACGGTCGACCGTCGCGACACCGTTCTGGTCAACGCCGGCGACGGGTCGCGGCTCACCGGCGAGACGCGGCGCCCCTCCGCCGAAACCGCTGTTCATTTGGCGTTCTACAGGGAATACGAGGACTGCGGCGCGGTCATTCACGCGCATGCCCCGTATTCGACGGCGCTCGCCTCGCTTCCCCGGTTCCATCGCGCGGGGCAGGACGTCGCCCACGTCGAGTTCGTCGACATGGAGCTGGCCAAGGGCCTGGGGCTCGACGACCCTTCGCACGTCCGCGTCCCGGTTTTCGTCAATTGGCCGGAGGTCCGCCGGATCGCCGCCGACGTCGGCGCCTTTCTGCGCGCGAGCCCGCCGCGCGCCACGGCCGGTCTGCTCATCGAGCGGCACGGAGTCACGACGTGGGGACGCGACCTCGACCATGCCCGCAACCGTCTCGAATGCGTCGAGGCGCTCTCCCGCCTCTCGCTTCTGATGAACGGCTCCACGACCATCTGACCCTGAGGAGGCGCCCCATGACGCTGCTCCAGATCATGCCCGACGACGCACCGGGCACCGTGCTGCTCCGGACCGAGGACGCGGGCGCCGTCCGCCGCGAACTCGCCGGGATCGGCGTGCGCGTCGAGCACTGGGAGACCGCCGCGTCCCTGCCCGCCTCGGCGGACGAGTCCACGATCAAGGACGCCTACCGGCACGACATCGACCGGATCAGCGCGGAGGGCGGCTACACCCTCGTCGACGTCGTGCGGATGATCCCGAACCCCGGCGACCCGGAATGGGTGAAGCTCGCCGCCCAAGCGCGGTCGAAGTTCCTGGAGGAGCACTTCCACAAGGAGGACGAGGTGCGCTTCTTCGTGGACGGCACCGGCTGCTTCTATCTGCACGTCGATGGCAAGGTCTACGCCACGGTCTGCACGGCCGGTGATCTGCTCTCCGTGCCGAAGCGCACCGTCCACTGGTTCGACATGGGGCGCACCCCGTCCTTCACCGCCATTCGCTTCTTCCAGCAGGAGGACGGCTGGATCGGCGAGTTCCTCCCGGAGAGCATCGCCTCGCGTTTCCCGCGGCTCGACGACCTCCTGGCCCGGGTATGACCGGCGCCGTCGTCCTGGACATAGAGGGCACCACGAGTTCCACCGCCCATGTCCAGGAGGTGCTGTTCCCTTACGCGCGTGAGCGCCTGCGAAAATGGGTCGCCGACCACGAGGATCAGGCAAGGGACGTCCTTCGGGAGACGCGGGAGAGGCTTCGTCTAGAGGACGCGCCGGACGACGATGCCGCCGTGATCCGGGCCCTGGAGCGGTGGTCCGACGAGGACCGCAAGGTGGCGCCGCTCAAAACGCTCCAGGGCATGATCTGGGCCGAGGGATTCGCGACGGGCGAGGTGACCGGGCACGTCTATCCCGACACCCTGGACGCGCTTCGTGAATGGAGGCTTCGCGGGGTGCCCGTCTACGTCTACTCGTCGGGATCCGTCCAGGCCCAGCGGCTCTGGTTCGCGCACACCCAGTTCGGGGATCTGCGCCGGTGGCTCCGCGGCCATTTCGACATCACGACCGCCGGGCCGAAAAAGGAGGCGAACTCCTACCGCCTCATCGCGGGCGGCGTCGGCGTCCCGGCGGAGGAGATGCTCTTCGTCTCCGACCTCGCCCGGGAACTCGACGCGGCTCGGCGGGCGAAGTGGAGAACGGCGCTGGTGAACCGCCCCGAGGAGAACCCGGGCGGCGCGTCCGGCGCGGGCCCCGGAACGGAAGCCGCGCATCCCGTCTTCACGGATCTGGTCTCGGTCGCACTGGCCTGAACGCGCTCGGCCGGGTCAGCGGATCCAGAGACCGGGGCCGAACACCTGTCACCGCACGCGCCCGTCCGAGACGCCGGCTCGTCGCCGACCGCGACGGCGTCGGGTAGGTGGGCCAACCTGGCGCCGTCCGGCACGGCGCCCCGCCGTCCGCGCGCAAGGGTGTGCCCGGTCCAGCCTCCCCACCCCTGTGGAGAAAGGCCGGACCGGGCACGTTCTGGATGGCCGGGGCGCCCGGCGCCTCAGCCGTCGGGAGGCCGGCCGGCGCCGGCCTCCCGGGCGGTCACGTTCGCTCGCTGTTCCCCGGCGCCGGTGCGGCGCTCACCGCGACCTTCCACAGCGCGTGGGCGATCGCGTCGGAGCAGCGGTCGAGCGCGGTCGTGTCGACGTTGTTCGGATACCGGTCGCAGGCCTGGTGGTAGCACCGGTCGAACGCCTGCCCGGCGGTGCCTCCCCACTTCTTCGCCTGCGCGGCGGTCTTGGTCGCCGGCGCGCCGGTGAACAGGAACGTCGTGGGGATTCCGGCGTTGCGGAACGACCCGTCGTCACTGCAGCACTCGGCGACCTCCTCGGTCGGGACGTTGATCGAGTCGAAGTACTCCTTCAGGTTCTTCGCCGTGGGCGAGTTGATGTCGTCGATGAAGTAGCCCGGGTTCGGCGAGCCGACCATGTCGAAGTTGAAGTAGCCCTTGATCTTCGACCGGTCGGCCGTCGACAGGCGGCCCACATAGAACTTCGAACCGCGCAGGCCCTGCTCCTCGTCCGTCCACCAGCCGAACCGCACGTGGTTCAGCATCGTGGGCTTGGACTGGGCCAGTTGCAGCGCGACCTCCAGTTGGGCGGACGACCCGGTGCCGTTGTCGTTGATGCCGGGGCCCGCTCCGACGCTGTCAAGGTGGGCTCCGAACATGTAGACGTTGTTCTCGTTCCCGCCCGGCCAGTCCGCGATGAGGTTCGGCCCGGCGCCTCCGGTGCATCCCGACGAGCATGCCTGGCGGGTCACCGTGAATCCGGCGGCCTTCAGTTTCTGCTCGATGTAGGACACGGAGCCGAGGTAACCCGCACCGGTGGAGCGGCGGGTGCCGCCGTTCTGCGTGGCGATGGTCTGGAGCTGCTGGAGGTGTCCCTTGACGTTCTCGACATTGATGTCGGGTGAGGGGACCGTCGAGACGTTCGACACGGTGAGCGTCTCGGGGACGGTGGACACCGGTGCGGCGTCGGGCGCGCGGGCACCGCCGACGGCGACCTTCCACAGCGCCCAGGCCATCGAGTCCGCGCTGCGGTCGAGCGCGGTCGTGTTGATGTTGGCCGGGTAGCTGTCGCAGGACTGGTGGTAGCACCGGTCGAACGCCTGACCGGCGGTGCCGCCCCATTTCTGCGCCTGCGCGGAGGACTTCCTCATCCCCGCGCCGGTGGACAGGGTCGACGTCGGGACACCGATGTTGCGGAAGGACCCGTCGTCGCTACAGCACTCCGTGACCTCTTCGGTAGGAACCTTGATGGAGTCGAAGTAACCCTTCAGGTTCGCCGAGAGAGGCGAGTTGAGATAGTCGATGAAATAACCGGCGTTGGGCGAGCCGACCATGTCGAAGTTGAAGTAGCCCTTGATCTTCGACCGTTCCGCGGTCGGCAGCCGGCTCGTGTAGAACTGCGAGCCGCGCAGGCCCTGTTCCTCGTCCGTCCACCAGCCGAACCGCACGTGGTTCAGCATGGTGGGCTTGGACTGGGCGAGCTGGAGAGCCGTCTCCAGCAGCGCCGCGGAACCGCTGCCGTCGTCGTTGATGCCGGGGCCCGCTCCGACGCTGTCGAGGTGGGCTCCGAACATGTAGACGTTGTTCTCGTTCCCGCCGGGCCAGTCCGCGATCAGATTGGGCCCGGCGCCTCCGGTGCATCCCGACGAGCATGCCTGGCGGGTCACCGTGAATCCGGCGGCCTTCAGTTTCTGCTCGACATAGGACACGGAGCCGAGGTAACCGCCGCCCGTGGAGCGGCGGTTGCCGCCGTTCTGCGAGGCGATGGTCTGGAGCTGCTGGAGGTGCGCCTTGACATTCTCGACGTTGATGTCAGGCGCGGCCACTACTTTTGGGAGGCCACCACCCACGGTGTTCGCCGTGGTGGCACCCGGGGTGCAGGTCGGGTCGCCCGACTGCGCGCCGAGTTGGACGGCGTCCCACGCCGCCTTCACCTTGTTGAACCAGTCGCAGGTCTTGTCGAGGTTCTTCGCGGCGCTGAGCGTCAGCGTCCGGTACCGGGGGTAGCTGGTGCCGGAGGTCTTCATGTTCATCGCGTTGTAGAAGATCTTCGCGGCGTTCAGGACGCCGATGCCCGTCACCTGGCCGCCCTGGCAGACGGGGCTGTTCGGCTTGCCGCCGCCGGGGTTGGAGCCCTCGGCGAGCAGGTAGAACCAGTGGTTGCCGGGGCCTGCCGCCTTGTGCACCTCCATCCTCGGAACCGAGGAGGAGTAGCAGTTCGGGTCGTTGTTGACCTGCGAGGGGTTGTACATGTTGCGGATCGGGCCCTGCCCGACCAGGTTGACCTCTTCGCCGACCGTGTAGTCGGGCTTGTCCACCGGGTTGTTCAGGAACGCCTCGACGGAGGCGCCCCACACGTCGCCGACGAACTCCTGGGTGCCGCCGCCGGACATGCCGCCCGGGGTGAAGTTGTCCAGGCCGTGGCCGAACTCGTGGTCCACGACGTCGGTCGAGGTGATCCACTGGTTCGCCTGGTTGTGGCCGAACTGCGCGTCGGTGCCGTTCCAGTAGGCGTTGACCGCGTTGAGGCCGACCCGCGCCGGGGCCCACTGGCCGTTGCGCAGGCCGTCCCGCCCGAAGGTCTTGAGCAGGTCCCAGAACCCGGCGGCGGCGTACATGGTGTCGACGCAGCCGGCCTCCTTGCTGGTCTTGGACGTGCTGCCCCAGGTGTCGTCCGGCCCGGAGAAGATGCCGCCGCTGTAGTCGGCGCACGTGAGCCCTGGCCGCTTCGGGTCGCGCATCGTGTAGGTGCTGCCCGACTGGGTCGTCCCGATGGTGAGGTTCGAGCCCTCCCAGATGCCGGTGCCGGTACCGGCGTGGATGGTCTCCTGGGCGTCGAACCGCTTGCCGGTCTGGGCGTCGACATAGACCTTCTTGCGGCTCGGCTGCTTGCCGTCGCGTCCGGTCACGACGCTCTCCCACGCCAGCCGCGGCTTGGCCAGGGCGTGGACGACGAGGCGGGGCTTGACCTCGGCCTTGTCGGGGCTGGTCAGCGCGGCGCGGGAGCTGCCCGCGGCGGCGGCCTGGCTGATCTTCGGCGTGGTGCCGACCGTGATCTGCTGCTGCTGCGCGACCGACAGCGTGCGCACGCGGCCCTGCCCGTCGGTGGCGACCACGAAGTCGCCGCCGACGACGGGGACGTCGCGGTAGGTGCGCTCATAGGCGACGTAGTACTGGTCCCAGGGCGTGCCGACCACCTGGGTCCGGATGTACTTCTCGTCCTTGCCGGCGTGCAGGGCGGCGGCGTTCCCGGCGACCAGCCGGTCCGCCGACGCCATCGCGGCCGTCTTCGGGTCGGTGCCGGGGGCCTGGCTGCCCTGGGCGGACGTCATGGCGGGTGCCGCCACGCCGGTGAGCGCGAGGGCGGTGACCGCGGTGGTCACCAGGAGATGGTTTCTTCGTTTCACAGCCGCGTGCCTCCATCAGAGCGGGAGCGAGGCCGCCCCGCGGGGGTCGGGGCGGCGGCCGACGCGACGGCGGGGCCGGGGGAGCGGCGCGCACACGGATTGGGGAGCTGTGCGGCGCGTGGCGGCCGACGCGTCCTGCAAGCACGACATTGACACCTGATGAAGGCGGGGGGAACCATGACATTTGGGCATAACCTCGTGCTATACGGTCTGAACTGCGCTTTTGCCACTAAACCGCCGAACGGTCGACGCGAACCGCAGTTTTTGCGGTCCCGGCTACCGAACATGCATTCGATGCCCGGCTCACTGTGGCCCCGGCGGCATCAGGCGCGGCGGCGAGGTTGGACGTCGTGGACGCCGGTCGCTACCCTGACGCTCTCCCTATGTGAGGACACAGCGCGCATGACGCCCCCTGCTCTCTAGACCTGACACTTCTCCACGCATCGGTCGCCGACCACGCCGTCGGCTCTGTTCTCCATGCCTTCGTCAGGTCTTCAGAGAGTCATGTCTTCACACCTTCATCCCGTGCTGCCCTGGGCCGTGCGGCGCACCCGCCTGCCCCTGCTCGCCCTCCGTTGCGTGGACTGCCCCTCGGGGCACGCCGCGGTCGGCGACGGCAGGTTCCGCGTCAACGCCAACGGCAAGCTGCTCGACGTCTGGCTGCTGGTCAACTGCGCCGCCTGCGGGCGGACCGGCAAGCTCACCGTCCACGACCGCGTTCAGGTCGGCGCGCTGCGCGCCGACCTGCTGGCCGGCTACACGACCAACTCACCGTCCCTTGTCACCGACACGCTCCTCGACCCGTCGATCGCCCGGCGCAACCGGTTCGCGCTCGACTGGGACGGGTGCTGGGAACTCGACGCGTCCCCCGTGCCCGATGATCCGTGGCCCGTCCGGGTCGCGGTCGTCTTCGAGGATCCGGTGCCGGTCCGTCCCGAACGGCTGATCGCCCGCGGGCTGGGCCTCAGCCGCTCCGAGATCGCCCGCAGAGTGAAGATCGAGATCCCGTTGAACCGGAGGACGAGGCACGACTTCTCGTTCGTCCTGGTGTGCCCGGCCGGTTAGCCTCCGGGCATCGGCGGTGCGCCGAGGCGGGACACGGCCCGGCCGTGTCCCGCCTCGGTCCCGTTGGTGGAGACGCCGGTGCCGCGGGCGGCGTCCCGAGCCCGGCCGGGCTGCTGGACGGCGGCGCTTCCGGTGATCACGTGCTGGAGCACGCGCCGCCGCTGAAGAACGTCCCGGTGCGCGAGCCGCGTCCTGCCCGATCTGACCGCCTTCGACCTGGTTTCCCGCGGCGACCGGGCGGTAATCACATAACCATGATCGACGATCAGCGGGCCGGCCGTGCGGAGACCGTCGACTCGCTGGTCGACCCGGACGGCGGCGACCCCGACTGGCTGTGGCGCAGCGGCGGCCTCGTCCCGTGGCATGAGGCGCGGGTGCACGTCAACGCGGTGGGGCACGCGTCCGTCGCGGCGGTCTTCGAGGGCCTCAAGGCGTACCTGGCCGCCGACGGCGAACGGCTCCTAGTGTTCCGGCTGGACGACCACCTGCGCCGCCTCCACCAGTCCGCGCGGATCTGCCGCATCGAGATCCCCTGGACGGCCGAGGAGCTGCACACCGCCGTCCTGGAGGTGCTCGCGGCCAACGGCTACGCGTGCGACGTCTACGTGCGCCCGTGGGCCTACCCCGCCGGCATCATCCGCGAGCAGATGGTGCCCGCCGGGCTGCGCTGCGACGTCGTCGTGGACAGCTGGCCGTTCCGCAGCGGCCTGGCCGACGAGCGCGGCTGCCGCGCGGCGGTCAGCTCCTGGCTGCGGGTGCCCGACGCCAGCGCCCCGCCGCGCGCCAAGGCGTTCTCGAACTACCACAACGGCCGGCTGGCGCTGATGGAGGCGCGGGAGAACGGGCACGACTGGCCGATCATGCTGAACGAGCGGCTCAAGGTGAGCGAGGGCCCGGCGGCCTGCGTCGCGCTCGTCCGCGACGGCAGGGTCATCACCCCCGCGCTGACCGGCGGCCTGCTGGAGAGCATCACCCGCGACACCGCCCTCACGCTGCTCGCCGAGGCGGACGTCCCCGTCGAGGTGCGCGAGGTCGACCGCAGCGAGCTGTACGTGGCCGACGAGATCTTCTTCATGGGGACGGCCTGGGAGATCCTCCCCGTCCGCGCGGTGGACGGCCTCACCGTCGGCGACGGAACCCCCGGTCCGCTCACGACGCTCGTCCGGGACGCCTACATGCGGCTGGTGCGCGGAGAATCCACCGGGCACGACGAGTGGCTGACCGAGCTGAGGCTGCCGGACCGCGCCTGACCCCGCACACCGCACCGCACCGCCCGCGGATGGCGCGCCGCGCTGTCGAGCTGGGCGTCGGCCTCGTCGCCGAGGGCGCGCACGCGGCCGGGCCGGGACCCCGGCCGAGGTCGCGGCGGAACTCCGCGACACCCGTCCAGGGGTCCCGGGCCTGGCAGCCGCGCCGCTCGCCCGCCATGCCGCCGATCCCGGGGACCAAGTCCGTCCGGCACCTGGCGGAGAACGTCGCGGCGGCGCGCCTGTCGTCGAGCGACGAGCGGTACGCCCGCCTCTCAGGCCCGCGTCAGAGGCCGCTCACGGCCGCGATGCTGAACGGGAGTCGCGGGGTTCCCGGGCCCGTGGGCCCGCCCTTGTCGAACTGGGAGCGGACCACGTAGAGCTTCCCGTCCTTGCGGAGCAGGGTCGTCGGGGTCTGCAACGCCGGGTCGGTGACGCGCCGGGTGAGCCGGGCCGTCCGGCCGTCCGAGCCGATACGCCACCGGCTGATCGCGTAGGCGCCGGTGATCGGATGCGCCGCCCACAATGTGCCGTTTCGCAGTTCGAGACCGTCGCCCGTCGTCAGATCCCCTCCGCTCAGGGCCACCTTCTCGACCCTTCCGGAAGGCAACGCGATGCGGTAGAGGTCGCCGCCGGTCATGTCCACCGTCAGCAGATAGCGCCCCGACGGCTCGGTGACGATTCCGTTCAGGGTGATCGAGTCGGGCGCGTGCGGCTCCACGACCGCGGACAGGTCGAAGGCGGGTGTCAGAGGCGTGTCGCCACCCTGCTCCTGCGCCTTCGCGAGCTGCTCGGGCGTGACGCGATAGACCACGGCCCGCCTGCTGTCGGTGATGTAGGCGGTGCCGTCCGGCGTGATCGCCATGTCGTTGACCAGCCGCGCCTGCTGGCCGGTGACGGTGAACCGGGCCAGCAGGCGGCGGCTCGGAATGTCGTACACGGCGAGCCCGGTGAGGCGGTCGGTCACCCACAGCCGCCGGGACCGGTCGACCTCCATTCCGAGCGCCTGCGAGCGGCCGTCCCCGCGCGCGGGCAGGAACTCCTTGGCGACGCGGTCGCCGGGCGTCATCTTGAAGACCGCGCCGCCTTCGAACGTCCCGACATAGAGGTCGCCGGTACGCGGATCCGCGGTGATCCCCTCGGGATAGACGCGGTCACCGGGAATGACGTAGGCCGTGGAGATCCGGACCTTGCCGTCCACGGAGGGCCCCGCCGCCTGCGCGGCGGAACCGAGGAGCAGGGGTGCGGTGAGAGCAGCGACAACGAGGGAGCGCCGGGCGTGATGCATGATCACCTTCTCCGAAGGGGGGTTGCGTGGGCGTCGCTTCGTCCGGCGGAACCGCCGGAAGGAGAGGGGGTAACGCGCCCACGGCCTCGGCGCGGGCATCCAGCGCGACGGCCGCCTCCACGCGGGGGCACTCCGAGCGCATCGCCGCTCCCTCCATCCCCCCGGACGCCATGCTAAGCCCTGAAGGAAACCGGCGACCGGCGCCGAAGACCAGGAAAAAGCGGCTGACCTGCGCGAACGGCGTGTTCGATTTCTAATGCCGGAGGCGGACGACGAGTTTGCCGGTGGCGCGGTCGTGCTCCATGTCGTCATGGGCCCGCCGAACCTGCTCCAGGCCGTCATAGACGCGGTCCACGGGAAAGGCGAGCCGACCGGCCGCGACGGCGTCGAGGATCTCCTGGAAGACGTCCCGAGGCAGGTCGGCGGCATCGCCGAAGTAGCCCGCCAGCCGCACGCCCCTCGGCAGGTACTCGTTGGGGGAGAAGTCCCTCACCGTGTACTGGTTGGAGAGGCTGCCGCCGAAGCACGCCGTACCGTGCACGCGCACCGCGCGCAGGGTGTCGGGCAGGGTCGGCGTCCCGACCAGGTCGAGGGCGGCGTCGACACCGTCCGGATACAACTCGCGCACGGCGGACGCGACCTCTCCGGTGTCGAGCACCGGATGGTCGACACCGCGCTCCTTCAACCAGGCGAGGCGGCCGGCCTGCCGCGTGGTCGCCAGCACCGTGGACCCGCGCCACGCGGCCAGCGCCGCGGCGGCCAGGCCCACCGAGGACGTGCCGCCGCGTATCAGCAGGGACTGGCCGGGCTTGAGGTCCAGCCCGATGGTGAGCGAGCCGTGGGCGGTCTGCACCATCTCCGGTAGAGCGCCCAGCACCTCCCAGGGCAGATCGGTGTCCACCGGAATGACCTGGGACAGGGGAACCGACGTGTACTCGGCGTACCCGCCGTCGTAGGTGCGCCCCATGTCTCCCATCATCGCGACGACCTTCTGGCCGGGGACCAGTCCGCTACCGGCCGGAGCCGCGTCGACGGTCCCCGCTGCCTCGATCCCGGGCACCCGGGGAAACTCGACCCCCACGCTCACTCCGAGCCGGAGCTTCAACTCCGACCGGTTGAGGCCGAACGCCTCGACCCGGATGCGCACCCAGCCGTCCCGCTCGGGCGGGATCGGAAGCGCGACCACCCGCAGGTTGTCCACGGGCCCGGGAGCGGAGAGCCGAACAGCACGCATCGTTCCCGTCAAGGACGTCATGGCCCCGCCTACTTCCCGGACGCGAAAGAGTCGATCAGCAGCGATCAACCCGGCCCCCCACGCCTTCATTCCCGCACCGACGAGCCGTGCCACCGCGGTGGGCGTCCACCCGGCCGAACCGCTGAGGGGCACTCAAGAAGACGGCGGGCCCTGTCTCCGGGGAACGTTTTCGGTCACGCCACGACCCGTAGTGTCGTGGGCCCCTTGAACTGGCTGAGGGGCTTGTACTCGGGGGCCTGGTCCTCGGCCTCCAGGCGCAGTCCGGGGTAGCGGGCGGCCAGCAGTTCCAGGGCGATCTCCAGTTCGAGCCTGGCCAGCGGAGCGCCGATGCAGTTATGGATTCCGTGGCCGAAGCTGAGGTGCTGTTTCGCGTTCGTCCGGTCGAGCCGGAACTCTTCCGGTGCCTCGAAGTGGTCGGTGTCGTGGTTGGCGGAGGAGTAGAAGAGGAAGAGCCTGTCGCCTTCCTTGAAGGTGACGTCGCCGACGGTCGTCTCCCGCGTCGCCGTGCGGAACAGGCCGAGGACCGAGGTGTCGAAGCGCAGGCCCTCGGCGACCACCTGGCCGATCGCGATCTCCCCGCGCGCCAGGGCCGTCCAGCGGGACGGCTGCTGGAGGAGGGCGCTCACGATGTTGGTGATGGCGTTCCCGGTGGTCTCCCATCCGGCGCTGACCAGCCCGAGCGTCTGGATGACGATCTCGTCCACGCTGAGCGCGTGGCCGTCCGGATCACCCTTGATCATCAAGGACATCAGGTCGTCACCCGGATCCGCCCGCCGGATCTCCACCAGCTCGCGGAGGTACTCGACCGCCTCGCCGAAGCTCCGGCCGTGGGCGATCAGTTCGCTCTCACCGAGCGCCGCTGTTCCCGCGAACAGGACCGTCTCATCGGCTATCCAGCGCCGGAGCTTGGCGTGCTCGCTCAGCGGGAAGCCGGTCACATGCATGATGACCTCCAGCGGGACGACCGTGGCGAACTCGCCCACCAGGTCGAAGCCACCGGACTCGGGCAGGCGGTCGACGTTCGCCGCGATGATCCGCCGGATCGCTGGTTCGAACGCGGCGACGGTGCCGGGCTTGAAACCGTGGTGCACGAGACGGCGCACGGCGGTGTGCCGTGGCGGATCGCCCACCGTCACGATGGTGTTGTCGAACAGAAAGTCCGCCGCCCGCTGTGCGATTTCCGGCAACCCGGTGGGCCTCGGGAACGCGTCGCTGGAGGAGAACGTCCTCCAGTCGGACGCGATCTGCTTGATGTCGTCGTATCGGGTGACACACCACGATTGCAGCGGCTCGGAAAAGAAGATCGGTTCCCGTTCGCGGGCCTGTTCCAGGAAACGGTAGGCCGAGCCGACATGAGGGCCGAACGGATTGAAGGATCGCAGATCGATGCCGTCATCCGTTGCGGTCGCGTTCCCTGGCGAGATGTCTGCGGCCACGGGTCCAACCCCTTCCCTGGAGGCGGGAAATCAAGCGCACGCTATCACCGGACATCCCCGCCCTCAGGTGCCGTTAGCCGACAGTGGCCATCGAGCAAGCATGATCCTTTTTTCCGGCGGCCCGAGTAATCGTCCTGGCGCTTTACGGATTCGAACACGCACAAGCGGAACCGGACTTAGGGAATCGACGGCCCTGCCGCCGGGACGACAGGGCCGGTCCTGGATCAGGGCAGGTCGAAGGCCAGCAGCACGTTTCCGCGCTCGCTCGGGTACATCGGCTCGTACCCGGTCTGGACGTAGAGCGTGCCGTGCGCGACCACCGCGCCGCCGTTGCCCGCGATCGAGCCGCCGCGCCCGGGAATCCCGTTGACGCCGGTGAAGTCCCGGATGGTGTCGTACTCCCATAGCACCGCGCCGGTCCGCGCGGAGTACACCCGCATCTTGCCGTCGGTGCTGCCCTCGTAGACGAGTCCCGGACTGGAGGTGACCGCCGGGGTGTGGGCCAGCACGCACTGCTCGGGATACTGGGCCGCGCCACCCCGGGTGCAGCCGTCGGCGGGGTTGGGCGTGGTCCACACCACCTTGCCGGTGGCCGGGTCCAGGGCGTTCAGCGTGCCGGGCCCGGCGTAGTAGGTGGCCGCGTACAGGTGCGTGCCGTCGTAGCTGGCGCCCCACTGGATGCCGGTGGCCCCGCCCAGCGGCGACGGCACCGAGAGCTGCCGCCGCCAGCGCACCTTGCCGGTCCGCGCGTCGAAGGCGTGGTACACGCCGCTCTTCTGGCCGACCCCCACCAGCATGCGGCCGCGCACCGGGAACAGGTTCGGGGTCGAGCCGAGGTCGAAGTCCAGCGCCGTGTTGTCCTTCAGGCCGGGGCAGTAGCCCTCGCCGTCGGGGAAGTTGCACAGATCGCGCCAGCTGTCCGAGTCGGTGACCTGCTGCTTCCACCGCACGGCGCCGCTGACCGCGTCCAGCGCGAACAGGGTGTCGAAGTCCCCGCCGTGCCCGGAGTAGTTCTGCCCGGTGCCGATGTAGAGCGTTCCCGTGGACTCGTCGATGACCGGCGAGCCCCACACACCCGCACCGGAGGGCTCGTACCGGGTCGCGCCGCTCGGCCAGGTACCCACCGGCTGCGGTTCGGGCATCGTATAGCGCCGCCACACCAGCGCTCCGGTCGCGGCGTTGAGCGAGTCGATGTGCCCGCGGAAGGTGCAGCACGGGTAGTCCTTGTCGACGCCGTGCTCGGCGCTGGACGCGCCGAGGTAGATCCGGCCCCGGTAGTACAGCGGCGAACTGGTGTGCCAGCCGCGTGGATGGTTCTCGGTCTGCACCGCCCAGATCAGCTTTCCGGTGTGCTGATCCAGCGCGTACACATAACCGCGGCTGTCGCCGAAGAAGACCTTGCCCTCGGCGACCGCCGCCCCGGTCGCGCCGTTGAACGCGACCCCCTCCATCGTGCTGGCCCCCACGGACCCCAGGCTGAACCGCCACTTTGTCTTCCCGGTCCTGGCGTCGACCGCGTAGAACATCCGGTCCGGCCCACCGAAGAACACGTCATTACCGACGACCGCGGGCTGGCTCTTCGCCCACGCCCCGGTCTTCGGATAGGCGAACGCCCATTTGAGCTTCAGCCGCCCCACGGTGCGCGGGGTGATCCGATGTTCGGCGCGGTTGAACCGCGACCCGGCGGGATCGCCCTGCCAACTCGGCCAGTCGCCGCTCGCGACGCCGGCGTCCGCGCCCGAGACGGCCGCGGTCGTGCTGCCGAGCAGCGCCACGAGAGAGCACAGGACCAGCAGACCACGTGCACGGCGCACGGGAACCACCCCCAAATCGTGGTATTTCCCACCAGCCTGACAGGGCCAATAGATCACGTCGATGCGCCACCGAGAGGAAATTGGCGGCTTGTGACATCTTGCCGCTCGGCCCCCGCACAAGATCGGCGAATTGTCCTCATTGACGCCGCCGCCCCTCTGGGATAACGACCGCCACCACTGCCAGTCGAACCCGCTGTCGGACCACCTGACCCGCCCATCGCCAAAGCAGTACGCGTTTCGATGCGCCAACCGGACACCGCAGCGGCCTGAAGCCAGCGGCCGCCACTAGGGCGTTTCTTACGGCTCTTGAAGGGTGGCGGTGGATCTATCGGGTGAGTGGGCACGGGTCGGGCATGGTGGGACGTCATGAACTGACCGATGCGCAATGGGCGGTGATCGAGCCGTTATTGCCGGTCAACGGCAAACCGGGTGGACGGTGGAGCGACCATCGCAGGGTGATCAACGGGATCTTGTTCCGAGCCCGGACCGGGGTGCCCTGGCCTGACCTGCCCGACCGGTTCGGGAACTGGAAGAGCGTCTATGACCGGCATCGCCGCTGGTCGGCCGATGGGACCTGGCAACGTATCCTGAGCGTGCTGCAGATCGAGGCCGACGCCGATGACCCCGATGGCGCACACGCCCGTGCGGTGGCGGCCGAGACCGCCGCCGAGACCGCTGCCGAATCCGGCGTGTGCCGGCATGGCGAGTGGGCCGTCAACATCGATTCCACCTCGTGCCGGGCGCACCAGCACGCCGCCGGTGCGCGGCGCGCTGCACCTGCCGACTTCCCGGAAAAGGGGGTGGCGCTGTTGTGGAGGAGGATGGGCGTGAGGCGCTGGGGCGGTCCCGGGGCGGGTTGACCACCAAGATCCATCTGCTGGCCGATGATCGGGCGCGGCCGCTGTGCTGGCTGACCTCGCCCGGGCAGCGGGGGGACAGCCCCATGTCTGGGCCGGTGCCGGCGCGGTTGCGGATCCGGCGGCGGGGTGCGGGCCGTCCGGACCGGGTGCGCGGCGACAAGGCCTACTCCAGCCGCGACAATTGCGCCTACCTGCGCAGGCGGCACATCAGGGCGACCATCGCCCAGCCGGAGGACCAGCACGCCCACCGTCGGCGCAAGGGCTCGGCCGAAGGCCGCCCACCCGCTTTCGACAAAGCCCAGTACCGAGGCCGCAGTGCTGTCGAGCGGTGCGTGAGCAAGTGGAAGCAGTACCGGGCGGTGGCCACCCGCTACGACAAACGCGATTACGTCTACAACGGCACGCTCACCATCGCAGCGATCATGATCTGGCTCCGCGACACCGTCCAAAGAGCCATCAGAAACGCCCTAGCCGAGCCCGTCCCGGGAGACCTCCAGCCCGTCGTGTGGACACTCGCCGTCCCCGCGAGGAGGCCTGCCGGGACACGCCCGGCTGAAGCGAGAGGCGCCCCCGCCCCGGCCGGCAGGCGCCGCCCTGCCGGACGACCACAATCACGTCCGCCAAGACGACCGGGACGGGGATGATGCGTGGAGCGATGGCGCCGGGTTGGCGCGCCTCGCCCGCAGAGTCGCCGGGTAAGCAATGGAAATCGTGTACGTAGCGTCCTCTGCCCGAGCGCGGCCGGGGACGAGCAAGCCCAGGTCCGCCAGGTCTTGCCGGTCAGCCATATCTGTCTTCCCCGGGAGTACTACGGCGACCCTGTTGTCCAGGAACGTCCTCGAACCGGGCTATGCCCCGATGTTCCGGCTTCTGGTGCTGACAGCGACGAGCGCTTACTTTGCCCGCAAACCCGTCCACCTTTGTCCGGCTCCCGCGTATCCCCGTGATCAGGGAGAAGTGATCCCTCATGCCTCTTCCTCCTCGTGGTCGGAGCCGTCATCGCGTGGGCTGGCTACACCGCCACCCACGACGCTGCCCCAACCCCCACTACGACACGCACGGTCCAACATCACCCCCGCTAAACGGTCGCCTGGACCGAACGTGGGCGGGCAGGAGCTGGTTGCCGAAACCTGGCGACCATCCGGCGTACGGCCGGACGGTGGACGGCTCCGAGCTGGCGGGCCTTGGCACGCGCCCTCACCGCCAATCTGCCGCCGATGTGTTGCCGAGTCAGCTCTACGGTCGTTAGATGACTGCGGCGCGCGGCCCTTGCACGTTCGTAGGCGTGCGATGTTCTCGGACATGGTCTGGTCGATGAGTTCAGGATCGTAGCCGTCCTTGACAAGGGCGCTTTCGCCCCAGGGTTCGTACCGCGATGTGCAGCGGTTTCATGTCGGGGTTCCGCGCGGCCGCCGACTGGATCCGCGCCGCCACGCCCCTGTCCATCGGAGTGGGCTTGCCCATGCAGAGCACCTCCCCGCTTGTCGACGGAACGAGATTCCTGTCCCGGTGACCACCGCGCGGGTTGGCTGGCGCCGAGCCGACGCGTCTCGCGCGGGCGCCGGTGCCGCACGGGCTGGGTCCCCTGGGCCAGGGAACCAGAGGGGAGCCAGACCCCGGTGCGGTGAAGGGCCCCGGCGTCCGCCCCGGTCACCGGGAACCGCACTTCACAGCGTGTTCCTTGCCTCAGGGAACGTAGGCTGAGCTGTGGTTTCGGAGTGCCAGGGATACTGCGGTTTGCCGAAGGCAATCGTCGCCCAGTAGTCGTCGTCCTCGTTCTTCTCCTTCCCGGCCGTTAAGGCGACCTCGACGCCCCCTGGGGTCGGGATGGGCGCTGGGATGGGGGGCTCGGGGGGAGTTTCGATGGGCGTCGTCGTCGCGGCGGACAGGAAGTCGCGCTCGACCGTGACGCGGTCCAGCTCCGCGGTGAGGCGGACGATGGTGGGGGTCAGCTGGGAGATGGTCTGCTCTGCCCTCTCGTGCCGTAGCTGCAGCTCGACTCGCTCCTGCCGCAGGACCGTCAGGATCGGAGTTTCCTGCACGTGCATGACCAGCTTCATGACCGGTTCCCAGTGCCATCGCCCGGCCCCGGACGGTGTCCAGGGCGTCGGCTAGGTCCTTGCCGGTCAGGCCGCTGGTGCCGCCGACCTTCACCCCGTCGACGTGCACCAGCCACCATCGGGTACCCGGCCCCAGCACCCGCGCCGTCCGGCGCCGCCTCCGCCATGCCCCTCAGACGCCCCTTCCGCGGTTCACCAGACCGCACGCCCGAGCCCGGCGTTAAGTGGAGATCGATGATTTTCGGGTGCCGGGCGGGTCTGCACCTCAGACCGTGCGAAGGAGAGAACATGGACCTGCCCCAGGGAGACCCCGGACTACTGGAGTCCGACACCGCCCAACGCCTGCTGCGGTCGACCATCCCGGCACGCGTCGCCTACATGGCGGTAGACGGGACGCCGCGGGTGATGTCGAGCTGGCACGTCTGGACGGGCGAGGAACTGGTGATGGCGACCTACGTCCGCTGCCCGCCCATGGGGATGCTGACGCCCGCGCGGCGGCTGAGCGCGTTGCGCGCCAACCCCGCCGTCGCGATCACGATCGACACCGAGCGCCAGCCCCCGGAGGTGCTTCTGCTGCGCGGCCGGGTCACGATCCAGGAGGTGGACGGCATGGTGCCCGAGCAGGCGGAGGCCGCCCGACGCTTCCTGGGAGAGAAGGGCGGCGCCGAGTACGTCGCGGGCGCCATGCACCCCGAAACGCGGATGGCCCGGATATCACTGCGCCCGGACTGGGTCGGCGTGCTCGACTTCCAGACCCGGCTGCCCGGGATCATCGGCGCCCCCTGAGCATCGAACCCCGCCCCCGAAGCGGGCGGACCCGAACACCTGACTCCACTGATCGAGAAAACGAACGGCAAGGTGAACGGATCGAACCGGACATCCAGGGGATGTCCCGACGATTACGGGGCGCCCGCGTCAAATGAACGCGTGGGGCGGGGGCGTAGGCCCGTGTCGCAGACAATGGCTCTTTCAGAAAGTCAGCGGTGAGGGGGCGGCGTCCGCGTGAAGCGCCCTTCGGTTCCGTCCCGACCGGGTTGGATCTCCCACCCGGTCGGGACCTCATGCGCGAGCTGGACGTCCGCCACCGTCGCCGCTTCCAGATCGACCCCGTGCGAGAAAACCGCGCGACCCAGACCAACAGCACCCGCTAAGGCCGCCTTGTCGAACCTGGCGTTCCCGGTGAAGGTCGCGTCGCTGCGCCGGTGAAGTCGACCATGCCCGCCCCGCGAACCCGCAGGGTCGGCAGGTGCAGGGAGGCGCAGAGCACGTCGGTGCGGGTTCGGCGGGATGGCAGGGCGGGTGGGGGTCACAGGCCGGTGATGACGGCGGTGACGGTGCCGTCTTGGCTGGTGAGGCCGCCGGGGGCGAGGCAGTTGAGGGGGCTGGGTGGCAGGTAGGCCCAGGTGAAGACGGCGGTGGCGCCGTTGAACTCGCCGGAGATGACGGTGCCGGTGCCGACGTACTGCTGGACCCCGGCGACGATGGTGGCCTCGGTCTGGGCGAAGGCGATGGTGGAGGTCTGGCCGTTGTTCCAGATGACGGGGTAGCGGTCGGGTCCGGCGGTGAGGGTGGCGCAGGACAGTCCGGCGACGGGGAAGGAGCCGGAGATGTGCCCGCTGGTCAGGGTGGGGTCGCTGGAGGCGCAGGAGGTGTAGGTGTCGGTCTCGGTGATGGTGGTGGTCTGGGGGGTGAAGGTCAGGCCGGGGCTGTAGGCCAGGTGGCTGGTGCCGGTGCAGGTGAGGGTGTCGACGTCGGCGTCGGCGGGCTGGATGGGGAGCAGGGCGGTGAGCGCGGCCGTCAGGAGCAGGGCGGCCGGGGCGGCGGCCCTGCGGGCTCGCCGGCCCGCCTGCGGGGTTTGCGGTGCGGTGGTGCGGCTGGTGTTCATCGGGGTGTCCCTTTCGCGTGTGGGCGCAGGCCCGGCCAGGGGTGGAGTGGTGGTGTTCCCGGTGGTGGTGACGACCCCGGGTGGGGCGCGCCGGGGCCGTCACCGGGGGTGGTGGTCAGTTGAACTGGAAGAGGGCGGTGTGGTCGCTGCCGTCGGCCAGTTTGAGGTGGAAGGTGCGGCAGGTGCCCTCCCACGCCTTGTCGGTCTTCCAGACGTAGGTGTAGCGGCCGGTGGCCGGGTTGTAGGTGAGTCCGGAGTTGGAGTCGGTGGTGGTCTCGACGGGGTCCTGGGTGCCGGTGCCGCAGGTGGTGGCCTGGGAGTAGGGCGAGTTGTCGGCCAGGACGTCCAGGCCCTGGTCGCCGTTCAGGGAGAAGGTGACCGGGATGCTGCGTCCGGCGTTGACGGTGTTGACCACAGGCGGGTTGTCGACGGGGGCGAAGAACCCGGTGAAGGTGTAGGCGGGGCCGGGGTTGGTGTAGGTGTACTGGTCGGCGGTGGTGATGGGGCTGAGCGGGCCCGTTCCGTTCCTGACCCGGACGTCGACGGTGCCGGCGGCGTGGGCGGGAGCGGTCGCGGTGATCTGGGTGTCGCTGTCGACGGCGAAGGACGTCGCGGGGGTGCCGCCGAACTCCACGTAGTCGATCTGGGCACCGATGAACGAGCAGGTGAAGTCGTGGCCGGTGATGGTGACCACCGTGCCGCCCGCCGGTGGCCCGGAAGCGGGATCGACGGCGGTGACGCCCCAGGGGCCGCATTCGGCGTGGGCCGGGCCCGCCAGGGCCAGCAGGCCCGCCGCACCCAGGGCGAGCGCGGCGATCAGGACGATTAACCGGCTGCGGAGTCCGCGGCGGTGCGCCGAGGCGCTGGTGGACAGTGACATGGGGGTGTCCCTTCCGGCGCCGTGCCCCGACGGTCCCTCGACGGCCGACGTGACGTGGCACGACACCTGCGCGTGGCCACCCGCCCCTTGCGACGGTGCGCAGAGGGCGGCGGCCCGCGCTCCCGGGCGGCGCGCGCGGCTCGATCCGCCGATCTCCTGCCGGGCGTCGCAGAAGCCCGCGCCCATTACCGGAACGGATCATTCGCCTACCGTGAGCGATAATCCCAGGATTCTCGCCATCCCGGCATGAACACCAGAGGGCCGCTGTCCCGCCTGGCAAGGACACCCGTCCCGTGCTTGCCGGGCGCCTCGAACGTGGAGCAGTCCCCCGCCACGTACGCCCCATGCGCACTCCGCGCGGATCAGTAGAAGGGCCGCCCCCGGCGTGAGAACACGGCTTTTGAGACAACTCGACCTGCACCGACAACTGGCCCGGCCGGCAGCCCGCCGCTGTCTCAGATCCGATCGTTTCTAATGCGGGTTGAGAGTAGTGCTCAGGAGCCGTTCGCGGGCGCGGGAGTTCGATCGAAGCGGCCCGCGCCCCCTTCGGTCGGCTCGATCCGCCAGCCCGGCGGCGGCACATGCTCGCCGGTGGCTTCCGCGACGGTGGCACACGTCATCTCGGGCTCAGCTTCGAACCTCGCCGCGTCGACCCCGGCTGGCCCGGGGAAGGTCGCCGCGTCGAACACAACGTCCCCGTTGAAGGTCGCCCCGCGGAACATGGCGGTCGCGGAGAAGGTCGCCATGGTGAAATCCGGGCGGGCCCGCCGGTCCCGCCGGGACGGGGGAGGACGGCCGCACGAGCGGCCCCAGGCCGCGGGCCCACCGCTCGTGCGGGGAGGGCTGGGCGGCGGCCAGGGTGTCGGCGCGGGTCGGGGCGGTGGAGCGGGCGACGTTCATGGCGGCGGCGAGCTGCCCGTAGGAGCCTCCGCGGTCCTGGTGGGCGCGCACGGCCGTGTCCCGGATGCCGTGCAGGCGGGGCAGGGCATCGCGGTCCAGGACGACGATGATCCCGCGCAGGCTCGCCAGGTCGTTGTCGGTGTCGCCGGTGGAGCCCCCTTCGCTGTAGCGGGAGGTGAACGTGCCGTCGCGTTCCAGCGTGTGCAGCAGGATCAGCGCCCACGCGACCAGGTGCCGCCGGCTCTCCGGCGGCCATCGCCGCTCCCACTGCGCATCGGTCAAGTCACCACGCCCCATCACCCCACAGCGACCCAACCAACGCCCACCATCAGCCGATCCAAGAAACACGCCCTAGCCGTCGGCGCCAGTGCCGGTATCGCTGTAGGGCCGGGCGTGCGGTGGGGGGCCCATGGATGTTGATCCGGGGCAGTTGCGGTTGGCCGGTCCCGGCTCGTGCCGCGCCCGGCCGAACGTTCGGCGCATCCGGGGCGCTGGGTGCGGCTGCCGTGACCGACGAAGGCCGCGCCGTCCGCCGCCACCTGCCGCCCCTCACCACTTGGGACCTGGTGAGGCATGAGCCGTGGCTTGTTTTGGGACCCCTCCCGATGGAAGGTCTTTAGGCTTCCGAACATGGTCCTGAAATCCCGGACGGCCAGGCGCGGTGTCACCACGCCGGCGGGGGTGATCGTGGCGCCGTACATGCGGCGCCTGGCGGCGGTCGGTGCTCTCCTCGCCCTGGCGGGACTCGCCCTCGCGCTGCGTCGGGACCACCGTTTACCCGGCCCCGGTGACCGGTCCGCGGGGATCGTCGCCGGTTTGCTCGTCCTCGTGGTCGCGTGCTGGGTCGTCGCCTATCTGTTCTTGGCGAGGACGAGTCGGTCCCGAGTTGCCGCTCTCGCCTTCTCCACGGCGGCGTTCGGTGTGCTCGCCGTCGTGGTGATGGTCTCCGCTCCGTCCCTGTCACCGTCGGCCGAGTGCGAGCCGGTCGGGACGCACTGCGAAGAAGAGCCGGTGCCCACCCGCACCAGTCCCGCAGTCTTCGAGACGCCCAGACCGTATCACCGGGCGGGAAGGGGCACGGTTCCCATCGGTGTCCTGCTGCTGGGAGCCGCCGTCATCGCCGTGGGCGCGGTCTCCGCGCGAGGCTATCGCCGCCGGTCGGCGCGTGTCGCGGAACCGTTCGGTGATGAACCCCGTTCGGCCGCCTTGCGCACGGCCGTCGAAGCGGCCGGATACGCGCTGAGCACCGGTGACGCGCCCCGCGAAGCCGTGATCGCGTGCTACGCGGCGATGGAACAGGCTCTCGCCCGGTCCGGGGCCGGGCCCAGACCGTCCGACAGTCCGGCCGAGGTGCTCGGCAGGGCCGCCGCCCGGGGCCTTATCCGCGGCGAGAACGCCGAGGGTTTGACCGAGCTGTTCCGGCGGGCCCGCTTCAGCCGCCACACCGTCACCGACGACGACGTGCGGCGGGCGCGGGACGCCCTTGCCGCCGTCCGCGACGATCTGGGCGGTGTCCTCGGGGAGGTGCCGTGACCTGGAGGAACATCGCTGTGCTCGGTCCGGTGGCGATCGGGGTCGGCGCGGTCGCGGGGCGCGCGGAGGGCGCGGTCGCGGCGGCCACGGGGCTCGCGGTCGTCGTGATGGCCGCGGCCTTGCTGACGACACCGCGCACTCCCCGATCCGATGACGGGTACGCCGCGCCCGAGCCGGACCCGCTCGCCCCGTTCGTCACCTACCGGAAGATCGAGACGTCCCTCGGCTGGGCGAACACCTCCGGGACGCACTACGACCGGGTCGTGCGCCCGCTGCTGGCGCGGCTGCTCGCCGAGCGGCTGCTCGAACGGCACGGCGTCGACATGGCCGCGCGTCCCGACCTCGCCCGCGACCTCGTGGGCCCCGAACTGTGGCCCTACTTCGACCCCGCCGGCACGGGTGCCCGCACCGGTGACGCCGTGCTGCGCCGTCTCGTGGAACGGCTTGAGGAGGTATGACCATGAACCCATTACAGGCAGGGGAGAAGGCGCGCCTGATCCTGGAGGAGGTGGAGCGCGCCGTCGTCGGCAAACGTCCCGTGCTAGAGCAGATCCTCTGCGGGATCCTCGCGGGCGGGCACGTCCTCATCGAAGACCTCCCCGGGCTCGGCAAGACGCTGGTCGCCCGCTCGTTCGCGACGGTCCTCGGGCTCGGCTTCACCCGGATCCAGTTCACCCCCGACCTGCTCCCGGCGGACGTGACGGGTGCGCCCGTCTACGACCCGCGCACCAGTGACTTCGCGTTCCGGCCCGGGCCGGTCTTCACCAACGTCCTGCTCGCCGACGAGATCAACCGCACTCCGCCGAAGACCCAGGCGGCCCTGCTGGAGGCGATGGCCGAAGGCCAGGTGAGCATCGACGGGGTGACGCACCCGCTGCCCAGCCCGTTTGTCGTCCTCGCCACCGACAACCCGATCGAGTACGAGGGCACCTACCCGCTGCCGGAGGCCCAGCTCGACCGGTTCCTGCTGCGCGTTCGCGTCGGCTACCTGCCGCCCGAGGACGAGACCGACCTGCTGCGCCGCCGCCTCGCCGGAGGCGGGCAGCCCCCTCGGCTCGAACCCGCGGTGGACGCGGCCGAGGTCCTCGCGATGCGCGCCGCCCTCGAACTCGTCGAGGTGGAGGACGATCTGCTCGGCTACGTCGTCCGGCTGCTCGCCGCGACCCGCGACCACCCGCAGGTGCTGGTCGGCGCCAGCCCGCGTGGCGGCCTCGGCCTGGTCGGGCTGGCCCGCGCACGCGCGCTCCTCGCCGGCCGCGACTTCGTCGTTCCGGAGGACGTGAAGGGCATCGCCGGTGCCGCGCTCGCGCACCGCGTCAGCGTGCGACCCGAGCTGTGGGTCCGCCGCGTGACGGGTGACGACCTCCTCGCCGAGATCCTCGGCGAGGTGCCCGCGCCGCGCGCCGAGACCGTCCGGTGAACCGGCACGACCTGGACTGGCGCGCCTCGCCGCACGCCGTCCGGCTAGCGGCGGTCGCGCTCGTCGCGCTCGCCGTGGCCTTGGTCACGCTGGAGGGCGCGGCCCTGATCGTCGCCGTTCCTCCGCTGGTGATGCTGGCCGCCGCCCGCCCTCCGACGGTGTCCACGCTCGACGCGGAGTGGAGGCTCAGCACCGAACGGTGCTTCGAGGGCGAGACCGTGGAGCTGCACCTGGTCGTCCGCGCCGTCGACCGGCTCGACCAGTTCGCCCTCACCTTCGTGCCCGGCTCGGTCAAGCTCCTCAGCCGGGCCACGGTCACCGTGACCGAAGGCTCATGGGCCGAGGCGACCTGGACACTGGCCGTCGACCGCTGGGGCCGCCGCCCCGTCGGCACCATCGAGATCACCTGCCTGGACGCTGGACGCACCCGCCGCGCGAGGCTGTCGTTCCCCGCCGGGGAGCTCGGTGTCTTCCCCGTCCCCAAGCCGTCCCGGGCCGGTGTCCGCCCGGCCGACCTGCTCGCTCGCCTCGGCGACCACACCAGCCGCGTGGCCGCCGAAGGCGTCGAGTTCACCGGAATCCGGCCCTACGTCCCGGGCGACCGGCCACGCCGCGTCAACTGGGCGGTCAGCTCCCGGCGCGGTGAGCTGCACGTGAACCAGCAGTCGGCGGAACGGGCCGCCGACGTGGTCGTCCTGCTCGACACGCTCTCCGAGGCTGGGGACCCCGGCGACACCACGCTCGACTGGGCCGTGCGCGGCGCCGCCGCCGTGATCTGGGCCCAGCTGCGCCGCGCGGACCGGGTCGGTATCGTCGTCCTCGGCGACCGCATCCGCTGGCTGCGTCCCGACCTGGGCGAACGCCACTTCTACCGGATCGCCGAAGCCGTACTCGACGCCTGGCGCGAGCCCGGCTACCGGCGGCCGCACGTCACCCGCATCCCGCCACCCGCGCTGCCGCCCGGCGCCCTCGTCCTGGTGTTCTCGCCGCTGCTCGACCACGACGCGGTCGAGGTGATCCGCAGCCTGCGGGAACGCGGCTTCGAGACCGTCGTCGTGGACGTCCTCCGCGAGGAGCCCCCGCGGCCCGCCGACGACCTGGCGCTGCGGCTCTGGCGGCTGGAACGGGCGGGCCTCGTGCGGAGGATGACCGACCTCGGTATCCCCGTCGTCCCGTGGACCGGGCCCGACACCCTGCGGACCGGGGTGCGCCCATGACCACGCTGCTGCTGATCGTGTCGGCCTACGTCGTGGTCGTTGCCCTGCTGGCCGGCGAGCTGCGCGCGACCGCCCCCGCCGACCGCCGCGCCTGGCTGCGCCAGCACGCCCCGCTCCTCGCCTGGACGCTCCCGGTCACCGCCGCCGTGACACTCTTCACCCTCGCCGACACCGCGCCCCTGCCCGATCAGGCGGCTTGGGCGGTGATCGTCGCTCCCGTCGCGGCGGCCGCCGCGTTCCTCCTCGCGGTCGGCCGCCGCTGACAAAACACCGAGCGGGCCCGCAGTGATTCTGTCTGCGTCCGGCGGCAGCCGTCACGGATCCTCCGTGATGCCTACAGCTCCAGCACAGCCCTCACCTGGGCCGAAATCAACCAAGCATCCGGCGCCATCACCCACCGCCTCGTCGGGCCGCTCCTTCGAGAGCTTGACACCGAGAACCACTACACCTCTGCCCTGACCGTTTCAGAGCCTGCCAGCGACCCTGACGTCTCCTGGTTCAGAGAAGATGAGGTGGCCGCCCTGGCAGCCAGGGCCTGTGCTGATCAGTGTGACGCGGTGGGCTGAAGCTCGCGGTTGGATAGGACGGGGCCGTGGCCATGGCGGATGTGGCCAAGCGTGCGAAGGTGAGCGTCGGAACGGTCTCTCATGTCCTCCGCCATCCCGACCGTGTGGCCACGGGGGCGCGAGAGCGGGTGGAGGAGGCGATCCTGGCGATGGGTACGCGCCTTCGACGGCGGCGCCGGACACCAGGTCGGGCGCGCCGCACTGGCGCCGATCAGGGTTCGCGACGTGGGTGTTCCACCCTGCGGCGTCGGGCTGGTACCCCAAGAAGGCGCCGCAGCCTGCTCGGCCGGTACCGCTTCTCGGAGAGCCGTGGCCGGGGGTCCCTGTCCGAGGACGTAACTCCCAGGGGCGCGCCGAGATGTGCTGGACGCCGATGCTGCGGGCGTGACGCCGCACGGCCTGCGCCATTCCCACATGCTTGAAGAGGCCGGTGTTCAACAGAAGCTGATCGACCAACGTATGGGGCATGAGGACGGCTCGATGCGGAGCCGGTACACCCATGTCACCCGAAAGATCAGAGACAGGCTCCTAGCTTGTTGTTTAACCTGCCGGGGTCTGCGGATCAGTCTTCGTCGAACGCGAGAACGGTGACGATGAAGCCGTTGCCGACGCCGACCACTACTGCGTCGAAGACGTGTCGCGTCACGGGGTTCCAGGCGGGGGCGTCGGTGTTGGTCCACCAGCGGGTGTCGTGGCCGAGCAGGTGGAGCAGTGAACCGAAGACATCTTTGGCCTTGACCTCGTCGTATCGCCCGGGAGTGCGGTAGGCCAGAGTGGTCGAGACAATGCTGATCAGTCTGTGCAGGGCGCCGTCCTCGTCGGTTTCGGCGAGGCGGGCGGCAAGATCGACGGGTGATTCCAGGATGTCACCGGGCGCTTCGGGACGCCTGGGTTGAGACGAGTCGAGGCCGTCAATCAGCTGGAACACCTGGCGGGGCATTCCTTCGGCATTGCCGAGGTTGGCCCAGGCGTGCAACTCGCCATTGCTGAGCGGGCCTGTCAAGCCAGACAACAGGGCACGGATGCGGCCGAGTCGGTTGGAAACAGTGAGCCCATCGGTGTTCATGCCCTCCAGCCTGCCTTATGGCGAGTGAGCCCGAGCCAGGCACCGGCCGTTCACCTCTGGTTCTGCCCTTGACCTTGGTCGGTGAGCGATTGGTGACGTTTCACCGCATAGCGGATTGTGGCCGTTGCGTCATGGTGTGTCGCCGTGCACGGAGGCGGCCACCGTCTCATCTTCGGGTCGGATGCTGTTCCGAACAGGAGGCGGTGGCTGTGGACTCCACGATGGCACGGGGGCCGGTCGACGGTGCGCAAGTAGGCGACGGTGGGACTGGCGGAAACGGGGCTCTGGCGGTGCTGTCGAGGTTTCGGACCGAGTTCTACGACTGCTTGTCGGCTCGTTCCGACGAGCTGTTCGAGCTGGCTGACGCGGTGCTGTGCACCGATGGTCCGGTCAAGACGCTGGTCGACCTGGCGCTGGCGCCCGAGCACAGGCGCGGGCACGGTGCCTTGTACGGCGGGTTGAACCGTGGCCGGATCGAGGCCGAGCGGCTGCGGTGGGCGCTGGCGGCGCTGCCACTGCCCCGCGCCGCCGACGGCCGGATCGTGCTGGCGGTCGACATCTCGCCGTGGCTGCGGCCCGACGCCGCCACCTCGCCGGATCGCTCGTTCTGCCACACCTATGGGCGCGGCAAGGATCAGCACCACATGATCCCGGGCTGGCCGTACTCCATCGTCGCCGCGTTGGAAACCGGCCGGACTTCCTGGACCGCGCTACTGGACGCGGTCCGCCTGGAGCCTGGCGCCGACGCCGCGGCCGTCACCGTCGCCCAAATCCGCCAGATCGTCGGGCGGCTGCTGGCCACCGACCAGCGCACCGGCGGCGACCTCGACATTCTCATCGTGCTGGACGCCGGATACGACGTGCCCCGCATCGCGTTCCTGCTCGATGATCTGCCGGTCGAGGTGCTCGGACGGATGCGCAGCGATCGCGTGCTGCGCCGGGCCACCCCGCCCTGGACCTACAACTTCGAGGGCGGCCGCCCGCCCAAACACGGCACCGAGTTCGTCTTCGGCGATCCGGCCACCTGGGACGCGCCGCAGACCGAGACCACCACCGCCACCACCCGCTACGGCACCGCAGTCGCCACCGCATGGGACCGGCTGCACCCCCGGCTCACCCGCCGTGCCGCCTGGGAAGGCTTCGCCGGCGAGCTGCCCATCATCGCCGGCACCGTAATCCGCCTGCAGGTCGACCACCTGCCCGCCGGCGGCGACCCCAGCCGGTCTGGCTGTGGTGGTCCGGCGTCGATGCCACCGACACCGACGTCGACCGGCTCTGGCAGGCGTTCCTGCGACGCTTCGACATCGAACACACCTTCCGAATGCTCAAGCAGACCCTCGGGTGGACCCGGCCCAAGCTCCGCGACCCCCAAGCCGCGGACCGCTGGACCTGGATCATCATCGCCGCCCACACCGAACTGCGTCTGGCCCGGCCACTCGCCGCCGACCTGCGCCGCCCCTGGGAGCGCCCAACCCCACCTGGCAGGCTCACCCCCGCCCGGGTGCGCAGGGGGTTTCGGAACCTGCGCGTGAAAGCCACCGGTCCGGCGCGTGCACCAAAACCCTCCCGGCCCGGCCCGGACGGCCACCCGGCTCCCGGCATCGCCCCGCACCACGGCACCAGGTCGGCCGCGTCCTGGCCACCGGCGAAGCTCACAAACGCCCAGCTCACCACCAGAAAGGCACCAAACCCCGACGCAAGACCTGACTCCGCCACAGACAGCAACAGTCCGCTATGCCAGCAATGCCACGAACACGCAGATCAGAGGTTTAACGACAAGCCTAGAGGAGCTGAACGACCAGTGGCATGAAAGCCCTAGGCACTCGGCTGCGTATGTGCCCTCGCTCACCCGTGAACGTCCTCGACGCGCTGCTGCGCGCCGAGGCAGAGAGATGATTTCAAGATCATCCCACGAATTTCCCACGGAGCGGTAGTTCTACCCTTCGCATCAGGGCCCTGAATAGGCCCTGGCCTGTGTCGGGACGGCGGGATTTGAACCCACGACCCCTTGACCCCCAGTCAAGTGCGCTGCCAAACTGCGCTACGTCCCGGTGCCTGGCGGAGCAGGCGTGATTACTCTAGCGCAGTCCGAGGGTGCGTGCGTACCGGGTTGGGCGGGGGCGCCTTCCTGGCCGGGTGTACCACCGTCCCCCGGCCCGCAGGGGTCGGCGGCGGGGCCAGGGGGACGGTGGTCGGGCGGTTCAGTCTTCGATTCTCGTGGGCCACCAGATGCGTTTGCCCGCGTCCAGCGCCAGGGCGGGGACGAGGAGGCTGCGGACGACCAGGGTGTCCAGGAGGACGCCTCCGGCGATGAGCAGGCCCTGCTGGAGGGCGCCGACGGTCGGGAGGACGACCAGGACGCTGAAGGTGGCGGCGAGGACGAGGCCGGCGCTGGTGATGACGCCGCCGGTGAGGCTCAGGCCGTCGCGGATTCCCGCCCGGTGCCCGTGGAGGTGGGCCTCCTCCCTCGCGCGGGACATCAGGAAGATCGTGTAGTCGATGCCCAGGGCGACCAGGAACAGGAAGCCGAACAGCAGGAGGCCGCGGTCGATGTGCGGGTGGCCGAGCGCCCGGTAGAGCAGGCCCGCAAGGCCGAGGGCCGCGCCGTAGGAGAGGACGACGGAGGCGATCAGCAGCAGCGACGCGGTGACGGCGCGCAGCAGCAGGACGAGCATGGCCAGGACCACGGCGAGGATCAGCGGAATGAGGACGGCCTCTTCGGTGCCCTGGGCGTGCGAGGTGTCCAGGGCGACGGCGGTCTGCCCGCCGACGACGGCCCCGCTGCCGTCCAGGGCGTCGCGGACGCGGGTGACGGTGGCGCGGGCCGAGGGGGTGTCGGGTTCGTCGGCGAAGACGGCGGTCAGGTGGGTGTAGCCGCCCGATGAGCGTTCCTTGGCAACGGCGGCCACGCCGGGGACCTTGGCGGCGCGGGCCAAGGTCGTCGCGGCCTGGGCGTCGGCGACGTAGATGTCGGCGGGTTCGGACGAGCCCGCGGCGAAGTGGCGGCCGATCTGGCGCTGTCCCGCGATGGCGTCGGTGGTCTTGGTGAACTGCTCGTCCAGGCGCTGGCCGGAGTCCAGGGTGAACGACGCCGCCGCCAGGGCGGCCAGGACCAGGGCGGTGCCGACCCAGATCCGGCGCGGCCTCGCGTCGATGGCCGTGGCCAGGCGCCGCCAGGGGCCGCCGTCGGACCGGGGCGCCTGGACGGTGGGGCGCCTGGGCCAGAACACCCAGCGGCCGAGGCAGATCAGCAGGGCGGGCAGCAGGGAGACGGCGGCCAGGCAGACGACGGCGACGCCGATCGCGATGACCGGGCCGAGGCCCTGGGTGTTGTTCATCTTCCCGAAGACCAGGCACAGCGACGCGATCACGACGGTGGCGGCCGAGGCGGTGACGGCGGGCAGGCAGCGGTGCAGCGCGTGCGCCATCGCCTCGTGCCGGTCGGCGCGCCGGCCCAGTTCCTCGCGGTAGCGGGCGATGAGGAGCAGCGCGTAGTCGGTCCCGACGCCGAGCGCGAGCACGGTCAGGACGTAGCTGGACTGGCCGTCCACCTTCAGGTCCGCGTGCTTGGCGAGCAGGTAGACCACGCCCATGGCGATCCAGGTGCCGAGGAACGTGGCCAGCAGGGGCACCAGCCACAGCACGGGGCTGCGGTAGGTGACCAGGAGGACGAGGGTGACGATCGCCAGCGTGACGCCGAGGAGGGCGCCGTCCATGCCGGAGTAGGCGTCGATGTAGTCGGCGATGGTGCCCGCCTGGCCGGTGACGCGGATGTCCAGCCCGGACGGCGCGCCGGCCGAGGTGGTCTTTCTCAGCTTGTCCACGGCGTCGCCCAGCACCGTGTTGTCGTTGGAGGCCATCGGGACGGGCGCGCTGAACAGGACCGCCTTGCCGTCGGCGGACCTGGTGGCCGCGGTCGCGCCGGGCGCCGTCCGGCGATCGGCGTCGGCCTTGGCCAGGTCGGCCGGGGTGAGCCCGCCGTCGCGGGTGTAGACGACGACGGCGGTGGCGCGGTCGTGGTCGGCGAAGTGCCGTTCGGCGATCTCGACGGCGCGGGTGGACTGGGAGTCGGCGGGCAGCCAGGACGCCGGGTCGTTGTCCTGCACCTGGGAGAGCTTGGCGGCGAAGCCGCCGGCGACCATCAGGACGAGCACCCAGGCGGCCAGGACCGCCCATTTGGAGCGCCTGCCGGTGACGGCGGCGATGTAGCGGTTCCAGCGGGACGGGGGGAGCGGCGCGGGCGCCGGTCCTTGCGGTCGGCTCACGGACGTGTCGGTCATGTACATCTCACAAGAGGTGGCCGGGAGGAGCGGCATGCGCTCTCCTCGAACGTTTGTGCGGTCTTCGCGTTGACAAGTGCCGCCCGTGAGGTGTGACCGACGTTCGAGGTGACCTGGGTCACAGCCTGATGGTGATCGGCGTCATAGCGGCGTCCGGTCACAGGGGGGCGCCCCGCCGAGGTCAGGGAGGGGAACGCGGAGCACCCCGCTCCCGAACTGCCCCAGGTGGTGCGACCCCATGACCGACACATCCGGCGACCCGTTCGTCGCCGAGGAGTTCGAACGCCTCCGGCCGCATCTGCGGTCGGTCGCCTACCGCGTGCTCGGTTCGCTGACCGAGGCCGAGGACGCCGTCCAGGAGGCGTGGCTGCGGCTGCACCGCTCCGACCGGGCGGAGATCGACAATCTGGGCGGCTGGCTGACCACCGTGGTCGCCAGGGTCAGCCTCACCCTGCTGAAGGCGCGCCGGAGCCGCCGCGAGAGCGGCCTGGCCGATCTCGCCGAGTGCCTGCCGGACCCGATCGTCACGCCGGTGGACAGCACGCCCTCCCCGGAGGAGGCGGTGCTGCTGGCCGACTCGCTCGGGCTGGCGCTGCTGGTGGTGCTCGACACGCTCACGCCCACCGAGCGCCTGACCTTCGTCCTGCACGACATGTTCGGCGTGGGCTACGACGAGATCGCGCGGATGGTGGAGCGCTCCCCCGAGGCCGCGCGCAAGGCCGCCAGCCGGGCCCGGCGGCGGGTGCGCGGCAGCGGTGCCGTGCCCGATCCGGACCCGGCCCGCCAGCGCGCGGTCGTGGACGCCTTCCTGGCCGCCACCCGCGACGGCGACATCGCGGGGCTCGTGCGCGTCCTCGCGCCCGACGTCGTGCTGCGCGCCGACACCGGGATCCTGCGCGTCGTCGCCGGAGCGCCGGCGGTGGCGCAGCAGGCGGCGGTGTTCCGCCGGCTGGCGCACGACACCCGGCCCGTCCTCGTGAACGGCGTCGCCGGGCTCGCCAACGGCGCCGCCGTGATGGCCTTCACCGTCCGGGACGGCCTGATCACCGAGATCGACATCCTCGGCGACAAGGAGCGCCTGGCCCGCCTGGACCTGACCTTCCCCGACGACGAGACCCTTCCCGAAGGAGCACGGTGAGCATGCGAGACGGCATCCTGGACGACCTGCGCGACCGTGTCGCCGGACCGGTGCTGCTGCCCGGCGACGCCGGCTACGAGGCGGCCCGCACGCCGTGGAACCTGTCCGTCGACCAGCGGGTGGACGCGGTCGTGGAGGCCGCCCACGCGGACGACGTGGTCGCGGCCGTGCGGTTCGCGCGCGAGCGCGGGCTCGGTGTGAGCGCCCAGCCGAGCGGGCACGGCGCGGCACCGCTCGCCGGCGGCACGATCCTCCTGCGCACCGGCGCGCTGGACGAGGTGTCCTTCGAACCCGGCAGGGCCGCCGTCCGCGTCGGCGCCGGGGTGCCCTGGTCGCGCGTCCAGGAGGTCGCGTCCCCGCACGGGCTGACCGGCCTGCTCGGCAGCGCCCCCCACACCAGCGTCGTCGGCTACACCCTCGGCGGCGGCCTGTCGTGGTTCTCGCGCCGCTGGGGCCGCGCGTCCGACCATGTCACCGCGTTCGACGTGGTCACCGCCGACGGTGAGACCGCGCGGGTGGAGGCCGAGAGCGACCCGGAGCTGTTCTGGGCGCTGCGCGGAGGCGGCGGCGACTTCGCGATCGTCACCGCGATGGAGTTCGGCCTCCAGGAGGCGGGGCTCGTCCACGGCGGCCAGATGATGTGGCCCGGCGCGAAGGCCGCCGCGGTGCTGGCCGCCTTCCGCGAGGTGACCTGGAACGCCCCGCCCGAGCTGACCGTGTGGCTGCGCCTGTTCCGGCCGCCCGTCCCGGACGGGGAGCCGATGGTCATCGTGGACTCCGCCTTCCTCGGTGCCGCCCACGAGGCCGAGCGGCTGCTGAAGCCGCTGGCGGCCGCGGGCGCGCCCGTGCTCGACACACGGCGTCCGCGGCGGCCCGCGGACCTCGGCGACATCACCGGGGACCCCGTCGACCCCTCGCCCCTGCGCGCCCGCACCGAGATGCTGACCGACCTGGACGACACGACGCTGTACGCGCTGGCGGGGGCCGCGCGGGACCTGCCGCCGCTCGTCGCCGTCCAGATCCGCCACCTGGACGGGGCGCTGACCGCCTCGACGGGCGCCGCCGGGCCGATCGGGGACCCGTTCCTGATCTCCATGATGGCCGTCCCGTTCGGCCCGCCCGAGCCCGGCCTCGCCCGGCGCCGGGCGCTCGCCGACGCGCTGTCGCTGAGCGGCGGGCCGAAGCCGTTCACGCTGCTCGCGCCCGAGGAGGCGGCCGCGGCGGCGTTCGCGCCGCGCGCCCTGGACCGGCTGCGGGCGATCAAGCGCGAACGCGACCCGGACCGGGTCGTGCGCTCCAACCACCCGGTGCTCGGCTGAGCCCGGCCTCCCCTCACATGCGGAACCGACAAGGAAGACCCACATGACCCAGCTCGCGGACGGCCCGGTCGGCCCCGGCCGGCTCGGATTCCTCGGCACCGGGCGGGGCAGGATCGTCCTGGCCCTGCTCTGCCTGGTCGCCTTCGTCGACCTCATCGACGCCTCCATCGTGAACGTCGCCCTGCCCGCGATGAAGGAGGACCTCGACTTCTCCCAGCAGTCCCTACAGTGGGTGCCGTCCGGCTACCTGCTCACCTACGGCGGGTTCATGCTGCTCGGCGGACGGTTCGCCGACCTGCTCGGCCGGCGCCGCGTCCTGGTGGCGGGCACCGCGCTGTTCGGGGTCGCCTCGGTCCTCGGCGGCCTCGCCCAGAACGAGCAGACGATGGTCGCCGCCCGGCTCGCCCAGGGGCTCGGCGCGGCGCTGATGTCGCCCGCCGCCCTGTCGGTGCTGACCACCGCCTTCGTCGGCCGGGACCGCTCCGCCGCCCTCGGCGTCTGGGGAGGCGTGGCCGGGGCCGCCTCCGCGATCGGCGTGCTGGCCGGCGGCGCCCTCACCGACGGCCCCGGCTGGCGCTGGGTGATGTGGGTGAACCCGCCCGCCGTCGCGGTCATCGTCGCCGGCGCGCTGTGGCTGCTCGCCGACGACCGGCGGAAGGCGGCCCCGCGCACCTTCGACCTGCCGGGCGCGGTCCTGGTCACCGGCGGCATGCTGCTGCTGGTGTACGCGCTGGTCGAGGCGCCCGAGAAGGGCTGGGACACCGCCCGGACGTGGACGTCGATCGCCGGGGCCCTGGTGCTCCTCGCGCTGTTCACGGCCAACGAGGCGCGGAGCCGGAACCCGCTGCTGCCACTGTCGATCTTCAAGATCAGGGGCCTGCCGGGCGCCGACGTCGCCCAGTTCGTGGCGATGGCCGGATTCATCGCGATGTTCTTCTTCCTCAGCCTCTACATGCAGCTGGTCCTCCACTACTCGCCGGTCAGGACGGGCCTGGCCTACCTGCCGCTCACCGTCGCCGTCGGCGCCGGATCGGGCCTCACCGCGGGGCTGATCCCGAGGGTCGGCACGCGCCCGCTCATCATCGCCGGGCTGCTGATCGGCGCGGCCGGCATGGGGCTGCTCGCGCGGTGCCCGGTGGAGGGGGGCTACGTCCGGGACCTGCTGCCGGGCCTGGTCGTCGTCGGCGTGGGCCTCGCGCTGGTGTTCGTCGCGGTCACCACGGCGGCCAACGCGGGGGTGCCCGCGGACCGGGCGGGCCTGGCCGCCGCGCTGATCAACGCCTCCAGCCAGGTCGGCGGGGCGCTCGGCCTGGCGGTCTTCTCGGCGATGGCCACCTCCCGCACCGACGACCTGCTCGCCGCCGGCGCCGCGCCGGCCGTCGCCCTCACCGAGGGCTTCCAGCGCGCCCTGCTCGGCGCGGCCGCCTTCATCGTCGCGGCGGCCGTGATCGCCCTGCGCGCCACCAACACCAGGGGCGAGCACCAGGAGGGGCACGATGCTCCAAGCCCCGCCGCCGCAGAGGGGGCCGAGCGCGCCTGAACCCGTTCCCCGCCTCGCCAGGGCTTCCGCACTCGCAACGGCGGCGATCATGGAACTGGACGATGGCCGGACCCGCCTGCGCGGGCGGGGCCGGCCACCGTCCAGGAGAGCGGGTTCGTCCAGCCTGGAGGGGCAGTTGATCGAGGAGCGGATTCTTCGCTACTACGAAGAGGGGGACGAGGACGGCCGGTTGGCGTCGGGGGCCGAGCGCCTGGAGCTGCTGCGCGTCCAGGACATCCTGCGCCGGGTGCTGCCGGGGGCGCCGCTGCGCGTCCTCGATGTGGGCGGCGGGCCCGGCGCGCACGCGCGGTGGCTGGCGGCCGACGGGCACACCGTCCATGTCGTCGATCCGGTGCCGAGGCACGTGCGGCGGGCCGGGGGGCACGCCGGGGTCACCGCCGCGCTCGGCGAGGCGCGGGCGTTGGACGAGCCGGACGCCTCCTACGACGCGGTCCTGCTGTTCGGCCCGCTCTACCACCTCGTCGAACGCGCCGACCGGCTGGCCGCGTGGCGGGAAGCGGTCCGCGTCGTGCGGCCCGGCGGCATCGTCGCCGCGACCGCGATCAACCGGTTCGCGTCCCTGCACGACGGGCTCAGGCGGGGCTTCCTGGCGCGTCCCGGGGTCCGCGAGGTGATCGAGACGACGCTCGCGGACGGCCGGCACCTGCCCGGCGACCGGGCCCCGTTCACCACCGCCTACCTGCACCACCCCGACGACCTGGCCGAGGAGGTCCACGCCTGCGGCCTCCACCTTCAGCATGTGTATCCGGTGGAGGGCGCCATGTGGCTCATCGAAGGGATCGAGTCGTGGATCGACGACCCCGACAAGCGGGAACTCCTGCTCTGGGGACTGCGGAGCACCGAGCGGGAACCCGCGCTGCTCGGCGCGAGCCGGCACCTCCTCGCCGTCGCCCGCGCCGCCGGAGAGGGGGCGACGCCTCCCTGAGGCGGCACCGCCGCACCACCCCGGCCCCCGCACACCCGACCCGAAAGGCGCACGCATGCCCGACAGCGTCATCATTGTGACCGGACCGCCAGGCGCGGGGAAGTCGACCCTCGCGGCGCGGGTCGCCCGCAGCCGCCCGAAGGCCGTCCATCTGCACACCGACGACTTCTGGCACTACATCGTGTCCGGGGGGATCGCGCCCTACGAACCGGAATCGCGCACGCAGAACGAGACGGTCATGGACGTCATCGCCGGAGCGGCGTTCCGCTACGCGGCCGGGGATTTCACCACCATCGTCGACGGCGTCGTCGGGCCGTGGATGCTCGACCATTTCCACGAGCGGGCACGCCGGTCTCCGCCGGTCCCGGTCCACTACGTGGTGCTGCGCCCGCGGCGCGATGTCGCGCTCGCCCGCGCCCAGGCCCGCACCGCGCCCGGCGCGCTGGTGGACCGCCATCCGATCCTGACGATGTGGGACCAGTTCGCCGACCTCGGCGAGCTGGAGTCCCACGTGCTCGACACGTCCGCCGACGACATCACCGAGACCGAGCGGCGCGTCCGCGAAGCCATCGCCTCCGGAGCCTTCCAGCTCACCGGGGCCGGGTAGCCGGTCGTTTCGCCTGGGCGATGCGGGCCCTCGCCGTCCGTTGGGCGCTGCGGGGCCTCTGGTTCTGGTAGGCATGCCTGGTGGGTTCTTTGGTGGCGCGGGCCGGGGTGGCCGGGTTGGTCGTGCTGGCGTGCGGGTGTCAGGCGGACGGGCCGTCCGGTGGCGGCGGCGCGACGGCCGGGGGGAGTCCTCAGGTGACCGGTGAGAGTCCGAGCGCCGGGACCGCGAGCCCCCGGGCGCGGCCGCCCGCGGTGAAGGTTCCGGCGGGGGTCCGGGCGTCGTACGTCGTCTTCGACCGCAAGCTCGGGCGGGTGGTCCTGCGGCGGGAGACCAGGAGGACGTACCGGTCGGCCTCGGTGGTGAAGATCCTGCTGGCGCTGGACTACATGCGCGAGCACCGGGTCTCGGCCGCGGACCGGGACCTGCTGGGGTCGATGCTGCGGTCCAGCGACGACAAGGCGGCCACCGAGTTCTGGCGGCGGGGCGGGCAGGCGGAGGTCATCCGGCGGATGGTCCCGAGGGCGGGGCTCACCGAGACGGCGCCGCCGCCCCGGGACAAGCCCGGGTTCTGGGGCTACACGGCGCTCAGCGCCGAGGACGTGCTGCGGACCTACCGGTACCTGCTGGAGAAGGCCCCGAAGCCCCACCGGGACTTCGTGGTCGCGCAGTTGCGGAAGTCCACCCCGTGCGGGACGGACGGGTTCGACCAGACGTTCGGGATCCCGAGCGCGCTGGAGCGGCCGTGGGCCGTCAAGCAGGGGTGGTCGGGCTTCGGGACGCTGCCTGCCGCGCCGTGCCGCGGGGGGAGCGTGCAGTCGGTGGCCGTGCCCGATCTGGGGCTCGGACGGCCCGTCCTGCACACGACGGGGATCGTGGGCGACAAGATCGTGGTCGTGCTGACGCTCCAGCCGGCGGGCTCCTCGTTCCGGGCGGCGTCGGCGCGGGTGACGGCGTTGACGCGGCAGGTCTACCGGGCTTCGGCGGGGTAGCCGGAGAGGGCGCGGAACGCGCGTTCCACGTCGTCGGACGTGGTGCGCCAGTTGCTGAAGGCGGCGCGGAGGCCGGGGGCGCCCCAGAGGGTGGTGGGGGTGAAGAAAGCCTCGGGCAGGGCGTCGCGGATGATGTCGTCCGGGGCGCGCGTGTCGTGGGTGAAGCAGACGACGTTGAGCCGGACGGGGGCCAGCAGGCGCCAGCCGGGGGCCGCGGTCAGCAGCTCGCCGAGCCGGTGGGCCTGCGCGATCGACCGTTCGACGATCGCGCGGTGGCCCTCGCGGCCGTAGGCGCGGAGCGTGCACCAGGCGGCGAGGCCGCGCAGGCGGCGGGAGTTCTCCGGTGTCAGGTGCAGGGGGTCCTCGGAGGGCCCTCCGAGGTAGGCGGCGTTGTTGTGGAAGACGCGGTGCTGGAGGCCGCGGCGGCGGGTGAACTGGACGGCGGAGTCGTAGGGGACGTTCAGCCACTTGTGGAGGTCCACGCAGACGGAGTCGGCCTCGTCCAGGCCGGCGACGAGGTCCGCGTGGGCGGGGGAGAGGGCCGCGAACGCGCCGAACGCGGCGTCCACGTGGAGCCAGAAGGGGTGGCGCTCGCGCAGGGCGGCGATGGCGCGCAGGTCGTCGAAGTCGACGGTGTTCACGGTGCCGGCGCTCGCGACGACGATGGCGGGACGGCCGCCCAGGGCGGCGAGGGCCTCCTCCAGGGCGGCGACGTCGGCGGCCTCGCGTCCGGGCAGGGCGGGGACGATCCGCAGGTTCCGGCGGCCGATGCCCAGCATCGACAGCGCCTTGCGGACGCTGGAGTGCGGCTCGGCGGACAGGACCGTGATCTCGCCGAGCGCCGCGACGCCCTCGTCGGCGACCTGGACGCCCGCCCGCTCGCCCAGCCACTCGCGGGCGATCGCGAGACCCGTGGTGTTCGACATCGTCGCGCCCGACACGAACGCGCCGGTGTGGGACGGGAGGCCGAGCAGTTCGGCGAGCCAGCCGATCGCCTCCTCCTCCAGGTCGGGCGCGCTGGAGTCGAACCGGGTGGCCGGGTTCTGGTCCAGGACGGAGGTCAGCCAGTCCCCGGCGACCGAGGCGGGGGTGGCGCCGCCGGTGACGAACCCGAAGTAGCGCGGGCCCGCGCTGCCCGCGAAGCCGGGCTCCCAGCGGGAGGCGAACTCGGCGAGCGCTCCCTCCAGGCCGGCGGCCGGGGGCAGCGGCCGCGGCGGCGTGCGCGGCCCGGGCGGGACGGCGGCGGGGCGCCCGTCCAGCGTGGCGAGGAGGCGGGCGGCGTGGCCCGAGAGCAGTCCGGGGAGCCGCGCGAGGTCGTCGTGCATGGGGTTCACGCTAGGGACGCCGGGGCGCGCCTGTCGCCATCCAATCGAGAGAAGTGGACCGCTCCGGGGGGCCTGGGTGTGGCGGGGAGGTTTCGGGGAAGGTGCCCCTGAACCGGTCGTCTCCGGGCCGAACGGAAAACCGGGTTAAAGATCTGGCCTGCTGATGAAATGACAGCGAAGAGTCCTTCATCGGTGTATGTACCTTTTCTCCCGGGGTCATCGAACGCCGAATGGGGGACGCGGTGGCGGAAGCTGACGGCGGTGGGGCGCGGACGTCCGATCCCGCGGGGAGGCCCGCGGGGGCCGGTCCGTCCGGCGCGCACGCGGCCGTGCCCGACCTGGAGGACCTGCGGGGCGCCGCGCACGACCGCGCGGTCCTGGCGGAGGCGCGGGTGGTGCTGGCGCGGCGGCTGGGCGTCCCGCCGGGGGAGGCGCTGCAGCACCTGATCTGGCTGGCCCGCGACATGGACATGGAGCTGGCCGAGGCCGCGGCGCTGGTGGTCGGCGCGCGCGACCGGGGAGGGGTGCCGGGTCCGGAGGGCGCCGCCCTGACCGGGCGGAAGGCGCCCCGGGCGAAGGGCGCCGACGAGCGGCGGGCCGTGGTGACGCAGGCCGAGGACGTGCTGCGGCGCGTCCGGACCGAGGACACCGCCGACGACGCGGAGATCATCGCCGGGCTGCCCGAGGACCCGGTGGCCAGGGCGTTCCTGGACGGCGCGCTCGACGGCGCGGCGCACCTGATCCCGGTCCGGGACTCCGGCGGACAGGTCGCCGACTTCCTCTACGCGGAGCTGAACGACCTCGCGCGGGACCTGTTCGGCCGGGGCGCGGAGGAGCTGGCGGGCCGCCGGCTGCTCCCGACCGAGCCGGGGATGGCGATGAGCGGGCTCTTCGACGCGTTCGTGGAGGTGGTGGAGACCGGGAGGCGGCTGGAGCGGGCGTCGATGACGTACTCGACCGCGCAGGGCGGGCTGTCGCGGACGTCCCGGATGAGCGTGCGGTGCGTGGCGGTGCCCACCGGCCTGTGCGTGAGCTGGCGCTACCACGACGACGCCGACCGGCAGGCGCGGCGGCTGGAGCGGGTCGAGCGGCTCGCGCTGCTCGGGTTCGGGGAGTGGGACCTCGCGACCGGCGACGCCGAGTGGACCCCGCAGATGCTCGCGAACTACGGCCTGCGCGCCGACCAGGTGCCGCCGATGCCCGACGACCTGCCGAAGGTCGTGATGGACGACGACCTCCCGCTGGTGGAGGAGGCCGTCCAGACGCTGTTCTCCCGCCGGGAGCCGGTGGAGGCCGAGCACCGCGTCGTCGGCCCGGACGGCGCGCCGAGGCACCTGTGGGTGTTCGCCGAGCCGGTGCTGGACGACTCCGGGCTGCCGGTCTCGATCAACATCGTCTCGCAGGACATCACGCGGCGGCGCGGGATCGAGCGGGCGCTGGCCGAGACCCGGCGGCAGATGCTGGAGCAGCAGGCCCAGACGGCGCAGGAGCGGCGGGTGGCGGTGACGCTGCGCCGCGCGATCCTGCCGGACGAGAGCGAGCTGGACGAGCTGCCGGGCCTGCGCGTCGACCTGCGCAGCCTGGCGGCCGAGAGCACCGCCCGCATCGGCGGGGACTGGTTCGCGACCCGGGCGATGCCCGACGGGCGGGCGCTGTTCGCGATCGGCGACGCGGCGGGGCACGGGCTCCCGGCCGCCGCCGCCATGGCCCGCACCCGCAACGGCCTGCTCGGGCTGGCGTGCACCGGGGAGCCCACGGGACGGCTCGTGGGCTGGCTGAACGAACTGGTCGGGCACATCCAGCCGCCCGCGACCGGCACCGCCGTCGTGGCCCACTTCGAGCCGCGCCGCCACGTCCTGGAGTGGACGTGCGCGGGCCACCCGCCGCCGATCCTCGTGCGGGGCGGGCTGGCGGCGCCGATGGAGGTCGTCCCGGACCCGATGCTGGGCGCGGTGCCCGACTGGGCCTACGGGACCGCCAGGATCCAGCTCAGGCCCGACGACCTGATCTTCCTCTACACCGACGGGCTGGTGGAGCGGCGGGACGCCGACCTGGACGAGCGGATCGAGCGGCTCACCGGCATCCTGGCGGAGTGCGCGTCCAGCCCCGAGCCGGTGCTGGACGAGGTCCTGGCGCGGATGGAGCACGACCGCGCCGCCGACGACACCACGCTGTTCGCCCTGCGCGTCGAGTGACCCAGGTCACTCCGTTCCCCGTGGCGTAACCCTGCGTGACGTAGGACTCATTCCGGGTTTTGTGCAGGCCCGGCGGACCCCTCGCCACGTCGAAGATGACCTTTTTTACCCGGGCGTTGCGTGCGGGGGTCAAGGTAAAGCCGGGACCGGCTCGGAAGCGCGGGATTCCACCGCCATAAGGGATCCGGGACCTCCTTGTGATCGCCGCCGGAGAACCCGGGAAAGATCGGGAAGACCCGGCGGGCCCCCGGCGTTGGGACTCCCTTGAGAGGGCTTTGATCAGGCAAGACTCTGTTTGGTGCCTGGTTTGCTTTTCTTGGGAAGGTTGGTACCTTCTACCGAAATCACCCAACGCGTTCCATGCGTTGTGGGCCGGACGCGCGAAGCGCGGACGGCGGTCGCGGAGCGGAACCCGCCCGCGGCGCGCGCCCGATGAAGGGCGCTCCTCAGATCAGTCACTGAGATACATCCGAAACGCATCGTGTTCCGCGGTGCGAGGCCGAGTCCGTGCCGGTCGTCCCAGACCGCACGGAGCCGGGGACCCAGGTTCCAGGGGTGAATCGGGGCGCTCCCAGAGCGCGCCGTAGGGCTCTTCCATGCCCGAATCCGTCAGCTAACCCGGTAGGCGCCATGGAAGACAAGGAGATCCCCTGCATGACCGGTCGTTTCGATCGACTTTCCATCGCCAGCCTGTCCAGCCTGTCCGCCGAGGACAGGGCCGTCGGCGTCGCCGTCGGCGCGGTCCTCGTCGGCGCCCTCGGGCTGGCCGTCTTCAACCCCCTCGCGAGCGACAGCGCCACCGCCGAGACCCCGGCCCGCGCCGCGTCGGTCGCGCACGTCGCGGGCGAGCCCGCGCACGCCGAGCGGTCCGCCCACAAGGCCGGTGCCCCGGCGCTCTCGCAGGCCGCCGAGGCCCGCCGCGAGGGCTTCAAGGTGCCGCCGCACCGCGTCAAGGCCAAGGAAGTCATCAAGATGGCCGAGTCGCAGGTGGGCATCCGCGAGGGCAAGGGCGGCAACACCAAGTTCCACAAGTGGTACATGTCCACCCCGCACGCGGCCGAGACCGCCAAGCGGGACGGCGGCGCCGTGCGCGAGTACAAGGGCGCGAGCTGGTGCAACATGTTCGTCTCGTGGGTCGGCGCGCAGGTCGGCGCCAAGGACATGGGCTGGGACGCCTACACCGTCCAGCACGCCACCTGGTTCAAGAAGGAGGGCCGCTGGGGCCAGAAGGCCAAGCCCGGCTCGGTCGTCTTCTTCGACTTCAAGAACGGCCGCAGCGGCGGCATCGACGGCATCGAGCACGTCGGGTTCGTCGTCAAGGACAACGGCAACGGCACGATCAGCACCGTCGAGGGCAACACCGGCGACGCGGTGAAGCAGAAGATCCGCAAGAAGTCGCAGGTCGTGGGCTACGGCTACCCCGACTACTCGGGCTGACCCACCCTCCCGCCCCCCACGCGGCGCGCATGAACGCCGCTGGAAGCCGCACGGAAGCCGCCCGGCACCGCCGGGCGGCTTCCGGCATGCCCGGCCTCGCCCGGTGATCCCGGTTTCGGGTAATGGGAATCATTGACGCCCTTTGATCGGTCTTGGACGTTCACGCGGCGTTCCTGGAAACACTCCCGGCTGACGAGGCAAGCCGGGGGAGGGGGGACCGCCCATGCGGGCGCGCCCGCGGGTCAGCGTGGTGGTGATCGCCTACAACGACGAGCGGCGGCTGCCGCGGGCGGTGGCCTCGGCGCTGGGGCAGTCGCTGGGCGGCGTCCAGACGGTGATCGTCGACGACGCGAGCACCGACGGGACGGGCCGGGTGGCCGACCGGCTGGCCGCCGCGCATCCCGGCCGGGTCGCCGCGGTGCACCTGCCGTCCAACTCCGGGGGCTGCGGCGGCCCGCGCAACGCCGGGATCGAGCGCTCCGACGGCCGCTACCTGATGTTCCTCGACAGCGACGACCTGCTGGACCGGCACGCCTGCCTCAACCTCGTCGCCGCCGCCGAGGACACCGGCGCCGACCTGGTCTCGGGGCTCTGCGAACGGATCTTCCTGGACGTCCCCGAGGGCGGCCCGGACCGCGTCCGCCCCTGGTTCCCCTGGCTCTACAGGCGCAGCGTCCTCTACGGGTCGCTGGGCGAGTACCCCAACCTCCTCTACGACACGCTCTCGACCAACAAGGTCTACCGCCGGGACTTCCTGGAGCGCGCCGGTCTGCGGTTCGTCGAGCGGCTCCACTACGAGGACCTGCTGTTCACCGCCGAGGCCTACCTCGCGGCCGAGGGCACGGCCCTGATCCCGCACCGCGTCTACAGCTGGCTGGTCCAGGAGGGGGCGGCGGCGCCGTCGATCTCCAACCGGCGCGCCGAGACGGCCAGCCTCGCCGACCGGCTGGAGATCCACCGGCGCATCGACGCGCTGTTCGCGGGGCGCGGGGCGCACGAGCTGAAGCGGGCCAAGGACGTCAAGTTCGTCAACCACGATCTCCCCCTGCACCTGCGGGACCTGCGCGCCCGCGACCCCGCCCACCGCGCGCGCTTCCTCGACCTCGCCTCCGCCTACGTCGCCGAGCTGGACCCGCGGGCGTTCGAGACCGCCCAGACGCTGCCCGCGATCGCGGCGTTCCTGCTCCGCGAGGGCGACCACGAGGGCGCGCTGGCGGCCGCCGAGTACGACCGGGCGGAGCGTCCCGAGCTGCGCGTCCACCTGCGGGAGCGGGACGGGCGGATCTACTGGGGCGACCCCGCCGGGGATGCGCCGGCACGCCGCGTCCTTGACGTGACCGGCCTCCGCCTGCACAAGCGGTCCCTGAAGAAGCTGCGGCCCGCCAACACCGTGACCCGGCTTGAGATGCGGGACGGCCTGGCGCGCGTCGCCGGGACCGTGCTGAACCCGCTCGGCCGGATCCCGCCCGGCGCCGCGCTGACGGCCGCGCTGGAGTTCCGCGACCGGCGCCGCCCGTCCAGGACGGCGCGGACGCCCGCGCGCGTCGAGCACCGGGGCGACGTGCTGGCCTGGAGCGCCGAGTTCGACCCCGCGCGCCGGATCCGCCCGATCGGCCTCACCGACCCCGTCTGGGACGTGCGGCTCCGGGTGGGCACGGGACGCGGGGAGCTGGTCACCCGTCCCGGCGCCGGCCCCGGATCGCCGCCGCTGGACGGCGTCGCGTTCCCGGTGCGGCCCCGGCTGACGCGGTTCGCCGCCGACCGGCTCCGCTCCTACACCACCGCCGGCGGGCACCTGGCCTTCGCCCTCGACTCCGCCGGGACGCGGGGACGGCTCGCGCGGGCGGTCGTGCTGGGCGCCGCCACCTCCCGCCCCGGACGCCTGGCCCGGAGATTCCTCGGGGCGGCGGCCACGCGCGGGACCGCCGCGCGGCGCCTTCCGGGAAGGAGCGGCCGTGGCCGGACGTGACGTCTTCATCATCTGCGACAACGTCGACGACATGGGCGGCCTCCAGCGCTGGGCGCACCTCATGGCCCGCCTGCTGGCCGGACGCGGCGACCGCGTCACGCTCGTCGGCGTCACCCGGGGCGCCGCGTCCCACCACCACGGCCGGGACGGCTCCTACGCCGTGGAGGTGCTGCACCGGCGGTGGCGCCCGCCCGCGTTCGCGTGGCGGCCCGCCACGGCGCGGGGGCGTCTGAACCCGGTGGCCTTCGGGCGCGAGCTGTGGCGCCGGGCGTCGCAGCGGCGCGGCGCCGCCCGGCTGACCGAGCTGTTCGCCGCCGCCCGGCCCGGCGCGATGGTGGTCGTCGCGCAGGTGTGGGCGATGGAGTGGGTCCGGCGGGCCGACACCTCGGGCCTGCGCGTCGTCGGGATGAGCCACGAGTCGTACGCGGCGAGCCGCCGCTCCTCCCGCTACCGCCGGGTCAGGGAGCACTTCGCCGGGGCGGACCGGCTGCTGGTCCTCACCGCCGAGGACGCCGACGCCTGGGCGCGCGACGGCATGACCAACGTCGACCACATCCCGAACCCGCTGCCGGTCGAGCCGCGCGCCCACCCGACGCTCGACCTGCCCGTGGTGGCCTGCGTGGGGCGCCTGTCCCACGAGAAGGGGATCGACCTGCTGCTGGAGGCGTGGGCGGAGGCGGTCGCGACCCGCCCAGGCTGGCGGCTGCACGTCTACGGCGGCGGCCCCCGGGAGGACGAGCTGCGCACGCGGGCCGAGGACGCCGGGATCGCGGACTCGGTCGAGTTCCGGGGGGTGGTCGCCGACGTGGAGGAGGCGCTGATCGAGGCGTCGGTCGTCGCGCTGCCGTCCCGGGACGAGGGGCTGCCCATGTCGCTGATGGAGGCGATGGCCTACGGGCTGCCCGCGGTCGCCTTCGACTGCGCGCCCGGGGTCCGCGTGCTGATCGAGGACGGCCAGTGCGGCCTGCTGGCCCCGCGCCGCGACACCGCCGCGTTCGCCACCGCGCTCGGCCGCCTGATGGACGACCCGGACCTGCGCCGGGCGCTCGGCGGCGCGGCCCGCGCGTCGGTCCGGCGGTTCCACCCGGAGGCGGTGCTCGCCCGTTGGGACCGGCTGTTCGGGCTCCTCGACGACGCCGCGCCCGTCCGCGAGGAGAGCCCCCCGCGGGAGGCGGGCCGGGGGACCGCTCCGGCTCCCGCCCTGGAGACCGACTCCCTCTAGCGGGCGGTCAGGCGGCGGTCACCGGGGGTTCCGCGGCCGCCGGGCCGTCGCGGCGCTCCGACCTGACCAGCGACGCGTACCGCTCGACCTCGCCCGCGGCGTCCTCGGCGCTCCAGCCCAGATGCGGCGCGAGCAGCCCCGCGACGTGCGCCGCCGCCTCCAGACCGCCGTCCCGCTCCTCGATCAGGACGCGGAGGCGGCGGGCGAGGACGTCGTCCAGGTGCAGCGCGCCCTCGTGGGTCACCGCGTGGACGGCCTCGGCGCACAGGTAGTCCTCCGCGCCGGGGAGGGGGGCGCCGAGCGCCGGGTCACCGGCGATCAGGTCCAGGACGTCGTGGACGCACGACCCGTACCGGCGCAGCAGGTGCTCGACCCGCGCGACGTGCAGCCCCGACCCGGCGGCGATCCGGCGGCGGTCGTTCCACAGCACCTCGAAGCCGACCGCGCCGAGGACCGGCAGCCGCTCGGTCACCGAGGCGGGCACCGGCTCCTCCAGGCCCTCGACGACCGCGTCCACCGCGTCCCGCGCCATCACCCGGTAGGTCGTGAACTTGCCGCCCGCGACCACGACCATGCCCGGGACCGGCTCGGCGACCGCGTGCTCGCGGGACATGCGGGCCGTGTCGCCCTCCTCGGCCGACAGCAGCGGGCGCAGCCCCGCGTACACGCCCTCGATGTCCTCGCGGGTCAGCGGCGTGCGCAGCACCGCGTTGGCCTGGTCGAGGATGTAGCCGATGTCGGTGTGGTCGGCGACGGGCGTGTCGGGCGCGTCGTCCCACGGGGTGTCGGTCGTCCCGACGAGCCAGTGCCGCCCCCACGGGATCACGAACAGGACGCTCCGCTCCGTCCGCGTGACCAGGCCCGTGTCCATCGGGATCCGGTCGCGCGGCACGATCAGGTGCGCGCCTTTGGACGCCTGCACGCCGATCCGCGCCCGCCGCCCGGTCATGGCCTGCGCGTCGTCCGTCCACACCCCGGTCGCGCAGACGACCCGGCGCGCCCGGACGGCGATCTCCCGCCCGCCCTCCAGGTCCAGGACGCGCGCCCCGGTCACCCGCTCGCTCTCCCGCAGGAAGCCCGTCACCCTGGCGTGGGTCGCGATCCGGGCGCCGTAGTGCGCGGCCGTCCGGGCGACCATCATCGTGTAGCGCGCGTCGTCCACCTGGGCGTCGTGGTACTGGATCGCGCCGACCACCACGTCCGGGCGCAGCGCCGGGGCCTCCCGCAGGGCGCCGCGACGGGTCAGGTGGCGGTGCCGGGGGAGCGCCCCGGCGCCGCCCATCGTGTCGTACAGCGTGACGCCCGCGCTGACGTAGGCCCGCTCCCACATCCGGTGCCGCAGCGGATACAGGAACCGGACCGGGCGCACCAGGTGCGGCGCGAGCCGCAGCAGCAGGCCGCGCTCCCGCAGCGCCTCTCTGACCAGCCCGAACTCGCGCCGCTCCAGGTAGCGCAGCCCGCCGTGGATGAGCTTGCTGGAGCGGCCCGAGGTCCCGGACGCGAAGTCGCGCGCCTCCACCAGGGCCACGGACAGGCCCCGGGAGACCGCGTCCAGGGCGACGCCCGTGCCGGTGATGCCGCCGCCGACCACCAGGACGTCGAACTCCGTCCCGGCGAGGTCGCGGAGGGTGTCCTCGCGGTACTGCGGTCCGAGCGCTACGGATCTCACTGCATGCTCCCGATGAGAGGGGCGGCCGCGTCAGTCGACGTCGACCCAGTCGAGGGTGCGGCCGACGGCCTTCTTCCAGCCCGCGTAGCCGTGTTGGCGTTGGGTGTCGGTCCAGGTGGGTTGCCAGCGTTTGTCTTGGTTCCAGTTGGTGCGGAGTTCGTCGGTGGTGCTCCAGAAGCCGGTGGCCAGTCCGGCGGCGTAGGCGGCGCCCAGGGCGGTGGTCTCGGCGACGACGGGGCGGGAGACCGGGACGCCCAGGATGTCGGCTTGGAGTTGCATGCACAGTTCGTTGGCGGTGACGCCGCCGTCGACCTTGAGGACGTCCAGGTGGACGCCGGAGTCGCGGGCCATGGCCTCCACCACGTCGCGGGTCTGGTAGCAGATGGCCTCCAGGGTGGCGCGGGCCAGGTGGGCGTTGGTGTTGTAGCGCGAGAGCCCGACGATGGCGCCGCGGGCGTCCGAGCGCCAGTAGGGGGCGAACAGTCCGGAGAAGGCGGGCACGAAGTACACCCCGCCGTTGTCGGTGACCTGCCGGGCCAGGTCCTCGCTCTGGGCGGCGCCGGAGATGATCCCGAGCTGGTCGCGCAGCCACTGCACCGCCGACCCCGTCACCGCGATCGACCCCTCCAACGCATAGACGGGCCGCTCCCGCCCGAACTGGTAGCAGACGGTGGTGAGCAGGCCGCTGTCGGACCGCACCAGCTCCTCCCCCGTGTTGAGCAGGAGGAAGTTGCCGGTGCCGTAGGTGTTCTTGGCCTCGCCGGGCGCGAAGCACACCTGCCCGACGGTCGCGGCCTGCTGGTCGCCGAGCGCGGCGGTGAGCGCGACCTCGCCTCCCAGCGGCCCGTCCTTGCGCGTGACTCCGTAGGGGTCGGGGGCGGAGGAGGGTTTGATGGTGGGGAGCATCGCGCGGGGGATGGTGAAGAAGGACAGGAGTTCCTCGTCCCACTCCAGGGTCTCCAGGTCCATCAGCATGGTGCGGCTGGCGTTGGTGGGGTCGGTGACGTGGACCC